>NZ_JACJVN010000070.1 GCF_014212015.1 Cohnella lubricantis | reverse complement strand
CCGACCGGTTACAGCGAGCACCCGCACACCGACGCAAAAAAACCATTGGCGACCAACCCTTATTTTGGTAATCTCAGAAGCATATACGATATTAAAGGAGCCAATCGCCATGATTACGTACTCCGCCTGCACCGATGTTACGATGCGCCAAATTTACGATGCGTTCCAGTCTGGCTTCGCCGATTATCCCGTTCAATTCAACATGGACATGGACACTTTCGCGGCGCGCTTCTTCGGCCCGGAAGGCAATGAACTGGACCGCTCCTTCATCGCGCTCGGGCCGGACGGGCCGGTCGGCTTGATCCTTGGCGGCGTGCGGAGGTTCGACGGCCTGAAGACGATGCGGTGCGGCACGCTCTGCATCGCGCCCGATTATCGCGGGCTAGGCGTCAGCCAGCGCCTGTTCGAGCTGCACAAGCAAGCGGCGCGGGATGCGGGGTGCGACCAGCTTTTCCTCGAGGTGCTGAAGGAGAATAACCGTGCCATCCGGTTCTATGAGAAGCAAGGGTACCAGATCCAGGAGACGCTTGAATATTACAACGGCTTGACTGCTTCCTTGCCGACAGAAGAGCCGCTGCACTCTTATGCCGTAGAGGAGATCTCGCATAACGAATTGGCCGCCTTCCGGGATTCGTTGCCGAACAGCCACATCAACTGGCAGAGCGATCCCCCCTTCTACGCCGCCAGCGACCGGGAAGCGCTCCTTGCCGTCTATAGCGAAGACCGCCAGACGATCGCGATGGTCGCCATGAGCGCATCGGGCAAGACCAACTTCCTATGGGTCGATCCGGCGCAGCGCGGCCAAGGGCTGGGACGTTGGATGCTTCAGCAAGCTGCGGCCAAGCACCAGGCAGAGAAACTGAATGTCTGTCTGCCCGTCAGCGCCGCGCTCGATGGATACTTCCGGAAGCTGGGCTTCGAGAAGCAGCCGGTCGAGCAGTATGAGATGAACATGCCGCTGCAATAGCCGCACCTAATGCAGCAGACAGAGAAAAGCCAGCCCGCTGAGGGCTGGCTTGCAGACTGTCGCGGAAGTCTCGGCGTTAATTCGAAAAGTCCGCAGCTCGTGCCATAACGGAACGACGTTCCGTTATCTGGCCGCAAACACATGCTCGCAGACGCGATAGAGGAACGTGGTTCCGTTATTTGCGACATTCATTCGAGTAACCAACTTAAAACGCGGAAATAACGGAACGCTGTTCCGTTATTTCGCGGACATCACGATTCAGCTCTCCAATAACGGAACGACGTTCCGTTATCTCTTAATATCCTGCCTCCCTAGCACGAGCACCATCAAGGCACTTCCGCCGCGCTCCGTGCCTTGGCCGCCTCTTCGCCTGCCGCCGCGGCAGCCTCCGCCTCGGCTTCCTTCTGGTCGAACATTCTCCCCAGCTTCCACCCGATCCCGATGTTCGCGACGGCCATCGCGGAGAATAAGATGACGTCCCCCCATGGCTCCGGAAGCAGCAAGTCGGCCAGGAGCCACCCGCCGGTCATGGAAGCCCCCATTATCGCGCCTTTAACCGATGATCTCAATACACTTTTCCCCATCCGCATACCCTCCTGTCGGTGTGCTTAAGCTCCGCGAAAGGACTCGATATCCCTCTAAAAAGGATTGTATGCCGGGGACAAGCGCGAATATGCTCGAAACCAAAAAGCCCACCCCCGCGAGGAGATGGGCTTGCTGCCTATGATAAAGTGCGGGCTCGTTGAAGCACATGCCTTCGTCGGGCCTGCCGGCAAGCTGCACTTCCACAGCTCACGCCTGCCTTCGTGCGGAGCTAGCCGCCGCTGGCGCCTTCGTCAAGCCCTCTTCAAGCCTGCCGGCTGCTTACGCCTTGCCGGAAGAGCCGAACTCGCGCATCTTGCCGATAACCGTCGCCTTGATGGCGTCGCGGCCTGGGCCGATAAACTTGCGCGGGTCGTACACCTTCGAATCGTTAGCCAGCACTTCGCGCACCGCTTTGGTGAACGCGATCTGGTTCTCGGTGTTGACGTTGATCTTGGCCGTTCCAAGCGAGATGGACTTCTTGATCTGCTCCGTCGGGATACCCGTTCCGCCATGCAGAACCAGCGGCACGCCAGCCGTGTTGCAGATCTCTTCCATCTCCTTGAAGCCAAGCTTCGGCTCGCCTTTGTAAGGGCCATGGACAGAACCCAGAGCAGGTGCGAGGCAGTCGATGCCGGTGCGTTCCACCAATTGCTTGCATTCTTGCGGATCCGCATAGATAACGCCGTCGGCCACAACATCGTCTTCTTGTCCGCCGACCGTTCCCAGCTCGGCTTCGACGGACACGCCGCGAGCATGCGCGTATTCGACAACTTCCTTCGTCGCCTGCACGTTCTCTTCGAACGGATGGTGGGAAGCGTCGATCATGACGGAAGTGAATCCGGCGTCGATCGCGGCTTTGCACTTCTCTACGCTGGAACCATGGTCAAGGTGAATCGCTACCGGAACGGTGATCTTGCCTTCTTCGATCAACGCTTTGACGAATGCCGTAATGACGGAGAATCCGCCCATATAGCGAGCAGCGCCTTCGGATACCCCAAGAATAACCGGGGATTGCTCTTCCTGAGCTGCGTTCAGAATCGCTTGCGTCCATTCCAGGTTGTTAATATTGAACTGTCCGACCGCATAGCCTTCTTTGAGCCCTTTGTTCAACATTTCCTTCATCGATACCAATGCCATCGCTTGCATCCTCCTCTGGATTCATGACAATCAGGATATGAGGACGTCCAGAAGGAAGCTCCTGAACGCTTGTCCTATTGGTAATCCGAACAAACACATGTAGATTATAATACTTCTTCCACTAAGTAAGCAATGAACGAAAACGCAACGTTTCGTGCCAAAATCCATTAATAACAGCACCAATTGCGAAATTGTAGTCGCGCCGCGCTTGTGCCACAATATGGTTGGTACGCTTCAAATCAATGATCCTAACCCAATCGGAGGTACATATTCATGAGAACGATTAAGCTTGGCGCCAGCGCGCTGGAAGTGCCCGTCGTAGCGGTCGGCTGCATGCGCATCAATTCGCTAGATAAGCCGCAAGCGGAGCGCTTCGTCCAGACCGCTCTGGAGATCGGCGCGAACTTCTTCGAGCACGCGGACATCTATGGCGGAGGCAAGTGCGAGGAGATCTTCGCGGACGCCATCGGGATGAGCCCGAGCGTGCGCGAGAAGATCATTCTGCAGTCCAAATGCGGCATTCGCCCGGACAAGGGCATGTTCGACTTCTCCAAAGAACACATCCTGAACTCGGTCGACGGCATTCTGAAGCGCTTGAAGACGGAATACCTCGATGTCCTGCTGCTGCACCGCCCGGATACGCTGGTCGAGCCGGAGGAGGTCGCGGAAGCGTTCGATCAACTGGAGCAGTCCGGCAAGGTGCGCCACTTCGGCGTCTCCAACCAGAACCCGATGCAGATCCAATTGTTGCGAAAATATGTGAAGCAGCCGATCGTTGCCAACCAGCTGCAATTGAGCATCACGAACGCCACAATGATCTCCCAAGGCTTCAATGTGAACATGGAGAATGCGGCGGCCGTGAACCGCGACGGCAGCATTCTGGACTTCTGCCGGCTGCACGACATTACGATCCAGCCGTGGTCGCCATTCCAATACGGCTTCTTCGAAGGCGTCTTCCTCGGCAGCGAGAAGTTCCCGGAGCTGAACGAGAAGATCGACGAGGTCGCGGCCAAGTACGGCGTCACCAATACGACGATCGCCATCGCCTGGCTGCTCCGCCACCCGGCGAACATGCAGCCGGTCATCGGCACGATGAACATCGAGCGGCTGAAGGACTGCGTCCGCGCCGCCGACATTCGCCTCACGCGCGAAGAATGGTACGAGATCTTCCGCGCGGCAGGCAACATTCTTCCATAACGGTGTGCTATCATAGGAGAATCATAGCTTGCTGCTAGCACCGACTGGAGGAATATTGAATTGAGCACGACGCAATCGGTCGTTGTTACGTTACTCGAGACCAGCGACATCCATGGCCACTTCTATCCGACGGATTACCGGGGACCCGGCGACAAGCCGCTCGGGCTCGCGAAGCTCGCGAACTTCATTCGCAAGGAGCGGAGCGAGAATCCGGCGCTGCTGCTCTTGGACAACGGCGATCTCCTGCAGGGAACGCCGTTCATGTACCATTACGCCAAGTACGACGGCACCGGCGTTCATCCTGCCGCGAGAGCGCTGAATGCGCTTCGGTATGATGCGGCCGTATTCGGCAACCACGAATTCAATTATGGGCTGGAGCTGCTCGGCCGAGCGGTTCGCAACTCGAACTGCCCGTGGCTGTCCGCCAACATCGTCCGCGAAGCGGATAGGCAGCCGGCGTTCGGGCAGCCTTACAAGGTATTCACGCTGCCCGAGGGCATCCGCATCGCCGTGCTAGGCGTGACCACGCACTACATCCCGAATTGGGAGGACCCGGCCAACATCGCGGGGCTCGCCTTCGAAGACGCCTTGGCGTCCGCGAAGCGCTGGGTCGCCCACATTCGTGAGACGGAGCGCCCGGACGCGGTCGTCGTCAGCTATCATGGCGGCTTCGAGCGCGATCTGGCGACCGGCCAGCCGACTGAGCCGCTCACCGGCGAGAATCAGGGCTACGAGATGTGTATGAGCCTCGAAGGCGTCGACGTCCTGTTGACCGGACACCAGCATCGGCTGCTGGCCGGCGAAGTGAACGGCGTCACGGTCGCGCAGCCCGGATCTGCCGGCGTGACGATCGCCAAGGTGCAGCTGGCGTTCGAGCGGACGGCGGAAGGCGGCTGGGCGATTCGCCGCAAGACCGCTCAGCTGCTCTCCGCGGAGGATGCGGGTGAAGCGGATGCGGAGCTGCTGGCGATGTTCGCTGAGGATGAGCGGAAGACGCAGGAGTGGTTGGACCAGCCGATCGGTATGGCGGAGGGCGACATGACGATTCCCGATCCGTTCGCGGCGCGGCAATCGGATCACGCGTTCACGGAATTCGTGAATCGGGTGCAGCTGGAGGTGACGGGTGCGGACCTGTCTTGCGCGGCTATTTTCACCAATGAGGCTCGTGGCTTCACGGATCGGATCACGATGCGGGACGTCGTCTCCAACTACATCTATCCGAATACACCTAAGGTCGTTCGCCTAAGCGGCCGCGACATTCGGGAGGCGCTCGAGCAGAACGCCCGCTACTTCGCGCTGGACGAGGCGACCGGCGGCCTGCGCGTGTCGGCTTCCTATATGGAGCCGAAGCCGCAGCACTTTAACTATGACATGTGGGAAGGCATCGAGTATGTGCTCGATATCGCCAAGCCGGAGGGCCAGCGGGTCGTCAAGCTCGAACGCGGCGGCGTTCACGTAGCTCCCGATGCGATGTTCGACGTCGTCATGAACAGCTACCGAGCCGGCGGCGGCGGCAACTTCGACATGCTGAAGGGCAAGCCGGTCGTCCGCGAGATTCCGACGGACATGACGGAGATTCTGGCGGACTACATCCTGGAGCGCGGCACGATTAAGGCAACCTGCGATCACAACTGGAAAGTGATCTATTGAGTTTGGAATGCCAATAATATCCATTGCCATAGAGGGTGTTGGGTAAATATGATTTGTGCTTGGTGGGGCTAGCCTTTCTTCAGGATAGCAAAAATGTGATGCAATAACTTGATATTTTCATAATACAGAAAAAGGTACAGGCTCCTCACATAATGAGGATCTGTACCTTTTCATGCAAATGGACTTTTTTTTAGTGGCCGGGCATATGAACAATGTTCGCCTATCAGCCCTTCACCAATCTCGCGCGAAGCTTGTTCGAGACGAACTCGATGATCAGGATGAGTACGACGAGTCCGATCAGAATCGAGCCGACTTCATTCCACCGGTAGCTGTTCATCGCGAAGATCATCGGAGCGCCGATGCCGCCTGCGCCGACGAGGCCCAGAATCGAAGCTTCGCGCATGTTCATATCGAAGCGGTAGATCGTCACCGACATGAACACCGACAGCAGCTGCGGAAGAATACCGTAGCGAATCTTCTCGAAGGTCGAGCATCCGATGGACGTCATCGACTCGAGCACCTTCGTGTCCAGCTCTTCGATCGCATCCACATACAGCTTGGCGAGCATTCCGACGGAAGTGATGCCGATCGTCAGCACCCCGGCGAAGGGGCTTGGACCCGATACGCGGATGAACATTAAGCCGTAGACGAGCGCCGGAATCGTGCGAATGACGATGAGCAGCAGCCGCGTCAGCCAGGACACCGGCTTCGGAACGATATTGGAAGCCGCCAGGAACGCGAGCGGCACGGACAATACGGCGCCCACGATTGTACCCAAGAAGGCGATGGCGATGGTCTCCAAGAGCAGATACAGGACGCTCTGCTTCGTCACATTGAACAGAAGGTCCATATCCGGATGGATAAGCCCCTTCATGATGTTCCCTGCAATCTTCAAGCTGCTCTCATTCACATCTTTAAAAGAGACAACCAGGCATGACCATACGAACAAGGCGACGACGATGACCGTAACGGTTAGGATATAACGATGATTGCGAGGCGAAGCAAATAGTTGCTTCTCTACGTTCGTCATAGCATAGACTTCTCCTTAGATTAACTTTTTTCTAAAGTGCTCACTAACCGTTTCGATTAGATATACAGTAACGACCAGTACCACGACAATCATCCCTACCGTCGAGTAGTCGCGCCAGCCGAGATTCTCTTTGATCAGAAGTCCGATGCCTCCTGCCCCGACATAGCCAAGGATCGCCGCATAGCGGACGTTGCCTTCGAAGCAGAATAGAGAGGTGGACAGATAGCCTGGGAGCACCTGAGGCATGATCGCATGGCGGAACGCTTGAATCCGGTTCATGCCCAGCGACTCCATCGCTTCGAACGGGCCCATGTCGGCATTCTCAATCTGCTCATACAGCAGCTTCCCGACATAGGAGATCGTGAACAGCAGGATGGCAATGACGCCGGCCATCGGGCCTAATCCGAATACATACGTCGCAATCAGCGCCGTCACAAGAGAGGGCAGCGATCTCAGCAAGCTGAGAATAACTTTGAATACCGCCACGACGGTCTTGCTGCGAATAACGTTGGATGAAGACAGAACCGCAACCGGAAGCGCTAATGCAGCCCCGAGCATCGATCCTAAGAGCGACATCTGAAGCGTATCCACTAACGCCTTCCATAGATGAGGCAGGTAGCTCCATCTCGGTTGCGCCATCTCGCCGATAATGACGAAGAATTCATTGATGCGCGTGAACAGAACTTTAAGGCTAAATTCCGTGAAGTTCACGGACAGGATTGTCGCAACGATTAAGACGAGCAAGATTAACGGCGTTCGCGTTCTCTTCTCCAGAACGACTTTGCCGTTCGGCAGCGTCACCTTTTTGGGAGGGAAAATTTTATCATACATGCGCCGAATTCTCCTCGAAGGAGGATTGAATCTCATCGAAGTTGCCGCCGTAGATCTCGCCAAGGATGTCCTTCGTTACCTTGTTCGTCGGCCCGTCAAACACAACCTCGCCCTTGCGAATACCGATGATGCGGTCTGCGTATTCCAGTGCAATCTCTACATGGTGAATATTCATGATAACGGAGATATTCATCTCCTTGTTGATCTTCTTGAAGTCGTCCATAACCATTCGGGACGTGACCGGGTCCAGAGACGCGATCGGCTCGTCCGCCAGAATAATGTCCGGGTTCTGCGCCAGCGTACGGGCAAGCGCCACACGCTGCTGTTGACCGCCGGACAGCTGGTCCACGCGAATGAACGCCTTGTCCAGGATGCCAACTTTATCAAGCGCTTCCAAAGCTTTGATCTTGTGAGCCTTCGTGAAGATGCCGGTCCATCTGCGCCAGAGCGGAAGATCGGGCACGAAGGAGACCAGAACGTTCTTCATGACGGTCGTTCTCGTCACCAAGTTGAAGGATTGGAAGATCATGCCGATTCTTCTGCGGAAGCGGCGGATCTGCTTGCCCTTAAGCTTGGCCACGTCAACTTCGTCGACGTTGAGTTGGCCGCCAGTGATGTCATGCATACGGTTAATGCAACGAATCAAGGTCGACTTGCCGGCGCCGGACAGACCGATGACCGCGACGAATTCGCCTTGATCAATTGTCAAATTAATATTTTGCAAAGCGATCGTGCCATTAGCATACGTCTTCTCGACACCGATGAACTCTATCATGGAATTACCCCGATCCTTTAGCATGAGTAGGAAAAGATGAGAGCACCAAGCCTGATGCCCTCATCTTTTATGAACGAAGTGCAGATGAAATCTAACGCGCTTAAAGAACGAACGATTACTGCTTCAACGACTTCAGGAATTCTTGCGCTTGACGCTCTGCATCATAGTCGGAAGATTGCGCCGGCTGGTAGCCTTCATGGCTGTAAACCGCGATAACCTGCTTGCCTTCTTCGGTCTGAGCGATCGCCATGAATGCGTCTTGCAGAGCCTTCTTGAACTCGTCGGTCATAAGCTTGCTCTTCTTGCTGACGCTGATCGTGTCGTTGTAGATGCCGTCCGTTACGCCGATCACGTTCGTCTCATCCCAGATGGAGGCGGTGCGGCCAAAGTCCGTGTTCCACTTCTCCACATAGTCTCTGCGTCCGTCGGCATAGACGACGAGGACGTCCGCTTGGCCAGCGGCCAGACGAGCGAAGGAGCTGCCGTACGAATCAGAAGTGAAGACGTTCTTCAGATCCGAGATGCCCTTCTGATACTTCTCTTGAAGCCACAGCGTCGGGTAGATGTAACCGGAAGACGAGGAGGAGGACATAACCGCCCAGTTCGCGCTGTTCAGGTCATCCCAAGTGAGCTCTTCGCCGTTGTTGATCTTAGCACCCAGCTCTTGACCCTTCGCGGAAGGACCAGCAATAATCAGGCCGCGGTAGTAAGTCGCTTGCTGCTCCGTCGGTTCCGTCGGCTTGTTCTTGTTCCAAAGTGCCGGATCTTCCGAATCGTTGGACAAACCTGCGCGGGTAGCGGTCAGAATAACGTCCGCGCCGTCATCGTACAATACATAAGTTCCGCCCGGGATCAGGCCGATATCCGTCGTGCCGGCCGACAGCGCTTCGCCGACGGCTTCGTACGTCGTGCCGACGTCGATGCTGACCTTGTCAACGTTGTAGCCTTCCGTTGCCAGTTGGTTCTTGAGCAGATCCTTCAGCGGCTCGGTAGCCGTGATGATCTGTTCCGGATCCTTGGACGGAACGAAGCTAATCTTCAGTTCCTTGATCTCTTGTGCAGCAGGGCTTGCCGACGGGCTCGCAGCGCTAGCCGATGGAGATGCACTGTCCGATGGGCTGCTGGCGGCATTGTTCTCGTTCTTCGAACCGCAGCCCGAGATTAGGCCGACGCCCAGGGCCAAGACGGCCAAAAGCATAAACTTGTTCTTCACTTTCGGTAACCCCCCACATAATCTTAAATAATATAGTTTCATTCGCAAGATCCGAGCCAGACCGGCTCTCGCAAATGGGAACTAACTCAGCATACAAGCCTTCTGTTAACTGGCTATTAAACCTGATCAACCCTGTGTTAAATTAATGGCTGAGAGACCGACAGCTGCATGTGTATTCTACTTCGTAGATTTTATAGTATTTCATGTCGCACGTAAATAGGTAATTTTCTATTCATGTAATTTAATATTACACTTATTGTAATGTTTATGTAGTATCTAGACCGGGAGGTGCGAGAAGGGATGCGCATCGGAGCAGCAATCGCAGCGGCGGCGGAGTGGGTAAAGCTGCGCGGGAGTTCGTCGGAAGGGTTCAAAGGGGCTTATATCAGCGGTTCAACGGTCGGGAAAAGCGACGAGGAAGAAGTGCCTGCCGCTTCCGATGTCGATGTGGTCGTCGTCGTGGATCAAGAGACGAGCCCTTCCAAGCTAGGGAAGATCCTCTACCGCGGTACACTGCTTGAGATTACTTATCTGCCATGGCATGAACTATCCTCAGCCGAAGAAGTGCTGGCCTCCTATCATTTGGCAGGCAGCTTCCGATGGAATACCATACTCGCAGACCCCACAGGGCAGCTAAGCCGGCTGCAGCAACAGGTATCCCGCCATTTCGCCGAACGCCGGTGGGTGCGCCGCCGCTGCGAGAATGCTCGACTGCGGGTGGAGAACGGGCTGCGCTATCGGGACGCTGCCGCCCCTTGGCACGATCAGGTCACCTCCTGGCTGTTCCCGACCGGCGTGACTACCCATGTGCTGCTCGTAGCCGCGCTCCGTAATCCCACCGTCCGGCTTCGATATCTCGCTGCGCGCGAAGCGCTTGGGGCGTACGGGCTCGGCGATGTCTATCCGGATTTGCTGGAGCTGCTCGGCTGTGCGCGCATGACGCCTCAGCGCGCGGGGCATCACCTCGGCGAGCTCGCCCGAACGTTCGACGCTGCGGCGGCCCGCGCGCGAACGCCATTCTTCTTCAGCAGCGACATCGCCCCCGCTGCCCGGCCGGTCGCCATCGACGGCAGCCTGGAGCTCATCCGAACCGGCTGCCACCGCGAAGCCGTCTTCTGGATGGCGGCGACCTTCGCCCGCTGCCATCAGATTCTCGCCGCAGACGCGCCGGAGCTTGGGCGCTCGCTCGCTCCGGCCTTCGACGCTCTGATGGCCGACCTTGGCATCACATCCCGCGGCGACCTTGACCGCCTCTCCGGCGATGTCCTTCTATACCTGCCGAAGCTATGGGATACCGCCGAAGCGATCATGGCGGCGAATCCGGATATCTTGTGACACCCTTCGGAATACACAAATCGCCCCTGCACCCGCAAGGATGCAGGGACGGGCAGTCAGACATCAAGGGCAATGGAACAACTTCACGTGGTCGATATGAAGGAAGTAACTTGTCCCATCCGCTGTCGCCAATTCGATCAAACCATCCTTGACCGATTTTAGAAGACCGTTCTTCTTGGAATAATCGCCGAGATCGAGGACGATGAATTCTCCCTCCATCTTGCGCAGCTGCTGTTCAAATGTTCTGGCGAGCGAAGACGCGGCCGGTACGGCCGGGAACTTCTCCCGTTCGAGCGAGTAAGGCGTTGCGCCGGAATCGTAAGGAATCAGCCACTTCAAATGGTTCATGGAGATGTAGAGCGACTTGTACATGGGCGAGTGGAACAAGAAGAAGTCGTTCATGATACTGGTGATATACCCGTGAATGGATTGATTGCCGGCGACGAACAATTCCAGGAACTTGCCTCTAGCGTTAAGAAGAACCTTGCGATAGGACAATTCCGCGATCGGCTCCAGATCAGAGTCATCGACATCCCCGAGATCATATTCATTCGAAGGGCATTGCGTGAGACCTTGAATGTGTATCAGCGGGAGGTACATATATTTAAATCCGTTATGCAGAACGATAATGTCGCTTCCGGTATCGATCAAATTCCCCTTCAGCGGTACGTTGGAACCCGAGACTTGCACCATAACCGGTTGGTTCAAATATTGATTCATCGCGTATATTTGTTCACCTCCCTCATCTAGACCAGCCACATGATCCAAAGATAGAGCCCGATTAAACTGGCCGCGAGCGTAATCGGCACGACCCAGATCGTAACACGGAGGTAAGCGCCCCAGGAGAAGGGAATTCGGTAACGCCTAAGCTGGTGAAACCATAATAATGAAGCCAGCGTTCCGAAGGGGGCAATCAGCGAACCGATATCGCTCCCGAGTATATTCGCCAAATAAGCGGCCTGCATCGTATGGTTGTCCAGGCTGAAGGTCGTTAATGCGAGCGTTCCGATCATGACGGAGGGCAGGTTATTCAAGAAGTTGGACATGACCGTCAGCATGAGTCCGAACAAGCCGATCGCATGCAGCAACCCGAATTGTACGAACGGCTCGATGCCGGCAATTAACAATGAGGTCAGCCCCATATTGTGCAAACCGTATACGACGACATAAATGCCGAAGGCAAAGACGAGAATCGACCACGGCGTCTTGCGAATCAAATCTTGAGGCGACTGCCGGAGCCAGATCCAACGCGCCGCGATCAGCATACCCGCTCCTGTCAGGCCTACCGCTTCCAACGGAATGCCTATATCGGAAGCCGCGAACAGTCCGATTCGAGTCAGCACGACGATGCTGATCGCGATGACGAAGCGATTCCATGCCAGTTGGGGGAAGTGCTCTTCGGCGTTCATCAGCGGGTGATAGGAGACGCGCGAGGAATCCTTCCTTCCGAACCAATGCTTGACGGCGTTGAGCGGCAAGGAGGACGGTTCTTGCTCCTCGAGGACCGGGGCGGCATTCGATGCGGCAGGAACGGCGATCTTGCGTGGAATATCCCGCTTAAATTTCCAGAACAGCAGCAGCGTCATGACCGTAATCCCCAACATGGAAGGCACAAACATGAATTTGGCGTAAGTCAGCAAATCCAGCCCGACAATGTTAAGTGCGATCAGATTGGCCAAGTTGCTTACGCCAATCGGCGCACTGGAGGCGGTAGCCACCAATGCGCCCGACAGCAAGTAGGGGATCGATTGGTGCGGCTTTAAATGTAATAACTGAACGATACGGACGATGACGGGCGTCGTAATTAGAATGCTTCCGTCGTTGTTAAAGAATAGCGTCATGACGAGACAAAGCAAATTCAAACACCAGAACAAGCGAATGCCGGACCCGTTGGAAATACGAACGATATTGAACGCCGTCCAGCGAAAGACGCCGATGCTGTCGAGGACAATGGACATGACGATCGTAGACAGTATAGTTACTGAAGCGCCGCTTACGACCTGAAATACGCTGAGCAGATCATCGGCATTGACGATACCAAGCGCCAAGAATAGCAGCCCGCCAACCCCCGCTGGAACCGCTTCGTTCAGTTGGCGCGGGCGCCACATTAGCAGGATCACGGTGACAGCGAAAATGGCGATGCCCCCGAGAAGCTGCAGGTTATCCATGTCCGCTCGCCTCGAGCCCGAAAGAAGATGGAACATGGATCGGATCGGGCTCGATTTGAGGCGAGGGTTCCGGCAAGGGGCGCGGCGGCCGCAAAAATAGGAATAAGGGGGCGCTGGCCAAGAGAACGGCAAGGGCGCAGATGTAAAGCATGTTATCCCCCCTCCAGTAGGAGCTTTATCTCATATTAATGTTGAAGAACCTAGCGCATCGAATTATCTGCTCCGATTGCCAGTCCGATTGCCGCTTCGATTGCCTGAGCGATTGCCCGTACGATTGCCGTTCTGATTCCCCGCGCTCCCGCTCCTGTTGCCGCTTCTATTATTGCCGCCGCTGCCGCTGCTACTGTTGCCGCTGCTGCTGTTCTTCTTGTTCTTGCCGCCTCCCGCTATATTGATGGTCTTAATGTGGAACATCGGCACGCGGATAAGTTCCCGGTTCACCACGACAAGCAAGGAATCGGAGTTGCTCTCTGCCAGGAAGCCCTCAATCTTCTCCGGGCCGCCTCGGTTAATTTGGATGAATTGATGGCGAAGCTGAGACAACAGCGAATTGAAGCTCGAAGCCGTGATGTACGTGCTGGAACGGCTTCTGCTGCCGGAAGTGCCGGATTGCGGGGTCTCCGTGATGCTCTTGACATGAGCGGCATTCACATAGACAATCCCGTCTTTGCTGCTGAGCACCAAATAATCGGCGGGAATGGCGACAAGCCGTCCAGCTACCATATCGGGGCCGCCGCGGTTAATTCTTACTTGCCGGCCGATCAAATTGGAAGCCCTCTGCACCTGGCCGGATTGCGTCGTACCGGAGCCGGAGCTGTTCTGCTGCCGCTGCGGCATATAAGCACGGTTCGCATTATTGAAAAACATGGATCATTCTCCTCTCGAATTGTG
This sequence comes from Cohnella lubricantis, assembly GCF_014212015.1. Classification (GTDB taxonomy): domain Bacteria; phylum Bacillota; class Bacilli; order Paenibacillales; family Paenibacillaceae; genus Cohnella; species Cohnella lubricantis. The sequence goes on along the minus strand of NZ_JACJVN010000070.1, from coordinate 10,321 downwards.
AAGTCATTGACGATCGATAGGCTTGGACACTTAGCAACTCGCCTTTCAACGTTAATCGAGGCGGCCTTCGGACGTTAATTGCTCTCCCCTGCTGCTGTCCCTCCTTTGAAAATGTGAAGGATATGAATTTGCAATATAAGCATACGTGCCTCTCTCAACAACTGTTTGTATACTTGTCCTCTCAGCGCTTCAAATCCGCCATTGATAGTGGAAGTAAGCCTTTATTAGTCCTAAGTGGCGCTTGTCCGTGTCGATGGACAACACGGATCATAAGTTGAATTATCCTGATTAATGGAGGTGCACACATATTGGAGACTCGCAGTGATAATGCATTCGCTAGCAGCCGTTCCAGCGGCCGCTCCGACGGGCGCTCGCAAGGCCGTTCACATGGCCGTTCGGGTGGACGCTCTGGCGGCCGCTCTGGCGGTCGTTCGCAAGGACGTTCTGGCGGCCGCTCCAACGGACGCTCGCAGGGACGCTCTGGCGGCCGTTCACAGGGACTTCCCGGAGGCCGTTCGCAAGGGCGCTCCGGAGGACGCTCACAGGGACTCTCCGCACGAGACTTGGAGAATCTAGACACCAATGATGAATTCGAGTAGCGCTCTATCTACTAACCTTCTGGCTGTCGGATATCTCCGGCAGTCTCTTTTCTAGGCGGGCCACTCTCCACTATCCATACATCGAGAATTCCCCGGCGGCTTCAGGCATGATAATATTGGGCTTAGATCGAACATTATTGGCAGGAGGAGAAGCATGATCCATTTCGAAGCTGATTCCCTTGAGGCCGTCCATGCCGGGGACCGCATCCAGCTCCTGCCGAAGGAGTTCCTGCTGCTTCGCTTCCTCTACGAGCATGCGGGACGCGCCTTCTCGCGAGAGCAATTGCTGGACGCCGTCTGGCCGCTGGAGTCGCCCGTCGATCGCACCGTAGATGACCACATCTACCGCCTCCGTCGCAAAGTGGCCAAGTGGTCTCACCTGCTCCGCGTGGAGACGATTCGCGGGCAAGGCTATAAGCTGACGCGCATAGCCCCAGCCGCGCAAGATAACCCGCTCCTGCTGGACGAGCAGTTCGCGGCCAATGTGAACCGGCTTCTGGCCAAGTATCACGGCCTGGGAATGGGCGCGGCCATGCAGCTGCTCTCGGCGAACCGGGACATACTCGGCCTGCCCGGCGACCCTTTCTACGATGCCTATATTCACTTCGTTCAAGGAGACTTCGGTGCGATTCTCCGATCGGACCGCATCGATCTCTCGGAGAAGCTGGCCTATGCGGTATTCGTTCTTGCCGTCGCCCAATTCGATCCCGCTGTCTCCCTGAGCTGCTTCGAGCGGCTGATTGCCCGCGGCGACGCGCTCCGGCGCGAGTGGCACTTCGATCTGAAGCTGCAAATTGTACCTTTATATATAGAAGCAGGGCGGCCCGAGAAGGCTCGAGCACAATTGGAGGCGCTCCGGCCCGCCATCGCTGAACTGAACTCACCCAGCTTCACTGCGATCTATCTATTGAAGGCGATGTATCTGGAACTTCACGAAGGACGCTTGGATGCGGCTGCCGCCAAGCTGCTAGAATGCGAGGCGCTGCTGAATCAGCACCCGATCCAGCGGGAACGCGGGTCGCATCTGGTGTTCCGGGCGATCTTCCTGTATCGGCAAGGCGCGATCCGATCGGCCAGGCAATCGCTGGATGAAGGACTGGAGGCGCTCCGGCAGACGCAGTTCGTTCCCCATCTGCTGGGCGCCTTGCATCTGACGCTCACCTATCTTAGCGCCGGATCGCATGACGAGCCTTACCGGCAGAAGCTGGAGCGCGAGTGGGATCGGCTGGCGGCGGAATATCGGCTAGGCGAGCTGCTAGTGCAGACGCAGCAGTTCCTGGAACGCCATCTCTAATCCTTCTCTGATATCTCTCTGATAATCCCCTGCTACGATGATCTTATCGGAACGAAGCAGGGGGGGTTCTAAGATATGTTAAGAAGCAATCGTTCGTTTGCCAAGATGTTCGCCGCCTACGGCTTGTCCGCGTTCGGCGATTATTTCGACTTCATGGCGATCTCCATTCTCATGGGCTTCATCTGGCACTCGAATGCGATGACGGTCGCGCTTCTGCCGCTCTCGTTCGCCGTGCCCGGCATTCTCTTCAGCCAGCTGTCGGGCATTCTGGCGGACCGGTGGAACAAGCGGAATCTGATGATCGCCGCCGATCTGATACGCGCCTTCATCACCGTTCTCATGATCTTCGCGCCGAATGAATGGTGGCTGCTCGGACTGGCCGCCGCACGCGCTGCCGCTCGCACCTTCCACTACCCGGCCCAGCAATCGATGACGCGCAGCGTGGTCGGGACGGATCAACTGCTCCAAGCGACTTCGCTGAACGGAGCCGTCTTCCAGCTGTCCAAGGTGCTGGGCCCGCTGTTCGGCGCATCGGTGGCCGCCGCCTTCGCCCCCTCCATCTGCATGGCGGTCAACGCCGCCACCTTCGCGCTGTCCGCGCTGCTGCTCCTATGGGTGCCGGCCAAGCAAGGGAGCGTGAAGGGCGAACAGCAAGAGGCTTCCGGGGAGAAGCTTGCTCTGCGGGCCGCCTGGCGGGACGGCTGGCGAATTCTGCTGCAGCGCCGCGTGCTGCTGACGAGCCTTCTTTTCAGCTTGATCGGCCTTGCCGGCATTCAATTGATCGATGCACAGATCACCGTCCTGCTCCGGGACACCGCTCCCGAACGGCCCGAGCTGCTCGGCTGGATCGTCACCGCGGTCGGGACCGGAGGGCTCACGGGCGTTGCCTGGCTGCGACGTTACCAGCAGTTGACGGGGTACGGCTGGCTGCTCGGGGGAGGCGTGGCGCTGATCGGCTTAATGTTCGCCGCCTGCAGCTTCTTCACGCAGAGCTCTCCGCTCTGGTTCATTCTGCTTCCCTCCTTCATCGGCGGTCTCGGAACCGGCTTCACTTCGACCGGCATGAACTACATTCTGCAGAAGGAGACGCCTCCTGACGCGATTGGCCGGATCAGCGGCATATTGGATTCGCTGAACAGCGTGATCTTCGTGGCCGCTCCGCTTGCCGGCGGCGTCCTGATCGGGATATGGGGGGCGTCGCAGACATTCCTGTTGGTCGGCGCTGCGATTGGAGCCGTCGGCTTAGCCGGCATAGTGACGCGGCGTATGCTGTGGAAGATGCCAAGGCCTGCTGGAACCGCGCAATCGTTGGAAGCTTAAGCCATTCATTGCGCCTTCTCATTCCGTCTGCCGCGGGGCATTTCCCTTCTCTATTCCAGTCGGTTGCAGCAGCCGTTGTCCGATTATTGCCACTGTACGGACCGCCGCTCGACTGTGCTATACTAAGGGAATGTAAAAACGGAACCTAGAGGAGGACCATCTACTCGCATGCTTACGATCGGCATCGCCGGCGGCACCGGATCGGGCAAGACGACCGTCGCACGCTCCGTTATGGAGCGCCTCGGCACGGGCCAAGCCACCTTAATCTCACAAGACAATTATTATAAAGATCACGCTCATCTCAGCATGGAGGAGCGCGCAGGCATCAACTACGACCACCCGTTCGCCTTCGACAACGGCCTGCTGGCGGAGCACCTCCTAGCGCTCAAGAACAGCCGGCCGGCGGACATGCCCGTCTACGACTTCACGGTTCACGGCCGCTCCAACGAGACGGTTCACCTGGAGCCGACGCCGATCGTTATTATCGAAGGGCTGCACGTCCTGTCCGACGAGACGCTTCGCACCCTGCTGGATATCAAGGTGTTCGTCGACACCGATCCGGACGTTCGCATCCTCCGCCGCGTCGTGCGGGACATCGAGGAGCGCGGAAGAACGATCCAGTCGATCTACCGCCAGTATCTGACGACGGTGAAGCCGATGCATGAAGCGTTCATCGAGCCGTCCAAGAAGTACGCCGACCTGATCATACCCGAAGGCGGGCACAATGAAGTCGGCGTGCAGCTGTTGTCTGTACTGGTCGAAAAATATTTGTCGGGCGATCCGATCTGATCGACGCCTCGCCTAGAAAGCGCGTGCCGTTAAAGCGGCCGCGCTTTTATTGTTATGGCTATAAGCCTGTCACGGATACCAGGCATATGTATAATAACCCTAACAAAGTGTGGGAGAGGAGTTGGTGAGGATGCTGGATAAACTAAGAGATGCATTCACAACGCCATTGCAAGAACCGCCAACAGTGTACTTTGTGAGAAATGTCAATAAAGCTTGTGCCTGATATTATCGGGGAGATTGGATGGTTCGAGCGATCAACCGCCGAAGATCGCTAATGCGCTTAGGAGTGTCTTCGGTCGAATGGCTCAGCATGTCGCACAGGGCCACGAGATCCTCCAGCCTGGAGAGCAGCTTCCAGTTGCTCTCCAGCACGATCCCCCGCTCTTGGTACGCCCGTATGAAGTGCCGTTCAAAGGCTGAACCGTCCTTCTCATATCTAAGCATGTTGGCGATGTCGGCGTACCGGTTCCAAGCGAAGGCGTCCTCCCAGTCGAGAACCGCCGATACTTCCCAGTCCCCCGCACCCGAGCCCTGCCGCTGCCGCATCAGGATGTTCAAGCCATTGTAATCCGAATGGACGAGGACCGGCGCTTCCCTGCTCTCCGACAGAGCCGAGTGATGCCGAATGCAGAACGACCATAGCTCCCGCGCCAGTTCCTCGCCCAGCCATTGGCGGAATGGGCTTTGGCTCAGGCATTGCTCCATGAAGCCGAGGAACCGTTCCCCGTTCATGGGGAAGCGCTCGGTTACTCTTAGATCCGCTCCGAAGAACCCCGATTCCGCCATCGGATAGCTGTGAATGGCCGCAAGCACGCTGCCTGCCGATGCCGCAGCCGAAGCCTTCTCGTCGGAGGTACCGCTTCTCATCACCTCGCTCAGCAAGACGCCCTCCTTCCACTCCAGCACGGCCCAAGGCTGCGGGTAATGCTTGCAGCTCGCGTCGGCATAGAGGAAGCCCGCGATCGGCACGGTTCCCCGCACGAGCCCGGCGATCGCCAGTTCCTTCTCCGCCGTCTCCCGCTCCCTTCTATAGATCCGAACGACCAACGGGGTATCGCTTCCTTCGAGAAGAACCTTGTAATTCGAGTTGCTTAGCCCGACGCCGATTCGTTCCGCGAAGACCGCCCGCTTGCCCGGAAAGGCGGGTTGAACGATCTCCTCTATCTGCCGAAGATCAAGCGTAACGGGGGGCTGCGTTCGTTCCCACTCTTCCTTCATCGCCATGCCTCCTCTACGATACTGATAATATAGCACGCAATTGGCCGCGAGTGAGCGCCTGCCGTTGGCAATATCTTACACGGGACACGGGTATGTGCGGGTGATATGATCGAATCGCATATCAAACTACTCGCGAATGGCAGTTGACATCATGACCGTAACCTGGAAGCCAAAGTACATCCTTATCGCGACATTGGCCTTGATCCTCGGGGTACCAAGACAAGAATGACCATCGACGCCGCATTAGCTTCAGCCAAGGAGCCTAAAGCGTTCCGCAAGACGCGCGAAGACGATGGCGAAACTATACGACGACTGCTTCCAGTAATGACAGCCGCTCCATCTGTCCCCTTCAGAATCTACGAAACTGACCATTTATCGATGGTCAGTTTCGCTATATATTCAAGCCATATCCTAACCCATAGAAGGAAGTGTATCGCATTGGAGCGAACGCGGCTTAACCTGAAGCACAAGATCGGCCAAGGGATCGCGCCCCGCCAGTTCATGGACGGCATGCAGGTTCGGACGATGGTTCATTTTCAAATTCCGGATACCAGAGCGCAATTCCGCATCAACTACGAGAGCTTCGGCTGGACGCATGCGGACGACGAACGCTTCTTCGCCGCTCTCGGCGAACATACCGATCTGCATTGCCTCATTCTGTGCACGGATTGGTGTCCGGACGTCATCTGGAATGTGCCTGTCCTGTTCCGGCTGATGGAGAGAAGCGGCATCCGGACGGAGGTCCTGATCATGGAAGAGCATCCGGAGACGATGGATCTGTTCTTGACCGACGGCGGACGCGCGCAGCCGATCGCGGTGTTCTTGAACGCCGACGGCGAGGTGCTCGGCAGCTGGGGCGCGCGGCCCGCTTATCTGCAAGCCGTCATGACCCGGTTCAAGCAGAACCATCCGGACAAGGAGCATCCCGATTACAAGGAGAACCTGAACCGGACGTACCGGGAGCTCGGCGAGCTGTATCATGCCGGCAGCGAATACCGGGACGCGATCATTCGGGAGGTTCGGGAGCTGTTCGCGGCCTTCACGCGGTGAAGCTGCCCGCTTAAGGAGGAGGAATCGCTATGCCGAGAGCCATCTGGCCCGTGATGCTGATACTCAGCATGATCTGGGGCGGCTCGTATTACTTCATTAAGGTGCTGCTGGGGGACTTCGGCCCGTGGACGATCGTCTTCCTGCGGTGCGCGCTGGGGCTCGTCGTCATCGCGATCTATATGCTTGCGGCGCGCCAACCGCTGCGGTTCAAGCAGGCGCCGTGGGGGGCAGTGGCGGTGATGGCGCTCGTCAATACGTGCATCCCGTGGGCGATCATCGGCTTCAGCGAGACGCGAATCGCGAGCAGCATGGCGTCCGTGCTGAATGCGACGACACCGCTCTGGTCGCTCCTCCTCGGCATCGCCTTCTTCGGCGCCGCCGCCCGCCGGCTCCAGTGGCTCGGGATGGGCGTCGCGATGATCGGACTCGCGGTTCTGGTCGGGCTGGATTCCTCTTCGGTTCAGGCGTCGGACGCGCGGGGATTCGCCGGAATGATCGCCGCTTCGGTCTTCTACGGACTCGGGTCCCAACTGTCCAACCGATTGCTGCGCACGATGTCCACTTATCAAGTCACGTTCGGCACCTTGTTCTTCTCGATGCTCGGCAGCGGCGTCATGGCATTCTCTTCTGAGAAAATTCCATATTCGCAGCTCCTCGTGCCCTCGAATCTCTTCGTGCTGGCGGGTCTTGGCATTCTCGGCTCCGGGGTCGCTTATCTCCTCTTCTATTGGATCGTGCACGAGGGAGGCCCGACCCGCGCCACGATGGTCACCTACCTTCTGCCGGTATTCTCGCTGGTCTGGGGATTCGCCCTGCTCGGCGAATCCATTCATTGGAGCATGATCGCCGGGCTTGCGCTTATTCTCGCCGGCGTGTTCCTGGCAGGCCGCAAGAAGGCGGCGAGCCGGCAGCCGAAGTCCTTCTCGCTGCCGGATGACGGCCGCGCGGCCTCCTCCTCCGAGGCCGCTACTTGAGCCACGCCTTCTGCAGCAGGCGAATGCCGGTCTCCATCGCTTGAAGGCTTAAGCCCGCGAAGCCCATATACAGCCTCGGATCGCCGGCGTCACGCTGCCGGCGGTCCAGCCACATTCTGCGCCAATCATAGACTTGCACGCCCTCGCCGGCCGCCCGCTCGACCAATTGCTCGGAAGTCTGGAGCAGCTTGACGGACAATTGGATATGCAGCCCGGCGTTCTGGCCCGTGATCTCGACCTGACCGCCCAGATATTCGTGAATAAGCGCGATCAGATGCTGATGCTTGAGGCGGTACAGGCTGCGGGTACGGCGGATGTGGCGGTACCAATGGCCCTGCGCAATGAAGGCATACATCGCCCACTGCTCCACGCGCGAAGGGGCAAAGACCAGCTCGTGCGGCATGGCCGTCAAATGCTCGATCAGCTTCGGCGGCAGCACCATGTAATTGATCCGGATCGCGGGCGTCAGCGCCTTCGAGAACGTGCCGATGTAGATGACCCGGCCATGGGCGTCCAAGCTCTGCAGCGAGGGAATCGGCTTGCCTTGGTAACGGAACTCGCCGTCATAATCGTCTTCGATAATGTAGGCGTTCCTCGCCGCCGCCCACTTGAGCAGCCGTTCCCGTTCGGGGTACGGCATGATGCTCCCGGTCGGGAACTGGTGCGACGGGGTGACGTAGACAAGCTCCGCCTCGCTTGCTTCCAAGGCTGCCAGCTGCAGCCCTTGGCCGCCGACTGGAATCGGGATGATCTCCTTGCCGCTCAGCTGGAACTGATCCCGCACCAAGCTGTAACCCGGCTCCTCGAACGCTACGCATCGCACATCCTGCAGCAGCTTGGCCAGAATGCTAATGCTGTATGCCATCCCCGACCCGATCACGATCTGCTCCGGCGAGCAGTTGACCCCGCGCGAATGCCTCAAGTAATCCGCCACTGCAAGGCGCAGCTCGGGCTCTCCTCGGGGATCGCCGTATTGGCCGATCGCGCCGGCGTGATCGTCTAGCGCTTGCTTCAGCATTTGGCTCCAGATGCGCACGGGGAATGCGTCGGGATCGAGGGCTGCGGGGTCAAAATCAATCCGATGGCCGTTGGCGGGGCGGCGCACGGCCTCTCGCTTCGGCGGGCTGGAGGCGCCGGGCTGCGGGCGGCCGCTCGGCTGGCGATCGGCCTCAGCCTCAGAGGTCGAGGAAGGCTTGTGCGGATTCGCCACGATCAGGCCCGACCTCGGCTTGCTGACCACATAGCCTTCCGCCGTCAGCATCTGATAGGCCGTCTCGATCGGCGTCTTGCTAATATTGAGCTGCGACTGCAGCGCACGAATCGAAGGCAGCCGCGTGCCGTCGGGAATGCCGCCTTGGCGAATCTGTTCGCGGATCCGCAGATAGATCTGCCGATACAGCGGCTGCCCGCTCTCGCTCGGGAGAAGGATGTCGAACATGTCCGCCCTCCAACTGTCTTTATTGAAGCGGGAAATAATCCGGAAATCATCAAGTCAGATAGATTATAGAATAGGGGACGCCAAGGGAACAAGAAGAACGCGAGGACACAGCTCAGCTTCCCTTATTGAACCATCAGCCTCTAAGCTCAGGCTCTGACGCAGCGCGAGCGCCTCGCTCGCTGGCCGCACGCCGCTTCTCTCTGCCGGCGAACAAGACAACGGATAGGAATGCTGCGGCCAGCATCGCGGAGAGGACGAAGAGCGAAGGTACCAGATGGTCGCCGAAGTCGTCTGGAGAGGCGATGGCGCCGCCGCGGGCAAACACCAGGCCGCCGATCGCGACGCCGAACACGCCGCCCAACTCGCGTGCCGTATTGCTCAGCCCGCTCGCTTCGCCGGCCGCTTCCTCCGAGACCGAGCTGAGCAGTCCATGGGAGAGCGGGGTGAAGCTGAGCCCCATGCCGGCGCCGGCCGCCATCATCATCGGCACCATGTAGCCGAATGGGAAGACCGCGCCTTGGTTCATGATCACGAGCGCGAAGCCGATCATGGCGGCGATTTGCAGGAACAAGCCCAGCAACAGAATGCGCTTGGAGCCGAATCGCCCGATCGCAAGCCCCGCTAGCGGCGCGGCGATCATCGTGCAGGCCGTCCACACCATCTCCCGGGCGCCGGCGCCGAGAGCGGAGTAGCCCTGAGCCTGCTGCAGGAACAAGGTCAACAGGAAGATCGCGCCGAAGATGCCGGCGTTGAGCCAGAAGCCGGCCGACAGATAGGCGCTGTAGTTGCCACTGCGGAAGTGCGCGAATTGGACGAACGGCTGCTTCCTTCCCCGCTCCCATCCATAGAACGCGAGGAGCGCCAGCAAGCCGCCCGCGATTGGCCCCCATACGCTGAATGCGCCCCAACCTTCGTCATTGCCGCGGACCAAGCCGAACACGAGGCCGAATAGGCCTGCCCCTAACAGCAAGATCCCCAGCGGATCGATCGGCTTGCGCTCCCCTCTCGACTCCTTCAGCCACAGCGCGCCGAACAACGTGGCCAGAACCCCGATGGGCACATTGATCCAGAAGATCACTTCCCAGGGAGCGCCCTCGATAATTGCGCCGCCGACCAGCGGCCCGATCGACAAGCCCAGCCCGGAGATGCCGGACCAGATGCCGATGGCGGCTGCCCGCTTCTCCGGCGGGAAGGCGGTATTCACCAGCGTCAGGCTGATCGGCATGATCGCCGCGGCGCCGACTCCCTGTAGAGCGCGAGCCAGCGTTAGCTGCATGGAGCTGTCGCTAAGCGCTGCCGCGAGCGAGCCCAGCGTGAAGACAACGACGCCGGCCAGGAAGATGCGCTTGCGCCCGAACCGTTCGCCAAGCGCGCTGAACGGAATGAGCAGAATAGCGAACGCGAGCGTGTAGGCGTTCAGGAACCACTGCAGGTCGGACATCTCCGCGTGGAAGGAAGCTTGAATGGAAGGCAGCGCTACGCCCACCACCAAATTGTCCAGCATAGCCATGAACAGCACGATACAGGTGACAACCATCAATCGAATCCGGTAAACAACAGGTGACATGGTCTCGACACACTCCTTGATTAATTTTATTTATAGATAAATAAATGACTCCCCAAAAAACTTTCATGCCCG
>NZ_JACJVN010000069.1 GCF_014212015.1 Cohnella lubricantis | reverse complement strand
ACACGATTTCATAAAAAAAATACTGCCTGCGCCGCCGTCCTCCAATAGCGCGCCATACCAAGAAGCCCGGACACCATATGGCATCCGGGCTTCAACAATCGATTCGGTTAGAAGACTTGGCCTACCCTTAGCCTAGTCCTGATTAAGACAGGATCGCGATCGACGTCACCGCGTTATTGGTCAGTGTAACGACCACGTTCGCATTCGGCGAGAGGACGCCGCTGCCTCCCGTAATCGTTACATTTTCAGATACATTATACAGAACCGTGCTCAGAACGCCGTTAACCGTCTTGAGGATCGAGATCGTGGCGATCTTGCCATTGGCGTTAAGCGTGAAGGCCGCAACCGTCCCTGCATCCGTCACCGTCACGGCGTCTTCCGCCGCCTTCGTCACCTCGATGAAGACGACATTGCCTTGATACGTGCGGATGAGCACTTCGTCGCCGGCTTTGAGCGCGGTAGGAGCAACCTTAGCGTCCTTGCGGAAAATAAAGACGTTCGCGTCCAGCGTCAGCGCTGCGATCGTGCCGTCCGGCTTCTTGACCGTCAGTGCGGTTCCGGAGATCGCCTCAACCGTGCCCGTCACCGCAGCCGCATCCTGGTCGGGAAGCTGCTCGTCGGCGCGATCCAGCAGAGCGGCTAGCTCGGCGCGCGTTACCGGCTTGTTCGGCTTGAACGTATTGTCGCCATAACCGGTGATAAGGCCCTTCTCGACTGCGACGGCTACATAGCCGACCGCTCCGGCCGGAATCTGCTTGGCGTCGCGGAACTGGAGCTGCGTGTCCATCTTCGCCTTCGCCTCGTCTTCGAGCTTGAGCGCCTTCACGAGCAGGATGGCGGCCCACAGACGGTCCGCCGGCTTCTCGGCTTGAACGGAAGTCTCCGTCTCGCTGAACAGATCGTTCTCAAGCGCGACTTCGAGGTAACCGACCGCCCACGAGTACTTCTGCTGTACCTGCTTGAAGTCTTTAAAGTTAAGCGTCGCGTCCATGTTCTCCGGCTTCTCCGCTTCTTCCTTCAGGCCGAGAAGGCGAACGGCTGCCACGATCGCTTCGATCCGCTTGATCGTATTGCTCGGCTTAAAGCTGCCGTCTTCATAGCCGTTGAACACTTGCTTGGAAGCAAGGCGGATAATCGATTCATAAGCCCACTGCCAATTCTGCTGGTTCAAATCTTTGAAGTCCAGGTTAATGCCGGCGTTCGCTTTGACCTTGCCCTTAGCTGGCAGAGCTTGCTTGATCGGCAGCACTTGGATCGAATCCTTGCCGCCGTGGTTGTCCTTACCGCTCGCGTAAGCGCCGGAAGCGCCTCCCGCCAGCATGCCTACCGCCAGCGTCGCTGCCGTCGCTCTCTTCCAGAACGTTCCGCGCTGTTTATCGTTATTCTCTATTCTTGCCATTTGAATGCACTCTCCCTTGGCTGATATAGTCGGCAACTGTTGTTCGCGCCGTCTATTCATAGCTTTCGGGAGCGCGGCGCCGGATTGCGGGGTACAGAGCCATAATTGCGTCTTAAGTCGCACAAAAAAACCTGCATCCCCGGTCGAAACCGCCGGAGATGCAGGTCTATGGTCTGGCAATATCGCCCATCTACGTCCAGAGACTCAAGGAGCAGGCGGCGGTTCAGCTTGGTTCCTCTTCTCCTTCAGCCAGCGCGGCGCGCCCTTGTTCTTGTTGTCGCGCTTGCGGTCGGCTTTGGCCTTCGCCTTGCTGGCTTGGCCCGGCTTGGCCGCTTCCGGCTTCCGGGCAGCCTCCCCGGCGCGCGGAGCCTCCGCAGCGAGGCCTCTCGCGCGGCCGGCGCCGGCCGGCCTCTCGTCCGCCGCGCGAATCGGCCCGGCGGCGTAGCCCGCCTGCGGCCGATCCGCTGCTCCTCCGGCGCCTGGCTTGCCAACGGCGCCGCCTCGAGCGGGTGCAATCGCCCCACGCTCGCGCTTGTCGCCGCGGCCGCCTGCGCTGCCGCTCCGGCCCTGCCGCCTCGGCTCGTCCGCCCGCTGCAGCCGGCCTTCGGAGAGCGCCAGTTCGGCAATCTCGATGCCCAGCCGCTTGCCGAGCTTATTCATAATGAACTTCTCCTGCGGCGCGATCAGCGAGATTGACCGTCCCGACCGTCCCATTCGGCCGGTCCGACCCGCGCGGTGCACATAATGGTCCGCGTCCAGCGCCGGCTCGAATTGAATGACGAGCGGCAAGCCTGGAATATCCAGCCCGCGCGCCGCAACGTCGGTGGCGATCAGCAGCTTCGTCTTGCCTTCGCGGAACCGGCGCAGCACTTCGCCGCGCTCGCGTCCCGGCGTATCGCCGTACAGGGCATCTGCGGCGAAGCCTTCGTAGCGCAGCTTGCTTAGCAGCTCGCCGATCCGCTCGATGTCGTTGACGAACACGAGCGCGCCTGCCGGCTTCAAATTGCGCGCCAAGCGGCGCACCATATCGACCTTGTCGCGCATATCGCACGCGATGAAGCCATGCTCGATCGTCTGCGGAAGGCCATTCGCGCTGCCCTCGTCGACCGCCTCCGACACCCATGGATTGCGCAGCCACTTGCTCTCCGCTTCCCGCATCGCCTCCGAGCGAGTCGCGGACACGAACACCGTCTGCCGCTCCCGCGATGCGCCGCGCAGAATCGACTCTACGTCGGTACGGCCGCCGAGCGAGAATACCCGGTCGGTCTCGTCCACGACGACCATCCGCACTGCATGCAGCGGCAGCTTCTTGAGCGACGCCACCTCGCGCACGCGTCCCGGCGTGCCGACGACGAGCTGCGGCTTGCGCTTCATCCGCTCCAGCTGCCGCGACAAAGCGGCGCCGCCGATCAGCGCCACCGTCTGCACGCCGAGCGGCTCGCCGTACGTCTCCGCCACCCGGACGATCTGCATCGCCAGTTCCTGCGTCGGCGCCATAATGACCGCCTGCGTCTCGCGGCGGGACGCGTCGATCCGCTGCAGCACCGGCAGCAGATATGCCAGCGTCTTGCCCGTGCCCGTCGGCGAGCGCAGCATGCCGTCGCTGCCGCCGATCAACGGCGGAATCGCGTCCGCTTGTACCGCCGTCGGGCCGGTCATTCCGGCTTCAGCCAGCTTCGCGGCCAGCCGTTCGTTCAGGCCGAGCGCCTTGAACGCGCCGGCAGCTTCCCCTATATTCGTATCGCCGGATGGCGGCATTGCATTGTCTGTCATGGTGGCGCTCCTCTCACTTCTTGTTCAGCAATCCGGACAGCAAGCGGTCGGCCATCCGGGGGAATAATTGGAACAGCTTCGCTCCGGCCCCTGAGATAAAGGGCATATCCTTCTCCGGCCTGCCGGTCTCGATCGTCCGCACGATCTCGCGGGCGACCTGTTCCGGTCTCAGCATGAAGCTGCCGAGATTGCGCGTATAGGTGCCGCTCGGATCCGCCCGGTCGAAGAACGGCGTGTCGATCGGCCCCGGATTGACGGCTGACACGCGAATGCCCGTCCCCTTGCAATCCTGGCGCAGCGCGTTCGTGAAGCCAAGCAGCGCATGCTTCGACGCGGCGTAAGCGGTCGCCTTCGCCGTAGCGAGCTTGCCGGCGATCGAGACGACGTTGACGATATGCCCGGAACCCGCCGCCCGCATCAGCGGATAGGCCTCTTGAACACAGCGAACGGCTCCCAGGTAGTTCACATCTATCATTTCCTGAAAATGTGACAACGAAGCATCCGGGAAGGCGACGAACTCCCCGAAGCCCGCATTGTTCACCAGCACGTCGATCCGGCCGTACTTGTCTATCGCGGACCGGAACGCCGACCGTACCGACGCTTCGTCCGTCACGTCCATGACGATCGCTTCATGCTCTCCGCGTATCGTCTTCGAGACGGTGCGCAGCTTATCCTCCGAGCGCGCCGCCAGTATCGGGATCGCTCCGCGTGCCGACAGCAGCTTCGCCGTCTCCGCGCCTACTCCGCTCGATGCGCCGGTGACCAGGACGACTCGCCCTTCTAACGATACTCTCATCCTTCTCGCCTCCCGTGAGACGATATCTGAATCCCATTCCTAAACAGGCCTCTATCATGCAAAAAGCCCCTGACGGGGCTGCTGCACCTTAGTATACGATTGTTGCGGTTCGCATGCAAACCGCTCTTCTCTATGGATGGCTGCTTCTCTCCGCTTACGCGATCAGCACCTGAATCTCCATCTCACCGATACCTTCCATGATCAGAGGAACTGCTAGCGCGCGGCTGACCGTCAATTGCTCCAAGGAGCCGGCACGCATGACGCGCGGCGGCGTAATATCGACGTGCACGCCTTGATTGTACAGCATTGTGCTGGCATTGCCGCTAATCATGTTGCCCAGCTCCGAGATAGCGCTCTGCCCTATCTCGTCGATCTCTGTTATTACAAAGCCCCCCATCATAGCCGAAATCATCTTGAGTGCCACCTCTTCGCTTAAACCGAAGACGATGTTCCCTGTCATTTGCCCAGTCAAGCCAATCTGAATCCATACGTGGTGGTCGATGAGTTGAATATCCTTGATCGTTAATTGTCCCGTACTCGGACGAATTTGAACCATCTGTTCAATTACGGTGCGTGCGGACTCCAAAAACGGGTTGATAAATTCTGCCTTCATGCCTATACGTCGCCCCTTTGCAAATAATTTTCGAAGGTCTGACCGCACAAAATTTCCTTTATTATACTAAAAAATGATATGCAAGTATACTTTTTTTTCATGAGACTATGGGACTATTGAATCAAGACATCTCGCATTTTCGCGATTTGGCGACGTTATCCGAGATTTCCGGCGTCGGCAAACCGGTCAATTCCGCCTACTACCAACCTACTACCCCCGCCCCTGCGACAGAACCAGCGTACTTTCAAAAAAAGAGACCTGAAGAATCTCTCCCTCAGGTCTCTCGCTTCCTATTCCCATCGCCGCCCACTATGCGATATTACGCTTGGTTGGGCTTCTTGGGCGCCGGCTCTCTGTCCTGCGGCTGATCCTTCGTCACGGCCGGCAATCGAGCTCTGCCCATCAAGATGGCGAACGCGAAGGCGACGACAGGAAGCACGGCAGTCCATTGGAACACGTAGAGAATAGACTCGCCTAATTTGGCCAGCAGCTGCTGCAGCGCTTCCGCCGGGATGCCCATCTCCGCGGATCTAGCGGGATCAAGCAGCGCCTGACCGCCCTTGATTTGCTCGACCATTCCCGCGTCGGCCCCCGGAAGCGACTGGACCGCGGATTGGAAGTCGTTCTTCTGCAGCATGCCGAACACCGTCACGCCCAGCGTCGCGCCGATCGTGCGGAAGAAGGTGATCAACGACGAAGCGGAGCCTTTGTATTGCGGCGGTACGGCGCTGATCGTCGTTATATTCAACAGCGAGAATGAGATGCCGATGCCGAGACCGACCACGATCATGTACAGCGAGATCGCGAGGCGGCTGGACGTCAGATCCATGACGAAGCCCAGCAGCACACAGCCGATGAACAGCACGATCGCGGATATCATCATGGAATCGCGGAACCGGAACTTGGTCGCGATCCGGCCGCCGATCTGGGCGCTGACGACATTGCCGAGCATCATCGGAATGAGGACGGTGCTCGTCTCCGTAGCCGTCTTGTGGAAAACGCCTTGGATGAAGAGCGGAATATAAGAAGCGACCGCGATCATGGCGCCGTTATACAGGAATCCAATCGCCATGCTGCTGGTGAACACGCGGTCCTTGAACAGGCCGAGCGCGATGATCGGGTCTTTGGCCCGCAGCTCCGCCAGCACGAAGCCGGCGAGCAAGACAACGCAAGCGGCGAAGAACAGCATAATTCGCCAAGAACACCATGCCCATCCGTCCGTCCCGCCGAGCTCCAGCGCGAACATCAGGAACAGAATCGCGGCCGTCAGCGTGATCGCGCCCAGCCAGTCGATACTCTGCTTCCTCCGGTTCGCCGATTCCCGATATCCCTTCAGCACGAAGAGGAATGACAGCAAGCCGATCGGCACATTAATGTAGAAAATCCAGCGCCAGCTCATCTGATCGGTGATCGCGCCGCCCAAGATCGGGCCGAACACGCTGGAGAGGCCGAATACGGCACCGAACAGCCCCATCATCTTGCCCCGCTTCTCTTGCGGGAACAAGTCGAAGATAATCGTGAAGACAATCGGCATTAGAGCACCCCCGCCGATGCCTTGAATGGCGCGATAGATGATCAATTGCTCCATGTTCTGCGCCGTGCCGCACAGAATAGAGCCGGCCATGAACAACCCGACCCCGATTAGGAAGAACCGTTTGCGCCCGTACATGTCGGACAGCTTGCCGAAGATCGGGGTCGACACGACCATCGCGATCATGTAAGCGGAATAGACCCAGGTGAACATGTTCAGTCCGCCTAGCTTCTCGATAATCGTCGTCATCGCCGTCGAGACGATGGTCTGATCTAATGCGGCCATAAATAGACCTAACAGCAGCCCCGCCACGACGAGGTTCATGCTGCTCTTCTTCGTATCCATGAATGCCTTCCTTCCTTCGGTTCCGTTTGAAACCTTCCTTGTATGATCCAAAATGCCTCACCTGATTATACTCAAGTTTGAGTTAAGCACAATCATTTCTTTCCATTTTTGCTCCTGATGTGCAAATCGCCTATAATAGTTTTAGAAAAGGATTTTATATCTTTATGCTGCAGTGATAAATAATTTATATTAGGGGGCAGCTCGTTGAACATCAGCCAACTGGAAACGCTGCTGACCATCTCCAAGACGCTTAGTTTCCGCAAAGCGGGCGAATTGCTCAACCTGACCCAACCCGCCGTATCCGCCCAAATCAAGAGCCTCGAGGACGAGTTCAAGGTCGTGCTCGTCGACCGCAATCATCCGGTAACGCTGACGGACCGGGGCCGTGTGTTCCTAGAGCACGCTGAGCGCATTCTGGCCATCGTCGAAGAGATGAAGCAGAAGCTCAGCGATCTCGACCAGGTGCCGCAAGGCCATATCGTGCTCGGTACGACGACGTCGATCGCGATTCAAATTCTGCCGCGGGTGCTGTCTTACTTCCAGAACCAGTACCCGCAGATCAAGACGTCGATCCTGTCGATGTCTTCTTCCCAGGTGCTGACCAGCGTCGAGAACGGCACGATCGATATCGGCATCGGTTACTTGACCGAGCGAAGCTCGCAGGTCGACACGTCCGTGCTGTACTACGATACGTTCGAGCTCGTCGTCGCGCCTTACCATCCGCTCGCGAAGGCCGATGTCGTCACCGTAGATATGCTGCGCGACGTGCCGATCATTCTCCTGTCGCCGGATACACTAGGCCGCCGCTTCGTCGACCGCATCTTCGCCGAGCATCAGATTCAGCCGAACATTGCGATGGAGCTGGGCAGCAGCGAGGAAGTGAAACGGATGGCGGAGCTGAACATCGGCGCGGCGATCGTCTCCAAGCTATCGATTGCCGAGGAAGTCAGAAGGGGAACGCTGAGGATGATTCCCGTGCACGAGCTGGAGGTCAGCCATCCGGTCGGCGTCATCACCAAGTCCGGACGGTACTTGAACAGCGCGATGCGGCAGTTCCTCAACGATTTGAAGGGGATGCAGGAAGATCAATTCTTCGGAAGCGAATGAGACGAGGAGGACTTACGATGGACAAATTTGATTTGCATACGCACCACGACCGCTGCGGGCACGCCGAAGGCAAGATTGAAGACTACATCCGCGCCGCCATTGAAGCCGGCCTGACCGTGATCGGCATCTCGGACCATTCGCCATATTTCGCTCGAGAAGAGGATCACGCGAATCCCGGCATCTCCATGGCGAAGAGCGAATTCCCCCGTTACGTCGAAGAGGTGCTTCGCCTGAAGGAACGGTATAAGGCCAAGATCGAAGTGCTGCTCGGCGTCGAATCCGACTATTTCCCCGAACACTTCGAGGTCTACAAGGCGGCCTACGCCCCATACCCCATTGATTATCTGATTGGCTCGGTCCATTACACGCGGGGCATCAGCATCTTCAACCGCAACCGGTGGAAGAAGATCGATCCATCGCTCCACACCGACGAGAAGAAGCACTACTACGAGCTCATTCGGCAATCCGCGGAGACCGGCCTGTTCCAGGTGCTTGGCCATATCGACGCGATGAAGGGCTATTACCCGGCGTTCTCCGACATTCCAGGAGCCGAGAAGGAGATCGACGAAGCGCTGAAGGCCGTCGCGGAGCACGACATTGCCCTCGAGATCAATACGAGCGGCAAGACGAAGGACGCCGGCGGCTGGTACCCGTCGGACGCGATGCTTGAGCGGGCGCTCCGCTTCGGAGCGGACGTCACGTTCGGATCGGATGCCCACGTGCCGTCACGCGTCGGAGACGAATGGGAGCAGGTTCGCGCCCGATTGAAGGAGATCGGCTTCTCCCGCTGGGTGTTCTACCGGCAGAAGCGCAAAGTCATTGTTCCGCTGTGAACATATCCCCAAGAACAACATAAGCTCACCAAGAGCAAAAAAAAGAAGCCCTTCACCGCTGAAGGGCTTTTC
Organism: Cohnella lubricantis; assembly: GCF_014212015.1. GTDB lineage: Bacteria > Bacillota > Bacilli > Paenibacillales > Paenibacillaceae > Cohnella > Cohnella lubricantis. Next base: position 6,741 of record NZ_JACJVN010000069.1, on the reverse strand, counting down.
AATATGAAAAAGGGGGTCTTGGAAATCATTGTACCCGCCGCATAAGACAAGGACATAACAGTAATATTTCAATTGTGTAACAAAAAGCTCCGACATCATGGGATGAAATTCGCTCCTCAGCCCGATGTCGACATGTTATGATAGGAACCAACAGAAGCTTAGGAGTGTGACGGAGCATGAATTACCGGTCCAAGCCGGCTTACGATTACCACCACCTCGGCCACGTGAAGGAGCAGACCAGTTCCAAACGCGCGCTGTGGATTACGTTGATCTTGACCCTATTCTTCACGATCGTGGAGATTGTCGGCGGCTTATTGTCGAATTCGCTCGCGCTGCTGTCCGATTCCGCCCACATGGTGTCCGACGTCATCGCGCTCGGCCTGTCCATGACCGCCATCTATCTGGCGACCCGGCCGCCGAACGCCAAGTACACCTTCGGTTATTTGCGGTTCGAGATTATCGCTTCCTTCTTGAACGGGCTCGCGCTGTGCGTCATTGCGGTCGGCATCTTCATCGAAGGCATCCGGCGCTTCATTCACCCGGTTGACATCGAATTCGGCCTTATGCTGATCATCGCGTCGATCGGGTTCGTCGTGAACCTCGTCTTGACCCTCGTGCTAAGCCACAGCCATCATGAGGAAGAGAACCTGAACGTGCAGAGCGCACTCTGGCACTTCATCGGCGACCTGCTCAGCTCGGCCGGCGTTATCGTCTCCGCCGTCATTATCTACTTCACCGATGCGATGTTCGTCGACCCGCTCATCAGCATGGTCATCGGCGGCATTATCTTCGTCGGAGGCGCCCGCATTCTGCGCGAATCCACGCGCATTCTGATGGAATCCGTGCCGGAGAAGTTCAATCTCGACGAGATCCGCGCGGACCTCGCCCAAGTCGAAGGCGTCGAAGACGTGCATGAGATGCATCTGTGGGCGATCTCTTCCGACCACTACTCCCTTACCGCGCACATGTTCGTTCGTGCGGACATCCAGCCATTCTGCATTATTCTGGCGGCTAATGAGGTGCTGGAACAGAAGTACGGCATCAAGCATTCGACGATACAGATGGAGCACGCGACCATACACCCCCATGGCGAATACGGACGCGAATTCCTTCGACAGCAGGAGGAGAAGGAGCGAGAGAAAGCTGCAGAGATATAACTTAAACGAGGCCGCTGTTCCCCATCCGCGGGATGGCGGCCTTCGCTCATGAGGTGACGGTGATGAGAGCGTATAATGTGTCTGCCTTCTTGTTAACCTTACTTTTGTACCTGTTGACCGCTTATTCCACGCACTTGTCTGCTTAATTCCATCCTCATCCTTCACCTTCTAGTTGTATGGTTTGTAACTTACTTTTCGACAATGAATGTGCTATGATTAATACGAGGAAAGGGGGGAGCCGGATGGACTATTCCAGAATGTGCCCCAAATACGAATCTGCCGCTGAATTGCTCGGCAAGAAGTGGACGGGACTCATCGTTCGGGTGTTAATGGGCGGTCCGAAACGGTTCAAGGACATCAAGGAACAAATCCCCGACATGAGCGACAAAATGTTGACCGATCGAATGAAGGAATTGGAATCGCTCGGCATCGTTAAGAGAACCGTGTACCCCGAGATGCCCGTGCGCATTGAATATGATCTAACCGAGAAAGGCCGCGATCTGGAGGAAGTGACGAACTCGATCCAGCATTGGGGCGACAAGTGGATGTAATACATGCAGTACCGGCAACGCTAAGAGAGGCTGACCGAAGGTTCTATCGGACCCCGGCAGCCTCTCTCTTGTTGTTCGAGCGCCATTGCACGGCGCTTCTAATGAAGCGGGACGGCTGCTGATACCTCCTCTTCATCGGGTTGCGGCTGCGGTACAGCGAACGCCGCCGCAAGGCCGCCTCGCTGGACGGGGAACAAGCGCACCCATCCATCGTACAATCGGCCGAACCCGCGCACCAGCGGAGCCATGAACAGCAGAAGCACCAAGCCGACGCCCGCAGCCGTGAGCGAGCGTTGGAATGGAGACAGCGGCGGCAGCAGCATCCGCATCACCTCTTCGTCGAAGAACAGCTGGAAGCCGTACAGGTACATCGAGACCTTATAAGCAACAGGCTCCAACAGCAGTCCGAATATAACGGCTGGAATGATCACCGACGCGCAGAAGACTGCAATGCTGATCGGGAACTGTCCTATGTTATAGATAATTGCCCGGTAGCCTTGAGGGCGCGCTGCAGCGGCGAACCAGCTTTTCCAACTCGTGATCGCTCTCTCTGCCGTCTCTTCGGCGGCGGCAAGCTCAGCGCTGGCATCCGCTTGCAGCGCCGCTTCGCGTTCGCCCTTCTTCTCTCCTCTCCTCCAGCGCCCCCACCGCCGTTGGTCCTCCTTCATTCGAGCTTCGCACCAAGCCTGGGGCCGGCAGCCTTCCGGCGATGGTCTTGGATTAGACTTCCATGACAGCTTTTGGCTCGGGTGCCTGCTATTTTCCCGACTTAATTCATCAAATTTCGAAACATCTCTCGGCTCTCATGCGTCAAAAAGTAGAGTGAGAGAGGAGATCGACATCATGGCTAAAAAGAAATGGCTCTTCGGCCTCGCCGCAGGGGTTATTGTAGTATGGGGAGCTACTCAGGTCGGATGGGACGAAGTATTGGGAGCGAACAGCGATAAGGGGGCTCTGTCCCCGCCCGCCATCTCTTCGCCAAGCGGTGCTGGACAAGCTGCCGACGGCGCGGACGCAGCCGATCCCGCTGCATCGCCGGCTGACGGAGCGGCTCCGACTGATTCCGGTTCCGCTGAAGTGGACGAGCCCTCTGGCTCCGCAAGCGAGCCGGACGAGACGGCTGAGGCGGATGGCGAGAGATCTGCTGTCAGCGACCTCGACGTGCTGCTGGCGTCCAACTCCCCGGCGCATACGATCTCGAACAATGCGGAGGGCTTGGCCGTCGTGAACAATACTTCGAGCATCCTGGTTCTAGTCGATAAGAAGCGGAACCTGCCGTCCGACTATATACCGGAGGATCTCGTCGTACCGAACGTCAAATTCTCCTTCTCGGGCGAGAACGAGAAGAAATATATGCGGAAGGAAGCCGCAGGCGCGCTTGAAGAGCTGTTCGCCGGCGCGAAGGAGGACGGCATCGAGCTGGCCGCCGTATCCGGATACCGTTCTTACAAGCGGCAGAAGGTGATTTTCGACGCGAACGCAGCGGCTAAAGGGGCGGAAGTCGCCAACCAGACGAGCGCCGTGCCCGGCCAGAGCGAGCACCAGACGGGGCTGGCGATGGATATCTCCAGCGCGAGCGCCAAGTATGAATTGGAGACGACGTTCGGCGAGACGGAGGAAGGCAAGTGGCTGGCATCGCATGCGCAGGAGTATGGCTTCATCATCCGTTATCCGGAAGGTCAAGAAGCCATCACCGGCTACACGTATGAGCCGTGGCACGTGCGCTACCTCGGCAAGGACGTCGCGAAAGCTGTGTACGAATCGGGCTTGACGCTCGAGGAGTTCATGGAGCAGTACGACGATGTCGTGATTAAGGCCTAATGAATCGTTGATCAAGGAGCCAAATAAGCCCCTCCATCGGATAACGATCGCAAGATCGTCACCCTCGGAGGGGCTTTCTCATGGCCGTTACCAGATAGGAATCCGATAAGGCTGGCGGATATAGGCGGGGTATTGGGTAATCTCGAACGTCAGCGGCTGGTGGTAAGCGCGGTTCTTCAAATAATAGCTCGTATAAGACTTGGCGGGATTGTTCGCATCATTCCATGATTCTTCGAGATTCCCGCCGTCTCCCCCCATCTCATACTTCGCACCCGAGGCGTCTGTAAATTGAGAACTTAGAACACTATACATCATGTGATCGTCGGGAACATCCGATCTTACTCCAACGGTAAGCATGGTGTAGCTTCCCCGCCGAGCGACGTCCAACAGCTCCAGGTTATCGTCCGGCGCCTGCACGATTTGCTGCTTCTCGGTGTCGATCATCACTTGAAGCTTCGATTTGTCCAACGCGCGAAGCCACCCGCCTTCAATCGTTAGGTGTTTGGGTTTATGGAAGTAATTACTCTCAAAATAAAGGATCGGATGATCCATGCGGTAGGATCCGCCTATGGTTCTCCACTGTTCGCCGTTCTCATCCACGAGATGAATATCTCCGGTATCAAAAATCTTCTTGGTATTGTCTTCTGCGTAATGAAGATACAACGCGATGCGCAGCGGGGAGACGACGGCGCGTTCGAACGTAATGCGCTGCCCTTCCGCCTCGATGGTTTGGTCGATGGGATATTCCCGGATCAGGCTCTCGAACTTCTTCCGGTCAATCGGGAACATAACCGTGTAATCCGGGCCGTTGCCTTCCCGCGGACCGAAGTCCGGATCCTTCGTGCTGTAATCCGTGACATTCTGATCCGGTTCTGGCAATGCGGCGGAAGATTCTTCCATCGTGCCAATCTCCAGCCGAACCTGGTCGGGCCACTGCCGATCGCCGGCCAGCGTGATGTCGATCGTCCCTCGAACGACGCTTCGGCCAAGTTCTTGAATCGGATTCTCGTTCGCAACGCCAGTGCTCGCCGATAGATGCTGCCCATTGCCATCACTCAATTCCGTACGCCAGAGGTTCAACCGTTTGGCCGTCTCGCTCTCCAGCTCATAGAAGACGACCATCCGCGATTGATCCGCAATAATGCCTTCGATGGTGAATTTGCCGCCGTCGTGCTCGTCGGACAGCCCAATCGGCTGCATCAGGTCGTTATCCGCGGCAAGCTGGAGGCCTCTGTCCGCGGAGCGATCGATCATATCTACAAACTTCTCGAGGCCCGGGATGTCGCGCAGCATCGAGGCGAAGACGGGAGAGATGCGAATCGTGAAGAGACAGGCAATCAGCGCGAAGCAGCAGGCGATGGCTGCCGCTGAACGCAGACGATTGCGGCTTCTCGTGAGGCGCTTGCGTTCCTTCGCTTGACGAATGCCGGCGAGGATGGCGTCATTCATTCGCTGGTCCAGCGAACGCTGCGCTTCAGTCGGCTCAAGCATACTCTTCTCCCCCTTTCTGTCCGTACGCCGCGCGAAGCTGCTTCAGCGCTTGGTGCAGCCACGTTTTGACCGTACCCTCCGGCTTCTCCAGCAGCTTCGAGATGTCCGTCAGCGTCATGTCCTCATAATATTTCAGAATGATAATATGCCGGTAATTCGGCTGGAGCCGGTCGATCGCGAGCGCCAGATTCAGCTTGTCATCGAGCGCGAGATCCTGTGCGAGCGTCTGCGGCAGTTCGTAGAGGGGAAGCATACGGCGCTTGCGCTTCTGCTCGTCGATGCAATAATGTATCAGAATCCGGGTCAGCCATGTCTGAAAATAACGCCTTTCCTTCAGCTTGCGAAGCTTCAGGTAAGCTCGGCAGGCCGCCTCCTGCAGCGCCTCCAGCGCGTCGGCCTCGTTCTTCAGGTAGGCGTAAGCAATCCGGTACAAGCGCTCTCTCTCGGCGCTGACCAGCTCATAGAACGCTTCGTCATCGCCGTTCAGCGCTGCCGCCACCCGTTCCTCTGTCGTCATCCTTCTCCTCCTCCCGAATATTAGACCGCGCAGTGGCCGATTTGGTTTTTTCGTCGAAGATATAATTTAATACCGAGTCCAAGCCCGAGTTAATCGATTTGCGAACTAACTCCCGAAGCTTACCCCTGACGTGTGCCGAATTAGTTTGCGAACAAACGAAATCCCGACTTCAGCTTCATTCGGAACGTGAATTAGTTCGTTTGCAAACTAACTTTTCACATTAAAGGGTTGTCTGTTCAAAATTAATCGATTTGCGAACTAACTCNNATCGATTTGCGAACTAACTCTGCTCCCCAACGTCCCTTGAACGCAAAAACTGCCCCCGGGCCGAGGTCGACCGCAAGGGCAGTTATAGAGGCGATAGAGCAAGTATCTGATTAGCCTTCGATCAGCAGCGTCTCCGGATCTTCCAGCAGTTCCTTCACCTTGACGAGGAACTGTACCGCTTCGGCGCCGTCGACGATCCGATGGTCGTACGACAAGGCGATGTACATCATCGGACGGATCGCAATCTCCGTGTTGTTGTTGACCGCGATCGGACGGTGTTGGATCTTGTGCATGCCGAGAATGCCGACTTGCGGAGCGTTCAGGATCGGCGTCGACAGCAGCGAACCGAACGTGCCGCCGTTCGTGATCGTGAACGTGCCGCCTTGCAGCTCAGCCAAGCCGAGCGAGTTCGAACGAGCTTTGGCTGCGAGATCGGCGATCGTGCGCTCGATCTCGGCGAAGCCCAGCTTGTCCGCGTCGCGGACAACCGGCACGACGAGGCCTTCCTTCGCCGCAACCGCGATGCCGATGTCGTAGAACTGCTTCGCGATAATATCTTCTCCGTCGATCTCGGCATTCAGCAGCGGGAACTTCTTCAGCGCGCCGACGACTGCCTTCGTGAAGAAGGACATGAAGCCGAGGTTAACGCCGTTCTTCTCTTTGAAGGCGTCCTTGCGGCGCGCGCGCAATTCCATGATGGCGGACATGTCGACTTCGTTAAACGTCGTCAGCATGGCAGCCGTATGCTGCGCTTCCACCAGACGCTTCGCGATCGTCAGACGGCGGCGCGACATCTTCTTGCGTTCCGCCGGCTTCGCCGGGTTGAACGCTGGGGCCGCTTGCGCAGCCGCCGGAGCGGCTGCCGGTGCCGGCGCCGCCGCAGGAGCAGGCGCCGCGCCAGCCGCGCGAACGTCGGCCGGATAGACGCGGCCGAGCG
>NZ_JACJVN010000068.1 GCF_014212015.1 Cohnella lubricantis | reverse complement strand
GAAAAGCTGTCTGAGCTCGCGCGACAGTTGGCCGGCGAGCTCAGACAGCTTTTCGGATACGCGATCCGGAACATCGATTCCAAGGAAAAGACGAAGATTCTCCAAAAATGACACCGCTTTCGTTCGGAAATTATGGTTAGATTCCACATTTCAAGCGCAATTTCGGTTGCTTGTTCCGCTTGCGCTTTGATATGATAAGCCTATCATTATTTCGACAAGGTGGGGAATGGGATGAGCAATCGGGCTTACAATTTCAATGCGGGACCTGCCGCGCTGCCTCTTGAAGTGCTGAAGCAAGCGCAGGAGCAATTCGTCGACTTCAACGGATCCGGCATGTCCCTCATGGAGATGTCGCATCGCGGCGCTATCTACGAAGGCGTTCACCATGAAGCGGAACAGCTGCTGCGCGAGCTGCTCAGCATTCCGGACAATTATAAAGTCTTGTTCATTCAAGGCGGCGCCAGCACGCAATTCGCGATGGTGCCGATGAACCTGCTGCAGCCTGGCAAAGTCGCTTCTTATGTCTCGACGGGAAGCTGGGCGACGAAGGCGATCCAGGAAGCGAAGCTGTTCGGCGAGACGGCGGTCGCGGCTTCTTCGGAAGCCGATAAGTTCATGCGCATTCCGTCCTTCGCCGAGCTGAACGTCGCGCCGGATTCGGCCTACCTGCACCTCACGTCGAATGAGACGATCGAAGGAACGCAGTGGGCTGCTTATCCGGACACCGGCTCGGTACCGCTCGTCGCCGACATGTCCAGCGATATATTGTGCCGCCCGCTCAACATTTCCCAATTCGGCCTTATTTATGCCGGAGCGCAGAAGAACCTCGGACCGTCCGGCGTCACCATCGTGATCATCCGCGAAGATTTGATCGGCACGCCGTCCATCCCTGTTCCGACGATGCTTCGCTACAGCACGCATGCGAAGAACGATTCGCTCTACAATACGCCGCCGACGTTCGCCATCTATATGACCAACCTCGTGCTGAACTGGGTCAAAGCTCAAGGCGGCGCGGCTGCAGTGGAGAAGATGAACCGCGAGAAGGCAGACTTGCTCTACACGGCCATTGACGGCAGCGGCGGCTTCTACAGAGGCTGCGCTCAGGAGGGCAGCCGCTCGATCATGAATGTGACGTTCCGGCTTGGTTCCGAAGAGCTCGAGAAGCAGTTCGTCAAGGAGTCGGAGGCGCAAGGCTTCGTCGGCCTTAAGGGCCATCGCAGCGTCGGCGGCCTGCGCGCGTCGATCTACAACGCCGTGCCGCTCAGCAGCGTCAAGGCTTTGGTCGATTTCATGGGAGACTTCCAGCGCCGCAACGGCTAAAGGCAGTTGCTCTCGGATAAGATGACCATATGCGTCGGACGAGAATCGCGGCCGTGTGCCGCGGTTTTTGTTTGGCATCATTATCGTGCATTATCGCATCATTATTGCAGCATCTCTACATCGCTTCTTCGCATATCCGCTGCATCCTTTAACGATTGAACCGAGGAGGCTTGCACCGCATGGCCTATCATATCGTGCTCGTCGAACCGGAGATTCCGGCCAACACGGGCAATATCGCACGTACCTGCGCCGCCACGGGAGCGCATCTGCACCTCGTCCGGCCGCTTGGCTTCTCCACGGACGACCGCTACTTGAAGCGCGCCGGCCTCGACTATTGGTATGCCGTTCATTTGACCTATTACGATTCGTTCCAGGAAGTGAAGGACCGGTTCCCGGATGGGCGATTCTTCGTCACGAGCACGCGCAACAGCCGAAGGTACAGCGACTTCCAATACCGGGACGGCGACCTGTTCGTATTCGGCAAGGAGACGAAGGGGCTGCCTCAAGAGGTGCTCGACGCGCACGCCGAGACAGCGATTCGCATTCCGATGACCGACAAGGTCCGTTCGCTGAACTTGGCGAATTCGGCGGCGATCGTTCTGTTCGAGGCGCTTCGGCAGAACAACTTCCCTGGATTAGAAGGATAATATAGGCAGTCGTTAGCAGAATGGCTATTTTTCTCGAGATATGTCGAATTTTGCACAATCCTAAGCAAAATGCAAAACGTGCAGGAATTGAATCCTTCCTATCGAAAATTAGAGAACGGGCTAAGGTTTCAGGACTACACTAGCTTAGATTACCTGTATAGAATGAATGGGAGGAACTGCATTGAAACCTGCTGGCGTTGTTCGCAAAGTAGATCAGCTCGGCCGCATCGTGCTGCCGAAATCATTGCGCAAGAGATATCAAATGAACGAAGGGGATCCTGTCGAAATCTTGGTACAGGGCGACCACATTATTCTGGAGCGTTATCGCCCGCGCTGCGTGTTCTGCTCTTCGATGGAAGACGTAGGCGAGTTTAAGGATCGTTATGTTTGCGCGTCTTGCCAGAGCGAAATGAAGTCCATGCTCTAATTCGCTCGCCAAAGGCACGGCTTGCCATATGAAAGCAAAAAGCACCGGGAATCTCCTCCGCGCAGGGGAAGGTTCCGGTGCTTTCTTAGTATTCACGTTCATTAAAGTGTTACAGGCCCTTGGTCTTGTCGTCGTTGTAGGCAGCCGTCAGAATCGCGGTCAAGAGCATTGCGAAGACCAGAATGACAATCCAGAACTTATCGCTTAATCCTAGAAACATCTTCCACACCTCCACTTAACTTCCTATATTATAACCAAGACCCGCCAAAAAGAAAACGCAAAATGTTGCAAACCCGAAGCATAGAATGGTAACGGGAAGTTTGTCGTATGCGCGGAGATCGGGAGGGGGGCTTCCATGGGCGGGATCATTAACTGGATGGGCGGATGGCCGAAGGAAGGGCTGCTGTCCGCGAGCGAATGGGAGGCAAGGTGCGCAGCTGCAGCGCGCGGGCTGAAGCCGGCAGGCGACACTGGAGCAGCATCGGGGGACATTCGGCTTCGTGAAAAGCTGGCTGCGGACGGCCTGCTCTTCGCGCCTGCCGAAGACATCGGGAGCATCGCGCTCGCTCCCGGAGCCGATGCCGCGCTGGACCGCGCCGCTCGATGCCTGCTCGCTCCCGGCGACAACGCGCTCGCGGAGCGCCTGACGAGCCGCTCGGCGCTTCACATCTTGCGCAAGGCGGGCGCAGACGTGCACGCGGTCGCGGCGGATGAATTCGGCATGATTCCTGAGGAGCTGAGCCGGAGCATCGAGCAACTGCGTCCGCGCCTCGTCTACGCGGCTCCGAACGGCACCGATCCAGAAGGTCGGGTGTGGAGCGACGAGCGAAGGCTTGCGCTCCTGCAGATCTGTGCGGAAGCTGAGGTGCCGGTGGTGATCGATGACCGGCAAGCCGGCCTGCAGTTCGATTCGCGGCCGGGAGCGCAACAGATGAACTTGCCGGACCGCAGCCCAATCGCTTCGACTGCTGAACAAGCGGGGGACGTATGGACGATAGGCGAGCTGCCCCCCGGCACGATCGCGGGGCTGCGGTTCGGATGGGTAACGGTGAGCGGACGGACGGCTTCCGGCTGGGAACGAATGACGGACAGCCGCAATCGGGCGGAGGGGGTGCCGGCGGCGGAGCAGCTCGCGCTGCTGTCGCTGATGGAGGGGGAAGAGCTGGAGCCGCTGCTCATCGCGATGCGCTTCGTCTGCCGCGCGAAGCTCGGGCTTCTGATCGAACAGCTGGAGCTGCAGCGGCTGCCGGGGGCGGCATGGCGCGAGCCGAACGCCGGCATGCATCTGTGGCTGGCGCTGCCCGAAGGGCTGGACAGCGATGCGCTGCTGCGGGCTGCCTGGCAGAACGGCCTGCTGTTCCAGCCCGGGGGCGCGTTCTATGCCGCCGATCCCGAGCGAGCCCGGCTTCGGCTGACCCCCGTCCATTCGGACGAGAGGCAGATACGCGCCGGTGTCGCCAGGCTGGCAGAGACGATGGGGGAATTTCTCGGCCGGTGGGTGTAAGGGGCATAGATTCGTGCTAGAGATCCGTGCGGAGATCCGCTTAAGAAGGATGCTCTCAATAAGGGGCAGAGACCGCGTACAGCATGCCGTCTCGTTCCTCGACGTCTCGGCGCATGAGCCGTTCATCCTGCATATTCAAGCAAGATCCGTCTGCGGTATCGAACGTCCAGAAGTGAAGCGGGCAGAAGAACATGCCCTCTACGAGCCGGACTTCGCCTCCGGCATGCGGGCAGATCGCCATCAGCAGCGCATAGCGGCCGTCTTCGCCGCGCACGAGCCAATAAGGCGCGCCCTCCAGTTCGATCTGCGCCGGGAACGTCCCGTAAGCTCCTGCAGGCCCGATGATGATATCGCTGCTCATGATGGATTCCTCATTTTCGATAGGATGTATAGATGTCAATAGGCGGACGGCCCGCCGCTTGCTTGGCAGGCGTCCTCCCAACCGGCGGCCCATTCGAGCTTGGCTGCCCAGACAGCCGTGACTTCTTCGAACTCGCGAAGGCCATCGCGGCCTTGGGGCGTCAGCTCGTATACGCCGCGCTTCACGTTGCGGAACCAGCCGTACGGGTTGCCCCGCAGAATGCCGGCCGCTCCTGGAATGCTCGTCAAGTCGCGAACTTGGCTCGGCGACAGCTGCCCATGGCACGCGAGCGCGAGCGCGCATTGAATCGTCCGCTCGCGATAGGCTGTCACGAGCTTGCGGCGAAGGCTGCCGCCGACGTTGTAGTCGCCGCTGCGACCGTCAAATTCGCGCAGCAGCCGCTTCGCCCCGGCGCGCTTGCGCCCGCCGGCGGCGTTCATCGCTTCCTCCGGCTCGCGCCACACTTCGATGACCGGCTCCTTCGTCTTGTAGAAGGTGACGGTCATGAAGCCGAGCGCGAGCCTGCCGCACAGGGCGGACAGCTCATGGAAGCGCTGATTGTGCGCGCCCTTCTTCGTGCGGTTGCGCTCGACCGCGAGCCATACGGCCGCGCCTGTGCGCTGACGGTCCAAGCCCTGCAATAGAAGCGGGAGCGTGAACGTTTTTTTGATCTCGACAATGATTGGGGACTCGATGTCCGGATGGACCGCCATGAGGTCGCAGCCGCGAACCTCGCCCTTCACTTCATAGCCCCGGCTAGCGAAATATTGTTTGATCGGAGGGTACAATTCGGTCTCCAGCTTGACGGCCACGTCATCTTTCCTCCTCGTTCCGTTGGGATGGCAGCTCCCTAAATTATATCACGAAGGACAGACCTTGGCTTTTTCATCGCTTTTCGGAGCAATATCGTCCTCCCAACCGCATAGGTATGTAATACGTTTCGCAACGGGATAAGGACTAGGTGAGGAGGTAGCGGCATGGATATCTTCCAACGACTTGCCGAGTATCGGGCCGAGAGTGAGAAGCTGACGTGGTCCGGAACTTTTCGGGATTACATTGAATTGCTGCGCCGCGATCCGGCTCCGGCAATGACCGCGCATGCTCGGGTATATGACATGATCGTCTCCCAAGGGGTGGAGGAGAGCGGAGGACACCGCAAATACAAGTTTTTCGAGCGGGAGATCTTCGGCTTGGACCGCACGATGGAGAAGCTGGTGGAGGAATACTTCCATTCTGCGGCCCGCAGGCTCGACGTCCGCAAGCGGATTCTGCTGCTCATGGGACCGGTCAGCGGCGGCAAATCGACGATCGTCACAATGCTGAAGAAAGGGATGGAGCAATACTCCCGCACCGACCGTGGCGCCGTGTTCGCCATTAAGGGCTGTCCGATGCACGAGGAGCCGCTGCACTTGATCCCGAACGAACTTCGGCCCGAAGTGGAGCAAGAGCTGGGCGTCCGTATTGAAGGCAACCTGTGCCCGGCCTGCCAGATGAGGCTGCGCACCGAATATGAGGGAGACATCGAACGCGTGCCGGTTGAGCGAGTTCTAATCTCGGAAGAGAACCGGATCGGCATCGGCACATTCAGTCCTTCGGACCCGAAGTCGCAGGACATCGCCGATCTGACGGGCAGCATCGACTTCTCGACCATTACGGAATACGGCTCGGAATCCGACCCGCGCGCTTACCGGTTCGACGGCGAGTTGAACAAGGCGAACCGCGGGCTGATGGAATTCCAGGAGATGCTCAAGTGCGACGAGAAATTTCTATGGAACCTGCTGTCTTTAACCCAGGAGGGCAACTTCAAAGCCGGCCGGTTCGCGCTCATCAGCGCCGACGAGCTCATCGTGGCGCATACGAACGAATCGGAGTACAAGGCGTTCATCGCCAACAAGAAGAACGAAGCGCTGCAATCGCGGATGATCGTCATGCCGATCCCGTACAATCTGAAGGTGACCGACGAGGAGAAGATATATGCCAAGCTGATCGGGCAATCGGATATGAACCACGTTCATGTCGCGCCTCACGCGCTGCGTTCGGCGGCTATCTTCTCGATTCTGACCCGAATGAAGGATTCGAAGAAGCAGGGCATGGATCTGGTGAAGAAAATGCGGCTGTACGACGGCGAAGAGGTCGAAGGCTTCAAGGAAGCGGATCTGAAGGAGCTGCAGAACGAATACACAGACGAAGGCATGTCGGGCATCGATCCGCGCTACGTCATTAACCGGATCTCCAGCGCGCTGATTAAGCAGGATCTGCCCTGCATCAATGCGCTAGATGTGTTGAGAGCGCTGAAGGACGGCCTCGACCAGCATCCTTCGATCACGAAGGAAGAGAGAGAGAAATACTTAAACTTCATCTCGATCGCCCGGAAGGAATACGACAATCTGGCCAAGAAGGAAGTACAGAAGGCGTTCGTCTATTCGTTCGAAGAATCGGCCCGCACGCTGTTCGAGAACTACCTGGACAATATCGAGGCCTACTGCAACTGGACGAAGATGAAGGATCCGCTCACCGGCGAGGAGATGGACCCGGACGAGAGGCTCATGCGCTCGATCGAGGAGCAGATCGGCGTGTCCGAGAATGCGAAGAAGGCGTTCCGCGAAGAGATTCTGATCCGAATGTCGGCCTATTCGCGCAAGGGCAAGAAGTTCGAGTACAACACGCACGAGCGGCTGCGCGAAGCGATCGAGAAGAAGCTGTTCGCGGATTTGAAGGATATCGTCAAGATTACGACGTCGACGAAGACGCCGGACGAGAACCAGCTCAAGCGGATTAACGAAGTGACGAAGCGGCTGATCGACGAGCACGGCTACTGCCCGGTATGCGCGAACGAATTGATGCGTTATGTGGGAAGCCTGCTGAATCGATGAATATTTATTCATTGCCTTCTGATATTTCAGGAGGCTTTTTTTATTGTGAAGTGAGACTTTAAGCACAAACGAGTATTGTACCGCTAGTACACTTTATTTAAACAAAGGATTAATAACTGGACTAAGATATGATAAAATAAGTAATGTTATATTGGGAAAAATGTCGGATTGACTTGTGATAATGGAGGTTGTCATGTTATTTCTTACATTCATAGTATCTTCCATTTTTGAATGCATGTCATTATTTATATTGTGCATGGCATTATTCCGTTTTCAAATTAAAGAGTTTTTCTCGAAGTTTTTAATATCGTCAGTTATTCTAGCTTTCGTATCTAATACGCTGCAAGTAGAGTCACTGCAAGATATTGCCCCGCTTGTCAATGTGGTTTTGCTCATTTTTTTGGCAACTATCATATTGCGTACCCGGCTATTGCATTCAATTATTATGGTCGTGATATCATACATTATTTTTACACTCGTTCAATGGTTAATATATACTATTGTTATTAAAGAAGGACTATTTAACAACATCGTTACTTACACTTGGAGCGGGTTCTTTTTGCAAGGCGTTTCAGGATGCGTTATGCTTCTGCTTGCTGGGACCATTATTTATCGAAAAGGAGGGTTCAGCTATATCCAGTCCTCTGGGAGATTTTATAAGGAATCTTTTCGAGATAATAGATTGTTTTTAATTTGTCTGCTTCTTGCACTTATTGTTGTTTTCGGTACAAATGTGTTCTACTTGACGTTTGATAAGATACCTACCTATTTGTATACGGTTGCGATAATTATTATTGTGGTTCTGGTTGTTCTTCTATATTTCTCAGTTCGAAAGGACGATCGATCGTGATTGAAAAATTATCTTATCAAATAGCCACTTCTATTAAGAATGCAGAACCGGATAAAACGCCAAGCGTCGATATGATGAAATTTTCGCTCATCATTCTAATACATACCGCTTTTACAGCTCTCTTAATCATTATCGTATCCTTGTTTACCGGAGAAACGCTGGCAACGTTCGAAGGGCTGCTCTTCTTTATGTGTTTGCGCTTCTTCTCGGGCGGTTATCACATGCACAAATCTTCTTGGTGTACGATTCTATCTATCGTTTTAATGTGTTCGGCGCCTTTATTCGATTTAAATGAAAAAATAGTCTTTATCTTAAATGTCTTAAATTGTATAATGATGGTAGTTTTCGCGCCGGCGAATATTAAAGGCTACGCGAGAATTCCTGAAAAGTATTTTCCTCTTCTCAAAGTCATTTCCATCTTAATTGCTGGCAGCAACTTCATGTTTATGAGTTCAACTATAGCTGCAGTTTCATTATTTCAATCTGTATTACTGCTCTTCAAGAATAAAGAAGGAGGTGAGAAAGCATGAAAAAGAAGGTTCTGGTCGGTTTCGCGCAAGTTCTTGGCCTGATCTCACTTTTGTTTGCAAGCACTGCGTGTCTTTGGATCGTTTATCGCCCTGAGATTCCAGCTGAATTAAAGCGTGCGTAAGAAGGGAGGTGCATGATGTCTTTCTTTCACCTTCTGGATAAAGACGGACAGCCCTGCGAAGTTGCAATGGAAGATATCATTGCGATTAAACCTACCTCACGCGGCCCGGAATTCCATACGTCAAACGAAGTGTATTATTACCCTTCAACGATGGAGGAATTCCAGATTCTGTTAAGCGGTCAAGGGTTTGAACGTCTAGACAGGGTTAACTTGGTCAACATGAGTCGAATCAAGGGCTTTGATCCTAAAGCCCGCAAAGTGTATTTCGAATATCCTTGGACGGCGGAAACTCCTTTTGCCACCGTATCGGAAGCTAACGTTCATAAAGTGATAGGGCTGGTCAAAGAGCAAGAGGACAAGTCCTACGGAACGAATAGCAAACCGGCGTTCTGGAAGAGAAAGCTGTCTGAGACGTAATTATGTACTTAAAGAAGACGCCACTCGGCACTCTGTGCTGAAGTGGCGTCTTCGCATGTCCGGCTAGCCGTTCACAATCGCGCCGCCGTTCACGTGGAGCGTCTGTCCGGTCATGTAGGACGAGTCTTCGGAAGCCAGATAGACATAAGCGGGCGCCAGTTCGTCCGGCTGGCCTGCGCGCTTCATCGGCGTATCCGAGCCGAAGATCGCTACCTGCTTCGCTTCGAAGGTGGAAGGAATGAGCGGCGTCCAGATCGGGCCAGGGGCTACGGCATTGACCCGAATGCCTTGGCCTACGACGTTCAGCGCCAAGGAACGGGTGAACGCGACGATGGCGCCCTTGGTCGCGGAATAGTCAAGCAGCGTCGGGCTGCCTTTGTAAGCCGTAATCGATGCAGTGTTGATCACCGCGGAGCCGGGCTTCAGATGAGGCATCGCTGCCTGCGTCAAATAGAACATGCCGAAGACGTTCGTGCGGAACGTCTTCTCCAATTGCTCGGGCGTGATCTGCTCCAGCTTGTCCATCGGATGCTGCTCGGCTGCGTTATTCACCAGGATGTCGAGTTTGCCAAGCGTCTGAACAATATCGGCGATCGCTTGCTTGCAGAAGTTAGGGTCGCCGATATCCCCGGAGAGGATATGACACCGGCGGCCCTCTTGTTCGACTTGCCGCTGTGTCTCGCGCGCATCCGTGAACTCGTTTAAGTAGAGAATCGCGACATCCGCGCCTTCTTTGGCGTAAGCAATGGCAACGGCCCGGCCGATGCCGCTGTCGCCGCCGGAGATGGCGGCGACCTTGCCGGACAGCTTGCCGGCGGGCCTATAGATCGGCGATTCCGCTTCGGGCCGCGGCTGCATATCGCTCTCGAGGCCCGGCTGATGGTCCTGATGCTGCGGCGGGAAGCGGTCCGGCCGGCTTGGAGCCGGCGCGTTAGGGGGCTGGTTCGAGGCTGTCAAAGCTGTCTCTAGGATCTCAGAAGTCATAGTCGTCATGGTAGTCATACTTTTCCACTCCTTTCCTCAGGAGTAGATTGCGACCGCAGCTCCCTTTTTAAACAATTTTATGGGTTGTTTTCTTGCCGTCGCAGTTGAACAGAACCTTCTTATCGTCGACGACCGATTCCAGGTGAACGGGTTTGCCCCACAGCTGAACGACGTATGGCAGCGTGCGCTCAATATATTTCTGATCCAGCTCCGTCCCTTCGAATTGATGCGATAAGTACAGCTCACCGGTGCGCTGATAATCCCCGTCTGTCACGACGAGATAGGGGAAGCCGCCGTTCACCCGCGAATAGACGAGCTGGTCGCGGACCTTCTCCCACGTTTTCTCCGTAATCGTCCAGTCCTGTCCCTTCTTCTCGAAAATATAAAGATCGAGCTCGCCGGTAAGCTCCTTCGTCAAATAATTGCGCAAGAACGACGGGTCCGAATCCAGCTCCCTAACTTCAAAGATCCGCTCGCGCCCCCAGCGTTTCTCGATGTCCTCGAATATTTTGACACCTAAATAATAGGGATTGAGCGAGCTTCGCGAAGGCTGCACCACCGCGGAGTTCAGTTTGGCGTATTCGATAGTCTCTTCGCTGGTGAGGGGCAGCTCGCGCATAATGCGCTGATGCCAGAACGTTGCCCAGCCTTCGTTCATGATCTTCGTCTCGATCTGCGGCCAGAAGTACAGCATCTCGTCGCGGAGCATCGACATGATATCGCGCTGCCAATCGGACAAATTCGGAGAGTATTCCTGAATGAACCACATGAGATCTTTCTCGGGCTCTGGAGGGAAGCGGCGGTTCTCAGAGGAATTCTGTTCTTGGGCTGCGGTCTCATTCTCCCGCTCTTCGAGCGACCAGAGGTCGTCATATGGCGAAGCGGCGGCGAACATGCTCTTGCGTTCCTTCTCATTGCGCTGATGCCACTCGGCGTAACGCCTCTTGTCCAGTCCTTGCGGCTTCACGATTCGCGGGTCGACATGCTCTTGAATTGCCATTACCGCATCGAGGAAGCGCTCGACCTCCTCCGTTCCGTATTCGATCTCATAATGGCTTACGCGCTCCGCGGTCGCCGACATGCTCTCGACCATGTTGCGGTTCGAGGCCTGGAATCGGGAATTGTTCTTGAAGAAGTCGCAGTGCGCGAGCACGTGCGCGACGATCAGCTTGTTCTGAACGAGCGAGTTACCGTCGAGCAGGAACGCGTAGCAGGGGTTGGAGTTGATGACGAGCTCGTAAATTTTGCTCAGGCCGAGGTCGTATTGCATCTTCATCCTGTTGAAAGTTTTGCCGAAGCTCCAGTGGCTGAACCGGGTCGGCATCCCGTAAGCGCCGAATGTGTAGATGATATCCGACGGGCAAATCTCATAACGCATCGGGTAGAAATCAAGGCCAAAGCCGCGGGCGATCTCGGTTATTTCTTCGATGGACCGTTCCAGTTCGCTATGTTCGTCGCTGCGGGACATGTACATGCGAGAGCAGCCCCCTTCATAAGGCAATAGTGGTACCACCGTATGTATATGCGGGAATCCATGAAGGCGTGACTGGGGGACGAGCGAAGGGAACTCAGAGCGTCGCCAGCTGAGCGCCTTGCCGGAGCAGAGTTGCGCGGTTTGGCAGAGTAACTTGTCAGCTGAGCGCCTCGCCGGAGCAGAGTTGCGCGGTTTGGCAGAGTAACTTGTCAGCTGAGCGCCTCGCCGGATAAGAGTTACGCGGTTTGGCAG
>NZ_JACJVN010000007.1 GCF_014212015.1 Cohnella lubricantis | reverse complement strand
TTATTCAGCAAGCCCTAATTGGAACCGGCTTGCGCTTGCTGCGGCTGATCGGCTTCATCGTCACGATTGGCTTCACTGCATTCTACGTATCCGTTACCACCTTCCACTATGAATTAATTCCGCACACGATGCTGCTCAATCTGGTCGAGTCGCGCAGCAGGGTTCCGTTCCCGCCGCTCTATGAAGCGCTATTAATGGAGACGACGATCGAGCTGCTGCGGGAAGCCGGGGCTCGCCTGCCGACCAAGATCGGACAGACGATCGGCATCGTAGGAGGGATCGTTATCGGCCAAGCCGCCGTTCAGGCCGGATTTACGAGTAATATCCTCATTATCTCCGTCGCTACTTCAGCGATTGCTTCATTCGTCATTCCGAGCTACGTGATGAGCGCGTCGCTGCGGCTGATTCGATTCGGCCTGATCATCCTCGCCGGGGTAATGGGCAACTTGGGATTGTTCATGGGCATCGGTATGGTCGTTATCCAGCTATCGGGCATTACGAATCTAGGAGCTTCTTATCTCACGCCGGTGGCGCCCGCGAATGCCAAAGATGCGCTGGATACGTTCGTTCGCGCTCCCTTCTGGACGCTTGTAGGACGCCCGACCATTACTCGCACCCCCAATTCCGTGAAGAGCAAAATGCGCAAATAAAGGTGGCTGCGATGAAGGAGAAGCTGAATTGGTTCCATATCGCCCTTCTCGTCCACATGTTCGAGCTGGACACGACCGTGTTCAGCCAGTCCCGCGTGCTGGCCGAGAACATCGGCACGAACGCCTGGGCGGCGTTGATTCCGCTGTCTGCCATAGCTTCAATGAACCTATTGCTGTACCTGTGGTTGTATCGAATAGGAGGCGGCCAATCGGTATACCGGCTGATGCACGCCGTTATACCGAAGCCGCTGCTCTATCCCGTCTATCTCGCGCTCGCAGGCTTCTGGATCTATATTGGCGGCCTGACCGGCAAGAATTTTATATTGATCTCTCAAATGTTCGCCTTGTATTCGACCAATCCAATGGCGATCTACCTGTTGTATTGCGGCATGGTCTTTGCCTTGCTGACCAAAGGCTTGTACGCTATCGTCAAAGCGACGACGGTCTTCTTTTTCATGTTTATCTGGGTCAATGCCTTAGTGCCCTATTTCGCGACGGAATGGAGCGTCCATCGGCTGACGCCTTACCTATTTCAAGGCGCGGAGCACGGCTTGTCGCTGCACGGCCTCGCGGAATCCTACGTGATCTTTGCGGGCTACGAGTTCTGCTTGTTCCTATTTCCGTACACGGACAAGAAGAGCAAGCTGTTCAAAGGCGTGTTCCTCGGACACTGGGTCATTACCCTGCTGTACACCAACTCCGTGCTGCTCGCCTTTGGCTTCTTCAGCTTCGAAGAGGTCCAAGAATTGCAATTCCCGCTCATCTCCACGCTTGAATATTTAGAGCTTCCTTTCCTGAATCGGCCGGAAAATCTGGTGTTTACCTTCTTTATCTATCCGAATCTCATCTCATCCGTGCTCTTCGGCTTCGCCGCTCTGACCGCGCTGCGGGAAGTCTTCTCACGCGCCAAGGGCAAGTGGCTCGAAGGAGCGATCGTTATCGCGATGTTCTTAAGCGGATATGCCGTGACGACGCTGATTCAATCCGAGCTGTTGATCCGCAACGCCAAATTCATCGAGATAGGACTCGCGTTCGCCATGCCGGCCGCGTTGATTCCGATTGCATATATCGCCAGAAGGAAGGGAGCGGGCAAGGGGGCATGAGAAGATGGGCAGCGGCATTGTTGTCGGTTCTCCTGCTAAGCGGATGCCGTGACGAGCGAATTATTGAGAAGATCGGTTTTATTCGGACCATTGCTTACGATACGACCAAGGATGAGGGTGAGAACTCGGAGAGCGGCAATCTGAGAGTCACGGTAAGCATTCCGAAGACGAATCAGAAGGATACGATTCAGTATTCGACCGTGGCGAAGACGGGGAAGCAGGCGCGCTTGATCTTCGATCGCCAGAACGACCGGAGGCTCGTGTCCGGGCAATTGAGGCAAGTGCTGTTCACGACCGATATCGCCCGCCGAGGCGTCTGGAGCGAAGTGAATTCGCTGCTGCGGGATCCGGGCGTCGGCATGCGGATTCATCTGCTCATCGTCGAGAGCGACCCGGAGCGGTTGTTAGCTGCCAAATTCACGCAGGACAACACTGCAGGGGATTATATTGATCATTTGGTTCGGACCGAGACTCGAACGACGGACATTCCGGATACGAATATGCATATCTTCGCGCGAGACTATTATGACGACGGGATCGAGCCCGTCATGTCCATCCTGCAGCAGACGCCGAACAGCATCCGAGTCGGCGGCATCGGTCTGTTCCGCGGGGACCGGTATGTGGGGAAGATCGAGGCGGCAGACAAAGTCTACTTCGGTGTTCTTCGCGGCAAAGTGCAAACAGGCGAAGTATTTATCGACTTTCCAGACGATGGGTACTCCAGCCAATACGCCTCGCTCCACTACTTCACGAGCCGCCGCAAGATCCGGATCGAACGCGCGGGTCCAATGGAGGACGGCCAAGGGCTTCGCGTGCGAATACAGATCAAGCTCCGCGGCTCCCTGCTGGAATATCGGGGAGGGCTTCAATTGGAGCATCCCAAGGAGCAGAAAAAGCTGGAAGGGGAGATCGCCGGTTATTTCCGGCAGAAATGCGAGGAGACGATTCGGCGAATGCAAGAGCTCCATTCGGACGCCATCGGAATCGGGCAGCGCGTCCGCGATACGATGTCCTATCGGGATTGGAGGAATCTGGACTGGGATGAGGCATTCTCCAAGGCTCGAATCGAAGTTCAGGTGAATGCCGACATTCGGAGCTACGGCTCGATCCAATAATCGGGCGGTTATGCCCATTATTCGGGTTCCGGCTTCAAAAAGGGCCTTGGCCCAGTTCCCCGGGAGCGCCGGCGGTGCATATATTATCGTGAGTCCCGGAAGCAGCCAAGCGAGACGAAGATGCCGGTTCGCCCGGGTTCCAACCTGCGGCGCGCGGATCCGAGTGAGGCTGTACGCCCAAAATTACCGGGTTATCGCACCAGTGTTCTAGGGATTTCATATTCTAAATCAATAGTATCCCTAAACCTTGTAATCATTCCATTCCCGGGCAAGGAGGGGTGACACACGTTGAAAGGCAGCGATCACAAAAGCAAATTCCTTCTGACCAATCGGGAACGCGAAGTTTTCGAATTGCTTGTGCAGGACAAGACGACCCGCGACATCGCCCAGCAATTGTTCATCAGCGAGAAGACCGTTCGCAACCATATATCCAATGTAATATACTTTGAATCACACAAATAGAAAAGCCTTGATGCAACTCATTTTTTACAGGGAGGAACGTATGAATGAGAACGTGGGAAATGGTTAACGAACGATTGAAGCAACACCTTACGAGCAACGGGATAACATTCGAAGTCACCGGCGATGTGATTCACACTGATCTATGCACCATCGAGATCAGCGGTTATCCGAACAAGCCGGAGTATTGGGTTAATGAAGTTCGAATCTCTCGATTGGACGGTGTATCCGAAGCGGTCCAGAGCTGCATCTCACCTATGTCATCGGAGGTGTGAGTAGTATGAAAACGAGCGTTGATCGCATCCGATTCTACACGCGCAAGGCGAACGAGTACAGCGCGCTGCGCTTCGACCAGTTGCGCCGCCGCACAAGCCGCCGAGGGAGTTGCTACAGATTCCCGCGTCTGATACAGTACAAAAGCCTGCTGAATGAGCGGCTACGCCTTGAACGGTTAGATAATTTTTAACTCGAATGGCAAATAAGAGAAAACGAAATGAGTACCGTGCAAGATGTTGGACTTTGAACGTGATATATTTGTATCATCGAGAAATCGAACAGAGGACACCGCGAGGGCGTGAACGCCCCAACCATATGCGCTGCCGGAAGCGGCCCGCCGGCGCTCGAGAAGCCATTCGCTTATGCGGTGGCTTTTTTCTTTGCGGTGAAACACCACTCGATTCCTTGACCCTGAGCGCCGTTGGGTCCGGCGCTCTTAATCATTCTTGTTCCGGAGAGCCTGCTTATAGGGCTCTCATTTCGTTTACTCCGTTCCTCCCCAATCATTCCCATACAACATTCCGCAGCGGGGCAAAGCCGCGGAACGGGGATCCCCTTCTTGGGCGTCGATGCCAGGCGTTAAGGTTCGGATCGGCAGCGCACGCGGCCAGCGTCAAAAATGGTCGCACCTATCATCATGCGTGGTAGTGTCAGCGGCAAACACGGGATAACAAGTTCCTGGGCTCCAGCTTCGGCTACTCCCGGGTGGCAAACCAAAGTCGAGGTTCGAGCCCTCGGCCACGCTCCAACTGTCCGCTAATTTAGGTACAGTTTTCGGGTGTCCGCTAAAATAGGGACGGTTTGAGAGTGAAAGCCGCATAAGATCAAGGCTTTGCGGCGTTTCGAACGTGCTATTTTTGCCCCTCGCAACTGTCCGCTAATTTAGGTACGCACTGTCCGCTAATTAGAGGACGGTACTGTCCGCTAAAACGAGGACGGTTGAAATTTTTCCTACTATAGAGCGAGGGTGCCTAAAGAAAGTATTAAAGAAACATTTAAAGAAATATACCTCGCAACATTCGTTGCAAGGTGATGATTTTTGATTCTATCTGGAACAACGAAAAAGAGCCGCAGCGATTCTTCCGCATACGACTCTTTCTGACCGGTGCTTCCGGATATTGAAGGAATTAAGGAAGGGGATTCGAACCCCTGAGACCCTTTCGAGTCTACGTAGTTATCAGCTACGCGCCTTAAACCGCTCGGCCACCCTTCCATGCCATTGATAATACCATAACGTGGAAGTGATTGGCAAGTGAAAGATTTGGCCAAGGCGTTCTACAAATCGAAGGCGTGGCGACTTTGTCGTGACGCTTATTTTATTTTGCGGCACGGTCTATGCGAGAGATGCGGTGGACCAGGCAAGATCGTTCACCACAAGGTATGGCTCACGCCACAGAACATCAACGATCCGAACGTCTCGCTGAATCATGCGCTACTCGAACTGCTGTGCCAAGACTGTCACAACAAAGAACACCACGGCAGCGGAACGGTTGCTGATGGTCTGATGTTCGATGAGCAAGGGAATCTAGTGGAGAGGTGAAGTCATGAAGTATCTCGTTTACGAATGCTTTGAATGTGGCTCGAGTGAAGTCAGTAAAGACATGGACGGGTGCAGGTGTAGTGAATGTTCTGGCGCTATCTATCCTAAACGTGAAGCTACGAACGAAGAGGTAAAGGCGCTCATCACGGACAAGATCAAAAAGAGAAGAGAGAGCATGAATAACCCGCCGAATGGTGGTAGTTCAGTTATTAAACCAAGCGAAACTGTGACCGAGTTGAAGTTGAAATATCTTTCGGAGTTGTGGAAGTCTTTCGGTGAGGTGAAGCTGATTGAAGCCGACATCGCCAACCGAATGTTGCGCGTTTGCGACAGTATTGAAGCAGACCTCGGAATCCGAAAGGACTAGAGGTGCTTTAGTCTACGAAAGTGCCACCCCCCCATTCTTTATCGGGCTAAAGCATCTTGGGGACCGGTGCAGGCCCCTTCAAAGAACACGCAGGCCGCGCGCGTGAGGGGGTGTGGTCATTTTTGAAAGGAGGGAGCGGCGTTGGATGATGAAAAATCGAAGCGGATAGCGGCGGCAAAATCGAAGATTAAGCGGCAATTCTCGAAGCTTGATGCGAGAACGAAGAAGATCGCGGAATCTCTCATCGACAACGCCGCTTTCATGGTCGTTACGCTGGAAGACTTGCAGGCGAAGATCAACACGGATGGCGCTGTGAGCAAGTATCAGAACGGTGCCAACCAGTGGGGCACGAAGAAGTCGCCCGAGGTCGAAATCTACAACTCCATGATCAAAAATCACATGTCGATCATGAAGCAGCTCACCGATCTGCTGCCGAAACCGGACGATGACGGCGGCGGGCAGAAGGATGATGGATTCGACGAATTCGTGAATAACCGATGAGTGCCCTTCGGAAGAACTATCCGCTCGCCTATAACCCGATCCTCGATTATTGGGCGCAGATCGAGAACGGCACCGTCACTGTCGGCAACAAAGTACGCCGGATATACCGGAAGCTAGCTGCTGACGTCTACGACCAGAAGTCTGAATACATCTATGACCCGAAGCGCGCGAACCATGCGATCGAATTCATTGAGAACTTCTGCAAGCACTCGAAGGGCAAGTGGGGCGGTCGGCCGATCGACCTTGAGCTCTGGCAGCAGGCGTTCCTCGCCGCCACTTTCGGCTTCGTCCATGCCATAGACGGCACCCGGAAATATCGCGAGGTGCTGCTGGTTGTGGCTCGTAAAAACGGGAAGTCGACAATCGCCTCCGGCATCGGATTGTACCTTCAAATCGCCGACAACGAGCCCGGCGCGGAAGTTTACGCCGTGGCGACCAAGAAGGATCAGGCGAAGCTCGTCTGGCTCGAAGCGAAGCGAATGGTCAAGAAGTCGCCGTCGCTCCGCCGCCGAATTAAGCCGCTCGTCTCTGAACTCGTTAGCGAGTGGAATGATAGCAGCTTCAAGCCGGTCGGCTCCGATTCGGAAACGCTGGACGGTCTGAACGTCCACGGCGCGATGATGGACGAGATTCATGCCTGGAAGGACAAGAATCTGTACGACGTTATCGTCGACGGCACCAGTTCCCGCGAGCAACCGCTTATCGTGATGATCACGACGGCCGGCACCGTCCGCGAATCGGTCTACGACCAGAAGTACGACGAAGCCGAGATGCTTCTGAATGGCCTAGACGATCCGGACGGCTACAAGGATGACCACTTCCTCCCGATTGTTTACGAGCTCGACAACCGGCTCGAATGGACGGACGCTAAGAACTGGCCGAAAGCTAACCCGGGACTCGGCACGATCAAGAGCGTCGACCAGCTGCGGACGAAGGTCAACAAGGCGAAAGCCAATCCGATGCTGGTCAAGAATCTGCTGACGAAGGACTTCAACGTCCGGGAGACTTCGGCGGACGCGTGGCTGTCGTTCGAAGCGGTCGACAACCCGGAAACCTTCGATATGGAAGAAATCCGAGATTGCTATGCGGTCGGTGGCGCGGACTTGTCGGCCACGACTGACCTGAGCTGCGCGACGCTTCTGCTGATGAAACCTGGCAGTACGAAGAAGTACGTGCTGCAGCAGTATTTCCTTCCCGCCGAATTGCTTGAGCAGCGCGTCCAAGAAGACAAGATACCATACGACCTGTGGGCCGAACGCGGCCTGCTGACGCTCTGCGAGGGCAACAAGGTCAATTACAGCGATGTGACCGCCTGGTACATCCAGATGGTTAACGAGTACGGAATTAGGCCAGTCTGGTGCGGTTATGACCCATGGAACTCGAAGTATTGGGTGGACGAGATGGCGAATAGCGGCTTCGAGATGGAGGTCATTCGGCAGGGAGCGCAGACGCTCAGCCAACCAATGAAGGAGATGGGCGCGGATTTGGCGGCCAAGCTGATTAACTACAACAGCAACCCGATCCTGAAATGGTGCCTTACGAACACCGTGGTTGAGCGGGACAAGAACGACAATATTCGCCCGATCAAAGGGCAGAACCAGAGACGGCGCATCGATGGCGCTGTCTCTTTGCTTATCGCCTATACGGTGCTGTTTAACCATTTGGATGACTATCAGGCACTCATTTGAAGGGGGTGAGAGATTGCAGAAAAGGTCCATGTTCCAGATGATCTTCGGCGGACGCAAGGAGTCCACGCAGCAGCAGCAGACGCTCCTTCGGATGCTGAACGGCTTCAACCCAACGTTCAGCCCCTTCTCCGGCGAAGCATACGACAGCGACGTGGTGCGCGCTTCCGTCGATGCGATCGCACGCAACGCGGCGAAGTTGAGGGCGAAGCACATTCGGAATCGGTCGGACGGATTACAGGAAGCGAAATCGAACATCGAAACCCTTCTTGCCACGCGGCCGAATCCGTACATGAGTGCATTCGACTTCACGTACAAGGTCGTTACGTTGCTGTACATGCAGAACAATTCGTTCATCTTCATCGACTGGGACGAGATCGGGTCCGTCAGGGCATTTTATCCCGTTCCGGCGTCTGTGGCAGAGTTCCTGGAGCCGCCGAATGGCAGCAACGACCCGCGCGTTAGATTCCGTTTCTTCGGCGGACAATCGGTCGTGCTGCCATATTCACAGCTTGTTCATCTCCGCCGTTTCTTCTACAGGAACGACCTGTTCGGCGAGACATCGGACAAGGCGCTGACGCCAACGCTCGACCTGATCAGCACGACCGACCAGGGCATTTCGAATGCGGTCAAAACTTCAGCGTTCCTGCGGGGACTTCTGAAATTCACGACCATGCTTAAGCCGGATGACATGAAGGCGCAGCGAGATATGTTCGTCAAGGATTATCTCGACATTGCCAATAATGGCGGCGTTGCGGCTACGGACTCGAAGGCCGATTATGTACCGCTGAACAGCGACCCGAAGATGGTCGACGACAAGCAGATGGCGCAGATCAAGGACAAGGTTTATTCCTACTTCGGGGTCAACGAGAAGATCATCAAGTCCAACTATTCCGAAGACGAATGGAACGCCTTCTATGAATCCGTCATTGAACCGATCGCAATTCAACTGTCGCTCGAGCTGACGGCCAAATTGTTCACGGATCGCGAGCGGGGGCATGGGAACGAAATCATCTATGAGTCGAACCGCCTGCAGTACGCCAGCATGACCACGAAGCTGAATCTGATGCAGATGGTCGACCGCGGCGCAATGACACCGAACGAATGGCGGGCGGCGCTGAACATGGCGCCGATCGAAGGCGGGGACAAACCGATTCGCCGGCTTGATACTGCCGAGGTGAATGCCGGGACGAAAATGCCCGCGAAGGGAGGTGAAGAAGAAGATGCCGGAGACGATGACGGAGACTCCTAATGCGCGGTGGAAGGACCGCGAATTCCGGGAGTTTGAATTCGAAATTCGCGCGGCCGCAGCTGGCGAAGGCACGGAGGAAGAGGCGCTGTACGTCGAGGGCTATGCCGTTCGCTTCAACGAGGTAACGGTCCTGTGGGAATACGACAATATCCAGTACAAGGAAAAAGTTGACCCCGGTGCCCTGCGTGACGCAGATATGTCCGACGTCATTTTCAACTACAACCACGGCGGCAAGGTAATGGCCCGCACGCGCAATAAGACCCTGGAGCTCAAAGTTGACTCCAAGGGTCTTTTTATTCGTGCTCGGCTCGACGGTACTGAGGAAGGGCGGAAGCTCTACGAGGAAATCAAGGGCGGCTACATCGATCGGATGAGCTACGCCTATACGACGCTGGAAACGTCGTATGATTCCGAAACTCGGACGCGGACCATCCTGCGCATCAAGAAACTGTACGACGTGTCGGCGGTGGACATTCCCGCTTACGATACCACTTCCATTTCTGCACGTTCGGCCTTCGAGATGGAGATCGAGAAGGAGAAAGAAGTCGCGGCAGCGGCTGAACGGCGGCGGAAGTTGATTTTGAAAACCTATCTCTAAAGGAGCTGATCCGAGTGAATCGGAAACAACAAATCGAAAAACGAAAAGCTGAAATTCGCGCCCTGCTGGAAGGAACCGAAGCGGTCGACCTCGACGCACTGGAGAAAGAACTCCGCGATCTGGACATCGAGCTGCAGCAAATCGAAAAGCGGCAGACGCTGGCCCAAGGCATCGCAACGGCCGCCAATGACGTCGGCGAGCAACGCCAAATCCCGGGCGCAGAGAACCCGGTGAAGGAAGACCCTCAGAAAGAAGCTCGCAAGGTTCGCGAGGAACGCGGAAAAGCGCTGAAAGAGAACCGGTCCGTCACGGTCGGCAGCTCCAACGTCGTCCTGCCGAAACACGACAGCCCGACCATCAACCCGACGTTCAATGAAGTATCCAGCTTGATCGACCGAGTCAAGCCGATGGAACTCAAAGGCGGCGAGTCGTTTGAACAACCGTACCAGGAAGGATACGGAACGGGCGACTACACCGCAGAGGGCGCCGACTATGCCGACGCCGAACCGATGTTCAACAAAGCCACGATTAAGAAAACCAAGATTACGGCATACGCCGAAGATTCCGAAGAAGTTCAGAAGCTGCCCGCCGCAGATTACGACAGCGTAGTTATGGACGGAATCACAGTGGCGGTCCGTAAAAAGCTCACTCGCGAGATTCTGATCGGCGACGGTTCCACGAACCATTTGGCCGGCATCTTCTCCGCTGCAGCGACCGCGATCGATGCAGCAACGGACCTGGGCATCTCGGCAATCGACGCGACAACGCTCGACGAGATCATCTACTCCTACGGCGGAGATGAAGACGTCGAGGACGTGGCCGTGCTCATCCTCAACAAGAAAGACCTGAAAGCCTTCGCGAAGCTGCGCGACGCAGACGGCAAGAAGGTCTACGACGTTAAGAACAACGGCAACACCGGAACGATCGACGGCGTCCCGTACATCATCAACAGCGCCTGCAAAGCACTCGGCACGGCGACGACCGGGCAATATTGCATGGCATACGGACCGTTGTCCAACTACACGCTCGCGATCTTCTCGGACTTGGACGTCCAGCGCTCCACGGACTACAAATTCAAGCAGGGCATGATTGCGCACCGTGGCAGCGGCTTCTTCGGCGGCAACGTCACGGCGAAGAACGGCTTCCTCCGCGTGAAGAAAGCCGCGGCGGTATAAAGGGGGGGCTTCGAACATGTTCAAAGTGATCGAAGTATTCCAGGACAAGCACACCGGGCAACCCTATCGCGTTGGTGACATCTTCGAAGGCGACAGCAAGCGGACCGCCGAACTCGTAAAGGCCGGCTACCTCGAGAAGGTTGCCGAAGAACCCGTAGTCGTGCCCGACGACCCGGCGGACAAGGAGTAGGTGACCATGGCGCTGCTGGATGACGTGAAGTTGGCGCTGCGCATTTCCAGCAGCGCATTCGACTCCGAAGTGACCGACCTGATCGACGCGTCCCGCGCAGACTTGAAACTTTCCGGCGTGCTCGCCGTCAAAGCCGACGCCGAGGCTCCTGACGCACTCATTAAGCGGGCCGTAGTTACCTATGCGAAAGCGAACTTCGGCTTCGACAACCCGGACGCGGATCGGCTGCGCGACGCCTATAACATGCTCAAGGCTCACCTGACGCTGTCGCAGGAGTATACGGCGGCGGGTGATGCCTCATGATGTGGCGCGACACGTTGGATCTGATTGCGATCGTACAAGTAGACGATGGCGGCGGCGGCTATACCGAGCAGGATACGTTCCGCGAAGTGTTCGCCAGCCGCAAGTCTATTCGACAGTCCGAGTATTATCAGGCGCACGCAGCCGGTCTCAAGCCGGAAATTATGTTCGAGGTGCGCTTCGCCGATTACTCGGACGAGCGAAAGTTGCGCTTTCCGGCAGGCGAAGGTGGTCGCCGGTACGATATCGTCCGGACGTACACCAAGAATGAGGAGACGATCGAATTGGTCTGTCAGCGGGAGGTGGCCACCTGATGGGGCGCGTTAAAGTGGACGTGAAAATCACCGGAGCGGAAGACGTGCTGGCGGCATTCGATCGCTTCGATAAGGCCAGCCGGGTCAATCTCCGTTCCGCGGTCCGCAAGAACGCGAACGCGCTGCGGAAGGCGATCCAGACACGCGCTCCGGTCGACAGCGGAAACCTTCGCGATAGCATCGCGGCTAAGTACGACAAGGACGGACTTGGCGCCGACGTCGGGCCGACGCGACCGCAGGGCTCCCACGCTCACCTTCTTGAATTCGGCACAGTCAAAATGGCCGCGCAACCGTTTATCACGCCATCGGCTGAAGAACAACGGGACAAGTACCTCGACGATGTGCGCTCCGCTGTAAAGGGGGCGATCCCGTGAGCGGTTCCGCATTCTGGGCGCTGCAGACGGCTGTCCGCACTCATCTGATCGCCGACGCCGCGCTGATGGCTAAGGTAAAAGGCGTATTCGACGCCGTGCCTAACGATCAGGCTTTCCCCTACGTCACCATCGGCGACGTGACCAGCGTGCCGAACCGCACGTTCGACCGCTTCGGCGAAGAATGCACGATCACGCTGCACATCTGGAGCCGGTACGCCGGTTTCAAGGAGTCAGCCGAAATACTCGACCATCTGAACCGTATCCTCGCCGATACGGTTTTTCCTGTTCCGGGGTGGGAGGTCGAGGGTTGCTACTACGATTTTTCAGAGACAATCCGCGACCCGGACGGCGTGACTCGGCATGTCCCCGTTCGCTACCGGGTCAAATTGCAAAAAGGAGAGTGACAATATGCCTGCTATTGCTGGCTATGAGGGCGGCCTGTATACCGCTGAAGGCACTACGGAAACGGCGCTTGCCAAAGTCAAAGAGGCGACGCTGTCCATCGAGGCGGATACGATCGACACGACCAACTTCGACACGGACGGCTGGGCCGAGAACACCCCGTCGTTCCGCAGCTGGTCCGTCGACGCGGAGTTGTTATACGTTCCGGACGACGAATCGCAAGAAAGTCTCGAGGACGCGCTTTTCGAGAACGCCCCTGTGACGGTCGTCCTGTACCCGAAGGATTCGCCGAGCGCTAAGGGTTACAAAGGGACGGCGTTCATAACCAGTTATGAGATCGGCGCGCCGGTGGATGATGCGGTTTCCATCTCGGCCACACTTACCGGCTCCGGCAAGCTGGAGAGAATCACCAAGACGCCTGAAGTCTAATAGGAGGTAAACCATGAGTGAACGATCTTTCGTTGAGGTGGAGCTGGGCGGCAAGTCCCGGCTCCTTAAATACGATTTTAATGCCGTCTGTGAAGTCGAAGAGCGTACTGGTAAAGGTGTCGCCGCCATCTTCTCAGAGAACAGCGTCGGCTTTAACACGGTTCGTCTGTTCCTGTGGGCCGGGCTCAAGTGGAAGATCCCCGGCATTCAGCCGGCGCAAGTCGGTCAGTGGCTGCAGCAGGAAGTGGAAAATGGCAAAACGCCGATGACCTTCCTTCAGCCGATCATGGTCGCACTCAAGCGGGCCAAGATTCTGAGAGAAGTATCGGTCGATGAGTTGGAAAAAAACGCGGAGAGCAGCTTGGAGACGGAAGCGGACGACTCCCATGGGGAGATTTAAAGCGAACCGCCTACGGGCTGCTTGGCCTAAAACCGTGGGAATTCTGGCGGCTTACGCCAGGAGAGTTCACGGAGATGTGCGAGGGCTATAACCTCCGTGTCGAAGCCGAGATGCAGCGGCTCGCGTGGCACGCTGCGAACCTGATGAACGTGCATCTGAAAAAGCAACACCGCGTAACTGCCGACCAGTTGCTCGGCAAGGGCAAGAAGCGGATGACGCCAGAAGATCGAGAATCCGGCGTACAGAAGCTAAGGGAGCAAATCGCAAGGATGAAGGGGGGCCATTGACGGCCTCCCTTTTTGACGTTGGAAACAAACCCGGAAAGGGGTGGAATAGATGGCTAAAGAGACGATCGCGAGTATGGCGGTCCGGCTCGGCGTCGACCTTACGGACTTCCAAAAGGACATGACCGAGTTTCAAAAAACGTGGGGGAAGCTGGGGAAGCAGATCCAAGATGCCGGCACGAAAATAGGTATCACGTTTACAGCAGCCGGCAGTGCGATTGCTGCGGGGCTTGGGGTCGCGGTAAGCAAGGCGATGGATTTTGACGCCGAGATGAGCCGCGTCGGTGCGATCGCCGGGGCGACCGGGAGCGACCTTGAGGATATGCGTCAGACCGCGCTTGACCTCGGCGCCAGCACGTCCAAGAGTGCATCCGAGGTTGCAACTGGCATGGAGCTCATGGCGGCCAAGGGGTACGACGCAACACAGACCATTGCTGCCATGCCGGGGGTGATTGCAGCGGCGGAAGCGTCCGGAGAGGATATGGCGATGGTGGCCGACACCGTTGCCTCCGCGCTTAATGCGTTTGGCATGGAGGCGAAAGACGCTTCGAAGGTTGCTGATGTACTGGCAAAGTCAGCGAATACCTCCGCCGCCGGGGTCGAAGACTTGCAATACGCGTTCAAGTATGCCGCACCAGTCGCCAATTCGCTCGGCATATCGATGGAGCAACTCGCCGCGGCGACCGGCATCATGGCTGACAGCGGCATGAAGGGCGAGCAAGCGGGCACGACACTCCGGGCGGCTCTGCTGAAACTGACGGACCCGTCAAAAGAAGCAAAGAAAGGCATGGATGCGCTTGGCCTGTCGGTGACGGATGCACAGGGGAACTTCCTGCCGTTCGATCAGATCATTCAGCAGCTCGCCACGTCAACGGCCAACATGACCAATGCGCAGAAGTCGCAGGCGCTTTCGACGATATTCGGCACCGAGGCCATGACCGGCATGCTCTCGCTCGTGGAAGCTGGCCCCGAGAAATTACAGGCGCTCACAACCGAGTTGCAGAACTCCGGCGGCGCTTCGGCAACGGCTGCCGCCGCCATGAAGGACAACTTGAAAGGAAGTATGGACGAACTATCCGGCGCCGTTGAGACGCTGCAGATCAGCATGGGCTCTGCTTTAGCGCCGGCGATCCAATCGGTTGCGGATGGCATCAGCGGACTCGTGCACTGGTTTAATGACCTGTCTCCGACAACGCAGAAGTGGATCGCGATCGGCGCAGCTCTTGCAGCCGGATTGCTTGTGCTCGTGGGCGTGATTGGCTTCATGGCGGCCGCACTTGGGGCGATGGCGGCAGCGGAGTGGGCTGTCATTTTGCCTATTGCTGGCATCGTCGCAGGCGTTGCGCTTGTCATTGCCGCAATCGCTGCTGCGGCTATCCTGATCTATCAGTATTGGGACGAGATTGTCGCTTATTTGACCGGCGTGTGGGAGGGCATTAAACAGACCGCCGCAACGGTTTGGGATGCGATCAAGCAATTCTTCGTTGATTACTGGCCGGTTATTCTCGGTGTCTTCACCGGCGGACTCGGTCTTGTCGTTGCGCTGCTCGTTAAGAACTGGGACTCCATATGGGCGACGATCAAAAAAGTGTGGGGGAACATCAAATCGTTTTTCTCCGACACTTGGGGCGGCATTAAAACGATGGCATCGGATGCCTTCGGCTCGATCGCAACCGCGTTAGAAAATGTGTGGGATAGCGTAACTGGTACAGTCAAGGGCGTGTGGTCAGGAATCGAATCGATTATCAAAGGGTCGATCAATTGGATTATCGGCGCAATCAACAAGTTCATCGGCGGAGTTAATAGCATCAAAATCGAAGTCCCATCTATCGACATCCCATTCGTCGGCAAGGTCGGTGGATTCTCGGTCGGCCTCCCGAACATCCCGAAGATCCCGGCTCTTGCGACTGGCACGAACTACGTACCTGCAGATACGCTTGCATACATTCACAAGGGTGAGGCGGTCGTTCCGAAGGAGTACAATCCGGCAAACGGCGGCGGAGCTAACGGCGGGCCGACGACACTTATTATCGAGATGGACGGGCGCGCCATCGCGCAGAAGACCTTCGAGCGCATGGGTGGCACGCTGCGGATGCGGGGGGCGGTGACGTGAGCTCTTACAGCATCGTCCTGACTGGAGCAGACGGTGAACGCCATGACATCACCAGCAAAACCCGCGCCGCTAATCTCGATCGCTCTCTTGGGGAATCAGCGGCGTCGCTCGAACTCGACTGCTTCGACATTGACGCCAACCATGTCATGGACGAGGTGACGATCACCGTGGATGGCGTCTTGCGATTTGCGGGCGTGGTGAAGGAGCAGGATGACAACAGGAATGACGTGCAGCGTGTGACACGAATAAGCTGCGTCGATAATACCGACCGGCTACACCGCCGCCTAGTCGCCGCCGTCTATGAAAACCAGACAATCAAGCAAATTCTGCTCGACCTGATAGCACAGTTCGCGCCGTGGGTCGACACCTCGCCTGTGAACAACTTCAGTGGCACGATTGAGACAATAAGATTTGACTACGATACGCTCGGCGAAGCGATCCAAAAGCTCGCTGATATCGCAGGAGCGTACTGGTATCTCGACCACGAAGATAAATTGCATTTCTTCGCGACGTATGACGGAGTGGCGGCAATCGACTTCGACGCAACGCGAAAGGGCAGCCTACCGGGCATCATCATACGCAACTCGTTCCAACTCCGCACGACGGCGGTCGACCTCGCGAATCGCGTATGGGTGATCGGTGCGAAGTCTTCTGCTGGTACTTATACCGATCAGTATTGGACTGGTGACGGACAGAACGATGTTTTTACCCTAGCCTATGAACCAAACTATCCGGAAGTTTGGGAAGACGGCGAGCCCAAGACGATTGAAGTCGAGAAAGGCGCCAGCAGCTCGAAGGATTACACATACGACAAAAAGAATCGCGTGCTCAAGCGGACGGCGGGGCCGCTGCCCGCGGGCATGACGCTCCGGTTTAGATATCGCCCGACGGTGCAAATCATCGACTATTTCGAGGATACCGGCAGCGTGGCGACGTACGGGTTATATGAGAAGGCGATCCGCGACAAAAAGATCACGGACCGGGGCGCGGCGCGCAAGCGCGGGCGAGAAGCGCTGAAGCGCACAAAGGGGCTTGTACGCATCCCATCTTGGCAATCGCGAACGTGGGCGCTTAATCCAGGGCAACTAACTTCCATCACGGTCCCGTCTTTTGGTTTTACCGCTCAATGCCGGATCAACCGCGTCTCGGTATCGTTTACGCCGCAGGATATCATCGCCTCTTATGAGGCCGAGGAGGTGCTGAACTGATGGCTGACGGAATGCAGGACCTATCCAATCTGTTCAGCCGTGTCTCGGCGCTGGAGCAGGAGGGAGTCGACAGCGATCAAACCGTTGCTCGGATCGTCAAGCTATACGGCACGCTAGGGCTGAGGATCACGCTTCGGGTGAACCTGCATCAGTATCGGATATGCGGCGACACCAACCCGATATACCCGGCAACGTGCGGCGCGGATTCGTTTATCTAGGAGGGGTGAAGAATGCTCAATGATTCCGGCTTACAGCGCGTGATCGACTTTCTCGACGATGATTTGGACGTGATCGCGGTCGGCACCGGCGCGACTCCCTCTCGATCAGCGAGGCAGTTGACAGAGGAAGTGCTACGAAAAACGGCCAGCGAGACGTTTATCGATGGGGACGTGCTGATCAAGGAGTTGTTCCTTGACGAGACTGAGGCAAACGTGACGATCACCGAATGGGGCATTTTTTGCAACGGAGCGTCGGTCGTTCCTGGTAGCGGCGAGCTGTTCGCGTCGACCGGCGCGAACATCACCAAGAATGACACCCAGTCCCTGACGCTATCCGTCGAAATCGAAGTTGTGGAGGTGGCATGACGTGGCTTACGAAAAAACGACGTGGGTGGATCGGGTTGTCCAGTTCGCAAGTCGCTTCCGCGACCAGAACAACAATCAGATCACGCTCACACCTGACCCGGGAGAAGTAACTCAGCAAGGCACTCCTCTATCGGCGGCTAACTTGAATAAGATCGAGCGGACGTTATTCCTGACAAATAACGTGTTCATCACGAGCGGCACAGATAACGCTTATATCATCTCCGTTGAAGGGGTAACAAGCAATGCAGACGTTCTCGACATTCCAATTAAGATAAAAATTCACGAGAGTAGCGATGGCGCGTCAACTCTTAACTTTGGCGACGCGCCAGTCCCAGCTAAAAAACCGAACGGAAACGCGATGACCAACTTCAAGTCAGGCGGGATATATACAGTCGTCTTCGACGGCGCGGCTTTTATATTACAGGGTGAAGGGGGGGAGTACGGTAACGCTACTGCAGCTGACGTCCTCGCGCCGAAGACTATCGGCACAGATGATGGTATTGTTGTCGGCACAATGCCCGAACGCGGTGCGATTACTATTACGCCGTCTAACGTCGATCAGACTATACCTAACGGGCATCACAACGGCGCGGGCAAGGTTAAGGCGGTTGTCGTGCCTGCTGATAAGGTGCTCGCAGATACTACGATTGCGGGGACAACGGGTACGATCCCTCTTCGAACATCAGGCAGCTACGCCGCCGGGGGGTCTGCGGTATCGGGGAATACCTTATACCTAGGAATTCCTGCTGATGCCTATTATCGACAAGCCGCTAATATTACCATATCCGATGCAGACTTCAAGCCGGAGAATATCATCGGGACGCTGTTCGGGATGGTGGGGACAGCAATTCGGGGAGGTCAGCCGCTGGCTAGTGGAGCGGAAACATCTGATACAGCCACAGTGTCATTTCCCAATACCAGCGGAACATTCACATCCGGTCTCAAGGCTCTAGAAGTAACGGGGCTATCTCTACCAAAAGCCCCCACATTAATTATTGCACGTCGAAAAGACGTCTTTTATTCCATGATGACGGTCTACATGGTGGATCTGATCTCAGATACGGTTACGGTCTATGCCGTACTAAAACAAGGAACTAGTTCAGGAGCTTTCTTAGGACAAGTGAACGGAAATGAATGTCGTGTTGATACTGCCGGATTCCGGCTTCCCGTGTATCAAGGCGGCGTCCTATATGATTGGGCCATATTCTAGGGAGGGACTAAAATGCAGATCGGGCCGAGAGTATATTACGAAATAGCGACTGGTGAAATCATAAAGGCCATCGGACAGCGACAAGGGGAGTATGTCTTCGAGAAGTCGCGCGAACAGGACTTTGCAACATACACCGCGCTTGCCGAGCGAGTGCCGGATACGGTGGGCATGATCCAACTCGAATATGGTCAATACGAGCAGGACTTTGCCGAGTGCGGTGGGAACTTCCGAGTCGATGTCAGCGATCCGAGCGAGCCGAAGATCGTATTCAGTTACCCTGATCCCGTCGACCCCGACGCCCCGCCAGTGTACCAGCCGCCGTTATCGGTGCAAGTCGCCCAACAGCAGCAGACGATTGACGACTTGACGGCAGCCATCGCCGATCTTATGGCTGCACAATTATCAGTATAAGCGGTTCCCTCGCGGGGCCGCTTTTCTTACGTCCATGAGAGGAGGTGAGACAACATGATCGTGACTGACTATATGGCACGCGTCTTCGCGCGCGCAATTGCGATCCGCTACAAGGCCGGCGAGACGGATATCAACGCGCTGCTCGACGGCTACAACCTGCAAGGCGACAACCGGACGCTGGTGCTGGCTCAGCTGGCGGCGCTGTACCCGGAGATTCCGCACGGCGGGGAGCAGGCAACGGCATAATCGCAAACGTTTTGTAATGTGAGGTCGGGCAGCTGCTCGGCCTCTTTCTATTGTTGGGGGAGGTGGGGCGGGGTGAATGACGCTCAAGTATTAGCAGACATTCGCGAACGTATGGTGCGGGTTGAGACTAAAATCGACGCCATGACGGACGTGAGGGCGACAGCCGATAAGGCGAAGGAAGACTCCCATGAGGCGCTCGAAAAAATGAAAGTCGCCAATGCACGTATCAAGGATATTGAAGACAACCAGCGTTGGCTATGGCGCACTGTTGCCGGTGCGATCATACTCGCCGCTGTCGCCTTTATCATCAAAGGGGGATTGGCATAACAATGGAACAAGATATTCTCACGCTCGCCGCCCTCGTGGCGGCTTTTGTCGGTGTCGCGAAGGGCTACGGCGTGCCGGCGAAGCATAGCTCCGCTATCGCGCTTGCGGTAGCCGCTCTGTTTGTGCTCGTGCCGGACAACGTGCAGCAGACCGTCGTGACCATTGCGACGATCGGGCTGACCGCCAGCGGCGCGTACAGCTACGTCAAGACGCGGGACGGTGGCGGGAAATGAACCTCGTCTACTACAACCAGGAGGATCCCCGCTGGCGCAACGTCCCGTATACGATTCGAGGCGACAAGTCGCAGACAATAGGCACGTCCGCATGCGGCCCAACATCATTCGCGATGGCCGCCAGCTCGCTGCTGGGGCGATCGATCCTGCCGACGGAGACGGCTGCCTACGCCGTCGATCATGGCTACCGCACCGACAACAACGGCACGGCGTGGGGCTTCTTTTCGGACGCCGCAGAGTATTACAGCCTGACGTGCCGGACTGGCAACTTCGCGGCGGCCAAGCAGGCGCTAGCGGGCGGCGCTCTCGTCGTCGCATCGATGCGCAGCGGCCACTTTACTTCTGGCGGTCATTACATCCTGCTCGTCGGCGCGGGTGATGGCTGGATCGACGTCTACGACCCAAACAAAGATAACCGCAAGTATGGCGCGGATGGCCTGGTCGATCAGGGCGTCAAGGATGACGGCAAGGTGCGCGCAAAGGATTCAGTGATTCAGCGCGAGGCAGGACAATTCTGGATTATCACTAAGCCGGTAACGGCGGAGGAGGCGGATGAAGTGCTGCAGCTGAGCAATTATCAATGGGGAGTGCTGGAGAGCAACGTCAAACAGATGCTCGATAACAAGACGATCACGGACGAGACGTGGCTGACCAAGATCAAAGAGCGGACGCTGACTGCGTCGGAGCTGGCGTGGCTGACATTTGTGGTGGTTAGGCGCTAAAGACGATTCGATCCACCAAAGCAAATCCCCGCTGGCCGTGTGGCTGGCGGGGATTTTTGTGTTTAGAACCCAGTGACATCTTTGATTTTGTAACTCGCGACGTCTTCTTCTAAGACAATGGCCTCGAATTTCCACTTTCCGCCGCCTTCGAGATTGTTCGCATTGGCGAACGTACTCCCGATCTGTACTCCATCTTTGTCGTACAAGTTAATTTGGCTATTCGGAAAATCATGTTGAAACCTCATTGATGACAAAACCTATTAAAATCGGATTATCGTGTTGTTATCAACCTCCTAAGATGGTACAATGGTAATAAAAAGGAGGCTTGTAAATGCCAAGAGATATTAAGTTTCGTGGGTGGGATACCGCCAATAACATGATGACCATGGACTTGCAGGATTTCATCATTGGTGAATGGTCAAGCGATCCCAGATTCGTTGTCATGCAATACACAGGTTTCGTAGATGTGAATGGCAAGGAAGTTTGTGAACATGACATTGCTGAAAACGAAGGTCACAGATACGAAATTGTTTACCGTGATGACATGGCTATGTTCATGGTTAAAGTCATCAAAGGTGCAAGGTTAGCAGAAGGATTGTGTTTCCCTCTTTGGCAATATAAAAAAGCAGAACATTCTAATGTGTTGCAGTTAAATGTTGTTGGCAATGTTTACGAAATCTCCAACATTCAAGGAATTGCAAACGCACATGTAGATGTTGAAAAATGCGGCACTTGTGCAGGCGCTGGACACTTGTTATACAAAATCGAACATGGCGGAAATAGTGCATGTGATGAGTGTGGCGGAACTGGTCGCATTCCTGTTTTTGAAAAGGTGATGGATCAATGAATAAGGTCATCCAAAACATTGATGATATCGTCGCTAACGAAAACGGAATCACTCTCCAATCTGGTGATACGGTCATTACTTTAACCTGGAATGTAATTGACGTGATCGCAGAAGAAAGCGAACCGTATTATCAAGCACAAGTAATCAAGATGATGGAAATCATGCACGCTCAAAAAGGTATGAAACAGTGAACATACTCAACCTACCAAGCCTAAACATACTTGCAGTCCATGAAACCGAAGATACCTACCATATCGAGGCGGAGAGTGCATCTCCGCTTCTTGATATGTGCGACCAATGCGGATTCGGAGAAGAATACTTGTCGAAGTACGGGACAAAGAAACATCTGTATGCCGATACTCCAATGCACGGTAAAAGGGTCGCCATAACGTTCAGGAAACAGCGTTATCGGTGCAAGAACTGCGGTACAACGTGTTTCGAGATACAGCTCGACATGAGTGATAAACGACTTGCTACGCAGCGTCTAATCGACTATGTGAGCCAGCAATCGCTCAGCCGAACGTTCACCAGCATTGCGAAGGAAGTAGGTATGGATGAGAAGACTGTGCGTAACATCTTCCGAGACTACGTGAACTTTCTGTATGAGCACTTCCGCAACGAAACGCCCAAGTGGTTAGGCATCGACGAGATCCACATCATAAAGCCTCGTTGCGTCCTTACAAACATCGAAGAGAATACGATCTTCGATATGCTGGAGAATCGCAATAAGGAGACGCTTGTAAAGTACCTCAGCAGGCTTCCTAACAGGCATCAAATACAGTACGTTGCCATGGATATGTGGAACCCCTACAAGGACGCTGTGAAGGCGATCCTACCGCAAGCTATGATCGTCGTAGATAAGTTTCATGTGGTTCGCATGGCTAACACCGCCTTAGAGGATATTCGCAAAGCACACCGCAAAGAGATTGAACCAAAGCAACGCCGACAGCTCATGCGTGATAGATACGTTCTGCTGAAGCGTAAGCACGATCTCACTGCCCAGGACATGCTTCTGCTGGATTTGTGGACGGCTAACTATCCCAAGCTGAAAATGGCTTATGATCTCAAGGAAGACTTCTTCAAGATATGGGACTCCAAAAGCCGTCTGGAAGCATACGACAAGTACCAGCACTGGCTGAGACGCATTCCTGATGAGATGCAAGCCCCATTTAAGCCTATTGTGACGGCTATGAAGAACTGGGAGGAGGAAGTGTTCAACTACTTCGATCATCCCGTCACAAACGCTTATACGGAGTCTGTGAACAACCTCATAAGGCTTGCTAACCGTATTGGCAGGGGCTACTCTTTCGAAGCCTTAAAAGCCAAGATTCTATTCACAGAAGGCATCCGTAAAACCAAGACAACGAAACATTCCATGCGTTCACAGTACAACACCTTCTACTCCATGATGTCCTACAACAGCCAAGATTACGAAGAAACGTTGTACCTTGGAACAGACATTTCAACACTGGTTGATGTGATTGAGAAGGGGAGCTTTTAGCCCCTTTTCAACACGTTAATCCGAATACCCGTTAATTTCAATCTGTACGTATGAATACTCCTTGTCCGTATTGTTTTGAACGATACCCGTTACATAGCTTGTGAATTCATCACTCTCGAAATTATGCTCCAATACTTCGAGCTTTGGCTTCTTCGCTTCTTCCTCTGCCTTTTTCTTCGCTTCTGCCTCTTCTTTAGCTTTGGCCTCTTCCGCCGCTTTCTGTTTAGCCTCTTCAGCGGCTTTGTCTTCCGCTGCCTTCTCTTCGCTCGTATCTACAGAAACCGTAGCGGCCGACGGAGAGGGAGAAACAGTTCCGCTCGCTTCTTGCGTATCGTCAGTGCCTGGGTCGGCAGACAGGGCGCCAATGAAGATGATGAAGGCGACTACTGCAATGATAAAGTTACGCTTCGTCGACGGTTTCTTTCTAGCCTTTGACACAATCCCCATGATCAGAAAAACAATAGCTGCTAAAAAGCCAATTACTCCAATGAATGCGTACATAATACCCTCCTAGTATCCTAGTCTTTAGCAGTATTCTACTTCAAAAGTCACAATTTGGCGATGCTTGGGAATAAGTTCTTGCCAGATTTTCGGTATTATTGCTATAATCACGACAGGCAATAGGTATCTCCCAGCCATGCGGCGGAGGGAGTTTTGTTGGCGAAAGCCAAATGAGGTAATAG
Organism: Cohnella lubricantis; assembly: GCF_014212015.1. Taxonomy (GTDB): domain Bacteria; phylum Bacillota; class Bacilli; order Paenibacillales; family Paenibacillaceae; genus Cohnella; species Cohnella lubricantis. The sequence continues at coordinate 23,921 of NZ_JACJVN010000007.1, read as the reverse complement.
GGAATCGACAGAATTCAAACGGCAAAGCCGCTGGATTCAGAAGGAATCACTTAGTAAGAGGTTTGAGCACTATTCACGGAATTATCAATGGACGCTACAAGTCTGTCCATTGATAAGGAGGAGTGCTCGCTAAGTGACACATTTCTGAGTTCAACGGCTTTTTTTCGTTCTCGAAAGGGGGGATGACTGGGCACAAATTCCATAAATTAATTCGACACCGTCCGACAATATATGCCATGCAAAGCGTTTACAATGAAATCGAATGAATCGTAAAGCTATGACTTAACATTAACTCGAAGGGAGGGCATGAAACCTACCCTTTCCTGCTACGCGATGGGATAAGGATGTAGAGATCGGTTACGCGGCATTTCAGAATGAACGCTGCGTTAATCGCAAATTCGAGCGACATCGTTTCATTGCCCGAAATCAGTCCGGACACATACTGTGGCGTGCAATCCATGCGTCGCGCGAACTCGGCTTGCGACATGCCGGCATCCTTTAATCGATCCCGTAGCAGGCTCCCTCCGAGGAGGTAAGCCATGGTATACTCCTTTCGATTGTCGATTAGTGTCGGAAATTTTTATGCAAAAGTGTTCGTATATTGTTCGCATTTTGTGCTATAATCAGAACACCACATCGCTACGGATAACATAACATCCAAGGGGTGACACGCCATAGAACTGATCGGACCATACATCGACGCACAAAAAGATGCGGCACTCGAAAAGGCAAAGCGGTTTCGAGATGCAGCGGTCGAATTATTTGCCTCGTACTCTCTTGATGAGATCGAGCGCGTCCTTCAGCATATCGAAAGTCTTCGGGTCAGTTAAGTCCATCTGGTATTCATCAGCAAGCTTTTTTAGATCACCAAGCAGCTTCATATCGTTCGAGCTAACAGCCCTCTTCCCATCAGGAAGGGGGCTTCTATCTTTCATTGCATTAGTAACAGCGCCTGGATCAAGCAGCTCATCCTTATCCCAATACCCGCATACAACCATCAATTCCGTGTACGAGGTCGTATCCAACACCTTGGACAACTCTTTGAGCGTTTCTGGAGTCGGTCTGTTCAATCCATCCTCCATCCTCGATATAGTTGCAGCCGATATTCCCGTTGCATCTGCCAGCCGCCTTTGACTCTTATACCCGCTAGCTAGTCTATGGTGTTTGATAAACGCCCCATAGCTTAATGACTCCACTAAGTACCCATTCCCTCCATGTGGTTTATCCCATTTACAAGTGTAAATAGATCACCCGAATTATACCAATAACATTACGCGCGCGCAATTTTTTGTTTCCGACATATTGCAAGGTTGTATAACACGAATGTATAGTGGTGTTACGAGGTTGTAATGCCTTGTCGAATTCTAGGAGGTGATACTTGTGAGCAAACCGCTAATTCGATTGCGCGTCGATGCTTTCATCCAAGCGACGGTTGAGCGTGGTCTGGACAACAACACGCAGATCGCTGCGGCACTAGGCGTGTCTGTAACCCAAGTGTGGCGGGCGATGTTGCCTGTTACGGACCCGCGACACAACTCGCCCGGTACAGCATACATTGCCGGCGTGCTGACCGTATTTGGCGGACCGTTCGAACGCTTCTTTTTTGTCGAATCATCGTTACAAGCTTGTAACAAAAAAAGCCATGTGAAAGGAGGTGAGTAAGCCATGATCATGACTACGAACCAACTGCTCGGCGTCTGCCTGTTCTTATTGCAGCTCGAAGAGCGAATGGATCACGAAGGCAGAACGAACATCGCTCGATGGGCGCGCCGCCGTTACGAGTGGTACAAGTCTCGACTGGAAGGAGCGAAACAAAATGCTGGCTGCGAAGCAGATCGTCAGCGGACCCATCGCCCGGCTCGAGCCTGATCGAATCGTTGTCCGCCGCGGCGAAGTGGTTGAGAGTTACAACCCGAACTATTACCGGGTGCTTCCGGAGGTGGACGATGGACAGGTTCAGCGAACCGCCGATCCGGCGCGAGAAGCCGCAAGCAGATGAGCTCGACGCTTTCAAGCAGTTCCGGGACATGAAGTTGGAGATTGAAATGGAAGGCGAGGCGACGGAGGATGCCGGAGGAGATTTATAAGGCTGTGCAAGACCTGTTCAAAATGGTTGACCACAGCAATGATGACGAACTCTCTGAATTCCTGCAATTCTTGGCTGCGCACATGGGGGCTGCCGCTGCATACATCGGATCACAGCCCGGACCAGTGGAAGAAGAGTTGTTCCAGGAGCTCGTTATGTGTATGCGGAACGGCGCGGATAAGGGAAGAGAGCTTCTTCGGAAATCTGCCTTTCGAGTATTGCAATAAAAAAGAGCCGCCCAAGAGAGCGGCCAATACGAAAATGTTCGCAATCATCTTAACACAGGAAGCGAGGATCGAAAATGGCTAAAATCATCCGCTTCATTTCGCTAGAGATGGAGAACTTCACGGCGCATCACCGGCTGAGTCTTGAGTATGGCGATGTTACGAAGCTATCCGGCCGCAACGGTCAAGGCAAGACATCGATCGGTACCGCGCCGGCGTGGGTGCTGTGGGGAGTCGACTTGTTCGGTCGTAAGTGGAGTCCGAAGCCGGTCAATTACGATGCGAACGTCACCCGTGCTGCGCTGATTCTGGAAGTCGACGGCACGGCGATCAAGTTCGAGCGCGGCATCGATGGTGGCGACAACATGTTCCTCATTAATGACGTGCCAACCAAGGCGAAGGAGTACGAGTCCACCGTTGCCGGACTGTTCGACCGTGATGAGTTCCTCTCCCTTTACAACCCGCAATACTTCTTCGGTCTCCACTGGACGAAGCAGCGCGAGATGATCCTTCGGTACACGACGCCGCCGGCGAAGTCGGAAGTGCTGAAGCAGCTCCCTTCTCCACAAGCGGACAAGCTTGCTGATCTGACGAAAAAGCACAGCCTCGACGATCTGCAGAAGATCCACGGCGGCACCGGCGGGCAGAAGTCGAAGCTGGAGAAGGCACACATCGCCGCACAGAGCCGGACGAAGACGCTGCAGGAGCAGATCGACCGCCTGCCTCCTTTGAACGGCGGGTCTCCCATTGATCCCGAAACGACGAAACGCGACATCGGCATCATCGATGCGAAGATCGAAGAGGCGATCGCGAGCATGTCCGGCGCGGACGAGAACAATCGAAAGATCATTGCCTTGCAAAGCAAGGTCGCATCTCTCCGAGACAAGCGCGACCGCATGAAGGAGCAATTTGCCGCGCTTCAAGCCGAACCGATCGCGGACACTTGCCGCGTTTGCCGTCAGCCGTTGCAGGGCGAATCCGTAACGGCAGCAGAGGCGGACAAGCAACGCCGGATCGCAGACTTCAAGCGCGAGTATGACGCCGTTGTCGTCCAGCGGAAAGAGGCAGAAGCCGAACTCGCCGCCCTCGAATACATCGACGTCTCCGAAACGATGGCCGCCGTCCGCAAACTTCAAGAGGATCGCCAGTATCTCGTCGATTTGCTCCAAGAGTCGGAACGCCGCCAGCAGCTCGCGGAATTTCTCGAAGACGCTCGCATCGAAGAAGCAGCCACGCACGCCAGCCTGAAAGAGTCGATCTTCATCCTCGACTCCGCGAAAGCCTACCGCGCGAAAGAGGCGGAACTGCAAGCCGCGAAGGTACAAGCTCTATTCACGACGCTGTCGATCCGTTTGTTCAAATACGTCAAGTCGACGGACGAATGGGAGCCGGACTTCTCGATCCAGATGGACGGCAAGGATTATGCGGTGCTGTCCGCTGGCGAGAAGATCGCCGCAGGGTTGGAACTGGCCGAGGTGCTGTTCAAGCAAAGCGAGCTTGTGGTTCCCTGCTTCATCGACGGAATTGAATCGTACACCGGGCGCGTCGCCGTCTATGACCAGCTTGTCACTGGCCGCGCGGTGTTGGACCAAGAACTCAAAATTGAAACGGAGGAAGCAGCATGAAATACGTATTGACTGAAACGACCAAGGAATGGTTCGGCGTAACGCTCTACCAGATCAAGGCGCTGCGTGACATCCCCGAGCATGGCGTCGACGAAGGCGATCTCGGCGGCTGGATCGCAGGCGAAGCAAACCTCGATCAGGACGGCGAAGCTTGGGTGTACGGCAATGCTCAGGTGTACGGCAATGCTCAGGTGTCCGGCGATGCTCTGGTGTACGGCAATGCTCAGGTGTACGGCGATGCTTGGGTGTCCGGCAATGCTCAGGTGTCCGGCAATGCTTGGGTGTACGGCGATGCTCGGGTGTACGGCAATGCTCAGGTGTACGGCAATGCTCAGGTGTCCGGCGATGCTCGGGTGTACGGCAATGCTCAGGTGTACGGCGATGCTTGGGTGGAGAGCCGGAAACATATCTTCTGGGCATCCTCCGTTGGCTCGGAGGATGGCACGCTGACCGCCTATACGATCAAGACGGGCGAAATCGAGGTTACCCGTGGTTGCTTCCGAGGCACGCTGGACGAGTTCGAAGCTGCGGTGAATCTCCGCCACGACGGCAGCCGCCACGCCGAGGAGTACCTGGTGCTGATCCAGTATATCCGCCTACGATTCCGAGAAGTGGCCGTGTCCATCAACGAACAGGAGGAAAACGAGGATGAAAATTAAACTCCCCACGTTCAAAAGTAAAGCCAAGAAAGATCACGCCCTTGCGATCGCCCGCCAGTCCGCCGCATTTTACGATATCGCCGCAGCCAAAGGCGGCTTGTCCGTCCGCGGACGCAATAAGAAGAGCGGCGACCGCCGCGCTCAGAGCTTGCGCGATCGCGGAATCATGGAGCGCAAGCCTGCGGAACCGCGGCAGAAGAAAGCCCGCTACGTCCCCGGCGCACTTGGCGCATCGGTTACCGCCGAATCTATCAAGGCCGATTACGGTTTCATCGCCAGCCGGCAGGATCGGAAGCGCATCGAGAAATATGAAGGTTTCCGCTTCCGCCGCTACTACAACGGGGAGGCAGCGAAGGGATGAGCCAGCCCAAGGAGATCACGGTCGGCTTCACCTTCACCAAGAACCTCGGCAACTACGAATCGCTGAAAGTCGACGCAGGCGTAGTTATGACGGTTGAGCCCAGCGACGATCCCGATGCTGTTTACGCGAAGGCATGGGAGAGCGCCAAGAAACAAATAAAGCGCGGCCTCGAAGCCGCCAAGGGAGGATTTTAATTCATGAGCAGAAGCATCGCACTTGTAACCCCGGAAACCCAAGCTGTCTTTAAACCGGAAGTTCTGGACGTCATCCGTACCTCGCTTTGCCCTACGGCAACCGACCCCGAATTCGTTCTGTTCGCCCACAAGGCGGCATCCTATGGGCTCGATCCGTTCAAGAACGAAATCTTCTTCATTAAGTACGGCAACCAAGCCCGCATCCAATTCGCTGCCGAAGCCTATCTCTCGAAGGCACGGGAGAAGGAAGGCTTCCAGCCACCGGACACGCAGGTCGTTTGCGAGAACGATTCATTCAAGGCGCGCAAGGTCAAGCGTGAAGATGGCTCTGACGATTGGGAAATCCTCGAGCACGCGATCAGCTTCCCGCGCGGTCGCATCATCGGTGCATATTCGATCGCCTATCGAATTGGCTTCCGCCCGGTGACTGAGTTCGTCGACAAAGACCATATCGCTCATATGTACACCGGCCAGAACAAAGATAACTGGAACAAGTGGGAGCCGGACATGATCGGCAAGCACGTCCAGCAGCGCGCACTCAAGCGGCAGTACGGACTTGAATTCGACGACGATGATCTTCATTCGGGAACGCCTTCCGCTTATGAGGCGCCGCAACGCAGGGACATCACTACGGAAGCTAATGTGGCCGCCGCAGCTGAACGGCATCAGCCCGCGCCGCAATCTGAACCGGACAACGAGAACGACAAAATGGACGAGCTCCGCAAGCAGATGAACGCCAAGTTCAAGCAGCTCGGCATCACCGGCAAAGAGGCGAAATCCGAGTACATCGCGTCGAAGAACGTCGTGAAGGGTGAAACACCTACCCTGCAGGAGCTGACCAAACTCGTCAAGATGATGGAAGTCGACATCGCGCAGCGTGCGGCGCAGACGTCGGACGAAGACGATCTGCTCGGTGGGGAGGCGTGAGCGGGATGGACATTTTCGCCAGAGAAGGGCACAAGGTCGTCTTCCTAAACCTCAATGGGCATGACGACGATCCGCTGGAAGCACGCAAAGCGGGACTTGTCGAGGGAGGCATATATACCGTCGAACAGACGGATGTTCATCCGTACCATACGAATGTCTATTTGAAGGAATTCCCCAACAAGCATTTCAATTCGGTCATGTTTCGGGATGCGACCGATGAAGATCTGGGAGTTCCAGAACGTCTTAGGGACTACAACTGGAAAGAAGCATTCGGTGCTGCAGGCAAAGAGGTCGGAACGGAGTTGAACGGAAATCCGGTTGTGGTGCAATTCGCCCAAGCGGTTTCCACCGAACCGTTTGACCGCGCAGACGTTGCAGAGATCATGGCAATAGATGACGGCGAGAACGACGGGCTGAACTGGATCGGCGTGTTCCTTCTTAAAGATGGTCGGTACGCCCTGATCGATGCCGGATGCGACTATACCGGATGGGGATGCCAGGAGTGGGGAGAGGCGGCGGTCTGCGGAACGCTGGCGGAGATGGTCCGTTGGGGGCTTTCGGACGAACAGCGTAAACGCCTGAAGCTCTTCCTCGAAGGTGAAGCGCGGATCGTTGGTGAGTCGGAGTGAAGATCGACATTCTCGCATCAGGGAGCGGCGGCAACTGCATCGCCGTCCGCTCCGGCTCCACCGTCATCCTGGTCGACGCCGGGATACCGAAGACGAAGATCGAGAAGCGGCTGCTCGAAGCAGGCATCCGGCCGGACGAGATCGCTTGCATATTCGTCACCCATGCCCACATCGACCACGTCAAGGGGCTGCCGCTGGCAAACAAGTATCGCATCCCGGTATATGCGTCAGAGGGTGAATGGAAGGACATAAAGGGCGTCGACGAAGATTTACACCGCACGCTTCGACCATATACGGAGCTTGAAATATTGGACGAGCCGCGCATAACGGTCAGATGGTTCCGTACCCATCATGATTCCTATGACTCTCTTATGTTCACGATTGAGGCTGAACAGAAAGTGAGCATCTGCCTCGACACTGGCCGCGTAGACCGCGACATGCTGAAAGCGATGGAGGGCAGCGACATCTACATCATTGAAGCGAATCACGACCCGGAGCTCGTAGCCGTCAGCGAATACCCGGACAGCGTGAAGGCTCGTGTGCTCTCCGATCTGGGGCACCTGAGCAATCAGCAGACGGCCGCCGCACTCGCCCAGCTAGTCCAGGGGCGAGGCGAGCGAGTCTACCTGACACACTTGAGTAAGAGCAACAACATTCCCGAGCTCGCGCAGGCGACTGTCGAAGCGGCGCTACGGAGGCGCGGATACACGAACGGCAAGGACTATTTCTTGGAGGTGGTTTAAGTGAATGAGCAATATGTGGTAACCCGCCGATCCCTTGACTTCGGACACGTCGTGATTCCGATTGATACCATTCTTTTCGTACACAAGCATTATCCACGCTGTTCATTTCGAGTGTTGAGCGGTGTTTTTGCAGGCCTGTTCGTCGGAGTCGATGATGTCGAACCATTCTCGATATGGCAAGAACTGCTCCAGCGTCGTGAGGAAGTTGACGAGCTGACGCGCGAACGTGATGCGCTGCTCCAGACCATCGAGCGGACGATCGACGAGCAGAAGCCGGTTGTGCTGCCGCGGGAAGTCTGTAATGCGCTGGATACACTGAAGGCTCAGTTCGCCCTTAGTGATACAGATTTTCACGCATGGTACATCGCTCAAGAAAATAACGAGCACGAAGACCGCGAATGGTTGAAGCTTTTGCGGGATCGAGCCAACAGCGATTCGTTCCTCGATATTGTTGACGCCCTCCGCTACGGATACAAGGTTGAGGAACCGGAGCCGGTATTAACAATCGAAGAAGAGGTTGCCGGAATCATCAGCGAGTGGCTGAAAGAAGAGCCTAACTCATCGGAGCGAGACGACAATCTTAAACTCGCCTGCCGGATCGTGGAACGCATCAAGCAAAAGGAGCAAGAAGAGCGGGTGGGTTAAGTGGCAAATCCGCAACCGAATAGATTCACCAAGATATCGAACGAGCTGCTCGAACATGTTCCGCGCTTCCGCTTCAACGGCACGCAGCTCCGCCTCCTACTTGTCATCTGGCGGTACACCTACGGCTTCCGCCGCAAGGAGCACGAGTTCACGCTATCATTCCTTTCCGAAGCGATCGGCGCAGCGCGCAGCCAGGTCGACCGCGAAGTGACAGCGCTGATCGAGCGTAACGTGTTGGAGGTGCTGTCGGGCGGCTCCGGTCGCCCGCGAGTGCTTCGCTTCAATAAAGACTTCGACGCATGGCTCGAACGTCCGCCGAAAGCGCCAGCGAAGAAGCGGAAGCCTCCGCCGTCACCATCGCCGCCTCGGAGGGGGCGCGGTAAGAAGCCGGAGCAGTACAGCGCGGATAATACCTACTACCGCATGGCCTCCTACTTCCATAAGAAGATAGTCGCCATGGCTGCGAACATCGACTTCAACCACTCCTCGATCGCGAAGGCTGATCTGCAAAAGTGGGCTGAGGACTTCCGGAAGCTGGTGGAGATCGACAAGGTGACGGACAAGCAATTGATCCGCGACGTGATCGATTGGGTGACGGCTGATTCGTTTTGGCAGACGAACGTGCTGTCGGCGAAGAAGCTGCGGGAGAAATTCGGCGAACTGGCGCTGAAAATGAAGGCGGCCGGCGTGCGCAGCGGCGGGAAGGGCGGCGGCAATAAGTCGGCAATCGATCGTATCGCAAAGGCTCAGGAGTGGATAGAGCAGGGGGGTGATCCGTACGCATTCGAACCAGATTGATGACTTCTTCGCGGAATCCGCCGTACTCGGGTCGATCCTACTCAAGCCCGATTGCCTTGATGAGATCGCCTTCCTCGAACCGCGCGACTTCTCACAAAAGCGCTATGAATTGATCTTCCAGGTGATGCGCTACCTTCATGAGCATGACCGTCCGGTGGACGTGGTGACGATCGCCGGGCACTTCAACAAGCACAATCGCCTCGAGGACATGGGCAGCATCTCCGACCTGACCGCGCTCGCCTCATCCGTTCCGACCGCTTCTAATGTTCGATCGTACGCCGAGATCGTTCGGTCGAGGGCACATAAACGGCGGGGCCGGCTGCTGGCGGACAAGATCGTCGAAGCGACCAACGAGGATTATGAGAGCGACGAGGACTACTTCGCGGCCGTTGAGAGCCTCGTCGACGACCTACGGCCGGCGGCGGAATCCGAGATGGTCGGGCTCGGAGACACCCGGGATGACTACTTTCGGCACATCAGGAGCAAGGCGGAGAAGCTGCTGAGCCCTTACAAGCTGTTCAACGAGTGGGCAGGCGGGCTGTGGCGCGGATGGCTGTTCATTCTCGCTGGGCGTCCGGGAGCAGGTAAGACGGCCAAGGCGCTTCAATACGCTTACGGCATTGCCAAGCACAACCCAGACGCCGGCCCGGTGCTCATCTTCTCTCAGGAGATGGACCGGAACGAATTGATAGATAGGCTCGTGTCGATGGTCTCCCAAGTAAACTATCGACGACTGATCAACAAGGGCGGCACAGAGGGATTCACGGACAACGAATGGGACCGCATCAACCGCGCATACGACGAGGTATCTCGTCTACCGATCTTCATCCGAGACTCTGCTGGCGTGACGATCCAAGAGGTCCGGGCGACAGCGCGGCGGTTCCGCAAGCGTTACGGCAAGCTGGCGGCGATCATCGTCGACTACCTGCAGATCATGGAGATTCCCCAGCGGAAGAACGAGACTCGCGCGGCCGCGATCGGACGAGTAACGACTACGGCGAAGCAAACGGCACGCCAACTCAAATGCGTGTTCATGCTTCTCTCCCAGCTCTCACGCAGCAGCGAAAGCCGGGACGAGCCGAAGCTGTCCGACCTGAAGGAATCCGGATCAATCGAGCAAGACGCGGACGTGGTTGAGTTTCTGTGGGATACGGACGAGATGAATGGCAGTGCCAAGGTGGTGCAATCCATATTCGCCAAAGGCCGGAACATCGGCACGAAGAAATTCCGCCTGGCATTCGAATGGTGGATTCAGCGATTTGTGGAGTTGGAGCCGAAGGAGGTGCCGACGGGTGAGCGTAAAGCGCATCGAAAGTGAAGAGGCCTATGAGCGGTCGCTTAACTGGCTGGTCAGCAAATCGATAGAGCTGGAAGACCCGCTGCTCGATCCGGCGGCCAAGGAAAAGTTGATGCGGGCGTATGACTTCGTCGCGGAAGCTGTTCAGCGATACCGCCGTGGGCAGTTGGTCAAGGAGTACCCGGGGCTGTGCGAGCATTACAATACCCTCGGTTGGGCGTTCGATGAGTCGGATCCGGGGCACGGAGAACGGCGCGCGGAGCCGTCGAAGCCGCCGGAAACCGTTCCCGCGGCGGCGGAAGAACCGCAGCAAGTAAAGCCGGCGGCGGCGCTCGCCGGGTGGCTGGATGATGATTGAGGTGAAACCATGAAAGTCTCCCGCATCCTTCATTACCCCGGCAGCAAGTGGTCGCTCGCCGAATGGATCATCAGCCATATGCCGCCACATACAACATACCTCGAACCATTCTTCGGCAGTGGAGCGGTGTTCTTCAACAAGGAACCGAGCCAGCTCGAGACGATAAACGACATTGACGGTGACGTGGTCAACTTGTTCCGCGTGATCCGGGATCAACCACTAGAACTGGCACGAGGCATCAAATGGACGCCGTGGGCACGTGAAGAGTTTTACACCAGCAGCCGGCCTAGGGGGGGCGACGACGAGCTCGAACGAGCCCGGAAGTTCCTTGTCCGCTGCTGGCAGAGTATCCGCGTGAAGACTGGATCAATATCCGGTTGGAAATGCCGGGCGACTGCAGATGACGCCTACCGGGTGAAGCAATGGAACGAGCTCCCCTATAAGATCTCTGAGGTTGCCGAACGGTTGAAGGAAGTACAGATCGAGCAGCGGCCGGCGCTGGATGTCATTGCTAGGTACGCCCGGGAGGATGTATTGATCTATGCGGATCCGCCATACGTGGCTAAGACGCGGAACGGCGCCATCTACACGAACGAAATGACGGACGACGATCACGAGCAGCTTCTCGAAGCTTTGGATAACCACCCGGGTCCGGCCTTTCTGAGCGGATACGACAATCAGCTCTATAACGATCGGCTACAGCATTGGCGGAGAGAAGAGCGTCGACAGATCATCGAGACAGGTCAGGGACGTACGGAAGTCCTCTGGATAAACCCAGTAGCAGAAGAGCATGCCGGTAGGCAGTTGACTTTGTTTTGAAAATGAGGTGATGGTTTGAACTTCTCCGCCGCAACGCTGCCGCAGTTATATGTAATCGCCTTTTATGATGAAATGGCTACTCCGGACGATCGCCAACGCGCCGCCGACGAGATCGTGAGGCGCGAGTCGAAGAAGCGAAAGCCCTATCGCAATAATCAGCAGAAGATCAGGCGGGCATATCCCAAATGGTGAAGGAGGATGAGAGCATTGATTGACGATGGATGCAAGTATCCCGGATGCCCGAAGCGTGCGCGAAAGACATGGGCACTGGTGCCGTTGTGCGATGACCATCATGAAGTCATCCGAGCGGAGACGCAGCGTTACTATAACGGATCAGTTAATGCGAAGTACAATTTGCGCCTTGAATATCTCAAGATTGCGAAGCTGATTCCGTGGTCGCGGCTGAAAATGGGGGAGGTGCTGCCGGATGGTTCGCTACGTGGGCATTGACCCTTCCACCAAAACCGGATTCGTTGCGCTGGATGAGGCCGGCAACGTCCTTCGCGCTAAGGAGTTAACCGGCGTCGGCAACAAGGACCCGAAGCGCATGGCATCGCTGATCGGCGAGGTGATGCAGTTCGTCCAGCCGGACGATGTGATCTGCATCGAGGGATTCGGCTTCGCCTCTCAGCAGGCCATCCAGCTCGGCGGCATCGGGTGGGGCATTCGGATCGCGCTGTGGCGGCGAGGCCTGAAATATACGGAAGTAGCCCCGGATCAAGTGAAGAAGTTTGTCGGCGTATCCAGTTGGACAGGTGAGAAAGGAAGCAAACGCCGACTCTCGGACAAAGAGAAGAAGGCTGTCGTCATGGCGGCAGTTCGTGAACGATTTGCCTTTTTCCATCCGAACCACAACGTGAACGACGCATACATTATGGCGCAGATTGCGCGCGGACTCACGCCGGATATCGAGATGCAGATTACGAGAGAGCAATTAGAGGTTTTGCAGGCGATCAGAAGCCCCACCGAGAAAAAGCCGAAGCGAAAGAAGGTGAAACAAGGATGAAAAGATACGTATTCTATCTTAAAACAGGCCAGTCGTTTGAAGTAGATTGCACCAACCTTGAATTGTTCCGGAACGGGTTCGGTGAGCTCGCCAAAATCAAATGGGATTCAAGCGGGGCGATCGAAGCTAAATTGGAACACCTCAACTTAGATCAGTTAGCTGCAATAATCGAAGTTCCTATTGCGAGTAAACAGCCGCGAGGTGAGGAACCGAAATGACCGATCAAAAATTCGACCCCGCGGTAGCGATCGACGCCCTGATCGAAATCTTTACCGCCGTGCCGCAACTCTACGAAGAGAACGACGCGGAAGTAGAGCGCCGAGACTATGAGCACTCCGACCTCACGCACGTCGTCGAGCTCCTGCAATTCGGAGGCGTCCAAGGCTACAAGCTGGCGATGCAGATCAAGGAGAACCGACTAAGACGACGCGAAGCTAAGGATCAGAATTTCATCATGAAGCCGCTGTATGAGCTAGTTAAACAGCATCAGAATTGGTTGCCACGCCTCCACAAGATTCGCGATGAGATCCAGAAGAACATCCGGGTCAATCAGGAAAGGCGTTACCGTCCGCGATCGGATAATGAGTTGGTGCGGAGCGTAATCGGGCAGATCAATAACAGGTAATGGCTTTATTTTTTACCTATACCGTTACAACCTCGTAACATCCCCATACAGGCTTGCAATAATCAATCCATAGAGTAACACCTATCACGACCGCAGAACACGCCAGAAAGGCGCACAGAAGCCCACAGAGGCATTCCATTTAAAAGGAGACGGTTGGACATGAGCAAAACGACGCTGAACGTGCTTTTCAAAAAGATGCAGAAGGACGACAAGAAGGAAGTTCTGGTATTCCAGGTGAACGGCGACGAGTTGGAGAGTGCGCAGACGCTTGTCGAGCTTGCAGGCGGCATCGTGACCATGGACATCGAAGGATGCGACGCCGGCGAGATCATGGCAGAATTCGCAAGCCTGCAGCGAGACAGCAAGAAGACGGCGCTCAAGTTCCACATCAAAGGCGACAGCGAAGAGAAGGCGATCCCGTTGTACCGCTTCGCCGGCCGGAACGTAACGCTGAACCTGCAAGCCTCGCAGATGAGCATCGATTACTACTACGGCGATGATCCGCGCGAAGGCGTAGAGTACACCGTCGACGGAGATGGCGCAGTTCGGGTGAATGACGATCCGGATCAAGTCACGATCGACGGAGTCACCTACGAAGTTGGCGTCGACCTTGGACAAGAGCCCGAAGACGGAGTCGGCACCGAACCGGAATGGCCGGACGAGGACGATCTGCCGATGTGAATCGCGCCATAATGACCGATGCCCCGGTTGCACGCCGGCCGGGGTTATCCTCCCGAGCGAGGTGATTCATCTTGGAACAACTATCACTTGGCGCCGACTTCTTGCCGGAGCTGGACCGCAAGGCGACGCAGAAGGCCGTCGAAGCGGCTCTGGAACGCTATCGGTTATATAAGTACCTGACGTTCGACGAACGCGAGGCATCGATCACGGCCAGCTACGAGCTGCGGGAAGGCGGCCGCACGAACGTCACACCAGACCAGACAGCGTCCATCGCCTTGCACAACGTCGATGAACAGGAACGTCGCCGGGCATATTGCGAGCGGATCGAGCGGGCCGTTAGCCGGCTTCCACGGATGGAGCGGTTCCTCATCACCGAGCGGTACCTAGCATCCGATGCGCAATACCTGACCGATTACAACGTGTACACGCAGCAATTCCAGCCGCCGATCAGCGAGGGGTACTATTCGAAGATTAGATGGCGGGCGTTCTATAAGCTGGCCTTATCTCTAAATCTGGCGGTTATCAAAGGGAAGGAGGATGAAGCGTGAGCAGGAAAGCGGGAAATGCCCTAGCGCATACAATGGCATCAGGTGATGCGGTCATGGAGAAGAAAAAAGAGAAGGCGTTCAGGCTACGCTTCATCCTTGTCGAAGATCGCGGTGCGGACATTGCGCGAAACCTTGCACGGCGCGAGATCGAAAAAGTTCTTGCAAAATATGGTGCAGTGAGTGATAATTTGGACGAGATTTTATCCAAACACATTACAGGGGAAATGCGTAATGAACAAAAAGAGGGATAAGCAGTACGTTCGCGTTTCTACGAAGTATGATACTCAGAAGGACAGCCCGGAGCATCAAGAAGCATTCATTCGTGAAATGGCAGGTTATGAAGGCATTGAATTCGGCCCCGACGACATTTACATGGACCGCGATACTGCGACCAGCATCATGGACCGTGAAGATGTTCAGAAGCTGATAAAGGATGCAACGAGAGGCGAAGTCAGATCAGTCTGGTTCGCCTCTCTTTCACGTTTCAGCCGGGACACGCTTGACGCTCTGTCTCTCAAGAGGACGATTGTTAATGCACTGAAGGTGCGCCTCGTGTCCATCGAGGATGGCTATGATTCCGCGAAGAAGGATGACGAAGTGCTGTTCGGCGTGAAGTCCGTGATTAACCAAAACCAGAGCGAACAAATCAGCGTATCGTCTCGCCGCGGCATCCGGCAGTCGGCAGCAAAGGGGAACTACATCGGCTCAATTCCACCATATGGATACCGTAAGGTGAAGATTGACGGCCGGAAGACGCTTGAAATCGTCCCCGAGCAGGCCCGCATTGTTCGCATGATCTTCGCTCTCTATGTGAATCACGGATTGGGCGAGAAAGCAATTGTGAACTATTTGAACGGTGGCAATGAGAGAGGCGAAGTCTTCCCTTCGTACAAGGGCGGGCCATGGGGATTATCGAGCGTTCAACGTATCCTTCAAAACGAGAATTATACAGGGTACAACGTTTATGGCCGGCACACCGTCGAGGTCACATATAACGATTTATCGAACCTCATGGATCGCGGCAAGAAGCTTGTGCAAAAGCCAAAGGATGCGTGGGAACGAACAGATTTCCAGACGCACGAAGCGATCATTACGCGAGAATTGTTCCAGCAAGCGCAGGAGATAAGGCTGCTTCGCGGCGGAGGTGAGCGCGGCGGGCGCCGCTCATTCGTGAACGTATTCGCAAAGATGATATTTTGTGCCGAGTGCGGATCCGCCATGGTCTCAATGGGCAGCAAACATTCAAACGGAGTCGAATACCGTTACTTGATGTGCTCCAGGAGACGAAGGACGGGCGAGGCCGGATGTTCGAATAACAAATGGATACCGTACTACGAGATGCGGGACGAGCTGATCGGCGAAGTGCTACGGCGGCTGCGCGAACGGCTGGCGGAAATTGAATCCGGCAAGGTGTCTGCCAGGGTCCCGAGCAATGACCGGGAGAAAGAAAAACGCAAGCTCGAGAAACGCATCGATGACAACCGGAAACTGTTGTTCGAAATTCGGCGGCAGAACATGCTCGGCGAGCTGGACAAGGCGCAATATGACTTCGAACGGGAACAGTATGAGAAAGAGATCGAAGAGGCGGACAAGAAGCTCGCTCTTATCGTCGCAGAAGAACGCCGCACCATTGACACTGATCGTATCGCTAAAGAGGCTCATAAGGCCGTCAAGGTGCTCACAGAGCTATCATCGTATGATGATGTCGAAAAGGTTCGTCCGCTGCTGATGCAATGCGTGAAGCGGATCGATGTTCACCACGATGGAGAAGTTGAAATTCAAACATATATCTAGGACGAACCGCGCCGAACAAGCGCGGTTTCTCTTTGTTTAAATTATGTGCTTGATAATACACTACGAATGTGATGCAGAAATTAAACGTCAAAGGCCGTTCGCAGGCGGTTGTCGAGCTGATCAAGCTCGGGGAGCTCAAGATCTGAAGCCATGCGCGATGCGCAGGCGCTACCAACAACCTTCTCTCTTCGCCGCTCCGTCGGAGCAGCGGGGGAGAAGGTTTTTGACATGGGCGGCTAGGTGACGGCCCCCCTAGCCTGCGTGTCCGGAGGAAGTAGGCTTGCGATGGGGGAGACGGACGGTGAACACGGTTGCGTTATCGTCCGCCGTTTGAACCGAGATGGTGCCGCGGTAGTGTTTGACCCGATCCTGCACGATCGACAAGCCGAGTCCCGAATGGGCGCTATCCTTCGTCGTATAGCCGGGAAGGAAGATCATCTCCTTATCCCCTTCCTTCAGGGGGCTGCCGCTGTTGGAGACGCTTAATTCTACATAGCCCGGCAGGCATCTCATCACGGCGTGCACATAGCGGTTGTCGGGAGACTGATGCTCCGCTTCATCGAACGCGTTGTTGACGAGATTACCGATGATCTTGATGATGTCGATCATGCGGATCGTCGACAGCTGGCTCCAATCGTCCGAGAGCTCGCAGGTGAAGGAGATCCCGCGGCTGACCGCTACTGCCGTCTTGGCTTGCACGAACGCGGCCAGAGCAGGCGAATGATGGCGAACGATGTCGCTCACGGCATGCGATTCCTTGACCAAATCGGCCATATAGGCTCTCAGTTCGGCAGTCTTGCCCATCTGGAGCATCGTGTGCATGACTTGCAAGTGATTCAGGAAGTCGTGCCGCTGGCCGCGAATGGACGTGAACATCCGGTTAATCTCTTCGACATAGATATCCTGGGTCATGCGGGCGCTCTCTTCGCGCGTACGAGCGAGCAGGCGCAGCATAAGAGCGAGCATGAGCAAGGACAGCAGGATCGAAGCTCCGAGCAGTATCTGGATGAGGGGACCGATGCCTCTCGTATGATGAAGCAGATAGAAGGTTTCGACTGTGCAGACGAGGCAGAAATGCAAGACGATAATGAGCAGAATCGGAGTCAGATCCGACCGCGTACCGTCCAGGATGAGCTTGGACAACCGCCGGATCCGATTCGGCTGCCGGGAGCGGATATACCACGAGGCCAGCCAGCCGAGGGCCAGCAGCGGATATAGGACAAGCATGAATACAAAGATCGAAGAAGGCTGTCCGATCTCGGTGGAAGGCTGGCCCAAGCCGTATATGTAGATTAAGCTGGCAGTTATATCCGTCACAATAACAAGGATATACATAACGCATAACAGCCCAATCTTCCTTCGCAGGGTCTGCTCCCTGAAGATAATGGCGAGCATAGCGGCGTTCCAGAAGAAGGAATTCGCGAGATGCCATTGCAGCGGCAATATATAATACAACAAATCGGTAGTTAACGAAGTCGACAGTGTCAATAAGGCAATTCGGCGATTCAGCTTGTCCGGTTTCTTCTCTAAGAAAGAGAAGGCCAACACCCAAGCGGTGAACGATTCTGGACATGCGACAAGCAGGTCCAGCTTTAAGAAATTCCAGATTGCGTCCATTTAAGTCCTCCGGCAAATATCAAGGAGTGAGTCGTTACTTAGCTAACTATACTTATCTAACTATACTTGTCCGGCTAAGCTTAGCTGAACGATGCGATAAAAGTCGAATGCTGCCGAAATAGTCCTTGATTACTAATTTATATGTTTTCTTCATTTTTGGATATGCAGCGAATGTAAAAACTTCATAAAAAATAGCAGCCAAATCGGAAAAACGCCGGATTCGCCAGCAGCCGCCCTCGAAGCGAATGCGTACACAAAGGCCGGGAATTCCGATATAATTCAAGCAAGCGAATGAACGAGAAGATTATGGGATAAGGGGAAATGGCAATGGCGGGTCTTGATCAGACCGACGGCGAGCTTACCAAGCACGAGCAGCTGCTGCTGTATATCCGGGAGCTGCCGGTCGGGACGCGAATATCGGTGCGGCAGATGGCCAAAGACCGCGGCGTTTCCGAAGGAACGGCCTACCGCGCGCTCAAGGACGCCGAGCACTTAGGTTATGTGAATACGAAGGAACGCATCGGGTCGGTTCGAGTGGATAAGAAGCGGAGAAGCCGGACGGAGCAGCTGACGTTCGCCGAAGTGCTGGAGATTGTCCAAGGCGACCTGCTGGGCGGCAGCGAAGGGCTGGACAAGACGCTGCACAAATTCGTCATTGGCGCGATGGAGCTGGACGAGATGATGGGCTACATTGACGCGGGCAGCCTGCTGATCGTCGGCAACCGGGAGAGCGCGCACCGCGTGGCGCTTGAGCATGGAGCGGGCGTTCTGGTGACAGGGGGCTTCGGCACGAGCGCGGACGTGAAGGCGCTGGCGGACGAACGGCAGCTGCCGATTCTAACGTGCAGGCACGACACGTTTACCGTCGCTTCGATGATTAACCGGGCGATGTTCGATAGGCAGATTAAGCGGAAAATCATGACGATCGCCGACCTGGTAGAGCCGGCGGCGAGGACGGGCGCGCTGCGTCAGTCGGCATCGGTGTCCGACTTCCAGAAGCTAAGCGCGGAGACAGGGTTCGAGCGGTTCCCGGTGACGGACGAGTGGAACCGGGTCGTAGGGATGATCACGTCCAAGGACGTAAGCGGCTCGCCGGCCGGCCAGACGCTGGACAAGCTCATGACGAGAAGGCCGATGACCGTGACGATGGGAACTCCGATCGCCTCCGCCGCGCACCGCATGGTGTCGGAGGGAATCGAGCTGCTGCCTGTCGTCGATCGCCAGCGCAAGCTGGTCGGCGTCGTCAGCCGCAGGGAATTGCTGCGCTCGATGCAGCTGGAAGGCAAGCATCCGGAGCTCGGCGAGACGTTCGACGCGCTCATGTGGGAAGGCTTCGCCGAGCGGCGGGACGAGGCGGGACGCCTGCAGTTCGCCGGACTGGCCACGCCGCAGATGACCGGACCGCTCGGGACGCTGTCCGAAGGCGTGCTGACCGTCCTAATGCAGCAGGCGGCTGCTCGCATGGCGAACGATCTGCGCAAGGGAGAGCATATTCTGCAGAATATGACCACCTATTTTCTCCGCACCATTCCGATCGAGGCTTCCATCGTGATCGTGCCCAGCGTCATCGAAGCGAGCAGGCGCCATCTCATGATGGAGGTTCAGGTGCTGCAGGACGGCGACGTCATGGCCCGCTCGATGCTCACTGCGCAGACGATCGATGCTTTGTGAAGTGCGCGTGATTGCGAAGACCGGCGAACAGGTTGAACAGCCCCAGGAGCATGAAGACCGCTCCTACGATGACGCGCAGCGTCGAACCGCTGAACAGAACCATCTGAATAAGCGCCAGGAAGATGAGCATCAGCCCGATGCAGATGTTCATGCGCGAAGCGTTCAGCCCCCGTGAGATGGGGTCCGTGCTGCGGCGGGAGCGGTAGCTGAAGACAAGCGAGAGCACAACCGATACGGCGACGATCAAGCCGAAAATCCATTGCAGCGCATTAATCATGTTGCTGGCAACCCCTTCTAAGCGACATAAGTCGTCTGATTTGCACCCCCACATTGTAGCATAAATGGCTTCGATTCGTTTAATTGCGCTGCAGCGCCTTAACCGGGTCGACCCAGACCTGCAGCACGCTGTCCGCGACCAGCATCGTCCGGATGTTCACGGTGAGATCCTTGCCCCCGATGTCTGTGTACACTTTGCCTTGAAGCAGCGTGCGGACGAGCTCGGCATCGGAGCCGATATTGTAGACGCTTCTTCCGATCAGAATCGACAAGTCCTTCTCGATCGCCTTCTTGAGCTCCACTTCCGACACCGCGTCCAGCGACGCTTTGCCTCCGTCCGGCTTCAAGACGAAGACGATGATGCTGCGAATGACGGACACTTGCCGGTTCGCCTGCAGCTGCTTCTCCGCTAGATTCAGCTGTTCTTTGATCTCGTAATTCTGCACCATGATCCGGTTGGTCTGATCCAGAACCATCGCATGGAAGACGGCAGCTCCCACGATCATGCCGCAGACGAAGAACGCGAGCGACTGCATGAAGCCGCGGTACCGTTTGAAGTCGGGCACTCTCATAAGCGAGTCTCACCCCGCGTTCCGGCACAGCCAGTTAATAAGCTCGGTCGCTAAGTGCGCGCCGAGGAACGCGAACAGAATGTAGGCGATCTGCTGGATGGCAGGCGACAGATAGCCCTCCATCACATGGGATTCGATGACCCGGATCGGATCGATCGACCCTCCAATCGCCACGACGACCGCCCATATCTTGATTCTTCCTGCGATATCGAGCATCGTCTCCTGGGGCGGACGCCACAAGAAGAGAGATGCCATCCCCGCCAGCATCGCCGCGCCGAGAACGACGCCGAAGGCGATGAAGAAGTCCATCGTCGCCTGCGAATAGAAACGGTACAACCGATCCATGTCTTGTCCCATGCCGATCCCCTCCACTATCAACTATATGGGACGGGCTGATGGGCTTATGATACAATTAACAGAAGGAGTTTACCGGAGAAGAAGGGATTAACCATGTGCGGATTCGTGCACTTGCACGTTCATAGCGAATACAGCCTGCTGGACGGGGCCTCCCGCATCAAGGAGCTCGCTGCCAAGGCTGCGGGGCTCGGCATGAAGGCGCTGGCCTTGACGGATCACGGGGTCATGTATGGAGCCGTTCCGTTCTATAAGGCGTGCCGCGAGCGAGGCGTGAAGCCGATCATCGGCATGGAAGCCTATATGGCGGCTGGCTCGCGGCTGGAGCGGGCGTCCCGCCGCGAGCAGCCAATCTATCATCTCACGCTGCTGGCGAAGAATGAGGCCGGCTACCGCAATCTGATGAAGCTGACGTCGATCGGCCATCTCGAAGGCTTCTATTATAAACCCCGCATCGACTTCGAAGCGCTGGCGGAGCACGCTGAGGGCTTGATCTGCCTAAGCGGATGCTTGAGCGGCGAGCTGTCCCAGCATCTGGCGAATGACCGTTACGATGAGGCCAAAGCGACCGCGCTTCGCTACCGGAAGCTGTTCGGGGACGATTATTTTCTCGAGATTCAAGATCACGGCATTCTGGTGCAGAAGAAGGTCGGCACTGGCCTCGTACGACTGTCGGAAGAGACGGGCATTCCGCTCGTAGCGACGAATGATTCTCACTACTTGGGGGAAGAGGATTCCGCGCTTCAGGACGTGCTCATCTGCATCGGCACCGGCAAGACGCTGGAGGACGAAGACCGGCTGAAGATGGACACGACCCAGCTTTATTTGAAAAGCGGGGAGGAGATGGCGGCGCTGTTCCGCCATCTGCCGCAGGCGATCGAGAACTCCGCCCGGATCGCAGAGCGGTGCGAGCTGGAGCTCGAATTCGGGCGGCACATTCTGCCCGAATTCCGGCCCCTGCCGGAAGGCTTGGACGCCGGAGGCTATTTGGCGCGGCTGTGCCGCCAAGGGCTGGAGGACCGCTACGGCCATCTGCCTGATTGGAATGGGGAAGCGGCAGCAGCAGGATTGGACGGGGAGGAAGCCCGAAGCGATCGAGACAGAACGGAAGCGAGCGAAGGCACCCCCTCCTTCCGCCGGCAGGCGGAGGTGCGGCTTCAATACGAATTGGACGTCATTGGACGGATGGGATTCAACGACTACTTCTTAATCGTATGGGACTTCATCCGGTTCGCGCATGAGCATGGCATTGCCACCGGTCCGGGACGCGGCTCGTCGGCGGGCAGCCTGGTCGCATACGCCTTGAAGATTACGGACGTCGATCCGATCAAGCATAAGCTGCTGTTCGAGCGCTTCCTCAACCCGGAGCGCATCACGATGCCGGATATTGACATCGACTTCAGCGATGAGCGGCGGGACGAGGTCATCCGCTACGTCGCGGACAAGTACGGCAGCGGGCATGTCGCCCAGATCATCACGTTCGGAACGCTCGCCGCGCGGGCCGCGGTGAGGGACGTCGGGCGTGTCATGAACGTGCCGTTCGGCGACGTGGACAAGGCGGCGAAGCTCATTCCCGGCATGCCGGGAATGTCCATCGAGCGCGCCGTGAAGGAGAACGCGGACTTCCGCGCGCTGAGCGAAGGGGACGGTGCGGTCGCGGAGATGATCGCCATGGCGCGCCGCGCCGAAGGCATGCCGCGCCACGCGTCCACGCACGCGGCCGGCGTCGTCATCTCCTCGGCGCCGCTGACCGATTACGTGCCGCTGCAGGAGGGCACAGGCGGCGTTCCGCTGACGCAATATTCAATGGAGCATCTCGAATCGATCGGCTTGCTCAAGATGGATTTTCTCGGGCTGCGAACGCTGTCGATTATTGAGCGGGCGATGAACTGGCTTCGCGAGGAGACGGGCCGGGAGCTGCGCTGGGAAGAGGTGTCTTACGAAGATCCGTTGACCTATGAGCTGCTGGGCCGCGGGGACACGACAGGCATCTTCCAGCTCGAGTCCGCGGGCGTGCGCCGGGTGCTGAAGGAGATGAGGCCGTCCTCGTTCGAGGATATCGTCTCCGTTCTGGCCCTGTACCGGCCGGGGCCGATGGAGTTCATTCCGCAGTTCATCCGCGCCAAGCACGGCGAACTGGAGGTTGAATATCCGCATCCGTCGCTCGAACCGATCTTGAAGGACACGTACGGCATCATCGTCTATCAGGAACAGATCATGCAGATCGCTTCCAGCATGGCAGGCTTCTCGCTCGGAGAAGCGGATCTGCTGCGCCGCGCCGTCGGCAAGAAGAAGCGCGAGGTGCTGGACGAGCAGCGCGCTCACTTCGTGAAGGGGAGCGTCGGCCAAGGCTTCAGCGAGGAAGAGGCGAATCGCGTCTACGACCTGATTCTGCGGTTCGCGGACTACGGCTTCCCGCGCGCCCATGCCGCCGCTTATGCGGTGCTGGCGTTCCAGACCGCCTATCTGAAGGCGCACTATCCCGTTCCGTTCATGGCGTCGATGCTGACGTCCGTCATCGGCAACCAGCGGAAGACGGCGGAATATGTCGACGAATGCCGCCGGATGGGGATCGGTGTGCTGCCGCCTGACGTGAACGAGAGCGGCGTGCTGTTCACGCCGGTCGTTCGCGAAGGGGGCCTCGGCGCGATCCGGTTCGGGCTCGCGGCGATCAAGAACGTCGGCACGCAGGCGATCGACAGCATCCTAAGCGAGCGCAAGGAAGGGCCGTTCGACAGCTTGAGCGACCTGTGCCGCCGCGTCGATTCGCGCGTCTGCAACAAGCGCGTGCTCGAATCGCTGCTGCTCTCCGGCGCGCTGGATTCGCTGCCCGGACACCGTTCGCAGCAGCTGGCCGCGCTCGACGAGACGGTAGAAGCGGCGGCGGCCTGGCGCAAGGAGAAGGAAGAGCTGCAGATCGAGCTGTTCGATCTGGGCGAATCGCCCAATTGGGAGGTCGAGCTGCCGAACGTGACGCCGTTCACGCCGGCGCAGACGCTGGAGCTGGAGCGTGAGCTGCTCGGGCTGTACCTGTCCGGGCACCCGCTGGACGAATATGACAACCTGTGGGAAGAGCTCGGCTTGGACCGTCTCGTTGACCTGGCCGAAGCGCCGGACGGCGCGCCGGTGCTGACCGTCGGCATGATCGTGTCGGCGAAGCCGATCATCACGCGCTCGGGCCAGGCGATGGCGTTCCTGGAGCTGGAGGACCGCATCATGTCCGCCGAGCTGGTCGCCTTCCCGTCGGTGTGGAGGACGGCGGCGTCCGTCTGCGGCAAAGGCGCGCTCGTGCTCGTGAAGGCGAAGCTGCAGCACGGCGACGAAGACTTCAAGCTGCTGGCGGACGCGATCGTGCCGCTCAGTGCGCCGGATCTGGCGGCGCAAGCGGCAAGGCTGCGCCGCATGGGGGCTT
>NZ_JACJVN010000067.1:13011-14358 GCF_014212015.1 Cohnella lubricantis | reverse complement strand
CAACATGCGCGCCAATCGCCTGAGTCCTCTTAAAGTGGGTTCACACGCGTATCTCCACTCCCGTATGCATTACCCCTGCTCAGCCCTTCTCTCCCAGCGCCTCCGCCGCCAGCATCTGCAGGACGGAACTGTCCATCGGCGGATTGTGCAGCCCGGCGCGGACGTCGCGGTAGTACCGCTCCAGCGGGAGCTTGCGCGATAAGCTGGCGCCGCCGACGATGCGCATGGCGAGATCGACCACCCGCAGCGCGTTGTTGGTGACGACATACTTGGCCAGCGCTAGCTCGGGCTTCAGCGCCGGGCGCTGCCCCATGCTCGCGAGGTCCCAATGTTCGGCGGCCGAATAGAGCAGCTGCCGTGAGCTGCGCAGCTCGACTTCAATCTCGCCGAACATCTGCCTCACGGCGGGCAGCTCCGCGATTGGCCCCGCGAGGTGGTTCGGTCGATAACCACGCGCGAATTCCAACGCGAAGTCGCGCGCAGCCAATGCGATGCCGGAATAGCAAGCCGGAATATGCAGCAGCCAGCCGCCGCCGTCGTCCTGCCCTTTGCCGGGAAGTCTCATGCGCTGATCCGTCCAAGCGCCGTCGAGCACGACATCGTGGCTGCCGGTGCCGCGCATGCCGAGCGTGTCCCACGTCTCCACGACCGTCACCTGTTCCGAGCGGCGGACGAGGAAGTCTGCCACCGTATCTTCTTCCGGAATATAAGCCGATACGGTGAACCGATCGAGAATCGGCGACAGCGTGCTGAACGTCTTGCGCCCCGTAATCCGCCAGCCGCCGTCTGCGGAGATGGCAGTCGTCTCCGGCTTGCCGCCGCGGCTCGGACTGCCGGAACCAGCCTCGCTGGCGAATGCATTGATCATCGCGCCGTCCGCCACGGTATCCCGGCACAGCTCGGCGAACAGCTCCTCCGGCCAGCGCTTCACAGTACGCAGGTGCAGCATCTGCCCTAGGTGCCAGCCGACGCCCAGCGCCGTCGAGCCGTCGCCATAAGCGAGCCGCTCCTGCAGCAGAACCATCTCATACAGCGATATCTCGTCCCCGCCGTAAGCCTTGGGAACCGTCAGCTTCAGGTAGCCGGCGTTCCGTAAGTCAGCGTAATTTTCAAAAGGGAAAGAGCCTTCCTTGTCATGCGCAGCAGCTCTCTCTGCGAACCGGGCAGCCAACGCTTCGACCCGATTGGCCCGAGCCCGCTCCTCTTCGTTACGAACAAATTGATCGATGATCCGCATATGTACCCGACTCCTCTCTTCCGTTATTATACCAAACCCCAATGGGGAAAACGGCATTAGCAGCGCTCGCGTTCACCAGGATGGATGCGGGGCCAAAGAGAGGAACCAGA
>NZ_JACJVN010000067.1:0-12961 GCF_014212015.1 Cohnella lubricantis | reverse complement strand
ACATGCGCGGCGGAACGCCAGCAGCAGCCCTCCAGCCCCCACCGCAGCAGAAAGAGAGACGTCCACCTGAGCAGACGCCTCGCTTAAGCCCTTCAGCCGCTTCTCACAGCGCAATATTCAGTTCCGCCGCCGTCTTCCGAATGTAGTCCGCCGCTTGCGCATAGTCCTCGTTCGTGTGCAGGTGCTCGATGATGAGCGACACGTCCGGGTCCAGCTGGTTCAATTCGGTCAGGAACGCGCGATAGTCCAGCACGCCTTGCCCCGGTATGACCTCATCTAGATGTACGGTCAGCTTGCCGCCCAGCTTGATGTCCTTCGCATGGCAGTTGCGAATGTACGGACCGAGCTTCGCGAAGAAGTCGCGGATCATGTCTCCGGTACGGTAATAGATGCGCGGGCTGCTGACGATGTTGACCGGGTCGAAGTGGACGCCGAAGCCCTTGCGGTCGATCGCTTGAATCAGCGCAAGGTACGAATCCGCGGAATCCGGGAATACCCAAGGCATCATCTCCAGCGCAAAAACGGTACGCTTCGGCTTCACCGCATCGATGATCTCGCGCGTCGTGTCCACGATGAGCGCGAACGTGTCATCGCTGAAGTTGTCCGGGTCCGGGCCGTCCCACTGCTCGCTCCGAGACCCCGCGATGTTGACGCAGCAGCCTGCGCCGATTCGCTCGGCTGCGTCCAGCCGCTGCTTGCAATACGCGATCGCCTCGCGGCGTATCTTCTCGTCGCGGCTGATCGGATTGCTCCAAGCGCCGACCTCCGAGATGAGAATATCGTTCGCGCGCGCCGCGGCCACATACGCGTTCAGCTCCTCCGCGTCGCTGCCGCTGACTGGACAGGGGGCTGCGCGGAAGCCCGCCTGCTTCAGGGCGTTCGCCCAGCTATCCGGAGTCCTGTCCTCCAGGAACACTTGTCCGCCTAATCTCATCCGTATACCCTCCCCTAGTTCGACCGGCGCCGCGCGGATCAGAATCGCTGCACCCGGTCCGCTTTGCGCTCAGTATAAGGTTAAACGCGCGTTCACACAAGCGGATTCACGAGAGAATGCAATGTAACCGGTTGTTCCAAATCGGATTGACAGCGTTTGCCTCGTGGAGGTATGATACTTCGTGAACGCGCGTTTACAACACCTGAGCCGGATTCCAAGTAGAAAGGGCCGGTTCAGGCATGGAGCATGTCGATAACGCGAATTTGATCAAGATCGGAATCATTGTCGCGTACATTGAGGACGCCGCGAAGCGCTATTGCGCGCTGTTTGACCTGCCGATGCAGCACATTCAATCGCCGTCGCTCACCGACCCGCCAACCGAGCAGACGGATGATCGGTACACTGGTATCGAGGCAGCCGGCGCGACACGTGCACAAGGTTCGCCAATCTGCCGCTTCGATACCGAGCAGGCGCTCGGCGTTACGTTGGGGCTGCAGGAGATCGGACCTAGATCGATACAAGGAGTGATGGCAGTGAATTTGCTCATTACTGGCGCCGGCCGAGGGCTGGGCCTGGAGATTGCTGCGGAGGCATTGGAACGGGGGCATCGCGTCTTCGCCGGCATGCGGAATCCGGAGAAGAAGAACGCCAAGCTAAGCGAGCTGACGGCCCGGTATAGCGACAAGCTGATCTGCGTGCGGCTGGATGTGACGGACGAGGACGGCATCGCCGACCTAGCGGCCGACATGAGGCGGTCGGGTCTTACGCTCGGCACCATCGTCAACAACGCGGCCGTGCTCGAAGCTCGCAATACGCCGATCGAGCAGCTCGACATGGAGGCGGTCGCCCGCTCGTTCGATATCAACCTGTTCGGCCCGATGCGGGCGGCGAAGCACTTGCTGCCGCTGTTGACGGAGAAGAGCGCGTCCTTCATCAATATCTCCTCCGAGGCAGGCAGCCTAACGAATGCCTATCCCGGCGATTATCCATACGGGATCACGAAGGCAGCCCTTAATATGCTGACCGAGCAGCTGCGCCGATATCTCAAGGATCGCGGCGTTGCCGTATACAGCGTCCATCCGGGCTGGATGAAGACGGATATGGGCGGCGAGAAGGCGCCTACCGATCCCCGCAAGTCCGCCATAGGCATTATGGACTTGATCGAGCGGAAGGTCGTGCCGGACACGCCATTTCATTTTGTCGACTATACAGGGAACGCAATGCCGATCTAATAGGGAGAGGGTGTACCGCCGATGAAGACGTTAAAGGAACCTCGCAAGCCGGAAGACCGCGGCGTCATCAGCGTTCTTGAGACCGTCGACGTCACGACGGGCGAACGCAGGACATTGGCCGAGTTCGAGCAATTGATCGAAGCGCCGAACTGGACTCGCGACGGCCAACGGCTTATTTATAACAGCAACGGACTTCTCTATTCCTTCGACCTCGCCACCGGCAGCTCGACTCCGATCGATTCGGGCTACGCCAATCAATGCAATAACGACCACGTGTTGTCCCCGGACAACGAGCATATAGCGGTCAGCCATCATACGATTGAAGACGGCCAGTCGCGCATCTACGTGCTTCCGCTAGCGGGCGGCAAGCCGACGCTGATTACGCCGATGGCGCCAAGCTATCTGCACGGCTGGTCGCCGGACGGCAAGACGCTCGCCTACTGCGCGGAACGCGACGGCGAGTACAACATCTACGTCATTCCGGCGGACGGCGGGAATGAGACGCAGCTGACGGACGCACCGGGTCTGGACGACGGGCCGGAATTCTCGCCGGATGGCCGCCATATTTGGTTCAACTCCACACGCTCCGGCCTCATGCAGGTGTGGCGCATGAACACGGACGGCAGCGAGCAGACGCAGATGACGCACGATGAGAGCAATGCCTGGTTCCCGCACGTATCGCCAGACGGGCAGTTGGTCGCGTATCTCGTCTATCGCAAGGGCGACGTGGAGCCGAACGAGCATCCAGCGAACAAGCAAGTCGAGCTTCGCATCATGCCGAGCGGAGGCGGCGAATTCCGCACGCTGACGAAGCTGTTCGGAGGCCAAGGGACGATCAACGTCAACTCCTGGTCGCCAGACAGCCGGCAGCTTGCGTTCGTCAGCTATCGGTTGAAGCAGCAGGAGGCGTCGTAACGCCGCTTAATTATTAGGCTGTCGGTGCGCCAGCGCCGGCGGCCTATCTATTTTTGCATCTCGATTTATAGCCTATTTTATAGTAAGGTGATCGTAGCAGAAGAGTCAGTTATCCCGCATTATCTAAAAAAAAGAATGGGAGGGATACCGCATCAGCGTGGATCCGACGAACATTCAGTGGAGCGAGCTGGACCCGGCGGTTCGGGAGTCGTTCGAATCGGCGAAGCCGGCGATTCTTCCGATGGAACAAGGCTTCGAGGCGGAAGTCGTTAAGCTCGCATCGGGCGAGAGCGCGTTCGTGTTGAAGGTCTGGAACAAGGGCAGCCGCCCCAACATCGAGCATCAATACCGGCTGCTTAAGGCGCTGAGGGCTGCAGGAATCAACGTCTCCAAGCCGCTCGGCTGGGGGACTGACGAGAACGGGAACCAGGCGCTGCTCACGTCATTCGACGGCGCAACGCCGCAGCGGCTGGATGGGAAGTCGTTGGAGCGAATCGCGCGGCTGCAAGCCGCCGTCCATCGGATATCGGCAGAGGATTTGGAGGGGATCGGGCTTCCCCGATTCGGCATCATTAACCACTTCTTCGTTGGTTTGAAGGAGCAGCCCGATCTTCTTCCGATCGTTACGGAATTGGCCGAAGAGGCGCCGATCCGGGAGGACCAATTGATCCACGGCGACTTCCACTTCCAGAATCTATTGGAGCGGGACGGGACGTTCACCGTTATCGACTGGACGAACTGCCAGTTAGGAGATCTGCGGTATGATATCGCTTGGTCGCTGACGCTGATGAAGATCTACACATCGGATCGGCTGGCGGCGAAGTATCGGGAAGCTTATCTGGCGGAGATCTCCATCCCGCCAGAAGAATTGGAGCGGTTCGAAGCGCTCGCTATCCTGAGATGGATTCTGTTCAACCGCCGGGGAGGCGTCCCGCGCCTGCCGCAGACGATGAAGAGAGTGAAAGCGCTTATCGCGAATTCCACGCGCTTGCGCGACCGGCTGATCGCCGATTTTCCGCCCGTTCGATGAACTAGCGCGCGGGGCTGTCCACTTTTTTTAACAATCGATTAACCTATCTCCGATCTAGATCCTGTATAATCCGGGTATTAGCCCAATTCAACTGCCCATATGGAGGTCAACTCATTGATAACCGTTCTGAACATCGCTCATAGAGGAGCATCTGCCTATTGTCCGGAGAACACGATGGCCGCGTTCAAGCGCGCGCTTGAGCTCGGGGCCACCGGCATCGAGACTGACGTGCAGATGACGTCGGATGGACAGCTGGTCTTGATTCATGACGAACAGCTGAAGAGAACGACCGGTTCGCCGAAGCTGGTGAAGGACGTGACGCTGGATGAGCTGAAGCAGCTCGACGCCGGCTCCTGGTTCAGTCCGCAATTCGCGGGCGAGCGCATTCCGACGCTGCGGGAGCTGCTCGAACTCGTGAAGCCCCATGACGGCGTCATGGTCAACATCGAGCTCAAGAATACGATCGTGCTCTATCCCGGCATGGAAGAAGCCGTTATGGAAGAGATTCGGTATCAGGGCATGAGCGACCGAATTGTCCTCTCCAGCTTCAATCATTACTCGCTTGCCCACTGCAAGCAGCTGGCTCCTGAGGTGAGGACAGGCATTCTGTATATGGAAGGCTTGTATGAGCCTTGGGAATATGCCGCGCGGATCGGCGCGGATGCGCTGCATGCTTACCATTACGCGGTGCTGCCGGAGTGGGCGGCGCAGGCGGCGGAACGCGGCATCGTGTACCATCCGTGGACGGTGAACGAACCGGCCGAGATGCAGCGTCTGCTAAGTGCGGGCGCGGCGGGCATCATTACGGATTACCCGGATCGGCTCGGCGAATTGCTGAAGAAGTCGGAGGCTCATGACGGATGAGAAAAACGTGGCTGCTGGGCTTTGGATTCTTCAGCATCAGCATCACCTGGGCGCTCTACAACGCCTTCGTGCCGTTCTTCCTGGATTCCTACCTTACCAGTACAGCGCTGATCGGCTTCATGATGACAATCGACAACTACTTCGCGCTGTTCCTGCAGCCGTGGATCGGCAGCCGAAGCGACAGGACGGAGTCCCGGTTCGGCAAGCGCATGCCATATCTGCTCATCGGCATGCCGCTGGCCGCGCTGTTCGTCATTCTCGTTCCATTCCACACGAGCTTCCTGACGCTGGTGCTGTTCATGGTGCTCATGAACCTCTCGATGAGCATCTATCGGTCGCCGACGATCGCGCTTATGCCGGACATCACGCCGGAGGCGAAGCGGACCAAGGCCAACGGCATCATTAACTTCATGGGCGGCGTCGGCGGCATTCTCGCTTACGGCGTCGGTTCGGCGCTGTACGGGGCGCACAAGTCGTTTCCGTTCATTGCGGCTGCGGCGATCACGCTGCTGGCCATGTGGATATTGTATCGGACGATTCGGGAGAAAAGGGATGGCGTCGTCGCGCCCGCGCCGGCTTCCGAGCGGATCCGCTGGCGCGGCGAGCTGGACCGGACGACGGTTCTGCTGCTGCTCGCGATCTTCTTCTGGTTCGTATCGTACCAGGGCGTCGAAGCGCTGTTCACCCTGTATGGCAAGCACCATCTGGGCTTAAGCGAAGACGCGGCCGCGTTCTCCTTGACGTTCTACTCGCTGTTCTTCGTGCTGTTCGCGATTCCGAGCGGGTGGCTCGGCAACCGCTTCGGTAAGAAGCGGATCATTCTAATCGGCGTCTGCGGCTTGTTCGCCGTCTTCGCGCTCGTTCCGCTCATCAAGGGGCTGCTTCTGCTTCGGGTGCTGCTCGCGTTCGGCGGGATCTTCTGGGCGTGCATCAACATCAACTCGTACCCATTCGTCGTCTCCAC
Organism: Cohnella lubricantis; assembly: GCF_014212015.1. GTDB lineage: Bacteria > Bacillota > Bacilli > Paenibacillales > Paenibacillaceae > Cohnella > Cohnella lubricantis. The sequence goes on along the minus strand of NZ_JACJVN010000067.1, from coordinate 7,022 downwards.
CGGCGCCGAACGAAGCATCGGCACTCGAACGGGGCTGTATTATCTAGCCTCCTCGCTGGCCGCGATCTCCTCGCCGCCGCTGCTTGGCCTGGTCATCGACAAGTTTGGTTACGCCTCGCTGTTCGTCTGCGCGTCCGGCGGCATGCTGGTGGCGCTTCTGTTCCTGCTGCTCGTCAAGCACAAAGGCCAATCAGCCGATTCGCGCCCAAGCGCGGCTTCGGTCGGGAACTGAACATAGACAGAAGAAAACCGTGCCCCCGGCACGGTTTTTTGCTTATGGCGGACGACGACGCCGGTTGCGATCTAGCCGGTCTTTCTTGACTAGGCATTTTCGAATATGCTATATAAATGAGGGGTTAGCACTCGTTTATCTAGAGTGCTAAAGTGATTGTTAACGGGAGGAGATCCTCGAATGATGAAGCACGAATTCAAGGCGGAATCGAAGCGGCTGCTGGAGATGATGATCAATTCCATCTACACACAGAAGGAGATTTTCCTAAGAGAATTGATCTCTAACGCGAGCGACGCCATCGACAAGATTTATTACAAGGCGCTGACGGACGATAGTCTCGTCTTCGACAAGGACAACTACTACATTAAGATCACGGCCGATAAATCGGCTCGCACGCTGACGATCTCCGATACCGGGATCGGCATGACCGAGGAAGACTTGGAGAGCCACCTCGGCGTCATCGCCAAGAGCGGCTCGCTCGCGTTCAAGCAGGAGAACGAGGCGAAGGAAGACCACAACATCATCGGCCAGTTCGGCGTCGGCTTCTACTCGGCGTTCATGGTGGCGGATACGGTGACGGTGATCAGCCGGGCGCTGGGCGCAGATCAGGCTTACAAATGGGAGTCCCAGGGCGCGGACGGCTACACGATCACGCCGGCGGAGAAGGCGACGGTCGGCACGGAGATCATTCTGCGGATCAAAGAGAACACCGAGGAAGACCAGTACGACGAATATCTGGAGGAATATCGGCTGCGGGCGATCGTGAAGAAGTATTCCGACTTCATCCGCTACCCGATCAAGATGGACGTCACGAAGCATCGTCCGAAGGAAGAGGGCGACAAGGAGTTCGAGGAGTACCGCGAGGAAGAGACCATCAACAGCATGGTGCCGATCTGGCGGAAGAACCGTAATGAGCTGAAGGACGAGGACTACGAGAACTTCTACAACGAGAAGCGCTACGGGTTCGACAAGCCGCTGAAGCATATTCACATCAACGCGGATGGCGCGGTCGTGTACAAGGCGATCCTGTTCATCCCGGAGACGACGCCATTCGATTACTATACGAAGGAATACGAGAAGGGGCTTGAGCTCTATTCGGGCGGCGTGCTGATCATGAACAAATGCGGCGACCTGCTGCCCGACTACTTCAGCTTCGTGAAGGGCATGGTCGATTCGGAGGATCTGTCGCTCAACATCTCCCGCGAGATGCTGCAGCATGACCGCCAGCTGACGCAGATCGCGAAGCACATCAAGAGCCGGATCAAGAGCGAGCTGCAGAGCCTGCTGAAGGACGACCGCGAGAAGTATGAGAAGTTCTACCAGTCGTTCGGCCGTCAGCTCAAGTTCGGCGTCTACAACGACTACGGCGCCAACAAGGACACGCTGCAGGACCTGCTGCTGTTCTATTCCTCCAAGGAGCGTAAGCTGGTGTCGCTGGACGAATACGTCTCTCGCATGCCGGAGGACCAGAAGTACATCTATTATGCGACCGGCGAGTCGAACGAGCGCATCGAGAAGCTGCCGCAGACGGAGCTTGTCGCCGACAAGGGCTATGAGATTCTGTACTTCACCGACGATATCGACGAGTTCGCGATCAAGATCCTTCAGAAGTACAAGGAGAAGGAATTCAAGTCGGTGTCGAGCGGCGATCTGGGCATCGAATCGGACGACGAAGCCGAGAAGAACGAGGCGGATGCCGATGAGAACAAGCCGCTGTTCGAAGCGATGCAGGAGATTCTGGGCGGCAAGGTGAAGGCGGTCAAGGCATCGAAGCGGCTCCGGTCGCACCCGGTCTGCTTGTCGGCTGAGGGCGAGCTGTCCATCGAGATGGAGAAGGTGCTGCGCGCCATGCCGGACAGCCGGGACATCCAAGCCGACAAGGTGCTGGAGATCAACGTGAACCACGACGTGTTCAAGGCGTTAAAGGTGGCGCACGCAAGCGACCAAGAGAAGCTGAAGCTGTACACGGGCCTTCTGTACAACCAGGCGATGCTGATCGAAGGGCTGCCGATCCAGGACCCGGTCGACTTCACGAACGATATCTGCAAGATCATGGTGTGATGGTATTCTGCACCGGCATTGGCCGCATCGGCTGGTGCCGGTTTTTTCTTGCGCAAGCCTTGGACCCAAGAGGGCAACGTGGTTCACTACATTCAAGCAGCGTCGACTTGCGTTGCCCGGATCGCAAGTGATAGGTGGCATCGCAATCGATTTCGCGGTATGCTTGATCCATGAAGAATCTTCTCGTAACGGGCTATCGGGCCCATGAACTCGGCATCTTCACCCGGAAGCATCCGGGGATTGAATATATTCGCGGAGCGATTCAGAGGAGGCTCGTCCCTCTCATCGAGGAAGGCTTGGAATGGGTCGTCACGCCCGGCCAATACGGCGTTGACCTATGGGCGTGCGAGACGGTGATCGAGCTGAAGAAGCGCTATCCCGGTCTTAAGCTGTCCATTCTGGCAGCCTACGCCAATCCGGACGAGAAGTGGAATGAGGCGAAGCAGGAGCACTATCGGGAGGTTCTCAAGGGCGTCGATTATTACGGCTTCGTCAGCAAGCAGCCCTACAGCGGCGGCTGGCAGCTCAAGGCGAGGGACGACCTGCTGCTGCGGAAGACGGACGGCATGATCCTTGTCTATGACGAGGAAGCGGGAGAGGGCAGTCCGCGCTTCTACAAAGAGAGAGCCCTCCGCAAGCAGGCCGCGGAAGGCTACGGTTATATTGCGATCGGCTCGGACGAGATTCAGTCGGTCGCGGACGAGAGCCGCATGGCCGATTGGTGAGGAGAGTCTTGACGGAGTATAAAGGTGTTTGGCTTATTCTCCGAGAGTGATCGAATCGGCTGAGGAATGATGGCACGACTCGGTGAGCTTCACGCCCTCGACGGTTAGCATGTACATCTCCATCGCTTCCGCGCCATTCTCGATCCAATGCCGGTATTCCCGTTCCGCCAGCTCGTACGCTTCCTTCGCGATGAAGCCGTCGCGCGCCATCTGGGGTCCCCGGCTGGCAGCGGTGTCTGCCCAGATCGCCATCCGCCGCGCGAAGTCCGGATCGCCGCGCTTCGCGATCTCATGCGTAGGCGTGACCTGGACATCGTCCAAGCCGGCTTCACGGAACAGCTCCGGCAGCCGGTCGGCGATCGCATTGTCCAAGCCGGCGTCCTGGCGCCAAGCCAGATAAGCGGAATAGAAGCGAAGCATGCTAGCCGGCGGCTGCGGGTTCCAACGGATCTTCTCATGGTTGTAGTCGGCGACCACAATCCGTCCGCCTGTGCGGGCGGCGGCCTTCATGCCTCTAATCGCAGCAGCCGGATCGGCAAGCCAGACGAGCAGACGGGCCGCCGTCACGACATCGAACTCGCCGTCGTAGGTCAGCTGTCCGGCATCGCCGACGTCAAAGCGGAGTCCTGGTACATCCTCATGTGTCCGGCGCGCTTGTTCGATCAGAGAGGCGCTGTTGTCCACGCCGACGACGCGGCCTTGCGGTCCCGCCGTCTGCGCGATGCCTCGCGTGATGGCGCCTGTCCCGCAGCCGACGTCCAACACGGACATCCCCTTCTCCAGCAGCTGCGCAAGCCTTGGATGAGATGCTTCCAACGTACGCGAATTCAGCACATTCGTTAATTTTCCCGTTAATGCCGTACCCTCGGCCGCACGTTCCCTCTCGTTCATGTTACCCCTCCTTATTCCTATAAATTGTAAATCCCGCTGCGGTTCGTTTGGAAATATATAAATACTATTTATTCAATAGATATAAACTATAATCCAGGATAGAGGCTATTTACTTGCCGATTGCCGCGTCGCCGCAAGTTGCCCGATTCGAACGGATTCAGGTACAATAAGCACGACGATAAGCTGCAGCACAAGCAACACAAAGCAGAGGAGATCATCGCGAATGTCACTAGAGATCGAACGGAAATTCCTGCTCACCGAGCCGCTGGAGGCAATCAAGGCCACCGGCAAGCTGGCGGTCCGATCCGAACAGCGGATCGAGCAGACCTACCTCGCCATGGACGAGACGCAGGAGCTTCGCATTCGGAGAATTACCGATCTGGCCACGGGCCGGAAGGAATTTACGCATACGTTCAAGCGGGGCAACGGCATGGTGCGCGAGGAGGTCGAGTATGAGATCTCGGAGAGCATCTACGAGCAGATCGCGGGAGCCTTCGGCGCGGTGCCGCTGACGAAGAACCGCATCACGGCGGATTGGGAAGGCATCGGCGTGGAGATCGATATTTACGACCAGCTCGACCTGACCGTCGTTGAAGTGGAATTCGCGTCGGAACAAGAAGCGAACGCGTTCGAGCTGCCCTACTGGTTCGGCCGCGACATCGGAGCGGAGAAGCAGTACAGCAACAAGACCGTGTGGCGCTCGCTGCAGAAGCGGGCGTAGTAGACGACGAGGATATCAACTCACGCCGGCTCCGTGATCCGACTCACGCCGGCTCCGTGATCCGACTCACGCCGGCTCCGTGATCCGACTCACGCCGGCTCCGTGATCCGACTTCGCCTAACCCGGACGACCGCACCTCAAGGCGGCTTGGATTTTGTACGATTAATCGTACAAAGAGAGTTCATAACCGTCTGGCACAGCAGTTTTGTACGATTAGTCGTACAAATATAGTCATGCGTGTGGGGGATGGGGATTATTTGTACGATTAGTCGTACAAAGGCGGGTATACAGGGGTAAGTCCTTTAAAGGTAATGCGAATTATCATACAAAGTTGGTTCAGGAGCATATTTCCCTTGCTAGCTGGAAGTAATTCGATTAGCATAGACTTAACTCAATACAGTGTGGCGAAGCATGCCCCGATATTCCTTCTAACGTGAAGGGAAGTCGGGGCTTATTCTTATATCGGAAAGGGTGAAGCGATTGAGCTTTGAGATGGAACATGAGAAGTGGATGAAGGATCACTTGTCCAAGCGTCACGGGGAACGAAAGGATGCACTGAGAAGAGGGCATGGATTCGGCAATCAACTGTTTGTTGAGAAAATATGGTGGCCCTTGGTGGGACACTTCGCAGGTTTGCATCCGGAGTATGAAATGAAAGACTGGCGGGGAAGGCCGTATTTTGTGGACTTCATTTGGATCTTAGGCAATCTTCGTCTCGTGTTCGAGATCATGGATTATGGTTCGCATGGCACGGATCGTTCGAAATACCGAATGGATCTGAATAGGGGACTCTTCCTTCAGTCGCTGGAATGTCACGTGATCTCCATCCCCCTCGACGAGATGAAGGAGAATCCTTCGTTCATCCTGGCCATGGTTCGAAGCATTATAGCCCCTTATCTTGTGGCAGCGGATGAGAAGAACGGAGCGATCCGTCGTAAATATACGAAGATCGAACGTCAGCTAATGCGGCTAGCGATTCGACACAATCGTGTCATTAGCCCGGCAGAAGCGGCGAACGAACTGGAGATTCATAAACAAACGGTTATTAAGTATTGCCGAAGCCTTGTAGCAAAAGGGAAATTCCGCGCGATACCAACAGGTACATTTGGCAAAATATATCGATACGAATACATGGGCTCGTTGCACAGTCCCGATTTATTATGAATGCTGCCCAGGTTTAGACGGCTAATCTGATGACGCCGCCGGGCCAATGCTGTGGCGAATCCGGATAAGCTGAGGCATCTATAGGCAAGCAAGTTGGACATACTGGGGGTAAATGCGCTGCGCCCGGCGATTATGGCTGGAATCCTTCGCCCGGAAGGCTTACAATAAGACGAGCCAATATCCATCGTTCGAGGGTGAACCGACATGACCGAAGAGAACAAGCCAGACGCGGCGCAGGAGCAAGCGAATCAGCCGCAGCGAATCAGCTTGGCGGATGCCATGAAGCGCAAGCTGGAGCAGAAGAAGCAAGCCCAAGCCCAGGCGAAGGGCGGCAAAGACCATTTTTCGACCGAGACGAAGAAGATGAAGAGCCAGATCAACAAGAAGCCGAACAATCAGAAGAAGCGCACAGGCGTGTAAGAGGTGCGGAACTTCGCCTGCAGTGGTAGAATATTGAGGTACTGAAACGGAACAAAGGGAGATTGTCCATGATACAGGTAAAAAGCACGCCGAATCACGCGGGAGCGATCGTATCCGGAGACGCGCAGGAGCTGGAGACGCTTCGCGAAGCGCTGGAGCGGGTGATCGGCGAAGAAGGCGAGCATCCGGCATCCGAATCGGTGCGCGTTCGGGCGGCGGCGTTCGTCTCGGCGCTTGGCCATGCGAGCGCGTCCGGAGACAGCGAGTCGAAGGAAGGCGTAAAGGTGCTCTGGCCCGAATTCTTATTCCTGTCCGTGTCGCTGAACGGATTTATTAAGCAGTTGTATAAGAAGAACAAGGAGCCCGGCTGGGAGCTGACGCTAGCGAAGGTGCGCAAGTTCCAGGAGAGCATCATTGACGGCCTTCGCCGGTTCTTGCCGGATACGGCATATCAGCAGACGGCCAGCTCGCTCGGCGCTCACGTCTTCCTGGAAGCAGGGTACATGACGCAGTTCCTGGATGGGTTAAACGCGGAATTCCTGGAGATGAATGCGGATCAGCGATTGGCCGGCATCCCGGTCATGGCGCGCCGGATCGCGCTTCAGAGCGAGGACTACCGCAAGACGAAGAACTCCATTCTCGAAGCGGCGAAGTTGTACAAATATCCGGTGGAAGAGATTCGCCTGCGGGAAGAAGTTCCGAATCCATATCAAGTCGTGTGAACATAACTGTGTGAACAAATCTTAGATGCAGCCTCCTCAGACGGGTTGAGGGACTGCATCTTAATTATTAGGAGCTATTCCTGTAA
>NZ_JACJVN010000066.1 GCF_014212015.1 Cohnella lubricantis | reverse complement strand
ACAGCGCTTCGCGCGCGGCTACTCTCGCTTCCCTTCCCCACGCGGAAGCACAATCATACGGCCGGAGCTTGTCGCGAAGCGAATCTCCTCGGCCGTGATCTCGAGGCTATGCGCGGCGACATGGCCATCCGAGAGACCGCCGACGGCTTCACCGCTGCGCCCCTCCATACCAGCAGCCGCAGCCGCCTTGCCATCCACGCTCGTACCGCTAGTCGGCCGGCCGTACACGGCGGACACGAGCCAATGCTCGCCCGCCGGCAGCCGCGCCTGAAGCGTGGGGATAACAGTTCGCGGATGCAGCACGTTCGTGTTCGCATGCGGACGGATTGCCTCAGCCCGGGCGAACCCGAGCAGCCCGCGAATGCCGCTGACGCCGAGCTGTCCCGACGCCAGGGCATAGCATTCGCCAGAGCGCAGCGGTAGATCGCCGCCGTCACGCCCTGAAGTGCGGACTACTCCACCCCCGGCCTGCTCGCCGCTCATCTGTACCGCACGTCCCGTCGAATTCCCCGTCAACGCGGACGAACCTCTGTCCATCTCGTTCCCCGTCAACGCGGACGAACCGCCATCCCCGGCCCCGGACTTCTCGCTCCCCGCCTGCCCCGCTTGCCCCGCCTGCCCCGCTTGCCCCGCCTGCCCCGCCTGCCTCGCATGCGCCGCCGTATCCGCCGTCAGCCCAAGCGCAAATCCTCCCTCGGCCGCATCCAGTTCGCGTTCCGTCCGCACGCAATGAATGCGCAGATGCCAAGGCAGCCCGGCTACGATCCAAGTCCGCGCCTCGACGTCGCGCCACGGCTTCCATCTCGCGAACAGCACATTCTCCTCGATCGACGTCTCCTCATTGCGCCGGCGCACCCTGTACAGGTTGTCTCCCGCTTCGCTAAGCGCCAGCATGGAATCGAACGCGCCCTGCCCCAAGCCCCACTCCGCCTTCGGCACGCTGAAGCCGAACGCGGTCGAGTAGACGAACTTCTCGTACTTCGCGGACGTATGCGCGTGCTCGTTCGTCGCCAAGTGCCCTGCATTAAACGCAGCGACATGATCGCTCGCCGCTTCCCGGCACAGTACCAGATGAGCCGGCCGCTGAATCGACGGCGCATCATTCCATTCCGGCAGCGGCTCCTCCTCCGCTCGCCAGAACGCCGAGTCCTCCGCAAGCGCCAGCGGCAGGAACGTCTTCAACGCCCAGTATGGCGAGCCGGGCGAATTGTACTGCTCCGCCATGATGAGATTCGGGTACGCATACCCGATCGTCAGCAAGCCGGCGGAGTCGAAGATCGGCTGCTGGAACCACCAGCGCAAATTGCGCAGCACAAGCCCCTTCAACACGCCGGGCGAGATCGCATCCGTGCCGGCATAAGCCAGTGCGCTCCAGAACGCGGATTGCGAGAACCGATACGCCAGGCTTCGGCCATACGGCAGCGCCGAGCCGTCCGCGGAGAACCAGCGCAGGAAGTCCCGCGCGAACAACTCCGCTCTCTCCCGGTAACGGGCAGCCCGCTCCGGATCCTCCGCAGCCATCAGCTTCGCGTACAGCAAGCCGTAATAATGCAGCGCGAACGGCACGTAATAATCGCTATGCCCGCCGACGCCATCGGCATACCAACCGTCCCCCAAGTAGAAGTCGTCGATCCGCCGCAGATTCGCCTCCAGCTGTTCGGAAGCGTACGGCAGCCCTATTTTCCGAAGACCCATGTTCACCAACACGTGGAAGAACAGCCAGTTGCAGTCGTACACCGGATGCTCGTTAATCCCATTCAGCCAGTTGATAAGATTCTTCCGCTCCCGTTCGCCAAGCGGCTCCCATATCCGTTCGGGCACCAGCGCGAGCGCGAAGCCGAAGACGGCCATCTCCACCAGCCGCTGATCATAGTCGCGCGCCTCACCCCAATATTCCTCATGCCCGGGATCCGTTCCGTTTGCGATTCCCCGCACATAGATGTCCCAGATCGGACCGGGCTCCCCGCCTCCCGCCCAGTAGGGAACGAGCCCCCACATGACGCGGGAGAAGCCCTCCATCTCCGCAACATCAGGGGCGTAGCTCGTGCCCGTAACCCCGAGCTTCAGTCTCGCTCCGCCTGCACTGTAGCGAGGCAGCAGCGGCTCGCACAGCTGAAGCAGCGCCTGGCGCATATCTTCGCGAGTCCGCAGCGGATTGTCCGCAATCGGAAGACGGTCCGAACGACCGGCCGCATACCGGTCCTGGTTCAAGTTTGCGGTCATGAGAATGCAGCTCCTTTTCGCCGCCCGGCCATACCGGGAAGCGGAGATATTGGCCGAACTGCGAACGACGCTCTGTTACTCCCAGAAGATCGTCCGGTTGCCCCGCAGCCGCGACAAGCCTTCCACGAAGAAGTAATCGCCATAGATCAGCGGCACGTCGACGTTCTTGCCTTCCGGATAATGGCTTGTGCCGTGAAGGATCAGCCCTTCCTCGTTCGGATCGTCCCAAGCGCCGTAGTTGCGATAGAGCGATTCCAGCATGCGGACCGCCGCGTCCCGATACAACGCCGATTCGTGAGCGTCTACCTTCTCCGCCAGCAGCAACAGGCCGCAGGCCGCGCACGCCCCTGCGGAGGAGTCGCGGTAAGCCGTCACTTCCGGCGGCAGACGGAAGTCCCAGTGCGGAACATGATCCTCCGGCAGATTCGCGAGGAAGAAGTGCGCGACCCGCTTCGCAGCGTCGAGGTAAGCGCGTTTGCCCGTATGGTGATAGGCGAGCGTCAAGCCATAGACCGCCCAAGCGGTTCCGCGCGACCAGGCGGACTCCGGCGCATAGCCTTGGCCGCCGATTCCTTCGATGAATTCACCGGTCTCCGGATCGAACCGGAGAATATGATAGACCGAGCCATCCGAACGGACGAACCGCTCCACGACGGTGTCCATATGCGCTTCGGCCATATGGCGGTAACGCGGGTCCCCGCTCTCCTCGGACGCCCAGAACAGCAGCGCCATGTTCATCGCGCAGTCGATGATCGCGATCCCGGCGTTGTCCTCCCCCTCCGACCAAGGGTTCCAGGCACGAATGAACCTTCCCTTCACATTGAAGCGGCCGGCGAGATAGTTGGCGGCCTGCAGCGCCCGGCGGCGGGATTCCAGGTTGCCGAGCAGCTTGTAGGAAGCGACGCTGGTCAGCGTCCACATGAAGCCGATATCATGATCGAGCCGTGTATAGTTGTGCAGCACGGCGTCCAGCTTATCCTCGCATTGCTCCGCCAGTTCGCGCAGCCGTTCAGAGCCTCTCCCGCCGTCTCCGCTGCCGTTATAGACCAGCCACAGCAGCCCTGGCCAGAAGCCTGCCGTCCACCAACCCGGATCCTCGAGCACGTACCGCCCTCCCTGGCTCGCATGCGGGAAGTTCGCCCCGATCCGCTCGCTGACGCGAAGCGTTTTGGAACTCGTCTGTCTCCATGCTTCCTCTACCCAAGACAAGTCTCTAACGTCCTTCAACTCTCTCATCCCCCATCCCATGTCAACTGCTAGTTAAACTCGAATGTGAAAGTCATACGTTGAACCAGCCCCGCACCGGCATCCTTCACGGCAAAGTCGACCGCGTACCATGGCGTCTCCCGCCCGAAGTGGTCGCTGTACGACCTAGCTTCCACGTTCGCATCCAATTGCGCGGCGTCGTACCGAATCCGCAGCGCTCGCTCGCCTGCCCCGCGCAGCACGACGCCGTCCTCCGCCAGCTCCGGCGGCACGAACGTGACGAACCGCTCGATGAGGCTTCCCGGTGGCTTAACGAAGCGGAATTCGTCTGTCAGCTCGAGACAAGGCAAGCGGCCGTCGAGGTTATGCCCCCGCTTCCGCCAGACGAATCCGCGGACGAGCGACTGCAGATGCGGCACGCGATAAGCGGAAGCCATCTCGAACCGGAATCTGTCCTCCCCGTCCCCTGTGACCGCCTCCAGCACACGAGCCTGGCTAGCTAGCCCCGCCGCCTGCAGCGAACCGTCCACGATCGGCACCGCGTGACCTTGCGATCCGTTGCAATCGTATTCGTAACGGCCCGATCCGAAGTAAGCCTGCGTATACTCGCCGCTGCCGAGATCGGCGATGAACGTCTCTCCAGCTGCTAGAAGGATGAACTGGCCGATGTCGTTGTGGTTGTGCGGCTCGGCGTTGTGTCCGGCTTTGGCGGCGAAGCCGAGTGACTCGCCGCCAGCCGTGCGATGGCGGGAGATCAGCCACTGCGCATCGGGCAAGTAGAAGCTGCCGTCTCGCCACTCCCCGCTGCTTCGGCTCGCGTCGAACCAGACGAAGTGGCGAAGCGCCGGCGCCCACCGGCTGCAATGGTCATCCAGATACGACGCCTGCAAGGCTAACGGCGGAGCATCCACCTCCGGATATAACCCGGCCAAGTAATGGGTTAGCCCCATCTGGACGCGGGCGCGCGGCACCGAATCCGAGAAATTAGCGACGCGGTCGCCGCCCAGATAGACCTTCTGCTGGAACTGCGCGATCCGCCGAACCTTATCCCCGCGCATCAGGTCCAGTGCGCCATTCGTCCGCTTCCGCAGCAGATCCGCGAAGTACACGTAATAACCGAAGCCGTAATTCCAATAACCGAGCCCTTCCGGACAAGCGCCGTCATCCCCGTAGCCTTCCAAGAAGCGGTCCATGCTGCCCATCGTTCGGGCTGCGATCTCGGCAAGCCGCTGCGGATCGCGCACCGCCAGCAGCGCGGCGGAGCCGATCGAGCCCGCGCATACCGCAGCCCAGTTGTGACGGGCGGTCTCCCAATGGTACGGCTCGCCGGATAAGTAGGGAGCGAACAGCCGAATCTCCACTTCATCCGCGATTCGCTGCCGCAGCAGAGACGGCAGCCGATCGCCAAGCAGCATCGAGATCTCGGTCAGCGTGAAGCCGGTCTCCGCCGAGAACAGATCGATCGTCCGGCGAATGTCTGCGTTCGAGCCGGAGACATGCGCGGGAAGGCACCACGTATATTCATCGCACACCAGCCAGATGATGTCTTGCAGCGCAGCCCGGTGAGCCGGCTCATCCGGTTCCAGCAGCGTCAGCAACGCGAATGTGTTCAGCCGCCTTCTCCGCTCGAAGTAAGCGCGCTCATATTCCAGCCTGGACCCTCGCTCTGCGAAGATAGCAAATAGCGAATACGTCAACTGCGGAATTGGCTCTTCCTGCAGCCGCCGGCCTTCCTCGCGGATATCGCGGATCCAGCCCGCGAATTCCGGCGCCTCGGCCGCTCGGTTCCAGAAGGCGTCCGAGTCTCCATCCTCATAATAGAGCCCAAGACTGGCTGGAGGTCCTTCCGCCAGAGCCGACGCCAGTCCCGCCCGATTCGCCGCGATATCTCCCAGAGCTTGCTCCATTGCTGTGTCCCTCCCTTTGATCTCTGATCGATCCGGATGTGATTTCCGTTAGAAGCCGAAAGCATGCTAAATTGGCAAAATAACGGCGGCGGTGACCATGAGAATAGTGAGGCGGCTGGTCCTTGCGGATTCGCTTGCGCGACTTGATACGCCAAGCCCCTGCCAAGCTCGCTTCCCCCCGCTTTCCCTCGCCTACCGCCTGTACTCCATCGGCGTCACGCCGGCGTGCGCCTTAAACGTCTTGATGAAGTAGCTCTGGTTGTCATAGCCGAGCTGCTCGCAGATCTCCCCTACCGAATGCAGCGTCTGATCGAGCAGCTCCTTCGCTCGCTCCATCTTCATCCGCGTCACATACTCGATGAAGGTGATGCCGGTCTCCTTCTTGAACAGCCGGCTGAAGTAGCTGGCGTTCAGATGAAGATGTTCCGCGACTTCCTCCAGCGAGATTCGCCGGTTCAGATGCAGCGACACATATCTGCACGCTTCCTTGACATCCGCGCGCTTGCCCGCGGCGGTTCTGGCCGTCCCCTCCGGCTGCAGCGCCACCTGAAGATGCTCCATGAGCCAGTCCCTCAGCTCGTTCAGCGAATCGATGCCGAAGATCTCCTTATGCAGCGTGTCCGCTGTATCCCCCGCGCCGATGAAGTGCAGCGAGTGCAGCTTCAGCTTCAGATCAAGCAGCAGCTTCAGTGTCCAATCCTTCACCTCTTCCGGCGCATACCCCTCCTGACGGATGCGGGAGATCCAAGCGTTAGCCGCTTCTCCCGCTTCCTTCGGCGTTCTGCCCACCAGCATCTCCCGCAGCTCCGCGCTCGCTTGATCATAGTGGGCGAACAGCTCGCCCACGCGCGGCTTCGCCGCACGGCGCTTCACGATGCCGCCTTCGCCGAGATAGAACCGCTGCGTCTCGCTGTTCAGCAGCTCCAGCAGCTGCGCTTTGAGACTCACAGGAGACGCTGAAAGACGCTCGCCGACGATGAAGGACATATGCACGCCAAGCACCTTGTGCAGCATGTCGCGGATCGTCTTCAAGCAGCGCTCTGCCTCGTCGTATATATTCGTCTTGATCCCAGGCTTGTGCGAGAACAGGAAGAACGATCTGCGCGCATCATAGCCGATATGAAGCCCGCGAAGCGCCATGCCGGAGAGCACCTCTTCGATCACGTTGCCCACAGCGAATCGAAGCGTCTCATCGGAAGAGAAGCGCTGCTTCAACCGCCGGTAACGGTCAATGAAGCCGATAGCCGACAAGCAAGCCTCGCCTTCGAACAGCAGACCGAACTCGCGGGCCTCGTGCAGCCATTGCTCGGATGAGAGAATCGGCTGGTCGATGAAGTGCCGGAAGAACTTCTCCTTGCGCAGCTCCTGCGTCTCGTTCACGAGCACCTTCAGGCGCGACTGCTCCCAGCTCGTCTGCCGCTCCTCATCCATGCTCGCCTTGAATCGCTGCAGCAGAGGCACCAGATCCTCCGGATCAAGCGCATCCTTCAGCAAGTATTCCTGTACGTTCAGCCGCATCGCCTGCCGAGCGTACTGGAACTCGTCATGGCAGGAGAGAATGACCGTGCGCAGATTCGGCTTCCGTTCCTTCATCCGGGCGGTCAATTCGAGTCCATCCATCTTCGGCATCCCGATATCAGTGACGAGCAGATCCGGCATCACCTGCTGCGCCTGCTTCCAGGCGCCTTCGCCGTCCTCATGCGCGCCGATGAGCTCGAAGCCCAGTCCCTCCCAGTCGATCCGATCGGATAACAGCTCGATGACCGGATAATCGTCGTCAGCCAGCATCACTTTGTACATCGCCGCCGTCCTCCTTCCGCGGAATGAACATGCGAATGACCGTCCCCTTGCCTTGCTCGCTCTCCGCTTCCATGCGGAATCCGTCTCCGAATACGATCCGCATCCGTTCCGCGACGTTGCTCAAGCCGAATTGCGAGAAGCTGCCCCGTTCTTCATCCTTCCCTTCAGCGAATGGCGGCGCCTGCTGAAGCTTGCGTCGCAGCGCTTCCAACGTGTCGGCGTCCATACCGTTCCCGTCGTCCTCTACGGACAAGACGAGGAAGAATCGTCTCAACTCAGCCCGGATGAAGATCGAACCCGCACGCCGTTGCAAGCCGTGTATGATCGCATTCTCGACAATCGGCTGCAGGAAGAACCTCGGCACCTTCCAGAGGAACACCTCCGAATCCGCCTCGATCTTGAGCGCTGCTCCTTCCTTCTGGCGCAGATTCATCAGCTCTACGTAGCTGGTGAGCAGGTCCATCTCTTCGTGCAGCGTGATCTCGTCCTCTTCCTTGCTAATTGTCATCCGCAGCAGCCTGGAGAGCGAACCGATCATCTTGGCGCTCTCCGGGTCGCCCCGGTGCATAACCTTCATTCGGATGGAGTTGAGGACATTAAACAGGAAGTGCGGATGAATCTGCGCCTGAAGCATCCTCAGCTCCGCTTTGCGTTTACGCGCCTGCGTCTCGGACACCTCGGCGATCATCTCCTGCACCCGTCCGAGCATCTGATCGAACAGGAACCCGAGCCTTGCGATCTCGTCAGAGCCGCGGATGCCCGACCGGACGTTAAGATTGCCGCGCTGCACCGCCGTCGCAACCTTCCCGAGCCGGACCAACGGCTTGGTGAATGTCCTCACCAGCAGAAGCAGAAGCGCTAAGAAGCTGATGAACGAAGCGATCTGGAAGACGAACACGCGGTTGAAAATGGATGAGATGTTGACAATCGCTTCCTTATAGGGCTGCTCCAGAACGATCGACCAATCGTTCAGGCCGATTGACCGCCGGACCACGAGAACCTTCTCGCCTCCGATCTCCCTCACGGCAGATTCCCCTAAGCCGATCATGTTCTCTGCCGCAGGCTCCCCGATCATCTCCTTGTCCGAGTCCGACACGATCCGGCCTTCTCCGTCCAGCAGCATCACGTGCTGCTCCCCGGTCAAGCCTTCAAAGATCGAACTAACCTCGTCCTCGAAGAAGGTCACGACAATATAAGCGTAAATATCCGAATGGTCATTGTCGAGACGCAGCGTTCGCCCGACGGAGATTTGATGCGAGTGGAACCTCTTATCCTGCCTGAACGCGGTCGGCTCTGCGGCTGACCAGTAAGAATCCAAGCCCCCCAGCTTCTGAAGCTCAGGGAACCAGGGCTTCTCGCGAAGAGACAACGGGTTGAATTCATCCACCGAGTAATTGATGAAGTATTTGCCATTCGGCAGCAGAATCGTTACGTAGCTCTTCTCGCCGAGCACCGTCAAGCTGTCCAACTGCTCGAGAATATGCTTCTTGTTCGAATATTGGGCATAAGCGCTGCTATTGTCCTCATTGCCCGCGTTCAAGAGCTTCAAATAAGCGGTCGTCTCGGCATTGACCTGAATATAGTTGGCGATGTTCAGCATGCTCCTCATTAGATTCGTGACGGAGCCCTGCACCAGTTGCAGCGAGTCTTCCGCATTAGAGAGCGCTTGCCGTTTAACCGCCTCTTGGGTAAGCGAATTATAGAGCAGAAGCGTAATGAACCCCGGAACGAGAATGCAGACGACTGATGCCGCCATAAGTTTATGTCTGAAGGAACGCAGCGACAACAACTCCCGGATCCGGTTCATGAGGTTCAGCCTCCCGCCAATGGCAAGAAAGGGGGGAGCCCGGCTCTCCCCCTTCCTGGGTCATACTTCTATCAGAAGCTTATTTCTTGTTGGAGTCTATAATCTCCTGCACGCGCTTCTGCGAATTCGCGATCATCGTATCGATATCTTGATTGCCGAGAATGAGCTTCTCGTATTCCTCATTGACCGCCTTATAAACTTCGGATTGATAGGAAGCAGGCGTAATGATCGCCGACGCCTTCGAGACGGTGAGCGTATCGACGAGCGACTTCTTATCCACGAGCTCCGGATTCTTCGTGCCGCTTAGAATCGTGTCGATAATCGGCTCGAGCTGATCGCCGGTGATCTGATTCCAAGAAGGAACATTCTTGCCCTGAACGAGCTGTCCTTCCGTCGTATACCAGCGGATGAAGTCGTAGGCTTCCTGCTTATGCTTCGAGCTCTCGGCGACGGCTACATAGTCGGTTGTCACCGGCGTGTAGCCCGTCGGATCGCTGGCGTTGTTCTTCGGGAACGGCGCTACGGCGACATGGAACGTCAGCGGAACCGTCTCCGTGCCCCCGATCTCCGTATTCATCCAGCTTCCGATCGGCAGCATGGCAGCTTTCTGATTGAAGAACTGCGTGCGGTAAGCCAGCTTCTGCGAGATCATGTCTTCATAAGGAGTGGAGGATTTGTCTTCCTTCTCCATCTTGACGCGCAGCTCGATCGTCTTGCGGAAGTTCGGGTCGTCCAGATTGGAAGAGCCGTCTTGCTTCAGATAGTCGGAATTGGTCGGCTGGTTCTCGATCATCAGCTTCAAGTACTCCATCCAGCCGCCGGCTTGCGGACCGTGGAAGTAAGTTCCGTATACCTTATCCGCGCCGTCGCCCTTCGTCAATTGCTTCGCGTAATCGGCGAATTCATCCCAAGTCCAATCGGTCGGCACGGAGAGGCCCGCCGCATCCAGCATATCCTTGTTCAACAGGACATACCATGGATTGAACTTGCCCGGAAGCGCATACACTTTGCCGTTCAGATGCGTGTCTACCTTGTAATCTTCCTCTACCTTGTAGCCGTCCGCGGCGATGAAGTCATCCAGCGGCGCTGCCATTCCGAGCGCCACGCGCGCGGCGTAGCCGGACGGATCGCTGAACATGATGACGTCCATCGTCTCATTGGAAGCGGCAGCCAGATCAAGCTTCTTCATCGATTCCTGCGTATCGCCCTTATCGCTGAGCGTTACAACTTCGACAGTAATACCTGGATGCGACTCCTCGTAAGCGGATACCGTATGATTCCAATTGTACTGCTCTTCGGTGCCCCACGTGTACAGCCGCAGATTTACCGGCTCGCCGGAAGCGCTGGCCGATGGCGATGCAGATGCTGATGAGGATGCCGGCGCACTGCCGCTCGCGGAAGGCGAAGGGCTGCTCGTGTTGTTCGAGTTGTTGCCGCCGCATCCGGCGAGCAGTCCAAGCGCCAAGACACTCGCTGCCGTGCCGGATAAGAGTTTCTTGTTCATCGGAAGACCCTCCTCGTATTTGGCCTATCTCTTAGGCAATTCCAATTATATAGACGTCCATAATTTTACTCATGAAACAATATTTACTTTTAATTAACTATTTTTACTTGTTGGTGATCGCTTACATTAACCTTTAACCCCACCGACCGCAATTCCTTCGATGACGCTCTTCTGCCCGATGACGAAGATAATGAACAGAGGCAGAATGGCGGATACGGCAGCAGCCATAATGAGAGAGTAGAACTCTCCGCTCATCGACGTGAACTTCTGCATAGCTAGAGGAAGCGTGAACAATTTGTCTGTCCGTAGAAAGATCAGCGGATTCTGGTAGTCGTTCCATGTCCAGATGAAGCGAAGAATCGCATACGTCGCCACAGCCGGCTTCACAAGCGGGAAGCCGATCGACCAGAAGATGCGGAAGTGTCCCGCGCCGTCGAGCTTGGCCGATTCGATGTATTCCTGGCTCACTCCCATAAAGAACTGGCGGAGCATGAACGTTCCCAGCACGCTGAAGCTGCCGATGATGATAAGCCCCAAATGGCTGTCGAAGAGATTAATATTGCGATAAAGAATGAATTGGGGTACGAGGATGGCTTGGCTCGGAACCATGTATGTCGCGAGGACGATCATGAACAGCCACTTGCTAGCTTTGAAATTCACCTTGGAGAAGCCGTAAGCCGCCAGGCTCGACACCCCGGCCGAGATTATCGTCGTGCATACTGCGACAATAATTGAATTCAGATAGTAGCGGTAGAACGGGTACCTGCCTGCCCATACTTCCTTATAATTCTCGATAGCGTGCCAATGCTTCGGCCACCAGCGAATCGGATAATCGAACACCTCGTTCTCCATCTTGAACGACGTGACCAGCATCCAGATGAACGGGAGCAGGAATACGATACTGAGCGCTAGCATGATGACGGTAATTAAACCTCGTCGCCAATCGAACTTGCGAGATAGCGGCATTGTCTCTCTCTCCTCTCTCCGCTTAGTAATTGACCCATTTCTTCTGCGCTGCCCATTGACCGGCGGTAATGAGCATTACGAAGAGGAACAGGACGGCCGCTACGGACGAAGCGTACCCGATCTTCAAATTGTTGAACGCTTGATCGTACAAGTACCAGACCATCAGGCTCGTCGACCCGAACGGTCCGCCAAGAGTCGTGACGGCAATGATATCGAATACCTTGAAGGTGGAGATAATGCCCGTGACCAGCAGGAAGAAGGAGGTCGGCGACAGCATCGGGAAGGTGACTCGCGTGAACTTGGTCCAGGCGTTCGCGCCGTCGATATCCGCAGCCTCGTACAGATCGCGCGGAATCGACTGCAAGCCGGCGATGTAGATAATCATGTTGAAGCCGATCGAGATCCATACCGTGATCAGCATAATCGACACCAACGCATAATCCGGATCCGCCAGCCACTTCGGCGGATTGGAGAAGCCAAACGTTCGCAGCACCTCGTTCACCGGACCGTACGACGGCTGGAACAACACCATCCAGACTACCGCTACAGCGACGATGTTGGAGACGTAAGGCATGAAGTAGGCGACCTTGAAGTAGCCCTTCAGATACACGTACCGGTCAATCAGCACAGCCAGTACCATCGAGATCAGCATATAAACTGGCACCGCAAGCAAGAAAATCAGATTATTGCGCACCGAGCGCAGGAACATCGGATCATCCAGCAGATTGCGGAAATTCTCGAAGCCGACCCACTTGATGCCATCCCAGCCCTGAATGAAGTTCCAATCGGCGAAGCTGAGCGCCATCGTTGCGATGATCGGCAGCAGTACGAGCACGAATACCCCGATCAGCATAGGGCTGACGAACAGGAACCCCGACAACGTCTCGCCGCGCTGCAGAGAACCTCTCCTCGGCTGCTTAGGCTCGGCTGTCCGTGCCGACGACGTAGTTGCAGCGGGCTGCGGTGATTGTGGATCCATGGCAAGCACCTCTATCTCTATATGACGTTTGTTTACCATTATAAAAAAAATACCGTCAACCCTGTTGACGGTATTTTGATTCGATTCACGCTAATTTTGACTTTCCTCCGAATCCGTCAGCCCCATTGACGGTATTCGGACGCGAACCTGCTTAAACTTCATATCTCGCGAATGATACGGCCTCGCCGTTCACGGACGCTTGGTATCCGCCATCTGTCCCCCGCGACAGCTCCAGCTCTTCGTCCGCTGCCAAGCTCCGGTAGAAGGCTCGGGTCGCGTCCGCAGCGAACTCCGGCTCCCGCTCCCGCATGACCGCCGCGAATTCCTGCAGGCTGCCGATACACAACCGCTCCGCGTCGGCGCGGCCGATCGCTTCCACCACGACGCCGTTCGGCCCGCCGCGGCTCTCGGCGGCGTCGCGGTCGGCCAGCTCCTCCACTTGGCAAGGACGCAGCAAGCGGACGGCCAGATAAACCCGATCCACGAAGCCGAACAGCGCGTTCGGCTCGCGAATCCATTCGCCCTTCGGCAGCACGCCGACGATCCGGCTCTCCTCCCCTTCCGGGAGCGGGTAGAGGGCGATGACGACATTTTTGCGGAACAGCACCTCGCCTATATCGCTCTCATGCCTCGGATCGAGCTCGGCATAGCCTTCGCCCGGATGGAAGAAGTACAGCTGGTTGATCGACTGGCCGCGGCCGATCGGCAGAGTCACATCCCAGCGATGCTGCTCGTTGTCGTACTCCCGGACCCGCTCCCAAGCGCCTCCTGCCGCATAATCCTCTGTGATGTAGACGTACTTGTGAATGCGCCGGCTCTCTTCGCCTGCAGCCCCGCCGCCCAGTACGGCGTACCTGGCCGCTTCCAGCGGGATGCTGCGATCCAGAGCGTTCCGGCTTACGTCTTCCGGCGCCTCGTAATATAGGAACCCGGCGAACTCGGTGCGCGGCATCTCGTCCGGCAGCGGGAAGTCCCCGAACTGCACATAGTCGAACAGGACGTTCCCGTCCTTCGGCGCGTCGTGCGGCAGCGAGCGGGCATGCGGCCCGGCCCAAGCTCCGCGCAAATAATAGAGCGATCTCTCGTGCCACAGATAATCGAGCATATCGCTCAGATCGCGGTTGATGTCCACGTCCTCCACCAGCTCCCAAGCGGCGGTGAACGCCTGTACCCAGTGCCAGAACCACGGCAGCGCGCCGTATTCCCGCATCCCGTTCTCCCGAATGTGGCGGAGGGTACGCACCAAGCTGCGATGCCCGTCCTCCACCAGCTCGTAATCGCGGAACATCTGGCCGAAGATCAGCTTCGCCGCCGTGTACTTCGCTTCGTGATGGTTGAACTCGCGAATCTCCTTCGCGTAGAACCGGCTCTTGTACATGTGCTCGAACGCATTCTCGAATGCCGCCTGCAGCGGCTGGCTCATGTGCTCCTGATGATCCCGGTAGAAGTACACCATCAAGCTGCCCATCAGCTCGACCGGGAGCGTGTTCGGCTTTGCTTCCTTCGGCACGGGACCCAGCCCGAGCGGCCAATGCCCGTAAGTCGGGCTGTCCGGATCGCGGTCCTGAAGCTTCAGCACCTTCAGCAGCATTTGGGAGGAAGACGCCAGTGTCAGCTCCTTGTCGAAAGGCACGCTCAGATCCGGGTCGACCGAAGCCGCGAATAAGTACGCCGCATAATAGAAGTTATCCCGGATATCGTGATGGAACCACAGCCCGCTCCCGAGAAGCGGCTGCTTCTGCGCTTTGATGGCGATCCGCCGTATGATCTCACGCTGTCTTTGCTCATATGTGGTCATCTGTTCTCGCCGCCTCTTTCCGTCTATTCTGTCCGTCATCCGCCGTGTATCCTTGTATCTTCGCCTGCCGGAACGATTGTCATGTTATAAGGATATCCTGCCGCCTGTCCCCTAATGAGACCGGATGCCGGGAAAATGGCTCGGGCGCCGTTCGGTTGCCGCGGCTCGGAGCACATTTATCACTTACCATCATACGTGGAATTCATCGAATAACAAGCCGAACGGGCATAAATGACGTTTTTTTCATGATTTAGAGCGGAATCGGCCCGGTAACGGCCTGTTGAATTTTGGCACGAGATCGGCTATCTTTAAGATGGTGTGAAAATTATTTTCTTATTTTGTGATTATTGTATGTAACTAATTTTCTCAAGAAGGTGTGTTCGAATTATGAGCATCTTGAACGCGATTCGGGAGAAATTAGACGCCCTTCACCTGAAGGAGCGCGAGCTGGCTGAATTTCTGCTGGAGCGGCCGGAGCAGGCGGTGCAGATGACGATATCGGATCTAGCGCAGCAAGCGGGCAGCAGTACGGCCACTGTATCGCGATTCTGCCGATCGTTCCACTTCCAGAACTTCGCCGACTTCAAGATGCGTCTGGCAGCCGAGCTGGCTAGACAGCCCGCGCAAGCGCAGTACCAGGACATCGTCGCCGGCAACCCGCTTCAGGAGATCGTGTCCGCAATTACCGCCAACCATATTCGCTCGATCACCGACACGACGCGGAGTCTGGATCTGCAGCAGCTCAAGGCGGCCGTCTCCGCGCTGCACTCGGCGAAGCGAATCGACCTGTACGGCGTCGGCACGTCCGGCACGATCGCGCAGGACTTCTTCCACAAGCTGATCCGCATCGGCAAGGCAGCGAATGCCTACTCCGACCCGCATATGCAGATCACTTCCGCCGCTTCGCTCACCGAGCGGGACGTTGCGGTCGGCATCTCCTATTCGGGCGAGACGCCGGAGACGGTTCATGCGCTTCGGAGCGCGAAGGAGCAAGGCGCCGTCACGATCTCCATCGCCAAATTCGGCAATAACACGCTCGCAGACGCAGCCGATATCCGCCTGTTCACCTCCACTTCGGAGGAGGGCATGCGGCGAGGCGATATGGCTTCCCGGATGGCGCAGCTTCATGTCGTGGACATTCTGTTCACCGGACTGGTCAGCGAGCACTTCGGCGTCTACGTGCCGAGGCTGGAGCATTCGTTCCATATGGTTAGACGATATACGGGCCAAGAGGAGAGGAAACCGCAATGAACGTGCTCATCTTCGATTCCAACGAGAAATTAAACGAGACAGGTGCAGGTATTATAACCGGACTTGTGCAGACCAACCCGCGCGCTGTGCTCGGCCTAGCGACGGGCGGCACGCCGGTCGGCGTCTACGAGCAGCTCGTCAGCGACTTCCGGCGGGGACTCGTCAGCTTCCGGCAAGCGACTTCCTTTAACCTGGACGAGTATGTCGGTCTGCCTGCCGATCATCCCGAGAGCTATCATTCATATATGAATCATCATCTGTTCCGCCATATCGATCTGCCGGCCGCGCAGGCGCATATCCCGAACGGCAACGCGGACGATCTAGAGGCCGAATGCAGGCGGTACGATGAGATGATCGCCGATGCCGGACAGATCGATCTGCAGCTGCTCGGGCTCGGCCATAACGGCCATATCGGGTTTAACGAGCCGGCGCATGCTCTTATTCGCGGCACGCATATCGTCGATCTGGCCGAGGAGACGCGCCGGGCGAACGCGCGCTTCTTCAATAGCGTGCAGGAAGTGCCGAGCCAGGCGCTGACGATGGGCGTCGGCACTATCCTGAAGGCGAAGATGATTCTGCTCATCGTCCGAGGCGCGGACAAAGCCGAGATCGTGCACCGCGCGCTGACCGGGCCGATCACGACCGACTGCCCGGCATCGCTGCTGCAGACGCATCCGCATCTGGTCGTCCTGCTCGACGAAGAAGCTGGGAGGTTGATGAGATGAACCGAGGGGATGTCGATTCGGGAATCGGGACGCTTGTGAAGGACGCATCTCTCGTCACGCCGAATGGCGTCGTGGATAAGGGATGGATCTGGCTGCGGGACGGCGTGATTCAAGCGATCGGCGCCGAAGATGAGGCATGGCCTGCCGAAGCCAATGAGGCATCGCGCATGGACGCCAAGGGCGGCTGGGTGCTGCCCGGCTTCATCGACGTGCACGTTCACGGCGGCGCGGGCTACGACTTCATGGACGCCGGCCCGGAAGGCATTGACGCCATCGCCCGGTTCCACTCGCAGAACGGCACGACCAGCCTGCTTGCCACGACGCTGACTGCCTCGCGGGAAGAGCTGACGGCTGTGCTTGACCGCGTCGCCACCTACGCCGCCGAGCCGATGCCTTACGCCCAAGTGGCCGGCGTCCACCTCGAAGGCCCGTTCATCAGCCCGAAGTGGCCCGGCGCGCAGCACCCCGGCTACATCGTCCCGCCGCAGGCGCAATGGCTCGACGAGTGGGTCGCGCGGCATCCGGGGCTGATCAAGATCCAGACGCTCGCGCCGGAGTCCGAAGGCGCGCTCGACTACATTGAGCGGCTCGCGGCGTACGGCATCGTACCGTCGTGCGGCCATACCGACGCGACGTACGACCAAGTCGTCGCGGCGGCGGACCGCGGCCTCAGGCACGCGGTCCATACGTTCAACGCGATGAAGCCGCTGCATCATCGCGAGCCGGGCACGGTCGGCGCGGTGCTCACCGACGACCGCATTACGGCCGAGGTGATCGCCGACGGCCACCACGTGCATGCGGCGGGCCTGCGCATCGTGGCCCGCATGAAGGGCGCGGACAAGGTCATCCTCGTGACCGACGCCATGTCCGCAGCCGGCATGCCCGACGGTGACGGCTATGAGCTGGGCGGCCTGCCGGTCGTCATGATGTGCGGCGTCGCCCGGCTGAAGGCGACGGGCAATCTGGCCGGCAGCACGCTGACGATGATCGCCGCGTTCCAGCACATGGTGCGCGAAGTCGGCGTCTCCATCGCGGACGCCAGCCGCATGGCGAGCGCCAATCCGGCGCGGGAGATCGGCTTGGGCGGCGTGACCGGCTCGCTGCAGGCGGGCTTGCGCGCCGACGTGCTGCTGCTGGACCGCGCGCTGGAGCTGCGCCGCGTCTGGACCGGCGGCAAGCCGCTGTCGCCAGAGGCGAAGTGACGCCTACACCTCTTGCCGGCTGGCCACTTAATTGGTGCGTTCTGCGCCATTTAGAGCCGGCTGGCGTCGCTCCTAGCCGGAATCCGCGCGAACTAATTGCAGATATGAAATTAGTCCCCGATGCTGCGGACAGCCGAGAAGACGAGCGACGTGCTGCGAGAGCGATGATGCGACTCGGACTCGACTGACGCCCTGCAAGGACGCTCGCCGCGCCGCAAACAAAGACGACCGCCGCAGCGGTCGTCTTTTTCACCAATTAGCCTTCTGTAGGAGCCATCCCGCACATATAAGTGCAATAACGGGGCTTGATCAATTGAAGTTGCGATAGACGTATGGGTCCTCGGGCGCTTCGATCGGTTCGTACGCGTCGGCCTTCAGCACCGGAATAGTCGCCTTGAGCGGCTGATAATACTCCCATGTCAGCTCGCCCTTCACGTGCAGCCAGTCGTCGTTGTTCAGCACCGTATCCTTCGGGAATTCGACGAGCATGCCGAAGACGCCGGAATCCGCGATGCAATGAATGAAGCCGAAGCGGAAGACGAAGTAATGCCGCCCGTCCACCTGCTGTCCCTTGTAGGCGAAGCCGTCGAACTGGATCGTCTTGCCGATGAAGGAGTTCGGGTAGTTATAGACAGCTTCCATGCCCTTCAAGTAATTGTCGTCGTTCAGATCGATCTCGGGCAGCTGGACGAACTCCTCCATCTCCTTGTTCTTGATCTTGTCATAGTCCTCTTGGCTGTAGTACAAGCTCGTGTTCGGCCGGAGGAACTGGTGGTTGCCGGGACTATTCTTGACTTCCTCCTCCAGCGTCGGGAACGAGAAGCCCTTGGCAGCGACGAAGCTGGAATCGAGCGTCTTGACTGGAAGGAAGATGCCGGTGAGAATCGGGAACAGCAGGATCGCGTACCCCGCGTACCTCTTCCACTTCGAGGACGGCTCGTGCGTGTGGCCGAACAGCTCGTGCGCATGATCGCGGCCATGCGGATGAGCATGATCATGATCTTGATGAGCATGCTCATGATTGTGATGAGCGTGATCATGATCGTGATGAGCGTGCCCATTCGAATCATGCCCGCCAACCTCGACAAGCTCGCCCGGCTCTGCTCCTTGCTCAAGAGCCTGCTTGGCTGCAGCCGCCCTTTTCTCAGCCGCAAGCTCTTGCTTGTACCCTCTCCAGAACTCATAGAGGCTGAGCAGCCCCAGCAGGACGATCGCGCTGATCGACAGGTAGGCGTACCTCGTATTGATATATTTGTTGATGTCGCCCGTATAATGCAGCAGGAAGAACATGAAGGCGAACCCGAACAGTATGGCGTATCGTATCATCCGGCTATCCTCCCGACGATTAAAGATCCAATCAGCGTGAATACGGTGACCAGCCCGATCAGAACGAGGACGAACTTGGTCCGATATGTGCCCAGCAGCATCAACGTATTCTTAATATCGATCATCGGTCCGAAAACAAGAAAGGCCGACAGCGCGCCAACGCCGAACGTGCTGCGGAACGACGAGGCAATGAAGGCGTCCGCTTCCGAACAGAGCGAGATGACGAACGCCAGCAGAATCATGATCAGCGATGCCGTGATAGGGTTGCTCCCGAGATGGAGCAAGGTCGACGTCGGCACAAACGTCTGCAGGCTGGCGGCGATGAACGCGCCTGCGACGAGATATTTGCCGACGGAGAAGAACTCGTCGATCGCATGCGTGATCACTTCGTGAATCCTTGCGCTTACAGGCATCTTGGGCGCCGGAGCGTGCTGCAGCGACGGCTCGATCGTCGCCGCTACCGGAGCGTATTGCTGCTTGAACGGGAGCTTCGGGAAGAAGAACGAGATGGCGATCGAGACGCAGAACGCAACGGCGATCGCCATTCCGCCGCGAATGGCGACCATTCGCCAGTCGTTCCCGAAGGCGATGTAGGTGGCGAACAGGACGATCGGATTGATAATCGGCCCGGTCAGCATGAAGGCGATGCCCGCATGCAGCGGCATTCCCTTCAGAATCAAGCGGCGCGTGATCGGTACGATCCCGCATTCGCAGGACGGGAACAGGACGCCGATGCCGCAGCCGAAGAGCGACGATAGGAAGCGGTTGTTCGGCACGATGCGCGAGATCCACTTCTCCGTAACGAACGCTTGTATAAGGCCTGATATGAGAACGCCCACCAGAACGAACGGGATAGCCTCCATCACCATGCTGATGAAGATCGTGTTCAATTGATAAAATGTGTTCAACAAGCATCCTCTCCGCTAGTTCATAATAAGGCTCATAATAGGGGTTCAAAATAGGGATCGCAGAATACTCGCACCTGGAGGCGGCGAAGTTCCACTCCTGATTATAGTCTTGATACTAGCAAAAATAAAACGAGCCAAATTAAGCAAAATGGTTCTCGTTCAACTTTATGCAGCCATGTTTCGTCTATTTATGAGGAATTTCTTGCTTTATCCCCTGAGGCGAAATGACTACAATAGGTAAAGCATATTGACGATTTCGGAGGACTTCTATGACTGCTTTAAAGCCCGGACGGCGCAAGTGGCGTTTAGCGCTGCTGATCGCCAGCTCGACTCTAGGTACGCTCGTGCTCATCCTCGGCATCTTCGCCGGATTCTTAGTTTACAAGGCCGATCATACGATTTCGAAAATAGCTGCTCCTGCGGCGCCGGCAACCACCGCGTCCGCCTCGCCTTCGGCAAGCCTGCCCGAAGTGACCGCTTCCGGCAGCGAAGCGCCCGACGATTCCGAGCGGCCGATCACGTTCCTGCTCGCCGGCATTGACAACCGCGAAGGCAGCGGCGGAACGCTCAACACGGACGTTCTGATGCTGGCGGCGCTCAACCCGAAGACGCATGCGGCCAGCCTGCTGTCTCTTCCAAGGGACCTGCAAGTGAAGCCGGAGACGATCTCTACGCACAAGGCGAATTATTATTACGCGTACTTCTACAATCAGGACAAAGAATCGGCTATGGCCTCCACGAAGCAAATGTACAGCGATCTGCTGCACTTCCCGATCGACCATATGGTCATGATCAACTTCGACGGCTTGCGCAAGCTGGTCGATGCGCTCGGAGGCGTTACCGTCGACGTCGATATGGATATGCGGTACCGGGACGACGCGGACGGCACCGACATCGATCTGAAGCAAGGCGTCCAGACGCTGGACGGCGATCAGACACTGGACTTCGTCCGCTACCGCAAATCCAACGAAGGAACTCAGCAGTCCTCGGACATTGCCCGCAATGCTAGGCAGCAGCAGGTGCTGAGCCAGATCGCCGACAAGCTCGCGACGTTCCAGGGCATTACGCAATGGTACAACGTGCTCGATATTGTCGGAGACAACGTGAAGACCGATATTCCGGAGAACCTGCTGCGGGATTGGATGTCCGATTACAAAGCGATGAAGCCGGATCAAATCCAGATGCTTCCGCTGGAGACGCACTGGGACAGTCCATATATCTACGCGAACGAGGACAGCCTGCGCGAAGCGCTCAATACGCTGCGGACGGAAGCCGAACTCCCGCCGAGCGAGATGGCGGATCTGCCAGACGTCATCGGCACTTACGAGACTCCCGATGAGGAAGCGTCGAACGAATCGGCGCCGTAATGGCCGGCCGGGCAGCTCCGTTAGGACTGCATCTGGATCGCATCAGGATCACGTTAAGATCGCCGCAGGTTCGAACTAGATTGGTTCACGCCACATACTTGTACAGCTTATACAGAAGCCACAGACACGCCGCGTTCAGCACGAAGAGTGCCGGGATTCCGACCACGAACGAGGCGTGTTTGGTTTTGTGCCGGAACGAGCGCATGCCGATCCAAGCGCCGAGCGCGCCGCCGCTGGCAGCGGCCAGGAACAGCCTCTTCTCCGGCACGCGCCTTCCTCTCAATTTAGCCTGCCTCTTGTCGTACCCCATCAGAATATAAGCGATTGCATTCACGAGAATGAGATAGATGGTTAGAATGATCCCAATGATCATCAAGCTCCCCGCCCCTTCCGAATAACCCTTCCATTATGGACAAATCCGCAAGTTCCGTCCATCTCCGGAGCGCAGGTTGGATGGGGAACGAGAACAGCCGCCGAGGGCCCGCCCTTCTTCCGAGAGGCGAGCCGCTTCGGCGGCTGTTAGCTTACTCTTATTGGACTCCGAACACGACTTCGTCCGTCGCCGCTCTGAGCCGGTTGTAATCCCGGATCGCATCTGCTCCTTTGGAGGAGACGCGGATCGTACCGATCTGCCCCGAAGTCATCTCCGGAACCTTGAGCACCACCGTCTGTCCTTGCAACGAACCGGAGGTCGGCTTCACATCCTTGCCGGCGATCCGGATATCGAAGAAGTCCGTCTGGTTCGAATAGCCTGTGATGGCTTCATTGAAGGTGACCAGAATCAGAGAACCGCGCGCTTCGACCTTCGAGATCGCAGGTCCGGACTGGTCCGCTCCTCTAGAAGTGAAGGCAACCTCGATCGTGCCGGAGCTCGAGACGCCTTGAAGCGGAGTGCCCTGATCGTCCGCAATCCAAGTCTCATTCGTGTCCAGACGCAGCACGTAGCGTTTGCCAGACTCCAGCATCTGCCCTGTCTCGGCGTTCAAGTACACCGTTAACGACTTGCGGTCGCCGGACGGTACGTAGACCGCATAGCCCCGCTTGTCGATATTGACGTCTTCCCGATCCGTAGAATTATAGACGGTGAATCCGTTCCCGTCCCCGATGCGGACGGGCTCGCTGAAGCTGACGCTGAACGTATACCGGTCGTTCGAGACGACCTGGGTAATCCGGGGAGCGGTATCTGCTGCCGACGTTCCCGCGAATGTCACCTCATAGGGATTCCCGTCCGAAGTACGCGTCTGGATCGCGTTCCAACCGGCCGCATCCGTAATGCTCGCTTGAGGCTGAAGCCGGTACGTATAGCCCGACTGCAGATCGTCTTCCAGATACAGCACCGCTTCCGTCACGATCGCTCCGCGATTGTTCAGGCTATCGGAGCCGACGACGAGCTCATGCCCGTCGTTCCGGAAGATCCGGAAGCCTTCGGGGCCGATATTGCGAACCGGTTCGCTGAACGTCACTTGTACGGCTCCCCGGTTAAGCGCTTTGGCTTGCGTGACATACGGAGCTCTGTTCGCAGTCTCCGTTCCTGCGAACGGCTTCTGGTCAGCCCCGTCCTTGGTCACAAGACCGTTAATCCCCGACACCTTGCCGGTGTAGACGTGGCTGGGCAGGAACAATGCCGGGTTGTTGCTCTTATCGGTTCGGAACTGAACGGTCACGATGTTGTCCGAACCGGACTTGCGCGATACGTACGATTGCCAGCCGTTGTTCGATAGGTCTTGGCCGTTGTCCTTCACGACCGCCAGACGGAGCTGCCGCACATCCTCGTCATAGAGAGCTCTGTTGAACGTTACCTGAACCGTATTCTGGTCGACGACGGCGATCGCTTGAAGCGCGATCGAGCCCGCAGCGGACGCAGCGCCGACGAACTGCAGGCTCGTATTCGCCGTGATCGGCAGGCCGCTCAGATCCTTCACGTTGTTGATCGTCAGCGTATAAACCTTGCCCGGCGTCTGATCGCCGGTCGAGATCGTCACGGTCCGCTTCGCGTCGTCATACTGAGCGCCCGTCACCGACAGGCTGCCATCCAAGCGATAGTTGGCCGCCCGGTTGGCCGTGCCCGAATCGAGCCGCTCGTTGAACGTCAACTCGATCTTCTTCGATCCCGCCGAGATGGCGGTCACCGTAGGCGGCGTACGGTCGACCAATCCGCCGAACAAGAGGTCGGACTGCGTCTCCATGACGTTGCCGGACAGGTCCGATATGCCGCGCACCGTTAAGCGGTACAAGGTGGCGTCTCTCTGCTTGGAGGTCGTCAGAAGCACGGTGTCCCCGTTCTCCAGATATGCGCTCTGGACCGTGAGGCCGTTATCAATGCTGTAGTTGCCGCGGTTCTCCGCTTGCGCTTCGTTCACCTTCTCGCTGAACTTCACGCTAAGGACCGAATTCTCCAGCACTTGCACCGATTGAACGAACGGCTTGATCCGGTCATAGGTGAAGGAGAAGGTCTTCGTGTCCATCGTATTGCCGGACAGATCGGCGATGTCTCGGATCGTCAGGCTGTATTGCCGGTCTTCATTCAACTCGCTCGTATACAAGGTGACCGTCCGGCCGTCGTCTGCCAGCGTCGCCCGATTGATGCGAAGCCCGTTATTATTCCGGTTGTTCCGCTGGTTCTGGTTGTCGTAGCTAAGTTGGTAATTGCGCGTATCCTGCGCGTCGTTCCGGTCCACCTTCTCGCTGAATACTACCTTGACCGTGCTGTTGCTCTGGCTCGCCACGGAGGCGACCGTCGGCTTCGTACGATCATCGAGACCGGTGAAGTACAGGTCGCTGCGCGTCGACATGACGTTGCCCGCCAAGTCTCTGACGCCGCTCACGCTGAGACGATACCGTTCGCCAGCGTCCTGCCGCGAAGTGCCGATTGACACCGTCTTGCCGTCGTCGGACAGATCGAACCACAGCAAGTCAAGGCCGCCGGAGAGGATGTCGTAGTTATCCGAATCAGTCGCCGTCGATTCGTTCACCCGCTCGCTGAACGTGACTTGCAAGAGTCCTTGGCTGTTCGTGAGCTTGACGATCGACGGTCTCGTTCGGTCGCGATTGTCATCGTCGTTATTGTCAATCGTCTGCGAAGTATAGCGCCAGCCTTCTCCGTCGATGTACAGCGTGTGGATCATCGATTCCACCTGCGTTCCCGTCGTGATCGTCACGATCATTCCGTCGAATGTCAGCGCCGCGTTCAGAATAGGAACCGTACCGCCTTGTTCATTGCGGAGCGAGAAGTGGGACAGATCGATGCTGCTGATCGCTTTATTCAGCGTAACCTGGATGACGTTGTTGGAGAGCGGCTGAACCGCCTTGACGTCCAGTTGTCCGCCGATCATCTGCTGATACGCGGCATATGCGGCCTCAACGAGCAGCGCGCGCGTCGCCGGAACCGTATAATCAGTCTGCGGCGGAATATAGCCTTGATTGACTGCATTACCGACCGATGCCCTCGCCCAAGCCGACACCTTCCCCGTCACGACCGTCCCTGAGCCGGAATAGCCATAAGCCCGAACGAGAATCGTGGCAAGCTGCTCGATCGTCACGTTGCTGGCTGGAGAGAACTTGCGGTTGCCCATGCCGTTCATCAATCCCGCCTGGCTGACCGCTTCAATCTCGCCGAAGGACCATCGCGATCGGAGCACATCGTCATAACTCGCCTTCGACGGCTGCTCCTCCTCCATTCCCCACAGCCGGAACAGAACGGCGGCGAACTGCTCCCGCGTCATGGAGCTGTCCAGTCTTGCGCTGCCGTCTTCGAACCCAGTGAAGATACCCTTCTGCTTCAGGACATCGTACTTCTGCTCGGTCGTCAGCGTCTGCGCCGCTCCCGCCGCCGACCAAGCGGGCAAGATCAGCGCGACCATCAGCACGAACATCAGCGTCCTGCGTAATAGAGCCATCTGCATCCTCCTTTGTCCGTGAGCCGAGCTCACATGTTAGAATTGGAAATGCTGACCATAAAACGCAGTTCGGATACAGAAAGTTTCGCCATAGAGCCCGTTCAGTTCAGTTCGGAAAAGCCTATTTTTTCGAGCAAAATAGGGACAAACAGACAAAAAACCTCTTGCGGACAAGAGGCTGGGGGCTGCGAAATATTCATTTTGATGTTACATTTCGTAACTTCATATCGATTGGTAATCGTCAAAAAAAGTTTACGACCGCTCGTTTGAGTCTCAAGCGCCGTAACCGGGGGAAGTAGGCCGTTATCCCCCTGACTCAGGATAGATGACGCTCGCCCGACAACGCCGCCGCATTCCTGCTCATGTAGTCGATCTGATCGACTTCATCCGCTCATTCCGCCGCATTCCTGCTCATGTAGTCGATCTGATCGACTTCATCTGCTCATTCCGCCGCATTCCTGCTCATGTAGTCGATCTGATCGACTTCATCCGCTCATTCCGCCGCATTCCTGCTCATGTAGTCGATCTGATCGACTTCATCCGCTCATTCCGCCGCATTCCTGCTCATGTAGTCGATCTGATCGACTTCATCCGCTCATTCCGCCGCATTCCTGCTCATGTAGTCGATCTGATCGACTTCATCCGCTCATTCCGCCGCATTCCTGCTCATGTAGTCGATCTGATCGACTTCATCCGCTCATTCCGCCGCCCCGCTCCAGCCAGCTTCCCGGCTGCAGCATCACCTGCGGCAGTCCGCTGGCGGGATGGGGCACAACG
>NZ_JACJVN010000065.1 GCF_014212015.1 Cohnella lubricantis | reverse complement strand
CCGGAAGCGCAAGAGCGGCTCATCCGCGAAGTATACGCGGCGAATCCGAATACGATCGTCGTCATCGTCGGCAGCTATCCGTTCGCCGTCAATTGGGCGGACGAGCACGTCCCGGCGATTCTGTACACGTCACACGCCGGTCCGGAGCTGGGCCATGCGGTCGCAGACGTCTTGTTCGGCGACTACGCGCCGGCGGGACGGCTTAACATGACCTGGTACCGTTCGGTCGATCAGCTGCCCGACTTCATGGACTACGACATTATCAAGGGCGAACGGACTTACCGCTACTTCCCTGGAGATGTCCTGTATCCGTTCGGGCACGGCTTAACGTATTCGAAGTTCGAATACAGCAGCCTGCAGTTGGATCGCTCCACCATAGGGGAGCATGAGGAAGTGACTGTCAGCGTCACCGTACGCAATGCAAGCGAACGAGCCGGCGAGGAAGTCGTGCAGCTCTATGGAGCCGCCGGCAGCTCGCGCGTGAAGCGGCCGCTGAAGCAGCTGCTCGGATTCCGCCGAATTGCGCTTGAAGCAGGAGAGAGCCGGGCGGTGCAGTTCACCGTGAACGCCGCGGAGCTGGCCTTCTGGGATGTGACGCGCGACCGCTGGTGTTTGGAAGCCGGCACCTGGCGGCTGATGGCCGGACGTTCATCGGCGGACATCGTCCTCGCAGCAGAGCTCAAGGTCGCCGGCGAGCAGGTGCCGCCGCGCAATTTGCGCATGCCGACAGCGGCAGTCTGCTATGACGAGTACGAAGGTGTCATTATCGACGAGTGCCGCGAAGGCGGCAGCAGCGCCGCTTCTATGCGGGTAGGCGCCTGGCTGCGCTATCGCGATGCTGAATTCGGCGATCGCGGCGCTGTCTGCTTCGAAGCGCGGGTATCTGCGGCTGACGGCGACGGCGTAATCGAGCTCCGGAGCGCCGCAGGCGGCGAGGAGACGGTTGTCGGCGTCTGCCAAGTGCCTGCCACTGGCGGCGCGCAAAGCTGGCATACCGTTACGTGCGCGGTCGAGCCGCTGCTCGGACGCTGCGATATCGTGCTTGCGCCAAGCGCCGGGCTGCGGATCTCCAGCTTCCGATTCATCTGATCGGATTCATGCCGTCTAATAATTGATCCGAATGATGATCCGAAGACAAGAAGAGGCCGATCGGGGGCGAACCCGATCGGCCTCTCTTAGTTGCCGCAATATAGCTTGTCATGCTTGGGCAATGCCAACTAGCTTCGATCCATTACCCTTCCGAACCGATGAAGATATATCTTGCGATGACGAGGACGAACAGAATCCACATCAGCCAGTGCACGCTGTATTTCTTCTTGCCGATCCAAGAGGACAGAGCGGCCAGCACGACGTACGATACGATGCCGAACGAGATGCCGTTAGCGATGTTGTACGTGAACGGCATCATGGCAATCGTCAGGAACGCCGGAATGCCGATGACGAGGTCGCTGAAGTCGATCTCCTTGATCGATTGCACCATCAGCACGCCGACGATGATCAGCGCGGCGCTGGTTGCCGGAGTCGGCACGAGCAGCGCGATCGGGGCAATGAACAGCGAGAGCAGGAACAGCACGCCGGTCGTCGAAGACGTGAGGCCCGTGCGTCCGCCTTCGGCGATGCCAGCGGAGCTCTCGACGAAGGCGGTCATCGTGCTCGTGCCGAGCATAGCGCCGCCGCTGACGGCGAGGGAATCGACGATCATCGCTTTGCCGATGCGCTTGTGGCCTTCATCTTTGTTCTTCAGCAAGCCGGCGCGGTTCGCTGTGCCGACGAGCGTTCCGAACGTGTCAAACAGCTCGACGAACGTGAACGTGGCGATGGCAGACAGCAGGCCTGTCGTGAGCAAGTCTTTAAAGTCGAAATCCCAGAAGTTCAATTCGCGGAAATCCGGAACCCACTTCTGGTTCGCGAGCGAACCGAAGTCGGTCACGTCTACGCCCGGAATCGCGCCGATCAGCGTCGTCAGCACGATGCCGATCAGAATCGCGCCGCGAACGCGAAGCACCATGAGAGCCGCGATGATCAGCAGGCCGACGATCGTCAGCCATACCGCTGGATCCGCGAGATCGCCCATGTGCATAACCGTCTCGCTGCCGCCGAGGTTCGTATAGGAGCCTTGCGCGAAGTCGCGGCCGAAGGCGTCAAGCGAGATCGTCAGCACGCCGCTGTTCTTCAAGCCGAGAAGCGTGATGAACAGGCCGATGCCGACCGTAATCGCGTGCTTGAGGCTGTCCGGAACGGCGACGATCAGCATCTGCCGAACCTTCGTTACCGTCAGAATCAGGAAGATAATGCCCGAGATAAATACCGCCGCAAGTCCCATCGAAGCGCTGATCTGATGATCGGTCGCCGCGGAAGCGACGACTACCGTCGCGAAGTACGCGTTAAGTCCCATGCCTGGAGCGAGAGCTACCGGGAAGTTCACGAACAGACCCATGGCGAGGGTGAAAATGCCGGCCGCCAGCGCCGTCGCGAGGAAGATGCCGTAAGCGTCGAGACCCGATGGGCTGAGCACCGTCGGGTTGACGGCCAGAATGTACGCCATCGTGAAGAACGTCGTCAAGCCGGCCATAATCTCCGTGCGGATGTTCGTGCCCTTTTCCTTCAACTTGAAGAACTTGTCCATGCTCGTGCATGTCCTCCTTAAGTTTGGTCAGATGATTAGGATGGATAAATGAATCGCTAAAGGCAAAAAAACCTAGAAGATGTCTCTTCTAGGTTTCGCCGACCAACGACAAAGCATACCAAAGGAGATCGCGCGTCATTCCCCTGGCGGTTGCTCTATCGTCTTCCGTAGCCGGATCATTTGCGGTGATCCCTAGAGACTCCCAGGCCGATTCCCGGGATTATACGAAGCACGATTCAATTATGAGTCCTCTCTCATTCTAGGTACAATGCCATGCGCCGTCAACCGTTTTTACGAACTTTTTTGTGGTTTTTCGACTATTAAGTTCGGGAATTTCGCAGTTTGATCTCGATTCATAGTGGATTCATTACATTTTATGGATTTTTCCGCGATGCCATCCTGGATTCCGAAGGCGCAGCAGGCCTGTCTCTGCACGCGTGCATTCTGGGGTCGGCGGCGGCAATGTGGTCGTATTCCTTTAGCTGACAGAACGAACAAAGCCGCCACAACCGCTGGATCAGCGATTCTGACGGCTTTCGATTTTCGATGCCCTCTTATTCCCACTCGATCGTCGCCGGCGGCTTCGACGTGATGTCGTAGACGATCCGGTTGACGTTGTTCACTTCGTTGACGATGCGCACGGAGATCTTCTCCAGCACGTCCCACGGGATGCGCGCCCAATCGGCCGTCATGCCGTCGATCGAGGTGACCGCGCGGATGCCGACGGTGTAAGAGTACGTGCGGCCGTCGCCCATGACGCCGACGCTCTTCATGTTCGGCAGCGCCGTGAAGTACTGCCAGATCTCGCGGTCGAGGCCCGCCTTGGCGATCTCGTCGCGCAGAATGGCATCGGATTCGCGCACGATCTCGAGCTTCTCTTCCGTCACTTCGCCAAGCACGCGAATCGCGAGGCCCGGTCCAGGGAACGGCTGACGCCAGACGATCACATCCGGCAGGCCGCACTCCGTGCCGACCTTGCGCACTTCGTCCTTGAACAGCGCCTTCAGCGGCTCGACAAGCTTGAACTTCATATCTTCCGGCAGGCCGCCTACGTTGTGGTGCGACTTAATTGTCTGTGCCGTAGCCGTGCCGCTCTCGACGATATCGGTGTACAGCGTGCCTTGCGCGAGGAACGCGAAGTCGTCAAACTTAGCGGATTCTTCTTCGAAAACGCGGATGAACTCGTTGCCGATCATCTTCCGCTTCTCTTCCGGGTCAGAGACGCCGCGCAGCTTGCCGAGGAAGCGCTCGCTGGCGTCAATCTTCACGACGTTCATCTCGAACTTGCCGGCGAACGTCTCCATGACGCTCTCGGCCTCGCCTTTGCGAAGCAAGCCGTGGTCGATGAACATACACGTCAACTGATCGCCGATCGCCTTGTGAATGAGCGCTGCGACGACGGACGAATCGACGCCGCCGGACAGAGCGCATAGCACCTTCTTGTCGCCGACTTGCTCGCGGATGTCGCGAATCGTATCTTCGATGAACGTCGACATGCTCCAATCGCCATGGCAGCCGCAAACCTCATACAGGAAGTTGCGGATCATCTCGTTGCCGTAGACGGAGTGGCGCACTTCGGGGTGGAACTGCACCGCGTACAGCCCGCGCTCTTCGTGGCTCATCGCCGCTACAGGCGCATGCTCCGTGCTCGCGTCCACCTTGAAGCCGGCCGGCAGCTCGGTGACGTGGTCGCCGTGGCTCATCCAGACCGTCTGGCGGCTCTCCAGCCCTTTGATAAGCCGGCTGTCGGCTGTGAAGTCCACGTCCGACTTGCCGTATTCACGCTTGGATGCAGGCTCCACCTTGCCGCCTTGCTGATGGGTGATCAGCTGCATGCCGTAGCAGATGCCGAGAATCGGCACGCCGAGGTCGTAGACGCCCGGATCGACGGAAGGCGCGCCTTCCGCGTAGACGCTAGCCGGGCCGCCGGAGAAGACGATGCCCTTGGGCTGAAGCTCGCGGAGCTTGTCCGCGCTCGTGTTGTACGGGAGCAGCTCGCTGTAGACGCCAAGATCGCGGATGCGGCGCGCGATCAATTGATTGTACTGGCCGCCGAAGTCGAGCACGACGATCATTTCATGCGGATTGTTGTTCACTTTGCTAACCGAGCCTCCTGAAGGAATGCAACAACGGTCGTTCCGGCTGACTGGAACGCGCGAATCGACGTCAATTTGCTGGGGTCATTCCATTAATTGATGTCAATTATAGCGGTGCGCGTTCGGCAGCGTCAAGGCGAAGGGAGCTGGGGACAGCGGTCGCCATAGGTTGCCGCCGCCAGGCTGGCAGCTCATGCAACCCGCCTTGCCGGCTTACGGGGCACTCGCACGCGATTCCGTCTCATGTAACCCCGCATCCGCTCGCCCCTGCTCGCAGGAGATTGGAGTAACTGAAGCGCAGTCGATCCCCTCGCATTCCTCCGTACTTGCTCGCTCCCGCTCCTGCGGGTTTGGAGTAACTGTCTCCTTTGGCATAACGGAACAGCGTTCCGTTATTAACGAGATGAATAACCATTTATGCACGATAACGGAACGGCGCTCCGTTATTTGCGCGTTTTGAGTTAGTTACTTGTGCGACTGCGAAGAATAACGGAACGGTGTTCCTTTATTGTGACGGCGAGCGGTATGGTGTCCAGTAATAACGGATCGCCGTTCCGTTATCGCATCGCGCTTACGTTTAAGCCCGCTCGAACGTCAGCGACTCCAGCCTGACCGCGCTTTCGCACGCCTTCAGTACGACTCGATGCTCGCCCGTCGCCAGCGGCGGCAGGTCAATCCTAGCCTCCATCCATTCCGCCGATGCCGAACTCACGGTGCCGATCGCCGTTCCATCGACGGCCGCCTCGACTATTGCCGGCACCGCCGGCGCTTCCGGGGCCGCCAATCGAAGCGTCAGCCGGAACAGCGCCGCATCTGCCTCTCCCCGCTCTGCCTTCGCCGTCTCCGCTGCAGCTGTCGCTGCTGCCTCTTCGACCCCTGCTGCCTCTTCCGGCCCCGGCCCCGGCCCCGGCTCTGTCACGCTTGCATAGCTTGCCGCTTCCTCCCTCTGCCCAACCGTGAAGTCATAGGCTAGCCAATCGCCAGCGGCAATCTGCACGCACAGGCCGATGCCCGTATCCCAGCGGTGCCAGCCCGGCTCGGTCGGCGGTGTTCGCGGGGCGCCGTCCACATAGCGGATCTCCACGCCATCGCCACCGCGGTAGCCGGCTTCCCATTCGCTCCGTACGGCGACGCCGAAGCCGATGCCGGCTCCCTGATAGCCGTAATGGATCGCCGGAATACGCACCGGCAGCCGGCGGAAGAGCGACCGGACGACCTCCGGCCGATATTGGCAAGCCTCCAGCGGCAGCCCGTCCAGATACGCGGTCAAGATCCGGCTCGCCTCCTCGCGAGACGGCTTCTCTCCGCCTTCCAAATATGTGCCGAGCTTCTCCCAGCCCTCCGGACGCGCGACTGAACAGGGGGAGTTGCGGGTGTCCATCTTTTTCCACGTCCAGAAGTTCCAGCCGATGCCGTGATCCTCGAACAACCGGAACGCGCCGGCGTACCAGTCGAGATCGTTCTCCCCGCCTTCGCCCATCCAGATCGGAGCCTCCCACTCGTCTCGGAAGTCCAGGTACTTCTGAATGCTCTCTGTATCCGGGTTGTTCCAGTACTTGTGGAATTGGTAGAGTACATTATCGTCCAACCGTTCGGTGAAAATGGACCAGTCCGTCGACCAATGCACGCCCTCCAGAATGATCAGATGGCGCGCGTCTTCCTCCCGTATCGCCCGAATCATGTCGCGGTACAATGACTGAACCTCGCCATGATATGCGCCGTGATAGTCC
Organism: Cohnella lubricantis; assembly: GCF_014212015.1. Taxonomy (GTDB): domain Bacteria; phylum Bacillota; class Bacilli; order Paenibacillales; family Paenibacillaceae; genus Cohnella; species Cohnella lubricantis. The sequence goes on along the minus strand of NZ_JACJVN010000065.1, from coordinate 104,342 downwards.
GGCAGCGGCTCGTTCAGCAGGTCGTAGCCGGCGACGATCCACTCGTCCCGGTAACGTCGGGCCAGCATGCGCCACATGTCGATGGCCGCCTGCCGGTACTCCTCGCGGATGAACAGCTCTGGCTGGTCGTTCTCCGAATCGTCGATGTTCGCCCCCGTCTGGCCGCCGGGCGCGCCATGCATGTCGAGGATGACGTACACGTTCCAGCGCTTGCACCATTCGATGACGCGATCCAGCAATCCCAAGGCGCGCTCGTTGTAGCCTTCGCTATTCAGTCCGCTGCCGAGCCTTCCGCTCTGCTCTCCATGCAACTCTCCGCTCAACCCTCCGCCCGGCTCGCCATCCGCCTTCCTCTCCAGCCCTCCGTCAATGTCCCCTTCCAGCAGCATTCGCGCGTTGAACGGCACACGAACGGAGTTGAAGCCTTCCTCCGCGATCCGCCGGATATCGGCCTCCGCTATATACCGTTCGCGGTACGCTTCCCAGAAGCCGGCCGCCTCCTCGGCACCGACGAGCTCCGCCGACATCCGCTCGATGCGGCGCGGACGATCGCCTCCCTCCGGCAGCTTCCACATGTAGCCTTCCGGCAGAAGCCAGCTGCCAAGGCCGACTCCGCGCAGCATCAACTCTTCCCCTCTGCCGTTCACCAGCCGTTTGCCCTCTGCGCGCACCCATCCGTCCACTTCCGTCTGTCCCGTTCTCGTTCCGGTTCCCGCGCCTGTCCCCGATCCAATTCCTGCTTCCGCTCCAGTTCCTGCCCTCATTCCATCTCCCATTTCTTGCCCCTCCCCTGCATCGAATCGGTCATACGAGCATGCGATTGCGATATTCCACCGGCGTGATACCCTCGGATTCCTTGAACACTCTCGTGAAGTGCTTCACGCTCTCGAAGCCGGACAGCTCGCAGATCTCATACACCTTCAGATCCGTCTTCGCTAGCAGTTCTTTAGCCTTGTTCAGCCTCAGCTTCCGCAAGTAGACGGAGAAGCTCTCTCCCGTGAATTCCTTGAATGCCTCGCTGAAGTACGTATAGTTAAGGGATATATAATTGGATACGACCGCCATATTGACGTCTTCCCGATAATGCTCGTGCAGATAATCGACGGCTCGCTGCATGTCTTTGCGTTCCGCGTGAACGGAGCGGACGCGCGCGACATATTCGTCAAGCCGCTCGAGCAGCTGCTCTACGTGGTGGTAATAGTCGTGGAACCGGTCGAAGTTGTCGATGTGCCCCGCCTTCTTGTACAGCCTGAGAATCTCGACAGACTCCTCGCCGTACGTGCGGAACACCCTGTCGAACACCTCTTCGTTGAACAAGCGGCTGATCGCCATCAAATAACCGATCTCGCAGCGGGAGACGAAGCGGATATCGAGCGTCTGCTGAAGCAGCCGTTTGATCTCCGGCAGGCGTCCCATGCCGATCAGATTGGCGATCTTGCGAATCGGTTCCGTCGGCAACGGGCAGCGCGAGTTGAGATTGCGAACGACATCGTATTCGATGGACTCCAGATCCGGATATAGCAGATAATATTTCGATGCCTGCCGCGCCTGACTGTACGCGAGCCGCAGCTGCCCCATGCCGGTCGCTCTGGAGCTGAGAGCCAGGCAAGGCCGGCCCTGCACATGGTCCGCGAGCTGCTCCAGCATGCCGGAGAACAATGCGGGATCCCGCGCGGCGATGATCTTCTCGCCTTCGCGAAGGCTGCATCTTGCCCAGTCCGACTGACCGCCGAGCCACTGCTCGACCCGCGAGAATAGGGCCGGCGCCTCCGTCGTGCCTGCAGGCGGACGCAGAATCCCGACGGTGTATTCCCCGTCCAGCCAGCCCATGTCGGCTTCCAGCAGCAGGCTGCGCAGTTCGCTCTCCGCGATGCTCTCCCGCTGCAGCACCTGCGCCAGCCGAGTCTGCTTGTCGACGATCCGCTGCCCTTCCGCATCAGAGGCGCGCTCGTCCTTCTGCCGCAGCTCCTCCTCCAGCCGCTCCAACACTGCGAACAGCTCGCTGCGCACGATCGGCTTCAGCAAGTACTCCTTCGCCTGATAGCGAATAGCGGCTTGAGCGTAAGGGAAGTCGTCATGCCCGCTCAGGATGACAACCTCCGGCCGCTCCGGCTGATGCTGCAGCTGCTCGAGCAGCTCGATGCCGTCCATGACCGGCATGCGGATATCCGTGATGAGCAGGTGCGCGCCTCCGGCCGCGATGATCGAGAGCGCTTCGCTGCCGTTCTCCGCGAACGCGATCTCGTAACGTTCTGGATATTGCCGTTCGATCATCGCGCGCAAGCCCAGCCGAATATTCGTCTCGTCGTCGGCAATGACCAATTTGCGCTTCATCGGCCTTCTCCTCCGGTCCAATTGAATTTGGGCAGCGTCATCACGACGCGAGTGTAGCTTCCTTCGAGACTCTCGATCCGAATGCCGCTCTCTTGTCCATAGGACATGACGAGGCGCTGGTCGACGTTGCGCAGGCCGATGCCGCTTCCACTTCCACTGCCGCCGCCCTCCCTCTGTCCTTGGCCAAACATCTCGCGAAGCTCCCGGTAATCGGATTCGTCCATTCGCAGCATCCGGTTGAGACGCCTTAGCCGCTCCTCGGGGATGCCTTTGCCGTTGTCCGTCACCTCGATGACGCATTGCTCCTGCCGGATCGCCGCCGACAGCGCGATTGTCAGCTTCCCGCCCTTCAGCCGCGGCGAGTCCATCCCATGCTTGACCGCATTCTCGACGATCGGCTGAAGCGACATCTTCAGCACCTCTTGGTCCATGCATTCCTCGGGCACATCCACCCGAAGCTCCAGCCGTCCGTCATATCGAACGTTCATGATGGCGGCGTAATTGCGGATGTGCTCGATCTCGTCGCGCAGCCGGACGCGGTCGTGCGTCCACTGCAGGCTGTACCGCATCATGCCTCCGAGCGATGTCAGCGCATCGGATATCGTATACTGGCCTTCGACTTCGGCCAGCATCTTTAAATTTTCGAGCGTGTTGTAGAGGAAGTGGGAATCGATCTGGTTCTTGAGCGAACGCAGCTCCGCCTCCTTGGTCGCCGCCTGGCGGTTGACCTGGTCCACGATCAATTCGTTGATCTTCCTCAGCATCTGCCGATAATGATGGCCGAGCTCGCCCACCTCGTCCGAACCGTATACCGGCACGTCCAGGTGGAAGTCGCCGCTGCGGACCTTCTTCATCGAATCGCGCAGCACCTTGAGCCGCTTCAGAATAAGCGAATGCATGAACGCCGAGATGACGATCAGCACGGCTGCCAGCATAAGCGCGATGAGCAGCAGATTGTTGCGCGTGTGCTTCAGATCCGCCATCGTGTCCGCCAAGGAGACGACGTTCACCAGATGGATATCCAGCTGCGGGACATAAGATTGAATAGCCAGATACGACCCGCCGTTATATTCGAAGCGTTCGCCGCTGTCGCTCTCTTCCGGCTTAAGCGGAATCTTGCTAATTAACTCTTGCGCCGTCGCCCGCTGGAAGATTTGCGCCCGATCATCCGTATAGATCTCCCCGTCGCGCGCAACGACAAGCAGCTGGGAGCTTGGCTCTTGAACGCTATAAGTCTTGGTGAAAAACTGTTTGACGTTCATGCTCACTTCAAGCACGCCGTTATGTGTCTTCCGATCCTCGTACGTAAATTCGCGGAGCAAGGAGACGAAGGGCCCGTCGCCTGCCGAGTCGTCCGGCGATATCGCCGAGAAGTCGATGTCGTGCTGGATCTCCCACCAGTTGATCCCTTGCTGTTGCAGGACCGCCTTGTACCAAGGCTTGTTCATGATCCGCTCTTCCTTCAGGACAACCGGCCAGAACTCGTAGACATGCGGGTTGCTCGTATACAGCCGAACAGCCGCAATACGCGGGTTGTTGTTGAGGAACCGTTCGAAGCTGCTGAACGTATTCCTCTTGAAATCCAGCAGCGAGGCGGTATCCATCTCCTCCTGCGAATTCAAGTAATCCTTCATCGATCGATTGGTCTCCGTCAGGGCGAGCTGTCCCGTCCATTCCATCAGATCGAAGTTGTTCTGAATGTTGTTCTTCTCGATGTCGAGGATGTTCTCGGACTTCTTCGTAATCTCGCGGATGGCGCTGTCGGAGATGCCGTTCAAGACATACCAGCCGAACAGGACGATCGGGATGAAGATAATAAGCACGAACGATAAAATAAGCTTGGCCTGAATCGGCAAGCCTGCTATAGCAATACGAATCGTCGCGGCCCAGCTTCTCCCCGTTCTAGCCACCTGCTCACATCCTGCCGATTAATGACCGCAAGCCCGACCATTCCGAGAGGGATGGCCAGGCCGCGGATTGCGGTGCTGATCGTTATTTATTTAAGGATTCAAGCTTCTGCACATTCGCGTCGTATGCGGCTTGGCGCGCGGCATCCACCGCTTCCACATCGGTACGGCCATTCAAATATTTGTTAAAAATATTATCGAATTCCTCATCCGATTTGGCAAGCAGCAGCTGCGGCAGCGTCTTGCCCCACTCCCGGAGGTTCTTGCTGTTCGCGACGCCTTCCTTCGACTCCGGCGACGGATCAAGACCGTCGAATTCCGACATGCTGATCGATTTGCCCTTCGTCCAATCCTCCATCTGCTTCGCCGGATCGACGCTCGGCGGAGCCCACTGCAGGTTCATGTTCGTGTCCATGAGCATCCAGTATTTGAAGGACGCGCCGTATTGCTGGTCGAACGCCGTGCGATCCTTGTTGAGCAGCTCCACGACTTCCGGCTTGAATTGGTCTTTGCCGTCGATGGTATCCCAAGTTACGCCCTTCTCGCCGAGGAACAGATCCTTGTTGCCTTCTTCGCTGATCAGGTAGCTCAAGAAGGCGATGGCGCGCTCCTTGTCTTTGACGTTCTTCGAGATCAACGTCACCGTCCAGCCGGAGATGCCCGGACCTGCCAGCGTCGGCTGGTCGTGATTGCTGTTCGCCGGCCCGTCGATTGCGATGTAGGCCTTGTTCGGATCTTCCTGGTACAGAGACAGGTTCTGCGTCGCGAAGTCAGAGCGTTGATAGAGCATCGCGAAGTAGCGGCCCTGCGCGATCTTCTCTTCCATCTGCGGACGCTTGTCGATGAAGATGTCTTTGGAGAGGAGGCCCATCTCGTTCGCTTTGCGCAGCGTCTTCAGCCACTTCAGATATTCCGGATCCTGCTTGCGGTCAACCAGCTTGCCGTCCTTCTGGCGCGGAATCGCCAAGAAGTTCTGCAGATAATCCTCCAGCGAGTAGTTGCCGGTGTCGGTGAATTCATGCAGGCCGAGCGGAATGAGCGGCTGGCCGTCAACCTCCGGGAACTTCTCCTTCGCCAATTGGAGAGCGTTCAGGAAGCCTTCAGGCGTACTCATGTCCGGACTGCCGATCGCTTCGTACATATCCTTGCGCACTTCGAACGTCTGGTTCGATGTGAAGTTCTGGCCGTACTTCTCATAGTCGGCCGGCGAAGACGAAGCGTTCGGGTAGCCGTATACGTTGCCGTCGGGCTGTGTGAACCAGCCGAGCTTGGCCGGGTCGGCGACATTGTAGAAGTAAGCGTCATATTGATCGGCCAGCTCGTTCAGCGGCAGCACCATCTCGCCGTTAATCATCTTCTTGACGGCCTCGTTCGGAGCGTCAATCGTAATGAAGTCGGGCAGCGAGCCGGAGGCGAGCATCGTGTTCATCTTCTCGGTCTCGTTGCCGGCCGGGACGATGAAGTTGATGCTGACGCCGGTCTTCTTCGTGACGTACTTCGCTACGACGTCGTCGCCCCACTTCGAGTTGAACCAGGAGAAGTTAATGTACCAGTCGAACGTGATCGGCGACGTATCCTTCTGCCAAGCCGGCTGATCGCTGCCCGCTTGCGGGCTGGACGACGCGGAGGACGTCGTCGAAGGAGATACTGACGGAGATGCGGAATTGCCGGCATCGTTGCCGTTGTTCGCGGCGTTGCTGCCTCCGGAGGAGCATGCGGCAAGCGACAGAGCGGTCGTCGCAGCGAGCAGGGAGGTCAAGAGCTTGCGTTTGGTTCCCATTATCTTTTGGCCCCTTTTGAATAGAATGAATTGCGTATATTATCAGCCCGCGCAGTAGGCGCGAGACGGACAAACCGGTGGAGGCGGAGGGTAAGGCGGATACGGTCGGATCGGTCGATACGCGTTGAATACGGCAAGTGCGCTCAGCCTCAGCCCTTAATCGAACCGATCATGAAGCCTCTCACGAAGTACCGCTGCAAGAAAGGATAGACGATGACGATCGGCGCTGTCGTGACGATCATCGTCGCCAGCTTCAGCGATTGGCTCGTGACGTTCGTCGCGACGCCGCTCGGCATGGCCGAGATCATCTGATTGGAGCTCGCTTGTGCGACGACGCGGAAGAGGAACGTCTGAATCGGCTGCAGGTCCGTATTGTTGATATAGATCATTCCGGTGAAGTAATCGTTCCATTGGTAGACGCCGTGGAACAGGGCAATCGTCGCGACGACCGGCATGGAGACGGGAAGCACGATTCGGAACAAGACCGTGAAGTCGCCCGCGCCGTCGATCTCCGCCGCTTCGATGAGCCCGTCCGGAATCTCCCGGAAGAAGCTAAGGAAGATGATCAGATCGAAGAAGCTGAATAAGGCTGGAATGATATAAACGCTGAAGTGGTCGATCATCCCAAGATCGCGGATCAGCAGAAATGTCGGAATCAGCGCGCCGGGAAAGAGCATCGTGATCGTTCCGATGACCATGTAGACGGTTCGTCCGATCAGCTCTCTGCGCGAGTAGGCGTACGCGACCATGGCGGTGAAGAGGACATGCACCACCGTGCCGACGACCGTCTTAGCCACCGTCACGCCCATCGCGGTCATAATGCCGTTGCTCTCGAAGACGGTCTTAAAGTTATCGAGGCTGAACTGGCGAGGCCACCAATAGATGCCTCCCCTCATGGCATCCGTGCCGTCGTTGAAGGCGTTGACGAGCACGTTCCAGATCGGGTACAGCGTCGCGAAGCAGATGATGAGCATCAGCAGATTGTTCACCCAATCGAATGCAGCTTCGCCTACCGTCCGGCGATTAAGAGAGAACATATGAGATTCGCCGCCTTTCTTGAAGTAGGGCTCTCCACGCGGTGGATTCGCCTCAGAACAGAGAGGTGCCGTTCAGCCTCTTCGTGATTTGATTCGCTCCGAGCAGCAGACCGAGCGCGATCAAGGATTTGAGCAGATTGACGGCTGCCGAGTAGGAGAAGCGGCTATCCAGAATGCCCACCTGGTAGATGTAGATGTCAATGACGCTGCTCGTGCTCTCGTTAAGCGAATTGCGAAGCACGAGAATCTGATCGAAGTTCGAATTCAGCAGGCCGCTGACCGCGAGAATGAATAGAATCGCGATCGTCCCTTTGATGCAGGGAAGCGTAATACGCCACATTTTCTGGAACCGCCCGGCTCCGTCCATCGTCGCTGCCTCATACAAATCCGGCGAGACGCCGCTCATCGCGGCCAGATAGATGATCGCGGACCATCCAAGCTCCTTCCAGAGGTCGGAGGCGACGACAATCGACCAGAAGTAGTTCGGTTCCGCCAAGTAGAAGATCGGCTCATTGATGAAGCCGAGCCCCATCAGAATTTGGTTGACGATGCCGACATCCGCCAGCCAGTTGGCCAGAATGCCGCCTAGAATGACCCACGACAGGAAGTGAGGCAAGTAAGAGATCGTCTGGATCGACTTCTTGAACCGGAGCGATCGGACCTCATTGAGCAGCAGCGCGAACACGATGGGCAGCGGGAAGTTGATGATCAGCTTCAGCAAGCTCATGCCTAGCGTGTTGCGAATGACAGGCCACAGGTAATCGTCTTGGAAGAATTCTTTGAAGTGCGTTAGCCCGACCCATGGCGCTTCGGACATCGGCCGCAGAATGTCGTAGTCGCGGAAGGCAATCGTCGTCCAATACATCGGAATGTAGTTGAAAATAATCATCCAGGCCACGCCGAGCAGAGCCATGACTTGCAGGTACCGCTGCCTGTACAGCTTCCGCAGCCAGCTCTTCCTTCTCTCGCTGCCGGGTACCATCCCGGACGCTGGGCTTGGCGCCTCTGCGTTCGCGTTCATTTGTGGGGCACCTCCCGCCGTTATGAGTGCGAATAAGTGTAAACCCTTTCAATATGCCTCATTGTACAGTCGCCGCTGACCGATGAACAGGCACCTCATTCAAGGTAAGGTGCTGTTTTTTCGGGTGGCGGGCGATGGCGGCGGGGGGATAAACAAGAAGGGCGAAGCTTCGGCCATTGCCGTCGCTTCGCCCTTCTTGCTCTAACTGGTTGGAGAACTCCCCTTTATCGCATAACGGAACGGCGTTCCGTTATTGGCATGCTGGGGTGCGGTAACCGCGCGATAACGGAACTGCGTTCCGTTATTTCGGCGTTTTAGGTTGGTTACTCGACAGAGTACGGCGAATAGCGGAACTGTGTTCCTCTACTGTGTCTGCGAGCAGGTGGATGGTCCGAAATAGCGGAACCTGCTTCCGCTAACGAGATATGCTGCAGGCGATCTGCAGCCGGGACTTGAGCAACCTCTTCTACTTGCTTCCGCGCAGCGCGCGAATCGTCTCGACAACTTCGTCCACGTGACCCTTCACTTTCAGGCTGCGCCATTCCTTCAGCAGCTTGCCGTTCTCATCGATCAGGAACGTCGAGCGAACGATGCCCATGTAGGCGCGTCCGTACAGCTTCTTCTCCTGCCAGACGCCGTATTGCTCGCATACTTTGTGCTCAACGTCCGCAAGCAGCGGATAACCTAGATTGTACTTGTCAGCGAACTTCCGATGCGACTTCAAGTCGTTCGTGCTGATGCCGAGGATGACCGTGTTCGAGTCCTCCGCCGACAACAGCGCGCCTGCATCTCGGAAATCGCACGATTCCTGCGTACAGGCCGGGGTCATGTCTTTCGGATAGAAGAACAGGACGACTTTGCTGCCGCGATACTGGCTGAGTCTAACCATCGCTTCGTCTCCGCCTTCAACGATAGCGGGCAGCTCGAAGTCCGGTGCCGTACGGCCGATTTGCGTTTGAGATTCTGGAGGCATATAGGAAGATCCTTTCGCTTGAAGCATTTGCATTTCTTATTTAGGGTACAGCTTATCATACTCGCTCATTCGTTCCTATAACTCTAGTGACTTTCCTCTCCCCTTGCTGTAGAATATAACCACAAATTAACACGCGCGCGAAGCACGCCGCTCTTTCCCCATCGGGGGATGGAAGCGGCTTTTTTGCATTCGCGTACGTTGGGAAAGAGTGATATCCATGTTCGAAGCACGGTATGAAGAGTGGCTTCATCGGCAGAAGCGCAGCCTAAGAGGCGAAGCGCGCCGGCGCTTAGCGGAGGGCCACTCGCACAACGAGAAACTATTCGTAGAGACGGTATGGTATCCGGCGATCGGCAATTTCGATGATCTCTATGCGGAGTACGAGGTACGCAGCTACAAGAACGGTTGTTACTATATGGACTTTGCCTACTTGCGCCCGCCTTATCGCGTATGTTGGGAAGTCGACGACTTCAGCTCTCACGCCAAGAATTTGAATCGCCGGACGCACGAATACCATCTAGATCGGCAAAATGAACTTGTGCTGGACGGTTGGATCGTCTTCCGCATCAGTCTGGACAAGATCCGCGAACGCCCGCGGGCATGCCAGCAATTCGTGCTGCAGTCCATGGGCAAACTGTTCGGGTTGACTGCAATGGATACGCCCAGCCGAAGCCTCGCGCTGGAGCAGCGCGAGATCATGCGCCTCGCCCGCCGCCTGCAGCGTCCCTTCACTCCGGCCGAAGCGAGTATCTGCTTAGGGGTGAGCGATCGGTACGTGCGCGAATTGTTGCAGGAGTTGGTTCAACTGGAGCTGCTTGAAGCAGCCGGCGGCCGCGTGAGAATCAGAAGCTACCGGTTAACCGAATATGGCGCACGCGTCTATATCCCCTAACGGGGCACGATACGATAACGGACGCAGGTAATTTAAAGGAGCACACGTTGTAAATAGCGGAACGGCGTTCCGTTATTACTGAACACCATTCCGCCCGCCGCCACAATAAAGGAACACCGTTCCGTTATTCGCCGCATTCTCACAAGTAACGATTCTGAAACGCTAGAATAACGGAACACCATTCCGTTATCGCGCACAATAAGCTACCGATATACCGAATAACGGAACGACGTTCCGTTATGCCGCAGGAGATAGTTGCTCCACCCGCGCAGGTGTAGAACAACGTGGGGCGGGAGTATGGGTGGAGGAAGCTACAACGAGCAAGTGTGCAGGGGCGGGACGTGGGTGCGACTGCGCTATATTTACTCCACCCCCGCTTGCCGCGCAGCATGCCCACGTGCGCCCTCCGCTCCCCGGCACCGCTTCAAGCCGCGTCGCACCGCTCACGCTCAGCTCCCCGTTCCCCGCCACCGCTTCACCCCCTCGCCGTCCTACTCACGCTCAGCTACTCACGCTCAGCTTCCCGCTCCCCGGTAACGCTTCACGCCGCGCCGCCATATCCACAGCCCGATCGCCCAGAAGATCACGCCCATGACCGGCGTCAGCCAAGCCATGACGAGATCGCGGTGCCGCTCCAGGAAGAACGAAGCCGGGTAGACGCCGACGAACGCGAACGGCAGCAGCCACGTCAACAGGAAGCGGATGCCCTTATTATAAATCTGAATCGGATAGCGCCCGTAGTTCTGAATGTTGTACATGAGCGGCGCGATGCCTGTCGGCGCGTCCGTGTAGAACGAGATGGTCGCGAGCGCGGTGTACAGTCCCATGTAGACGAGGACGGAGCCGAGCGTCATGACGATGAGCACGAGCGGATCGTACCAATGGAACGCCAGCCCCAGCTGCGACCAGGAGGCGCCCATGATGCACAGCCCGATCAGCGAGCCGATGAGCGAGGGCGGATCCACATTTTCGAGCATGACCTGGGTTAACGATCCGGCCGGGCGCGTCAGGATGCGGTCCATCTCGCCCTTGGCGATATAGCGCTCGCTGAAGTTCCACAGATTCGTGAACGTGCTGAAGATGCCGTACGGAATCATGAAGTAGCCGTAGACGAACACGACCTCGGCCTCGCTCCAGTCCCCCAGCGCGGGCGTGTGCTGGAACACGACGAAGATGAAGATCAGGTTCGTCGCCGAGAACATCAGGTCGGAGAACACTTCCACCCAGAAGTCGGCGCGGTACGTCAGCTTCGTCTTCATGTAATTCGCGATGTATTCCCGGAACAACGACAGGTTGAAAATCATTTGCTGCATCCGGCTCACCCCCCTTGCACGAACAGCCGCCTGCGCGCTGCCCGCCACATAAGCAGAATCGGCACGATCAGCACCGCGAACCAGATCGCTTGGACGGCAAGCGCGTTCCACACGTCCCCGCCGGCGAGCCGCCCCGTGAACACGGAGCTCGGCAAGTACGTGATCGCCGGGAACGGCAGCCAGTTCAGCGCCGCCTGCGCCCAGCCCGGGAAGAACGCCATCGGCAGAATGACGCCCGACAGCAGGTCGATGAGCACCCGTTTCATGCGCATGAGCCCCTCGTTGTTCTCCACGAAGAACGCGAACAGTCCGGTCATGAGATTCAGCTGCGTGTTGATGAGGAAGCTGAACCAGATCATGACGAAGAAGATGACCCACCGAACCGGGTCGGTCGGCAGCGACACTGGGAACATAAACGTGACAACGATCATCCCCGGCACCATGAGCAGCAAGAGGCGGAACACGCCTTCGCCCAGGCCCTGCATCATTTTCACCATTAGATAGGAGATCGGCCGCGTCATCTGCACCGCCACGCTGCCGTCGCGAATCTCATTCGAGATCTCGCGGTCGAGATTGTTGAAGTAGAACGCCCGCGCCATCCACGAGACGGCGATGTATGTCGTCATCTGCGCCACCGTGAAGCCGCCAAGCGTCTCCGCGCTGCCGTAGATGGCCTTCCACATGAAGTAGTACGCGCCGATGTTGATGGCATAAATAACGATGCCGCTGTAATAATTTACCCGATAAGCGAGCATCGTTAAGAAGCGGATACGAATAAAATCCAAATAAGCGCTAGCCACGGACAGCCTCCTTCGCCTGCTCCTTCGCCTCCGGGCTGCCGGTCTTGTAGATCTCGCGCACGATCTCATCGGTGTTCGTCTCGAAAATCTTAATGTCGCTGATCTCCGCCGCCGATCCGACGACCCGGGACAGCACATCCGACACGTTCAGCTCGCGCGGAATCCACACCTTCGCCGTCACCTCGTTCTCCTTCGTCCAGCGCACGCCTTCGAATCCGGAGGTCAAGCCGGATACGTCGAGGAGCGAGATCGGATCGGTGAATTGGAACTGCACCTCGCGTCCTTTGCCCCAGCGCTCCTTCAGCTCCTCGAGGCCGCCATCGTAGATGATCCGGCCGTCGTCGAGCATAATGACGCGGGAGCAGAGCGCTTCGATGTCCTGCAGATCGTGCGTCGTCAGCAGAATGGTTGTGCCGTACTCGCGGTTGAGCCGCTTGAGGAATTCGCGGATCTCTGTCTTCACGACGATGTCGAGACCGATCGTCGGCTCGTCCAGGAACAGAATAGACGGGTTGTGCAGCAGCGCCGCCACGAGCTCGCACCGCATCCGCTGGCCGAGACTTAGTTTGCGCACCGGGCGGTTGAGCAGATCGCCTAGCTGCAGCGTCTCCACCAGCTCGACCAGCCGCGCCTTGAAGTCGGCTTCGTCCACCTTGTATACCTTGCGGAGCAGGCGGAACGATTCGATGACGCCGATGTCCCACCACAGTTGGCTGCGCTGTCCGAACACGACGCCGATGCTGCCGACGAATTGCTCTCGCTCCTGATGCGGAACGAAGCCGTTCACCAGAATGCGTCCGGACGTCGGCACGAGAATGCCGGTCAGCATCTTGATCGTGGTCGACTTGCCCGCGCCGTTCTCGCCGATGTATCCGCATATCTCCCCTTGGGGAATCTGAAAGCTGATATCTTTAACCGCCATTACCTCGGTATGCTCGCGCTTGAACAGATCAAGCATGGCGCCCTTCAGGCCTTCGCGGTTCTTCTGCACTTTGAATTGCTTGCGCAGCTGATGTACATCGATTGCTAGCATGACTGTAAGGGTCCTCCTATTTTCGACAAAACTTGATTCTTTCCGTCGTGTAACTTTATAATTTTACAATAAGTCATCTAATTACACTAACCATTCCGCCCAAACGGCGCTAGCTAGCCGCGCCGCGAAAGGATAATGCCGATGCAAAGTAGATCCGAATCCAGAGCCAAGAAGAAGAAGCGTCTCAGGTGGTGGCATTGGGTGTTGTACAGCGTCCTTGGCGTCGCGGTAATCGCTCTATGCTTCACCGCATGGTATGTCTACAGCGGCTTCCAACAGCTGGACGACATGTCCAAGCCGTCGGACGAATCCCGCTTCAGCCAATTCACGGAGGATCCGGAAGTGGCGCCGCCGGAGTGGACTGGCACCGAGCGCGTCAACATCCTGCTCATGGGCGGAGACGATCGCGGCCTGAAGGAAGGCGAAGTCGCCCGTTCGGATTCGATGATGGTCGCTTCCTTCGATCCGGTGACGAAGGACGCTCACCTGTTCTCGGTGCTGCGTGATACGTACGCACCCATCCCCGGACACGGCAGCAGCCGGATTAACGCAGCCATCACGATGGGCGGTCCGGAGTTGGCGATGAAGACGATCGGGAATATGACGGGCCTCGATATCCAATATTACGTTTATGTCGACTTCCAAGGGTTTATTAAGCTGGTAGACGCCATCGGCGGCGTCGACTTCTACGTGGAGAAGGATATGAATTACTCCTCCAAGGCGGATAAGAATCAATACGATATCCATCTGGAGAAGGGCCAGCAGCATCTCGACGGCGAGAAAGCGCTCATGTATGTCCGTTTCCGGCATGACGCGATGAGCGACTTCACGCGAACCGAGCGGCAGCGAGCATTCTTGAAGGCCGTCGCCGACAAGCTGCAGAGCGGCTGGAACATCGTGCGGCTGCCGGACATTCTGAGCAAGGTCACGCCTTATATCGAGACGAACCTGCAGCCGAACGATATGCTGAAGCTCGCGAGCCTTGGCTTCAAGTCGCATCAGGCTGGGTCGGCGCAGCTGCCGCCGATGAATCTGCTCAAGGACATGAAGGTCGGCGGCGATTCCGTGCTCGGCATTACGAATGAAGAGAAGCTGAAGGATTACGTGCAGGAAGTGCTCGGCAAGGACGAGACGGAGACGCCGTCGTCATCCGCCTCCGCTTCTCCGTCGGCGGCGGATTCCGAGTAGGCGGGAAGCGCGGCGCAAGGCAGCAGAGTCGGCGCAGTGTGGAAAAGGAAGCCTATTAGAGGTATCCTGTAAGAGGCGTCCTGTAAGAACCGTCCTGTACGAAGCATGATGCAAGAAAACAAGCAGCCAATTAGGCGCAGACGAGGGGGCCGTCACTCAGACGGTCCCTCATTGCATTCTATCCCAAGGAATCAGAGGAGGTTATCGGATCATGGAGAGAGTTCGATCCGCACAATTATACGAGGAAGCGAAGCAGCATATCGTCGGGGGCGTGAACAGCCCGTCCCGTTCGTTCAAGGCGGTCGGCGGCGGCGCACCCGTCTTCATGGAAAGGGCGCAGGGCGCGTACTTCTGGGACGCGGACGGCAATAAGTACATAGACTACCTGGCCGCTTTCGGCCCGATCATTACCGGCCATGCCCATCCGCATGTGACCGAAGCGATCGTGCGCTCCGCGCAGAACGGCACGTTGTACGGCACGGCGACGGAACTGGAGATCACGCTCGCCCGCATGCTGAAGGAAGCGATCCCGTCGATGGACAAGGTGCGCTTCGTCAACTCCGGCACGGAGGCGGTCATGACGACGATCCGCGTCGCGCGCGCAGCGACGAAGCGCACGAAGATCATCAAGTTCGCCGGCTGCTACCACGGCCACTCCGACCTCGTGCTCGTCGCGGCCGGCTCCGGCCCGTCGACGCTCGGCATTCCCGACAGCGCCGGCATCCCGGTCAGCATCGCGAGCGAGGTCGTCACCGTTCCCTTCAACGAGCTGGACGGGCTGAAGCTGGCGCTCGAGCGCTGGGGCGACGACGTGGCGGCAGTCATGGTGGAGCCGATCGTCGGCAACTTCGGCATGGTCATGCCGAAGCCGGGCTTCCTCGAAGGCGTCTGCCGCCTGGCGCGGGAAGCCGGAGCGCTCGTCATCTATGACGAGGTCATCACGGCATTCCGGTTCCACTACGGCTCCACGCAGACGTTCGGCGCGGCGTTCCCCGATCTGGCCGCGATCGAGCCGGACCTGACGGCGCTCGGCAAGATCATCGGCGGCGGCTTGCCGATCGGCGCTTACGGCGGCCGGCGCGAAGTGATGGAGCAGGTCGCGCCGCTCGGCCCGGCCTACCAGGCGGGCACGATGGCGGGCAACCCCGCATCCATATCGGCGGGCATCGCCTGCCTCGAGGTGCTGCAGCAGCCTGGCGTGTACGAGCGCATGAACACGCAGGCCGTTCGGCTGACGGAAGGGCTGCACGATTCAGCCGCTCGCTATGGCGTACCGCTGACGATCAACCGCATCGTCGGCTCGTTCTCGACTCACTTCTGCGATCACCCGGTCACGAACTACGAAGAAGCGCAGGACACGGACGGCGAGCTGTTCGCGCGCTTCTTCTGCGAGATGCTGGAGCGCGGCATCTACCTCGCGCCGTCGAAGTACGAAGCGTGGTTCCTGACAACGGCCCACACCGACTCGGACATCGACGCTACGCTGGAAGCGGCGGAAGCTTCGTTCAAAGCGATGGCTTGAGGGTAAGGAGACCGCTCGCTAAGAGTTGGGGTGCAAGAGAGCCGGCCCGGTAAACGGCAAAAAAGGAAAGTCCTCTAGCTTAAGCCGTTAAGCTCGGGGACTTTCCCTTTTCCATTTATGATAATGAGCTATTGTTCGACTGCCACATCATACTTCTCAGCCACCGTGTGAAGCAAGTAATCCTCGATACGCTGGTAATCTCCGAGTTTGTCGCTGGAGATAACGATCGGTTCGTCCATCCCTTTGACCGACACTTTGACTCCCTGTACTTCAACGGTTCGAAATAGCTTCTTGACCTGTTCTGTGATTTTCTCCAACCGATCGATCTTGATGTATTCAATTGTTCTGGGCGATTGCTCCTTCTCCAGCGTAAGCACCATTTCTGTCGCATCCAAATTGACATCCACCGCTCTAAGCATCATGAATGTCCTCCTTTGGTTGACCCCGATCAGGGGCTCAGAATGGATGAGTTACGAGCTGGCGTCGGCAGAGTCCGATGTGTCGCCGGCTGTGTCGCTCCCGGCAGCGTCGCTTCCATCCGCAGCCGGTGTCTCAGCTGTAGAGCCAACGTCCTCCTGGATGGTATCCGTGCTCATGTCGCCTGCAGGCGCATTCTCGCTATTGCTGGAGCATCCGGCAGCCATCAGCAGCACAACGCCAAGCGCTAACAGTAGCAAATAAGAATACACTCTCTTCATGCGAGTTGCCTCCTTAAATAGATATTTGAATTGACGTGCCTATATGTCAGGTTCATATCCCCCTTTCTTTGATTCATCATATCTCACCTCTGCCGGAAGATTGCGGTATATGAGGGAATGTTCAGGATTCTCATGATTGTGAGTGCGCACAGCAGCCTAGGTGCATCTTCCGTCGGATTGCAAGCAAAAAAAGCCCCCCGCCGGATGCCGCTTAGAATGAAATCCGGCGGGGAGCCTCTATATTCTTATTCCGATGGGGAAGCGTCTCTGCTGCGTGAATTGCTGTCATTGCTGCTGTCCTAGCAGCTAGCTGCCGTTCTCGCCGCCGCTCACATCGTCATAGCGGCCGTCCACTTCCTTGGCCATCTTGCGATACAACGCAGTCTCTTCCGCGACCGGATCCCGCGTCGTCTGGATTCGCACTTCCCAGCGCGGTGGCAGCTGTGCCACCGCTTCCTCCGCCGGGTCCCGCACCTCGGACTCGTCCCCCATCAGTCGGCGAGCCAGCTCCAACTCCGCCTCGGAAGCCGCTTCGTCCAGTTGCGGCTCCTCCTGCCCTTCTCCAGCCTTGAGGTTCAGCGATTGATCGTTCCCTTCCACGGCCTCCGCCTCCTTCGTTCTTGTAGGATGGTCGAATAAATGCCATTTCATGAATCCGCCAGCTTCAGGCCGAATACCGGCCCGCCGTCTTCCCGACGGTGCCAGCCTGCCGACCTCCCAGCTCTGCCGCCTGATCGACGCTACTCGACTTGCAGCGCCTTCAGGAGCTCGCCGTGCACCGCGCCATTGCTGGCGGCCACATTGCGCACGCCCAAGTGATACGGTTCGCCGTTCAGATCCGTCACCTTGCCGCCGGCCTCTTCAACGAGCAGCGAGCCTGCCGCCAGATCCCAAGAGTTCAGCCCGATCTCCCAGAACCCGCTCAGCCGGCCCGCCGCGACGTAGGCCATATGCAACGCCGCAGATCCGGCGGTCCGAATGTTGCGCACCTGAGGCGCAACCGCTTGGATCTGCCGCAGATTCAACGGCAGCGCCATCTGATGGTCCGCCGGGAAGCCGGTGGCCACCAAGCTCTGGCGAAGCGACTGCTCCTTCGACACGTTCATCGGCTTGCCATGCACGTAAGCGCCCTTGCCCCGTTCCGCGACGAACAGCTCGTCCTTGGACGGATCGTAGACGACGCCGACGATCACCTGCCCCTTATGGGCAAGCGCGATCGACACGGAGAAGAACGGAAAACCGTGGACGAAGTTCGTTGTGCCGTCGATCGGATCGACGATCCACAAGTACTCGGCGTCTTCGACGGCTTCCAGCGCCTTCGCCGAAGCCTCGGGGCCGGGCTCCACTCCCTCTTCCCCCAGGAAAGAATGCTGAGGGAAATGGGTAGCGATCAGATTGCGGATCAATCGCTCAGACCCCTTGTCCACTTCCGTCACGAGATCGTGCATCGAATATTTCAGATCCGGCTCCGCGAAGCGTCCGATGCGGCTCTTAATCCATTCGCCCGCCTTGGACGCGCTGTTGACGGCCACGGCCGTGAAGCTCTTTATACCGATGATCGAATCCATTTCCATCCCCCATAACATCATAATTAATCCACGCGAATGATCGCAGATCCCTTGAATGCGAGTTGTCCTTGCTACCTTTATTTACGTCATAGTCCTCCTTCGCGTTCCGGCGATATTCCCGGATGAATCGACTCGGCAGGCTGTTATATCTCTCGGAATCCCTTAATGATTAAGTAGACGGCCACCAGCAGCAGCGTCGTCCGAAGCAGCCACATCAGCTGCTTGCCGCTCAGCTTGGACGCGATAACCGCGCCGATCCGGCCGCCGACGATCGCGCCTGGCGCCAGAGCCAGGAATAAATAGCCATCGATATTGCCATTCCATAGATGAACGCCGCTTCCCAGCACCGACGAGAGCAGAATGACGAACATGGAAGTCGCCGTCGCCAGATGAGGCGGGAACCGGAACAATAGCACCATTAGCGGAACGAACAGCGACCCGCCGCCGATGCCGAACAGACCGGAGGCGATGCCCACGCCCGCTCCGATGGTCAAAGCCATCGTCAGATTGTAGCCGTAGGAATAAGTGTTGCCGCTCCCGTCCGTGAACGTGCGCTGAATGCTCCATTGAATCTGAAGCGGCTTCATCCGTTCCCTGGCGATCATAAGCCCGAACATGACGAGCATGAACAAGCCGAACGCCAACTGGAACGGGCCTTGAGGTATGTATTCCGTCACCGCAGCGCCGGCCATCGCCGCCGGGCCGCTCGTTGCGAAGAACAGCCATCCCGTTCGAAAATCTACCTTGCCCTGCTTCTTATACGTCCAAGTCGCCGACAAGGCGGTGAAGATCAGCACCGCAAGCGATGTCCCGACCGCGTTCTGCGATGGAATCGTCTCTTCGAATAAAGCAGGACCTAGCAGGACGAGAGACGGTACGATGACGATCCCCCCGCCTAACCCTACGATGCTTCCGAACACAGCGGAGACCGCTCCGATCAGTACCATTGCTGCCCATGCCAAAGCCAGCCACATGCGAACTCATTCCTTTGTCGCGGAGCGCTTCGTTCACTTTCCCCGCTCCTATTCTAACTGCTGGGCATCCACTGGCTGCCCGCCGGTCAACCCTTGGCTTGCTCGCCGAAGAACATCTCGTATGCAAGCGCGGTCTGAATCCGAGATTCTTCATCGGTTAATCGCCGAACCAGCTCCATCTCCACTTCTGTCACTTCTTCGCCTTGGAAGTTGATCTCCGCGATCGACGCGACGATGCGAACGATGGCGACAGCCTTGTTGTCAGGAGCATAAGCGATCACCTTCTGGCCGGTCGGATAGACGCGGAAGCTCTTCTTCACCATTTTGCCGCGCCCGTATTCGAGCAGCTCGTACAGCTCCTGCTCCGACTTGAATTTGCACACGGAATTGAATTCGGTCTGGAATCCCATACTGATCCTCCTGTTCTCGCCCATTTGGCGGAACATTCTTACCCGCATTATAGCACAACCCTTTCCACGCCTGACGTTTGGGTTGGCTTAAGAAGAATTATTCCGACTCTTCGAAAAAAAAAAGCCTCCGAGGCCGTTCCGCCGCCGAAGGCTTGCTATTGGCACATCGCCGAAGGCAGAACGGCTTACTCGCCGACGCCGTAATCGATCGACTGCTTCTCCTCGTAGCGTTCGATCGCCAGCCGGATCAGCTCATCCAGCAGCTCGCGGTAGGATAAGCCGGATTCCTTCCACATGAGCGGATACATGCTGAACGGGGTGAAGCCCGGCATCGTGTTCACTTCATTGATGAACAGCGCCCCGTCGCTCTTGCGCAGGAAGAAGTCCGCGCGGCACAGGCCCGAGCCGTCGATTGCCAGGAACGCGCGGACAGCCATCTCTCGGACAGCCTGCGCCGTCTCCGGCGGAATGTCGGCAGGGATGACCATGACGGACTTGCCATCCGTGTACTTCGCCTTATAATCATAGAATTCGTGGGAGCTGACGATCTCTCCCGGCACCGAAGCGCGCGGCTCGTCGTTGCCAAGCACGGCCACTTCGATCTCTCGGGCGTCGACGAATTCCTCGACAACGACTTTGCGGTCGTAACGCAGAGCTTCCTCGATGCCCGCGATCAGCTCTTCGCGATCGCGCGCTTTGGAGATGCCGACGCTCGATCCAAGGTTGGCCGGCTTGACGAAGCATGGGTACCCCAGACTCTCCTCGATGCCCGTGAGCAGGCTCTCCCGGTCACGCTTCCAATGGAACCGGGTGAAGTAGCGATAGCCGACCTGCGGCAGGCCCGCCTGCGCGAACATTGTCTTCATCGCGGCCTTGTCCATGCCGGCCGCGGAAGCGAGCACGCCCGCTCCGACGTATGGCATGCCTGCCATCTCGAACAGCCCCTGAATCGTGCCGTCTTCGCCGAACGTGCCGTGAAGCAGCGGGAACATGACGTCAATAACCCGTTCGTCCGCCCCTGCGTTCGCTTCCGTTGCGGCCAGCGCGCTGCCTTGCATGCCGCGAAGCACCGGCTGCAGCCCTTGGCTTTGCGCTTGCAAACCGCCGTCCTCCGAGCCGGCTTCGTTCACCGTGCCATACTGCAGCTCGGCAACCGCCGAAGGAGGAGCCTGCAGCAGCGGACCCGAATGCCATTGGCCCGTCTTCGATATATAGAACGGAATGAGTTCGTATTTGTCATAATCGAATGATTTGAGCACCGCGAGCGCGGTTTGAAGCGATACTTCGTGCTCTCCCGAGCGTCCGCCGTAGACAAGGCCGACTCTTACTTTGTGTCCCATGGGTATCCTCCGGTTTCACCTTAGAAGTCGTCGCCCGACACCTAGAATTCGTCGGCGATATGATAGAAGCGATATCGGGTCCGCTCCGTCCACGCATACGAATCGCGATAATCCCAATAGCGGCGGCGGCTGCTCACCGTATTGGCGTTCACGAGCGGCATGCCGTCAGGCGTGAACGCAGTCACGATCGTATTGTGCTGGAATCGGCCGCTGCCATCCCAGTCGTAGCAGATGACGTCGCCTAGCATCAGGTCGAGCGGCGAATCCATCGCCTCCGCTCGAAGGCCGGCAGACCGCGGCTGCCGCAAATAATGCTGCAGACCGTTGGCCACCGCCCAGCTGTAGCTCCAGAGCTCCTGGCCGTTCGTACGTCCCTTGTACCACCAGCCCGATTCTCTTTTTCCAGTATAGTTCATCGGTGCCCCCCCTGCAAAGATGCATTGGGACACGTAATTCGTGCAGTTAACCTCCATGTCGACATAAGCAGGATTCAGCTCGTTCCACCACTTCTCCGCGTAAGCGACAGCCGATTCTCTGCGGTATGGAATGCCTCTTCGAGTCCAGTCGGACCAGCTGTCGCCCCAGCCGATCGCGCCTGCCGAAGGACCGGCCAGCACTTTGGACTTGAACTTCGTCGCCGCCGTCGGATTAATGTAGGGAATCGAGGGAATGGACGCCTTGGGATCCCACCAAGCCTCCGGTCCGCTCTCGTCTATCGTCCACGCCTCCGCGCTGCGCTCCGTCACCAGCGGATCGATCCGATCGATCCGCCACTTGCCTCCCGTTCGGACGAAGTGGATTCGCTCCAGCTCGACCCGCTCCTCCTGCCAGGACACCCCATCCTGCTCATAGGAGCGGATCAGGTGAAGCTGCAGATCGCATTCGCCGTCGTTCTTCCGTTCCGACTTGCGAAGCAGCCGAGCGCGAATCTCGCTGCGAACGGGCTTCATGCTCTCGTCCCGCTCCCGGCTGGACAACGCCTCGAAGCGCCGTGCCAGGCGTGCCCGATGGGCGGGATCGTGCACTCGCCGGAGCGGCTCCGTCCGGCTGTTCAGCCCGTCTTCATTCACCGCGTTCACGTAGTCCACCAACACTTGCTGCCAACCGTTCTCCCGATCCGGCACCGGACTTCCCCCTTCCGCCTAGTGCAGATTGCGTCCTTTCATTTTATGCGCGCCGGACGGCCCGCATGCCGGAATCCGGAAGGTGCGGATGAATCCGGCTTCCGGTGTGGTATCCTAATCAGATGTGAGATAATCGCCGGATACGGTCTATGATTCGGTGTGGAATGCCTGCGATTTCCGTCTCGTTCAGGCGAATTACATCTTTACGGAGCAGGCTGCAAGCGGTATACTGATTTCGAGGATTAATTATGAAATCAAGTTTCACTGTATGAAACTAATTCAGGAGGCTGATTCTATTGTCTAACCTGCCGTATCAGGTTCAGGCAGACCTGCAGGCCGCCGGCCAGACGTACCGGTACTACAACCTGCAAGGTTTGGAAGCGCAAGGCGCAGGCCCTGTCTCCAAGCTGCCCTTCTCCATGAAAGTGCTGCTTGAAGCGGCGATCCGTCAATTCGACGGCCGCGCCATTACGCAGGAGCATGTGAAGCAACTCGCGAACTGGGCGAACGGACGCGACGACAAGGAGATTCCGTTCATCCCCGCGCGCATTGTGCTGCAAGACTTCACGGGTGTACCCGTCGTCGTCGACCTGGCCGCCATGCGCGAGACCGTGAAGAAGGCGGGCGGCGACCCGAAGCGCATCAACCCGCTCGTTCCCGTCGATCTCGTGATCGACCACTCCGTCATGGTTGACGCCTTCGGCACCGCCGATGCTCTGCAATACAACATGGATGTTGAATTCGAGCGCAACGAAGAACGCTACCGCTTCCTTCGCTGGGCGCAGACGGCGTTCGATAACTTCCGCGCCGTACCGCCGGCGACCGGCATCGTGCACCAGGTCAATCTGGAGTACCTGGCATCGGTAGCTGCGACGAAGAATAAAGACGGCGTCACGGAAGTCTATCCGGATTCGCTCGTCGGCACCGATTCCCACACGACCATGATCAACGGTCTCGGCGTCGTGGGCTGGGGCGTTGGCGGTATCGAAGCTGAAGCCGGCATGCTCGGCCAGCCGCTGTACTTCGTCATGCCGGAGGTTATCGGCTTCCGTCTGACCGGCCGCTTGGCCGAAGGCGCGACAGCGACTGACCTGGCGCTGACCGTGACCCAGATGCTCCGCAAGAAAGGCGTTGTCGGCAAGTTCGTCGAGTTCTTCGGCTCCGGCTTGTCCAACATCAGCCTGGCAGACCGTGCGACGGTCGCCAACATGGCGCCGGAATACGGCGCTACGATCGGCTTCTTCCCGGTCGACAATGAGACGCTGAACTACATGCGCCTGACCGGCCGCGACGAGAAGCAGATCGAGCTCGTTGAAGCTTATTACAAGGCGCAAGGCATGTTCCGCACCGACGAGACGCCGGATCCGGTATTCTCCGACATCCTCGAGCTCGACCTGTCCACGATTGTGCCGAGCCTCGCTGGACCGAAGCGTCCGCAGGACCGCGTCGAACTGACGGCGATGAAGAAGGAATTCAATGAAATCATCCGCACGCCGATCGACAAGGGCGGCTACGGCCTGTCCGAAGAGAAGATCGCCGCTGAGGCGGAAGTGAAGCATAAGAACGGCAAGACGAGCAAGCTCAGCACGGGAGCCGTCGTCATCGCCGCGATCACGAGCTGCACGAACACGTCGAACCCGAGCGTTATGGTTGGCGCTGGTCTCGTCGCGAAGAAGGCCGTCGAGCTTGGCTTAACGAAGCCGGAATACGTGAAGAGCTCGCTGACGCCGGGATCGCTCGTCGTGACCGAGTACCTGACCAAAGCGGGACTGCTGCCTTACCTCGAGAAGCTTGGCTTCTACGTAGCCGGCTATGGCTGCGCGACCTGTATCGGCAACTCCGGCCCGCTTCCGGACGAAGTCAGCGAAGCAATCGCCGATAACGACCTGACCGTCGCTGCCGTCCTCTCTGGCAACCGGAACTTCGAAGGCCGCGTCCACGCGCAGGTCAAAGCGAACTACCTCGCTTCGCCGCCGCTTGTCGTCGCTTACGCGCTTGCCGGCAACGTGAACATCGACCTGACAAGCGAGCCGATTGGCTACGGCAAGGAAGGCCAGCCGGTATACCTGAAGGACATCTGGCCGACGAATGAGGAGATTCAAGACGCCGTCTCCAAGTCGCTTAACCCGTCGATGTTCCGCGCCAAGTACGAGAACGTCTTCACGCAGAACGAGCAGTGGAACAAGATTCCGGTGCCGAAGGGCGAACTGTACGAATGGGATCCGAAGTCGACCTACATCGCGAACCCGCCGTTCTTCACCGGACTGAGCTCCGAGCCAGGCGACATCGCCGACATCAAGAGCGCACGCGTCCTCGCGCTGATGGGCGACTCCGTCACGACGGACCATATCTCGCCGGCCGGCAACATCAAGGCCGACAGCCCTGCAGGCAAGTATCTTCAAGAGCACGGCGTTGAGAAGAAGGACTTCAACTCGTACGGTTCCCGCCGCGGACACCACGAGGTCATGATGCGCGGCACATTCGCCAACATTCGGATCCGCAACCAAGTGGCTCCGGGCACAGAAGGCGGCGTTACTACGTATCTGCCGACGGATGAAGTCATGTCCATCTATGATGCATCGATGAAGTATCAGGACAGCGGTACGAATCTCGTCGTCATCGCAGGCAAAGAGTACGGCACCGGCTCCTCCCGCGACTGGGCGGCCAAAGGAACGTTCCTGCTCGGCGTCAAGGCGGTTATCGCCGAGAGCTTCGAGCGGATTCACCGCTCTAACCTCGTAGGCATGGGCGTACTCCCGCTGCAGTTCCAGCCGGGACAAAGCTGGAAGTCGCTCGGCATCACCGGCCGCGAGACGTTCGAGATTGCCGGTCTGGGCAACGACGTGCAGCCAGGCCAGACAATCACCGTCACCGCAACGCGCGAAGACGGCTCGACGTTCGAGTTCCCGGTTATCGTCCGCCTCGACTCGATGGTCGATGTCGACTACTACCGCAACAGCGGCATTCTGCAGACGGTTCTGCGCCAGATGCTCAAAGCGCAATAAGACAGCTGCAGTTGCAGCATGAACAGCCCGCAGGGAGGCGACTCCCGCGGGCTGTTCTGTTCCGTCCGCATGTTGGCTGGAATATTTTGTTCCGACCAGCGAAGATGCGCTATAATGGGGAACGGAGGTGAAGCCCAGATGGCTGCTATTAGACATTGGTTAAGGCGTAACTGGACAGCCATTGTCGGGGGTATCATCGCCCTTCTGCTGGTCGTCGCTTTCTTTAAGAGTTGGCCTTATGTGATTTATCAAGCCGGATCTGCCGAACCCGTTCATCCCCGGGTCGAGACCAGGCATCCGTTAGACGAGAAGGGCTCCTTCTTGTTCACAACCGTGTCCACCCGTTCCAGGCCGAACGCATTCGAGCTGCTCTATGCGCGCTTGAATCCGCGTATGGACATCACGACAGAGGAGAGCGCGACGGGCGGCACCGTCAACCTGGCGGCGTACCGCAACCTGCTCGCTTGGATGCGGGACAGCTCGGAGGACGGGGCGCTGATCGCTGCCTATACCGCATTGAAGAAGGATATTCAGATCGCTATGGACGGCACGATCGTTACCAGTCTTGAAGAGCAGTCCAAAGCCCGAGAGCATGGCCTTCAGGAAGGGGACGTCATAACGGCGGTTGACGGGCAAGAAGCCAAGTCGCCGCAGGAGTTGACGAGCATCTTGTCAGCCAAGAAGCCGGGCGACGTCGTTAAGCTGACCGGCACGCGCGGCGGCAAGCCGTTCGAGGTGTCGGTGCCGCTCATCCAGATGGACGAGACGGGAAGAGCCGGCGTCGGCTTCAGGCCGGACGCGGTGTTGGATGTGACGGCGCCCGATCCTGTGAAATTCAACTTTGACGATATTGGCGGCCCGTCGGCCGGCCTGATGATGACACTGGAGATTGTAGCGCAGCTCAAAGGCGAGGATCTGACGCGCGGCTACCGTATCGCGGGCACCGGCACGATCGCGGCGGACGGATCGGTCGGCCAGATCGGCGGCATCCAATACAAGCTGATGGCGGCCGATCGGGAGAAGGCGGATTACTTCCTGGTGCCGTACGTCGAGTCGGGGCAATACAGCAATTGGAACGAGGCCGAAGCGACGGTGAAGAAGCTGAATCTAGATCTGCAGCTCGTGAAGGTGTCGTCGCTGCAGGACGCGCTGAACTTCCTTGAGGAGCTCGAGGAGAAGAAATGAAAGTAATCCTTCTTGAGCAAGAGATCGCGGTTCCGCGCAAATGTAGGTAAATGGATTACTCTCTTGTGCGAGAAATCGCGGTTCCGCGCAAATGTAGGTAACTGAATTACTCTCTTAAGCAAGAAATCGCGGTTCCTCGCAAATGTAGGTAACTGGATTACCCTCCTGTGCGAGAAATCGCGGTTCTGCGCAAATGTAGGTAACTGGATTACCCTCCTGTGCGAGTGATCGCGGTTCCGCGCAAATGTAGGTAACTGGATTACTCTCTTGTGCGAGAAATCGCGGTTCCGCGCAAATGTAGGTAACTGAATTACTATCTTAAGCAAGAAATCGCGGTTCCGCGCAAATGTAGGTAACTGAATTACTCTCTTAAGCAAGAAATCGCGGTTCCGCGCAAATGTAGGTAACTGGATTACTCTCTTAAGCAAGAAATCGCGGTTCTGCGCAAATGTAGGTAACTGGATTACCTTCTTGAGCGAGAGATCGCGGTTCTGCGCAATTGCTCCGCCACGCGGCGGCTACTGCGACCATAGTGCTGGCTACACGCCCGTCCCGCCTAGCAGCATTCCCATGCGCCGCGCCGCCTCCATAACCGCCGGCGCGCGTTCGCGCATGATGTCCGCCGTCAGCCGGTTCGACGGGCCGGATACCGACAGCGCCGCGTACAGCTTGCCCGAGCGGTCGAAGATCGGCGCCGAGATCGCCGCCGCCCCCGCCTCGCGCTCCTCGAAGCTGGTCGCGTAGCCAAGCGCCGCAATCTCCTGCAGCTGCTCGAGGTAAGCATCCCGATCCTTCGGCGCCGGCCAGCTCACTTCGGCGAGCAGCGCATCCCGCTCGCCCGCATCGCCGAAGGCGAGCAGCACCTTGCTCGATGCGCCGACCGTCAGCGGCAGACGCGCGCCGACCGGAGCTACCCGGCGCACGGCTTGCTCGCTCTGCACCGCTTGAATACGTACGCGGTCGTTCCGATCGCGCACGTACAAGCTGACCGTCTCTCCGAGCTGGTCGCGCAGGCGTTCCATCTCACCCAGCAGCACGACGGCAGGATCGCTTGCTCGCGCATGGGCGGACAGCTCCAGAATGCGGAGGCCGAGCCGGTATTTCTCCGTCGCTTCGTCACGAAAGACGAACCCCTTCTGCTCGAGGGTCGCCAGCATTCGATGAACGGTACTCTTATGCAAGCCCACTCGCTGGGCGATCTCCGTCAGTCCCCAATCGCTCCCCGTCGTGAAGCAGAGCATCACGTCCAGCGCTCGCTCAACAGCCCGAATCGTTCGCTTCTCTTCTTCCATCGCCGAACCTCCTTGGTTTCACTCTGTGAAACATCGGTACACTCAGTATAACCGATGCTCCCACTTGAGTAAATGCCGGAATCGCCGTATTACAGTTGCATTACGGCGTTCTTACAATTCGACAAGCTCCGTTGACGCTGGTCATGCGCCCTTATACGATTAAATTAATATTAGAAATCGTTTCATTTACCTTTTCAACACGATCAGACTCACATGGGCAAGGAGATGATGACGATGAGCACAGCCGCAGCCTATAACTCTTATCCTCTGGAAGCGCTCCCAGCGCCCGCATTGCCGGATGAATCGTTCACTGCCGCCGCAGCCATCCCGAAGAAGAAGTACGGCTGGATCTCCACGGCCCTGATCTCCATCATTGCCGCAGCCTTCTTCCTGTTCTCCGCCGCCTCCGTCGTCGCCGCCTGGGCGATCTCCTACCCGCCGGTCGGCGCCCTTGCCTCCAACCCGATGCTCGCCCGCGGCCTCGCTTATGAAGACGTATCGTTCCCGAGCCTGGACGGCAGCTCGCAGGTGAACGGCTGGTGGATTCCGTCCGCAAGCGGCCGGACCGTCGTGCTCAGCCACGGCTACGGTACGAACCGCGAGGAAGAGTGGGTACCGATGTACGACATCGCTAGCTTGCTGCACGGACTGGATTACAACGTGCTCATGTTCGATTACGGCTATGCCAACGCCGAGCATCGGCTTCCCGCCACCGGAGGCGTTACCGAATCGCAGCAGCTGCTGGGAGCGCTTGAGTTCGCGAAGTCCCAAGGGAGCTCCAAGTTGATTGTCTGGGGCTTCTCCATGGGAGCCGGAACCGCGCTTCAGGCAGCCTTGCAGACCGATCTGATCGACGGCATGATCCTTGACAGCACATTCATCCCGGATGAGGAATCCATCTATTACAACATTAACCGCTACGTGAACCTTCCGAAGAGCTTGGCTACCCAATGGATTCGCAAGCTTGTCCCGATGTTCTCCGGCGCCAGCTTGGATCAGATTCCATCCGCTGAAGTCCAATCGACGGCGTTCCCGTATCCGATTCTGCTCATCCACGGTACCGATGACGACAAGTCGCCGGCCGCCATCTCCGAGAACATCGCCGCATCCCAGACGAATCCGCTGTCGCAGCTGTGGAGCGTCCCAGGCGCCATACACGAGATGATCTTCCGCACGCATCCGGAAGAATACGTGCAGCGGACGACGGCTTTCCTGCAGGCGATCGACGCGGACACCCTAGCTAGCATAGATGCGCAATAGCATATGCCGCCTCAGTCACCTCAGTCACCTCAGTCACCTCAGTCACCGAAGTTACCTAAGTCATCTAAGTCACCTAAGTCACCTAAGTCAGCTAAGCCGCTAAAGCACTGAAGCCGCCTAAATCACCGCAACAGCGTATAACACCGATATCGCCCTAGTCTCCATAGCGGCTAAAGACGCCGACGCAGCATAGACGCTGCAGACGACAAACAAGCCCTGACCAACCTGCGAGGTTCGGCTCAGGGCTCGTGACTATCCTCCTAATGCTTACCGCACCAGCTTTCGCACCAACTGAACAGCGCCTTCACGCATCAGCTTACGCTTCACTTTAGAGCATCGTTCTTCCCCGGCCTATGAATAACCGCACGGTTGCGACCGCCATCCTTGGCCGCGTACAGCGCTTCGTCCGCTTGCTTGAACAGCGCCTTCGCATCTGATGCGAAGGCGGGAAATTCAGAGATTCCGAGCGACACCGTCAAGACTTGGCCGGTCGGGCTGTTCCCATTCTCCGTCCGGATCCGGATTCTCTCGGCCAGCTCAAACGCCTGTTCAGCCGAACGCCATGGCAGGAGAATCGCGAACTCTTCGCCCCCATAGCGGCAGCACTGGTCCATCGAGCCCTTCTCTTCAACCAGGATGCCCGCCACATAACGAAGCGTCTCGTCCCCATTCTGATGCCCGAACGTATCGTTGACCTGCTTGAAGTGGTCAATGTCGATCATGATGACGGAGAACGGCACTCGCTGGCTGGCCCAATCTTCCACGATCGCCTCCATTCGGCGGCGGTTCCTCAAGCCGGTCAGCACATCGGTTCTGGCCTGCCTCGAGTAGACTTCCGCCCGCTCATCGAGAGTGCGGAGCGCAGCCGACACTGTGTCGTACAACACCTTCGCTTCGAAAATCATGCTTCTAGCCTCGGGCAGCTCCCTCACCGTCGCATCGCCGCGCTTCAACCGCGATGCGGCGGATGCCAGCCGGTTGATCGGGGACGCCAGCCTGTGCGACACGAACAAGGCGAGCAGCAGCAGCAGCACCAGCAAAGGAACGGAGATCAGCGCCATCCGCGAGATGACGTTGTCGACGCTATCTCCCACGTTCTCTGTCGGCGTCTGGAAGATGATTCCCCATCCGGTCGCCGGCACGACCGAGTAGCCGGCCAAGTAGCTTGTGCCAAGCGTGTTCGTCAGTTCCATCTTGCCGCTTCGGCCGCTAAGCAGTTCCTTCACGGCTGGATTGCCGGAGACATTCTCGCCGATGCGGGCCGCCTCCGGATGGAAGATCAAATTGCCATCCGCATCCACCACATAGAAGTAAGAGCCGTTCTCGTTGACCCGCTGCTGGCCGAGCAGCTTCTGGAACACGTTAGATTCCTGCAAGTAGATCGTACCGCCAACGAACCCCATGTATAGCCCGTCCGAACTGTACACGGGATAGCTAGCCAGCACGATCATGTGCTTGGTTAAACTCATGTATGGATCCGAGACGAGAGGCCTCTTCTCCGCCAGGGCTTCCCGAGACTGAACCGAGGTCAGCCGCGAGCCCTTGATGTCCAGCTCTTCCGGCGAAGCTGCCGTCACGGTGCCGGACGAATCCACGAGAACAACCGAGTTGAAGTAAGGAACCGATGCTCTTAGGAAATCCACCTGATGCTGTGCGCTCTTCTGGTTCCCGCTGCCCCCATCCGATATGAATTCCGCGGCTGCCTCGAGCGAATCCTGCATCGACAGCAGAATCGTATTCGTCGTCTGGCTGATCTCCCCCGCAGTGATCAAGTTCATATCCAGCGTATTGTTCGTCAGCGAGCTCTTCTGCGTATTGAAGCTGACTAGGGTATTGAGCGTGAACGTAGCGGCCACCGAGAAAAAAACGATAATAAATATAATAAAGGAGAGCTTAAGCTTGAAGCCTTTCTTTCTCTCATGCCAATAGTGCATTTGGAGGACCATTCCTGCCCTTCGAAAATATAATTGACATTGTTCGACATATTTCGACCAGCTCTTCCTATTCTATCATATTTGAATATCCTTGCAGAGCATCAATAGAAAAAAGCCATCCGCAAGGCGTCAGCCTTGGGATAGCTTGGTGCATCGGATCGGAATGAGATGGAGAGGCTGCCTTGATTAAAGGCTCCAGTCCAGCTTGACCTCGCCGCCTGTGCGGGAGGATTCATAGATCGCATCGATGATCAGATTGCTGCGCAGCCCGGTCTCGGCCGAGGTCCACGGCGTCTTGCCCTCGCGGACGCACTCCAGGAAGTGGCGGGACAGGCGAACGCGGGCGCCCTCGTCATCGTTCGGCGTCGTCAGCGGAACGTCAATCGGCTGATCGAAGCGTTCCATCAGGAACTTGCCTTCATTGCCGCTCAAGTATACGCCGCCTTCCGAGCCCATCAGATGCACGAACGGATTGCTGTCCGTATTCATATGGACAGCCCAGCTCACCTCGAGCGTCAGCGACGCGCCGTTGTCCATCTTAATAATGGCCGTCGCCAGGTCCTCGACGTCGTACGTGCCGTTCCAATCCGGCTTGCCCCAGCCGCCGATCCCCTTCTTGCGGGGACCGAATTCGGCATACGTAGAACCGTATACCGATATCGGCTTCGGCTCGCCCATGAGGTGGAAGGCCAAATCCAGCATATGGACGCCGATGTCGATGAGCGGGCCGCCGCCCGATTCCGCATGCTGGGTGAACCATGTGCCCCAGCCCGGAATCCCCTTGCGGCGATACCAGCCGGTCTTCGCAGTGTAGATATGGCCCAGCTCGCCGCGCTCGATCTGCGCCTTCACCTGCAGCGGAAGCCAATCCCATCGCATCTGATGCGCGACCATCAGCGTCTTGCCTGTACGCCTCTGCGCGCGCACGATATCCTTCGCCGCCGCGGAGTCCAGCCCCATAGGCTTCTCCAGCAGCACATGCTTGCCGCTCTCCAGTGCCTGAACGGCCAACGGCGCGTGATACTTGTTCGGCACGCCGATGATAACCGCGTCGATGTCGCTTCGCGCAATGAGCGCCTCCGGCGAAGGCGCGACGGTCTCAATGCCGTACTGCTTCGCGCGCTGCTCCGCCAGAGGCAGATAAGCATCCGTAATAGCCGTTATCTTGCAGTCATGTTCCAGCTTGCCGAATTCTTGCAGGTGCACGTTGCCGATATTGCCCGCGCCGATCAGGCCGATGCGGACTTGGTCAGAAGAACCCATGGGCGACCCCTCCGTTGTAATCGATTCGCGCGGCCGTTCCGGTTGTCCGGCCGCAAGGCTACAACGTCATCATACTGCAAGGCCCTCTGCCATTACGATGTCCGATTTGGCTATATTTATATCCGACGTGGGTATCCTTGACCCAAATCCGAGGTCTCCGCCGCGTCAATAACTGCCTTCGCCCGGGCGACATCCTTCTCGGTTGCCGCCCGAATGCCCTCCAACGGATATTCCTTGCCTAGCGCCTCCCACTTGTACACGCCCATCCGATGATACGGGAGCAGCTCCAGCTTGCGGACGTTGCCGAGGCGGGCGATGAAGCGGCCGAGCAAGGTCAATTCCCGGTAATCGTCAGTGACTCCGGGAACCAGCACTCGCCGGATCCACACGTCCTGATTCCGCTCCGCCAGCCAGCGCGCGAATGCTAGTATCCGATCGTTCGGCTGGCTGGTCAGCTCCATATGGCGCTCCTGGTCCATTAGCTTCAAGTCCAGCAGCACAAGGTCGGTGACGGCCATGAGCTCCTCGGCGTGGCTGGGATCGCAGAACCCGGAAGTATCCAGCGCTGTATGCAGCCCCCAGCGGCGCTTGCACTCAGCGAACAGCTTAGCGACGAACGGCGCCTGCAGCGTAGGTTCACCCCCCGTGACTGTGATGCCGCCTCCCGAACGAAGATAATAAGGGACGTATGGCTCAATCTCGGCAAGCACCTCATCGACGGTCAACCTCATGCCCTTATCGGTGCTCCAAGTGTCCGGATTGTGGCAGTAGCCGCACTGCAGCGCGCAGCCTTGCATGAACAGCACGAAGCGGATGCCCGGGCCGTCTACGGTGCCGCAGGTGTCCATAGAGTGAATACGCCCTAATGATAACATGGACATCACGCCCTTCTACCTCATCATGAATGCGTTGCTTCTTTAAATTGTGCCGTGGAACGTCCGATTCAGCACATCCATCTGCTGCTCTCTTGTGAGCTTGATGAAGTTGACGGCGTATCCCGACACGCGAATGGTCAGCTGCGGATACAACTCCGGATGCTCCATCGCGTCGAGCAACTGCTCGCGGTTGAACACGTTGACGTTCAGATGGTGCCCGCCTGTAGCCGTATATGCGTCCAGCATCGAGACGAGGTTCGAGACACGCGTCTCATCTTCTTTGCCCAATGCCTTCGGGATGATCGAAAAGGTGTTGGAGATACCGTCTTGGCAGCTCTCATACGGAATCTTGGCGACGGAGCCGAGCGACGCCAGCGCACCCTTGCGGTCGCGGCCGTGCATTGGATTGGCGCCCGGAGCGAAGGGCTCGCCCGCCTTGCGTCCGTCCGGCGTCGTCCCCGTCTTCTTGCCATAGACCACATTCGACGTAATCGTTAAGACCGACAGCGTCGGAATCGAATCGCGGTATGTCTTGTGCTTGCGAAGCTTCGCAATGAACGTCTCGGCCAGCCAAGTCGCGATCTGATCGGCCCGTTCGTCATTATTGCCGTATTGCGGATAATCGCCTTCGATCTCGAAGTCTGCGGCAATGCCTCTCGCATCGCGAATCGGGCGAACCTTCGCATACTTGATCGCGCTTAGGCTGTCGGCGACAACCGACAGGCCCGCGATGCCCGTCGCCATCGTGCGGATGATATCGCGGTCGTGAAGCGCCATCTCGATACGTTCATAGCAGTACTTGTCATGCATGTAGTGAATGACATTAAGCGTGTCGATATAAAGTCCGGCCAGCCATTCCAGCACTTCGTCGTAGCGGCGCATCACTTCGTGGTAATCGAGCGTATCGCCTGTCATCGGCTCCATCTTAGGACCGACTTGGATACCCAGCTTCTCGTCCACGCCTCCATTGATTGCGTAGAGCAGCGCCTTCGCCAGATTGGCGCGAGCGCCGAAGAACTGCATCTGCTTGCCGATCCTCATCGCCGATACGCAGCAGGCGATGCCGTAGTCGTCGCCGTACATCGGACGCATCAGCTCATCGTTCTCGTACTGGATCGAGCTCGTCTCGATCGACACCTTCGCGCAGTACCGCTTGAAGCCTTCGGGCAGATGCTCCGACCAGAGCACCGTCAGGTTCGGCTCCGGAGCCGGCCCTAAGTTGTACAACGTGTGCAGGAATCGGAACGAACCCCGCGTAACGAGGGTCCGGCCGTCCAGCCCCATGCCGCCGATCGATTCTGTCACCCACGTCGGGTCGCCGCTGAACAGCTCGTTGTAGTCCGGCGTCCGCAGGAACTTCACCAACCGAAGCTTCATGACGAAGTGGTCTACCAGCTCTTGGGCTTCGTCTTCCGTCAGCGCCCCTTCTCCGATGTCCCGCTCGATGTAGATATCCAGGAAGCTAGACACCCGTCCAAGGCTCATAGCCGCGCCGTTCTGCTCCTTGATCGCCGCCAGATACGCGAAGTACAGCCACTGGAACGCCTCGCGCGCATTGGCGGCCGGCCGCTTGATGTCGAAGCCGTACGACTTCGCCATCTCCGTCAATTCGCCTAGACTCCGAATCTGCTCGGACAGCTCCTCGCGCAAGCGGATGATCGGCTCCGACATCGCCTCGCTTTCGAGCTCCAGCAATTCCTTGCGCTTCTCAGTTGCAAGCCGATCCGTACCGTACAGCGCCACTCGGCGATAATCACCGATGATTCGCCCCCGGCCGTAGGCGTCCGGCAGCCCCGTAATGATGGCCGCTTTGCGCGCCGTTCTCATCTCCGTCGTGTAAGCATCGAACACGCCTTGATTATGCGTCTTGCGAACATCGGTGAACAACCGCTCGATATCGGCTGGCAGCTTGTAGCCGTATGCCTCGCAGGCATCGACGACCATCCGTATGCCTCCGAATGGCTGAATGGACCGTTTGAGCGGAGCGTCGGTCTGAAGGCCGACGATTCTCTCTCTCGTCTGATCGATATAGCCTGGCGCGTGAGAGATAATCGTTGATATCGTCTCCGTATCCACGTCCAGAACGCCGCCGTTCTCCCGCTCGCGCTTCATCAGTTCAAGAACCTGCTCCCACAATGCCAACGTCTCTTGCGTCGGCGGAGCAAGGAAGGCTTCGTCTCCTTCGTATGGACTCACGTTCAATTGAATAAACCCTGCGACGTCCACCCGCTCCTGCCACGGACCATCTGCGAAATTCCGCCAAGGATGTTCTTCCGTCAAAGCCTTCCTCACTTCGTCTTCAAGCTTCGCCATTGTGAATCTCCTCCCATTCTTCTGCGCCGTCGCTGCCCGCCTGCTCGAATTAAGCGTACGCTCTCTGCGAGGCTCCAACTATGATGCAAATCACATTGTCGCAGGCTCCGCTTCTAGCCGTCTGCCGAGCTTCGTGACAAAGTCAAACCCGAACCCCATCTGCCTGCACTCCCCTTCGGTCACCTCTTCCCAAGCCACTGCATAAGGGAGATCCCTGAGCGAAGTCTTGCCGGCGTCGACCATCGACGTTAACTGGGGCGCGCAGCGGCAGTCATATACGCCGTGCAGCGGGTAGATGCCGTTCAGATCCGACGCCCAGACAGCGTCTGTGCCGGGAAGAAGCCGCTTCATCATCCACTTGGCTGCATCTGGCGACAGATATGGCATATCGCAGCCGACAATCCATGCGAAAGGCTGCTGAGCAAGCGACAGGCCCGCCGCCATCCCTCCGAGAGGCCCGGAGCCCGGCTTGTAATCCGACACGATCCGAACCTGCGGCGGTACGCAGTGCAAATAAGAGCGCGGCGAATTCGTCACGACGATAATCTCGTCGCATAGCTGCTTCATTAAGCGAATCTGCCGTTCGATCAGCGTCTCGCCCTCCAACGGGTACAGCGACTTCATCCCGCCGCGAATGCCGGAGGTAATGCCGCCTGCCAGAATAATGCCGCTTAGCATGCGATTCTCTCCTTTCATCCATCGTCTCCCCCATTTAACGACACGCAGCATCTGCTCCGCAGTGATATAGGTCATTCCGGATATCCCCTGCTCAAAAATCAGGGAATTCCCCCCGCAACATTCAGTCGATCCCCTCATAACCCCGAGATTCTATTAGCGTTACAATAAAGCCAACAAGAAATAAAGGAGCGTGACTCGCATGACGACGACAACGGCGAGCAGGACAGCAAGACTTCCCATAACGAACGAACCGCTCAACGGCACTGCCCGCTTCTTCTCCGCAGACAGCTTCGCCAAGCTGCAAAGCGTGATGTATACCAAGCCGATCGAGAAAGGCAGCGTGCTGTTCTGGGAAGGCGATCCCGCCGATAAGCTGATCTTCATTCGCCGGGGAAGGGTTCGCATTACGAAGACATCCGACAGCGGCCGGCACATCACGCTCTATCTGCTCCAGCACGGGGACCTGTACGGGCAGCTGGATCCTTTTCAGAACCAGGTCCATTCCTTCAACGCAGAAGTACTCGAGGACGGGGAGATCGGCATGATCCAGACAGCCGACCTGGAGGTGCTGCTCTGGCAGCATGGAGATCTTGCGATTGAGTTCATGAAGTGGATGGGGCTTATGCATCGGATGACGCAGACGAAGTTCCGGGACTTAATGCTCTACGGCAAGTCCGGTGCGCTGTGCTCGCTTCTGATCCGGCTGTGCAATTCGAACGGAACGCTGGATAAAGACGGCACGAAGATCTCGCTTAAGATCAACCATACCGAGATGGCGGACATGATCGGCGCGACTCGGGAATGCGTTAACCGAATGCTGGCGGATTTGCGCAAGGAGAACGTGGTTGCCGTGAAGGACGGTCATCTCGTCGTGAAGGACATGGACTATTTGCGAGGTGTCTGCCGCTGCGAGAATTGCCCGCTGGAGATTTGCCGGATGTGAGATTAGAGATGATTCGGAGCGCCTATGCATACTGCATTTCTATAGAGTGCCTTCTCCCAAGCGGAGAGGGCGCTTTTTTGTCGCGAGTCGACAAATATCAGCGGCGTTCAATCGATTTCTTTGAAAAATAGAAATTTTCTCTCGGAAATACCTTACATCGGGCTTAATCTACTCAAAAAAACCTTCTATACTAGGAAGGCATACCCATAACAATCGAAGTTTTGCATACATTCTATGATTTCTATACGAGGTGATTGATGTTGTCCATTGTACGTTTCTATCGCAACAGAAGTCTTATTCTAACGAGCAGCGTCATCATTTCCATCCTGTTCGTCGTTGTCGTCGGAAGTCTAGTCACGATCTCTTACCGAACCCAGAAGAGCACTGAGACAGAGCAGATGCAGGCAATCGGTTCGACTCTCGCCTCGCAGATGAATGCGAACAGCGCTCTCATTAATAACGCTTCGATGTTCCTCTCGACCAATAAGACCGGCGACGCGGTGTTTACGACGCTGCGGCGGCTGTTCGATGGAATCGTCACGGATCCCGACATCATGAATTCCTACATCATGCTTCCGGACATCGCCACAACGGACGGCAAGAGCTACCTGAAGACGCTCCAGACGGATTCCGGGCTGGCTAAGGCAGGCGTCGTGCCAGGATCTGATTATGAGATGTCCGCCGTATTCCAGCAGACCTATACCGAAGCCATTAACAATGGTTACGCGATGTCCGATCCGTATTCGGACGATTATGGAACCTGGATCACGTACCTCGGGACGATAAAGAACAACAGCGGCAAGCCGATCGGCTTGTTCGGCATCGACTTCGACTACGGCGCAATGCAGAAGAGAATGCTGCAGGCGATGTGGCAGTCGATCGCGATCGGCGGCGGCATCGGCATCGTTGCGATCGTTCTGGTGTGCCTATTCATGATGCAGACGCTGAAGCCGCTTCGCCGATTAGCCGCAGTGGCGGGGCAGGCTGCGGGAGGAGACTTGACGGTATCCGTTCAAGTCAATGGCAGCAACGAAGTGGGCCGGGCGTCGCAAGCCTTCAACCAAATGCTCTCCGGCCTGCGCAGTCTCGTTCAGCAGATTCAGAGCACGTCGAGCGAAGTCTCGCAAGCCGCGCTTGATCTGCAGATGAGCTCCGAGCAGACTTCGCGCGCTACTCAGGAGATCGCCAAGTCCGTGCAAGCCGTCTCGGCGGGTTCCGAGACGCAGCTGCAGAGCTCGCAGGAATGCCAGCGTTCGATGAGCGAGATGGCGCTTGGCATTCAACGGATCGCCGAATCCTCGTCTGTCGTCTCCGAACTTGCAGCCGACACCTCGAGGCGGGCTTCGGACGGAGAATCCGTCATTCTATCGACCGTCACCCAGATGCAGTCCATCGAGCGGAATGTCAGCACAACGGTTGGCAGTATGCAGAACGTAGCTGAGCTAAGCAGCCAGATCAACGACATTCTGGTCATGATCTCCGACGTAGCGAAGCGCACCAACCTTCTGGCCCTGAATGCC
Source organism: Cohnella lubricantis (assembly GCF_014212015.1). Classification (GTDB taxonomy): domain Bacteria; phylum Bacillota; class Bacilli; order Paenibacillales; family Paenibacillaceae; genus Cohnella; species Cohnella lubricantis. The sequence goes on along the minus strand of NZ_JACJVN010000065.1, from coordinate 66,160 downwards.
TCCATCGAGGCTGCCCGCGCAGGCGAGCACGGCAGAGGCTTCGCCGTCGTAGCGACGGAGATCCGCAAGCTGGCGGAGAGCTCCCGCGTATCGTCCGAACAGATTACCGAGATGCTGCAGAATGCCGATGCCAGCATTCAGCAGTCCGTTGGCGCATTGACGGCGACGATGACGGAAGTTCGCTCGGGTTCCGTCGTCGCCGAGCGCGCCGGCGAGACGTTCCGATCCATCGTCGAATCGATCCGGAAGGTAACGGCCCAAGTGCAGGAAGTATCCGCCGCTTCCGAAGAGATGTCCGCCAGCAGCGAAGAGATCGCAGCTTCGCTCGAAGAGCTTGAACGCATCGCGGCGAACGCGACGGACCAAACGGCTCAGGTGGCAGCCGCCTCGCAAGAGCAGCTCGCGACGATCGAAGAAGTCGCGGGCTCGTCTACTCACCTCCGCGAGCTGGCGGACGGGCTCAGAGAAGAGATCGGACGCTTCCGCCTGTAACGCCGACGAAGATCGCACGACAAAGAAGGCTCTCTCCGGGCCAATGCATGGACCCGGAGAGAGCCTTCTTTTACTTTTCAACCGCTAATATGGCCTTATTCCTTGATCAAGGACAAGAACTCCGAGCGCAGCGCAGGACTGGTCCGGAACTCCCCGCGCACCGCGGAAGTGATCGTCTTGCTGCCCGGCTTCTTGACGCCGCGGGAGCACATGCACAAGTGCTCGCCTTGTACAACGACCATGACGCCGTGCGGCTGCAGCACTTCCTCTAGAATATCCGCGATCTGCGACGTAATCCGCTCCTGCACTTGCAGCCGCCGCGTGATCGCTTCGACCAGACGCGCCAGCTTGCTGAGGCCGGCGATCTTGCCGCTCGGGATATAGCCGATGTGCGCTTTGCCGAAGAACGGAGCCATGTGATGCTCGCACTGGCTGTAATAGACGATGTCCTTCACGATCACGAGCTCCTCGTGCTTCTCGTCGAAGGTGACGCCGAGCACGTCCCGCGGATCAACCTCGTACCCCGCGAAGATCTCTTCATACATTCGGGTCACCCGAGCCGGCGTATCGAGCAGGCCTTCCCGTTCGACGTCCTCCCCGATCAGCTTCAGAATCTCGCGGACGTGATGCTCGATCTTCTCCCGATTAGCCGACACGCTCGAGTTGCTATAATCCTTCACTCCAGACATTCCAACCCCTCCTTCCGCCGCACGGCGCTTCTATCCTTGGGCACGCCATTCGGCAATGAACAGCCGAGCCTTACTTGCGGCCCTTCTTGTTGAAGTTCTGTTGCTTCATCATCTGCTGAGCTTTGCTCAACTGCTGCTTGTTCATATTGTAGCCCATCTGTTTGGCCATCTTCGCCAGCATCTCCGGGTTGCTCTGCATCTTCGTCATTTGGCTGCGCAGATAGAACACGCCCCCGATAAATCCAACCACTAAGCCGACGATCAGCGTAATTACTGCAATAATAACGGTCCACATAAGAAAGGTCCCTCCGACTATCTGTAATCAATCCATCTTCCTGCTCGCATAGGCCGCAAGAAGGACTGTCCTATATCATAGCATGGCCCCGCAATCAAGGGCAAACCGTTGGTCTAAAATGGCGCATATTTCATATGGAAGGAAAAGGGGATGCCTGCAGCAAGCAACGAATCGATCCCCCGCCATTCGAGAGGAGGGATGTCCGGGGAGAGTGTGGCGGAGAACGGCGCTCCGAAGCTGCTCATCAGCGATTTGTATTGGGATTCATCAGGATGGCCTTATTATGGTTAACCCTGTTCTGATCTGCCGAGTCGATTAGCGCGCGCCCCGCATAGACGAAGAGGCCAACCCGCAGGCTGGCCTCTTCCCAATCGATATTGTTCACAGCATAACGCCATCCTTGAAAATCGCAATCTCGCGGAACCCGTTCCGTTCGTTGTGCGTCTGCCGCTCGCCCGAAGCGATGCCGGCGATCAGCTCAAGCAGCTCGTCTCGAAGCGCCTCCATGCTCATCCCTTCGATCAGACGGCCGGCGTCGAAGTCGATCCAATTCTTCTTGTGCGCCGCCAACTGGCTGTTCGTGGCAATCTTCACCGTCGGCACCGGCCCGCCGAACGGCGTCCCCCGCCCGGTCGTGAAGAGCACGACATGCGCGCCGGCAGCGGACAATGCGGTAACGGACACGAGATCGTTGCCAGGAGCTTGCACGAGATTGAGTCCCGGCTTGCGGGACGGCTCACCGTAGAGCAGCACGTCCGTAACCGTCGCATGGCCGCCCTTCTGCGTGCAGCCGAGCGACTTCTCCTCCAGCGTCGTAATGCCGCCGTCCTTGTTGCCCGGGGATGGATTCTCATAGATCTCATGCCCGTGACGAATGAAGTAAGACTTGAAGCCGTTGATCAGCTCCACAATATCGTGGAAGACGCCTTCGTCTGCTGCTCGATCCATCAATATCGTCTCCGCCCCGAACATCTCCGGCACTTCGGTCAGCAGCGCTGTCCCGCCAGCCGACGTGATGGCATCCGCCGCGCGGCCGACGAGCGGATTGGCGGTAATGCCCGAGAAGCCGTCCGAGCCGCCGCACTTCAACCCGATGCGCAGCTTGGACAGCGGAACCTCCTGCCGGCTGAACCGCTCCGCGTAATCGACCAGCTCGCCGATCAGCGACAGCCCCTCCTCCAGTTCATCCTCCACCTCTTGCGACTTCATGAACCTCACGCGATCCGGGCTGTAATCGCCGATCACTTGCCGGAACGACTCGATCTGATTGTTCTCGCAGCCGAGCCCGACAACCAGCACGCCGGCCGCATTGCCGTGCCGTACGAGTGCGGCGAGCAGCTTCTGTGTTGCCGTCAAGTCGTCGCCGAGCTGGGAGCAGCCGAACGGATGGGGAAAATGATAGACGCCGTCGATGCCTCGTCCCTCGAACTGCTTCGAGCCGAGCCGGGCAAGCGTCTCGCACGTCTTGCTGATGCAGCCGACCGTGTTGATAATCCAAATCTCGTTGCGAATGCCGACTTCTCCGTTCTCGCGCACGTAGCCTTGGAAGGTCGTCCGGCCTCCCGGCCAAGGAGTGCCGGCAGCTTCTTGGGCCGAGGAAGGACTATACGTGTACTCCAGCACAGCGCCGAGCCCCGTCTTCAGATTGTGCGTATGCACCCAGCAGCCAACTGGAATCTCCTCCTTGGCGACGCCGATCGAATAGCCGAACTTATGCACGTGACGTCCCGCTTCGATCGGACGCAGCGCCAGCTTGTGCCCGCGCGGCACATCCTGCTGCGCATGCACCGTCCTCAGCTCACCGCCGTCTCCAGCCGGCAGGCTGACGGTCTCGCCCGCCCGGATGTCGCGCAGCGCTACAGCGACATCGTCGCGAGGGCTCAGCACGACCGTATCGCCAGCCGAGCCGGCCTCCGTCGCTGCCGCTATTGTGTCGCCGGCAGCTCCGCTTGCCATTGGCGTTCCCGCGTCGCTCATTCTGCCATCGCCTCCATCCTCGTCAACGCATCGGCCAGCGCTTCGCGCAAGCCGGCTACTTCGTTCAGATCCCGGCCCCACCAGGCCGAACGGCTGAGAAGCTCGGCGACCAGCTCCGTCATTCCCCGTTCGCCGCGGTCCACTCCCGCCCAAAGCGCGGCGAGCTCCGCCAGCGCCTCCGGATCGTCGCGCAGCGCGATCGGCTCGCCGTTCAGCCGGCTGCCGGCGTATCCGCCATCCGTCTCTCGCGCGCGATACAGCCGAAGCAGCGAAGCGAACGCCTGCGTGATGCGCGGCGGCAATTCGCCCGTCCGCTCGACATAAGCTTCGAGCGTCGGCAACAGGCGAACCTTGAACTTGGACAGACTGTTCAGCGAGATATCAGCCAGCTTGTGCCTCACGAACGGGTTGGCGAATCGCTCAAGCACTTCTTCGGCGTATCGCCTCATCTCCTCTTCGGGCAGCGGCACCATTGGAACGATCTCGTCCATGATCGCGCCGCGGATGAACTCGCCGTAGACGGGATGCTCCACGGCCTCCCGCACCTCGCTTAGCCCGTTCAGCAAGCCGACACTTGCGATCAGCGTATGCGCGCCGTTCAGAATACGCACCTTACGCAGCTGATACGGCTGAAGCTCGTCGACCCACCGCACGTTCAGCCCGGCGCGGGCGAACGGCAGCACCGCATCTAGCTCCGGCTCGCCTTCGATCGCCCATAGATGATACGGCTCGGCCGCATTGAGGAGCCGATCCTCCACTCCTAATTCGGCGAGCCGCTCCTCCGCTTCCGCCTCCGGGTAACCGGTCACGATCCGGTCGACCAGCGAGTTGAGGAACCGATTATGCTCGCGAATCCACTTCGAGAAGGCTTCCGGCAGCCCCCAATCCTGCGCATGCCGCAGCACGATGTCGCGCAGCTTGTCGCCGTTGCGCTCGACCAGCTCGCACGGAAGCAGCAGCAGTCCGCTCGCCGGATCGCCTTGGAAGCGTTCGAACCGGCGGTGCAGGAACACCGCCAGCTTGCCGGGATACGACAGCACGGGATGATCCGGCGCCCACTCGGACGGCTGATACGTCAGCCCCGCTTCCGTCGTATTCGATACGACGGCTTCAAGCTCGGGGCCATCCGCCAGCGCGAGGAATTCGCCCCACTCTTCATACGGATCGATCATCCGGGAGAAGACGGAGACGAGCTCCAGCTCGTCGACCGTCTTCCCGCCCTGCAGGCCGCGAATCCATTGATGGTACAATCCGTCCTGGCGCTTCAGCTCCGCTAGCTTGGCCGCGCCGGACGGACGCGGCTGCGATACGGCAACGCCGCCTTCGAACAGCCCCTGCTTGTTGCAGCGGTGAATCATCCAATCCGCGAAGCCCCGGAGGAAGCTGCCCTCCCCGATCTGAAGCACCTTAACCGGATAACCCATCAGGCGCTCATATTGCTCTGCGTCTTCGCCTGTTAGGGCCGCCCGGATCAACCGAAGCGGCTCTTTAGGCATCGAGTCAGCCGTCTCCGCGGTCTGCTCATTCGGCTGGAATCCGCTCTCATTCGACCCATCGTTAACCTTCCCGTTTGGCGCTCCGGACGCGCGAATCGCATCCATCCCCCGCCTCGTTCCGATTGGCTTCATCCTCCCGCTCCCTCTCAACGCTTAGACGCCGGCTGCCGTCGGACGATCGATCTGCGCGGACTCGGAGCCGAAGCGGAAGTAAGCTTCGGCATTCCGGTAGCAGATGCCTTCCACGATCGTCTGAAGCAGCTCCATATCGGCCGGAACAAGCCCATTCTCTACCCAATCGCCGATCAGATTGCAGAGGATGCGGCGGAAGTATTCGTGGCGCGGATACGATAGGAAGCTGCGGGAATCCGTCAGCATGCCGACGAACCGGCTGAGCAAGCCCATGTTCGCGAGCGACTTCATCTGGGCGAGCATGCCGTCGATCGTATCGTTGAACCACCACGCGGAGCCAAGCTGGATTTTCCCCGGAATACCGCCTCCTTGGAAGCTGCCGATGATCGAAGCGAGCACATCGTTGTCCCCGGCGTTCAGCGAATACAGAATCGTGCGCGGCAAGCCGCCGTCCATCTCCATGCCGTCCAGCAGCTTGACGAGCGGCCCGGCCAGCGGCCCTGCGTTGATCGAGTCGAAGCCGGTGTCGGGACCAACCTTCTCGAACATCACCGTGTTGTTGCTGCGGTTCGCGTGAATGTGAAGCTGCATCGTCCAGCCGCGCTTGGAATACTCGCGGGCGAGGAACAGCAGCGTGTGCGTCTTGTACTGCGCTTCCTCCTCGGCGGTTACGGACTCCCCGCGCAACGCCTTGGCATAGATCGCCGCTGCCTGCTCCCGCGTCGCTTCCGCGAACATGACGGTGTCGATCGCGTGGTCCGACAGCAGGCAGCCCGTCTGGTGGAACGCCTCGATCCGCTCTTCCAGCGCCTTCAGCAGCAAGTCATAGTTGGATACCTCATACCCGCAGATCTCCTCCAGCCGCTTCAGCCAAGGCCGGAACGTCGCACGCGCCAGCTCCAGCGCCTTGTCCGGACGGAACGACGGCCGAACCTGGAAGCCGTGGCGGTTCTCCTCCATTAACTTCCGATGATACTCGAGGGAGTCCGCCGGATCATCCGTCGTGCAGACGACGCGGACGTTCGAGCCGCGGATCAGGTCCTGGGGCGTGAAGCCGCCTCCGCTTAGCCGAGCATTCGCCTTCTCCCATATAATTGGAGCGTTCTTCTCATTAATGAGCTCATCGATGCCGAAGAGGCGGCGAAGCTCAAGGTGCGACCAATGATAGAGCGGATTGCCGATCGTCATTGGCACGGTCTTCGCATATGCCAAGAATCGGTCGTAGTCGCTGACGCCTTCGCCGCCCGTCACATACTGCTCCTCGATTCCGTTCGCTCGCATCGCCCGCCACTTGTAGTGGTCGCCGTACAGCCATACCTCGGTCAAATTGTTGAACGGCTTGTTCTCGTAGATCGCCTGAGGATCGAGGTGGCAGTGGTAGTCGATAATCGGCATCGGCTTGGCGAATTGTTCATACAGCGTGACAGCCGTGTCGCTTCCCAGCAGGAATCGGTCATCCATAAACGTCTTCATGTGCAGATCTTCCTCCGTCGAATAATCGTATAGTCCTTCTGTCGAAAAAGGTAGTTCCAGCCGCGCCCTCAGTTCGAGCTCGCGCTGATTGCTTCGCGCTTGGAATCGTCCGCAGGGCGGCCGGCTGCCTTAGCTCGGGCAGACGGCTCGTAGAACCGGACGAGATCGTCCACCTTCACCGCTTGCCCGGTGCGGATCGACTTGTTCGCCGCGATGCCCGTCAGAATCGAGCGCGCGCCGTCGATGTGGTTGGCCGCCCGGTTGAACCTATCGGGCGCCGGCACGCCGAAGATATCGTTCAGCAGCACCGGGTCGCCGCCGCCATGTCCGCCTTCGCCCAGCTCGAAGTCTACCTTGTACGCCTCGCCGAACATCGGGAAGACGAGAATGTTCACGCCCTGAACCGCCCCCTCCAGCGCCTTGTCGCCGCCGGAATTGACGTAAGACTGCTCGACGACCTTCATCTCGATGCGGCCCTTCGTGCCGTTGAACGCGATCCGGTAGCCTTCCCAAGGCAAATAGGCGTTTAGCGAGTACGTCAGCTGCGCTTTGTTCTTGTACTTCACGAGCACGCTCATCGTATCCTCGATCGAGATGCCGTCGCCGAATACGCTCTGGTCGCGCTTGTAGCCGTCCTCGTGCTCCGCGTCGAGATACATCGCCTTCAGATGCTCGTTCCCGTCCAGCGGCAGCGCGAACGGATCGTCCTTCGCGTTCGGGTGTCCAGTCGCCCGGTCGTAGAACTTCGTCACGCCGCGCTTCTCGGCGTTCTCCCGGCCGTAGAAGAGCAGGTCGCCCATCGCGAACACCGTGTCCGGCTGCGAGCCGATCCAGAAGTTCACGAGATCGAAGTGGTGCGTCGATTTGTGCACGAGCAGGCCGCCGCTGTTCCGCTTGTCGCGATGCCATCTACGGAAGTAATCCGCCCCGTGCTGCGTGTTCAGCAGCCATTCGAAGTGAATCGAGGTGATGTCGCCGATCGTGCCGTCCGCGATCAGCTCCCGCGCCTTCGTGTGATGCGGCGCGTAGCGGTAATTGAACGTCACGCGGACGCTGCGGCCCGTGCGCTCGACGGCGTCGAGTATCTGCTGGCACTTCTCTTCGTCGACCGTCATCGGCTTCTCGGTGATGACGTCGCAGCCAAGCTCCAGCGCCCGGATGATGTACGTGTGATGCGTCCGGTCGACGCTGGTGACGATGACGGCGTCCGGCTTCTCGGTCTCGATCATGCGCTCGAACTCGTTGCTCTTGTAGGTGCGCACAGCCGGGTAATCGTACTTGCCAGTCAGCAGCTTGTTCGCGTAATCCATGCGGGTCTGGTTCATATCGCAGAAGGCGAGCAGCTCGGACGTGTCCCGGAACATCGTCGCGATCGCGGAATAGAAGAATTCAGCGCGCCCGCCGGCGCCGACCTGTACATACTTTTTCTTCGCCATGCCCCATCTCTCCTTTGTCTTAAGTTCCTTATGAAGAGAATGTACCGCAATTATATGCATATTAGCTCCGCAATCTATGTTATTCTTAATGAAAACCCGCATATTTTGTCCTAACTGGAGGCGTTCGCATGAATCTCAGCAGCGGGCTTCGATACGGCAGCCAGAGCGACCTCTTCTATGTGGAGTACGACCGGAGAAGGGGACATTACTCAATGCCGGCGAACCATATGCACGGCCACTTCGAGCTCTATTACTTGTTCGGCGGCGAGAGGTTCTACTTCATCAAGGACCGTTCCTATGCGATTCAGCCTGGCGATCTCGTATTAATCCCGGGCGACGAGGTGCACAAGACGTCGGATACCGGCGTACCGAACCACGAGCGCATCGTCCTGTACTTCAGCCCCGGCTACTTCCGCCAGTTCACTGAAGAAGAGGCCAAGCTGCTGCTCTCCTCGTTCCGCGGCAGCAGCCGAGTGCTCCGGCTGGAGACGCAGGACAGGCTGCATATCGAACAACTGCTGTACGGGATGCTGCGCGAGATCCAGGAACGCCCTCCCGGGCATGCGCTGTCGATTCGCAATGCCGCCGTGGAGGTACTGCTGTTCGCGGCCCGTCAGGCATTGGATGCCGATGCGGGGCATGCCGAGGGCGCGCCTTCCCCCACCGAAGCCAAGATGACCGAGATCGCCCGGTACATCGCTGCCCATTACCAAGAGCCGATGACGCTGGACGGCTTAAGCCGCCGATTCTATCTTAGCCCGAGCTACCTTAGCCGCACATTCAAGAAAGTAACCGGCTTCAGCTTCACCGAGTACGTCGGCATCACGCGTGTTAAGGAAGCCCAGAAGCTGCTCCGCGAGACGGACGATCGGATCACCGACATCTCGGAGGAGGTCGGCTTCGAGAACCTCTCCCACTTCGAGAAGGTGTTCAAAGCGTTCTCGAGGCTGTCGCCCCGCGGCTACCGGTCGCAATTCCGCGGGAAGCGCTGAGGAGCAAGGCTGTTTTTGTGCCTTGTTCACTCACCCGCTCGCACGCCGCCGCCAACAAGGCTGTTTTTGTGCCTTGTTCACTCACCCGCTCCCACGCCGCCCGCCAACAAGGCTGTTTTTGTGCCTTGTTCACTCACCCGCTCCCACGCCGCCCGCGGCTTACTCCGCGGCTCGCCCCGGCCCTCGCCTCGCCCATTGAACCGCCGAGCGCAGGCCAGCCCCTAACGCAACAAGGACGGCCCCGCGAGCGTCAGCTCGAGGACCGTCCTCTAGGCAAACAAACGATGAATGCCGTCCGTCCGTTACGACAGAACAGCATCGATAAACAGCGTCGTATGCTGCGCAAGATCGATCTCCACCGCACCGACGGCCTCGTCGCCTTCCTTGTCGATGACGCGCACGATCGGCCTTCCCGGCAGCCCTCTATGCTGCCCGACGACGATGCCGGTCCGATTGCTCGACAAGCGAACGGAGATACCGTTCGGATAGACGGAGACGATGCGCATGAATTCGACCAGCACTTGGTGGTCCAGCGCCGTCCCGGACATGGCATGAAGGCGTTCCAACGCTTCGTGAGGGAGTATCGGGCGTCCCTCGGAGAGATCCGTCAACAGATTATCGTAGATGTTGGCGACAGCCACGATTTTCGCATAGAGATGAATCTCGTCCCCCCCGATGCCGCGCGGCTGGCCGGTGCCGTCCACGCATTCGTGATGCTGGAAGGCGACGTGAGCGCTAAGCAGGCTGTATTCCCGCTTCATCTTCAGCAGCTCGAACCCCCGCCACGCATGATGATGGCGGCCTTCGTCCTTCTCCGTCGCGCCAAGCTTGCCGATGTCATGCAGCAGCGCGCCGATCGCCAGCTCCTTCAACTGAATCATGTTCAGCCCCATATTGACGCCGACGAGCGTCGCCATCATGCAGACGTTCATCGCATGAATGTACATCTTGTTATCTTCAGTGCGGATATCGGACAGCTGAACGAGCACATTCTGGTTCTGCAGCACATCGTCCAGCATCTGATCCACCGACTTGCTGATCGCTTTCGTGTTGAATTCCTTGCCGGAGCGCAGCGCATCGAACGATTCCGACATCTGCTTAATGACCATCCGTTTGGTCTCCTCCGACAGCACCTCCTCATCGGGGATGTCGCGGTAGAGCGGATCGTCTATGTATACCATGGTAACGCCGAGCCTCTTGAGCGTGCTGATCATGAAGACAGTCAACTGCACGCCTTCCGACAGAAGTACGGTTCCGTTCGCGGAGAAGATCGTCTTGCCCAGATTCTGTCCCGGCTCCACCATTTCGATGTCTATTAGCTTCAAGTCTTGCTCACTCCTGTTCTGCGTTCCAAACCTATATCTAATATCGGTGAAAATATGTATTTTCGGAAGCCCGGATATCGCTTCTATCGAAAAAAAAGGTTCAAGGATAATTCCCTTGAACCTCGTCGGCGTCACGCCTCCCCGATGCCGGCTGCTGCTCCTTACGCTTGGAGCTGCGCCGCTTCGGTCCGCCGGAGCGGATCGTCTCCAGCGCCTTCTCCGCCGCAGCGCGGACCTGCTCTTCCTCCTCGGTCTCCAAGGCGGACCGCAGCGCGCTCTCGGCTTCGCTGCCGCCGATGCGGCCAAGCGCCCACGCCGCCGTCGCCCGCAGCTCGAAGCGCGGGTCCTCGCGCAGCACACGGGCGACGTCCGGTACCGACTCCGCGTCGCGGAAGTTGCCGAGCCCGATCAGCGCGTTGCGCTGGATCGGCTTGCGGCCGCGCCATGCTGCTGCGCTAGCGCCGAACTTCTCCTTGAACTCGCGGTTGCCCATCTCGAGCAGCGGCCGGAGCAGCGGCTTCGCCACCTCCGGATCGGGCAGCAGCTCCGCATGCTGGCGCGAGTCGATCCCGCGGTTAATCGGACAGACGATCTGGCATGTATCGCAGCCGTACAGCCGATTGCCGATCTTCTCCATCATATCGTCGGATACGATGCCCTTCGTCTGCGTGACGTAGGAGACGCAGATCTGCGCGTTAAGCTGCCCTGGCCCTACTAGAGCGCCCGTCGGGCAAGCGTCGATGCAGCGGGTGCAGTCGCCGCAGCTGTCGGTAATCGGCGTGTCGGGCGGCAGCGGCAAATTCGTAATCATCTCGCCGAGGTACACCCAAGATCCCCATTCCGGCGTCAGGATCGAGGCATTCTTCCCGCTCCAGCCGATGCCGGCTCGCTCCGCCACCGCGCGGTCGGACAGCGCTCCTGTATCCACCATGGACAAGCCGCGCGCTTCCGGCACCCGCTCCGCGATCCAATCGGCCAGCTTGGAGAGCCGGTCGTTCAGCACGCGGTGATAATCCTCGCCCCAAGCGGAACGGGACAGAATGCCCCGTCTTGCTCCCGGCTCCGATACAGGGGGATTGAGCAGCTTCGAAGGGTATGCGACGGCGATCGCGATAATCGATCGGGGGGCGTCGAAGAGCAGAGCCGGATCCGTCCGCTTGTCCAGATCCGGCTCCTCGAAGCCCGATTCATGCCCGAGCTCGCGATGGCGAATGAGGCGATCCTTCAATTCGGTGAAGGGTTCGGCGGACGCCACCCCGATCTTGTCGATGCCAAGGCTCGGCGCCGCCGCCTTCATCTCTTCCTTCAATTGACGCCAGAACGCGGCATCTCTCTGCGGAGCGGCTTGAATGTCCGCCATTACCCTCACCTCCTCATAGAGAATTCCAATGCTTGATCGGCCACACAATCAGATCTGCCCGTGCCTTAATCGTCTTCTCCGGCACGAGGCCGAAGCTCCGGCTGTCCTTGCTCGCTCCCCAATGCCGGTTATCGCCCATGACGAAGTAATAGCCCGCCGTCACGGTCACGGGCCCCATGTCCCCGTCTTCGATAACCGAATCCGTATACGGCTCGGCCTCCGGCATGCCGTTCACGTACAGCCTGCCGCCGCGCGCCTCGATCCGATCGCCCGGAGCGCCGACCACCCTTTTGACAAGCAGCTTCTTCTGATCCGAATCCGGGTCCGGATCCTTCAGAATGACGATGTCGCCCCGTCTAGGATGCCCGAACGCCAGGCTGATCTTATCCGCCAGAAGCCAGTCGCGTTCGTACAGCGTCGGCTCCATGGAGATGCTCTTCACCCGTGACAGTTGGCAGACGAACGACTGAAGCAGCGATACGATCGCCGCCGCAATGACTAGAGCTCTAATGAAGCGAAGAGCCTCTGCCAGCCATCGCGGCTGCCGCGGCTGGGGTGCTTGGACGATGTCCGACGCGGCGCCGAGCGCAGCCTGTGTTCTCATGCCTGTCTTCTATCTCCGTCGGCTGCGAACCGGGCTTTCCATTCGTTATAATAGCGGCGAACCTCATCGTCGTCGAAAGGCTGCGAATGGGCCGCGATCCGATCCTGGAGCCTGCCTAGCCCCTCGATTACCTGGTCCTGAACGGATGGGGCATAATGATATTCTTCCTTGTGCCGGTCATATTCGTCGCGGTCCAGCTCGAAGGACGACCCGTCCGGCAGCAACACCATGTCCAGGTCGTAGTCGATATAAGTCAGCACGTCCGCATACCGATATGGGGGGGACGCGACATTGCAATAATAGCGAATGCCCTTGTCCTCGAGCAGCGCAACGACGTTGAACCATTCTCCGGGAATGAAAAACGACACCGCAGGCACGCGGCTGATCCACTCCTTGCCGTCCGCTTCCCGGATCGTCGTATGGTCGTTGACGCATATCCACATGTCTTCCTTCGCATGCTGCGGATGGAGCAGGCGGCCCGGCACCTGCCAGTTCTCCAGCCAGACGCGGTGCAGCGATCCGTCGTTCTTGAAGCTCTTAATAATGCAGCGTTCGTATGAGGCGTTGGGCGATTGGCTATCCATAGGTCGCCTCCTTCCCGACTAGGCTAAAGTTAATATAAGAAAAGCATATCTTAGGGTCAAAAGCAACCGAATACGGCTTCTCTTGATTCGTAAGATATGCTTTCCTCCAGGGCGGCAGGCGATGCTGCTAGCCGCAGCCCTTATCCTGATTCGCTTATATCGCCATAATCGCGAGCGGCTTCGACAGCGTAACGAAATCGATCGGATGATCCGCCAAAGATTGATAGAACGGGCGCAGCACCTCGTTATGCTTGTCCCCCGCAATCTGAATCTTGAACACGTTCCGCTGGCGGAACCGTTGGCTCATCATTGCAAGCATCGTGCGGGCGACCCCTTCGCCGCGATGGTCCGGATGAACCGCGATGCGGTAGACGTAGCCTTGGTTGCGGTCGATCGTGCCGATCATGGCGCCTATGATGCTATCTTCCCTCTCCGCGATAAGAACCAATTCACTATCCCAAGACAATTGCTTCGCGAGCGCTGCCATTGTCTCTTCACAACATTCCTCCGACAAAGACACTTGCAACAGCTCGGCAACGGACCGGTAATCCGATAATTGGAACGTACGAATTCTCATGTTCTATTCTCCTCGGAATGAGTTTAGATAGATACGAACATTATGATAGGAAGTTACGAGACGACGCAAAGTTAATTTTACGACAACTTATCGAAAATTTCTCCCCTTTTGTTAAGAAAACATAAAAATTTTTTAGCATTTTAGCTCGATTTTGTTTGAAAGCGCTTCATTATGAAGCGCTTTCTATGGATATTCATTAAATTCCTTCATGATACCGTCGATTTCGACCGTTTTCGCCGTTTTTTGCCTTTGCATGAATCAAGAAGGGATGGGAATCCTATATATCGTCGTATGGTTATTGGTATTACATAGGCAAGGATCGACTTTACAAACACCGATGTTGCTTTAATGCCCGATATCAGGGATAATACGGGTAGGCTACATATTTCCAAATTTGAAGGAGGATTTTGAATCATGGCACATGTTCTGCCCCCGCTTCCTTATCCAAACAATGCGCTCGAACCGCATATCGATGCAATGACGATGGAGATCCATCACGACCGTCACCACAACACGTACGTGACGAACCTGAACAAAGCGCTGGAATCCGCTCCGGAGCTGGCCGACAAGAGCGTTGAAGCTCTGATCGCAGACCTGAACGCGGTTCCGGAGAGCATCCGTACCGCTGTCCGCAACAACGGCGGCGGCCATGCGAACCACTCCCTCTTCTGGGAAGTCATCGGCCCTAACGCCGGCGGTGCACCGAAGGGCGCTCTTGCCGCTGCCATCGACAGCGAGCTGGGCGGCTTCGACAAGTTCAAAGAGACGTTCGCAGCTGCGGCTGCGACGCGCTTCGGCTCCGGCTGGGCTTGGCTCGCGCTGGGTCAAGACGGCAAGCTGAAAGTATACAGCCTCCCGAACCAAGACAGCCCGATCATGGAAGGCGACACGCCGCTGCTCGGCCTGGACGTATGGGAGCACGCATACTACCTGAAGTACCAGAACAAGCGTCCGGACTACATCGGCGCGTTCTGGAACGTCGTCAACTGGGACAAAGTCGGCGCCCTGTACGACGGTGCCAAGAAGTAATCATTAGCTAGAAACGGAACACCGCCGTCTCCACTGGGGACGGCGGTGTTCTTTTGCGTTTGCGGCTGGGGGCGGGAGTTAGTTCGCAAACGAATTAACTCGGCGCGTTGGGCGCTCCGGCGGCGGGAGTTAGTTCGCGAACGAATTAACTCGGCACATGGGGCGCTCGAGAGACGGGAGTTAGTTCGTAAACGAATTAACTCGGCTCGTTGGGCGCTCCGGCGGCGGGAGTTAGTTCGCGAACGAATTAACTCGGCACATGGGGCGCTCGAGAGGCGGGAGTTAGTTCGCAAACGAATTAACTCGGCGCGTTGGGCGCTCCGGCGGCGGGAGTTAGTTCGCGAACGAATTAACTCGGCTCGTTGGGCGCTCCGGCGGCGGGAGTTAGTTCGCGAACGAATTAACTCGGCACATGGGGCGTTCGAGAGGCGGGAGTTAGTTCGCAAACGAATTAACTCGGCGCGTTGGGCGCTCCGGCGGCGGGAGTTAGTTCGCGAACGAATTAACTCGGCACATGGGGCGTTCGAGAGGCAGGAGTTAGTTCGCAAACGAATTAACTCGGCGCGTTGGGCGCTCCGGCGGCGCGGCGCTCAGCCGCGGCCGGCGAAGTGGTCCGCTAAGATCTTGCGGAACACGTTCGGCCAGGCCAGCCGCTCGAACTCGGCGCCGTCGATCCAACGATAGCCGTCCGGCAGCGCATCTTCGCCCGCCGGAGTGCTCGCGCGTGCAGCGCTGACTCCGCTAGCCGCTGCATCGCCGTGAGCCGGTACCGGCTCAGCGGCATCACGAGCAGGCGCAGCCGCCATGCCCGCCTCCTCCGCCGCAGCCCGCGGCCGCACAGCCGCGCTGCCGGCCGCTGCCGCCAGCTCCGCTGCGGCGGCATACGTCGCCGCCGCTTCGCGCAGCGCGGCTGCGCCTGCGGGACCCAGAGCTGCCGACACGTCCGGCGCCAGCTCTGGGTCAAACATGGCGCCGTCGGCGCCCCATACTCGCACATACCAGTGGAGGTGCGAGAATACATGCTCCGCGTCGCAGGCATGCCGAGCCGGGCTGACGCTCACGCCTTCGAGCGCGAGCGTCTCCGCCAGCCAGCGCGGCCCCTGCTCCGCCGAGCCCCAAATGCTCTCGCTCGGCGCCTCCACATGCGGCAGCTCCCATAGCCGCGCGAGCAGTCCTCGCGACGGCCGCTGCCGCACGAGCACGCGCCCGTCGGCGCGCTCTGCCAGCACCGCGAGCCGGTGCTGCGGCTTCGGCGGCTTCGCCTTCGTCTTGACGGGAAGCTCCTCTTCCCGTCCGGCAAGCCGGCCCGCGCAATGCTCCGTGACCGGGCAGATCAGACATTGCGGCGAGCGCGGCGTGCACACCATGGCGCCGAGCTCCATCAGCGCCTGGTTGAAGTCGCCGGCCGCTCCTTCGGGAATCAGCTCGCGGGCCAGGCTCTCCATCTTCGGACGCGTCGCCGGACGGGCGATGTCGTCGTCGATGCAGAAATACCGCGACAGCACACGCATAACGTTGCCGTCCACAGCCGGCTCCGGACGGCCGAACGCGATGCTCAGAATCGCGCCCGACGTATAGGGGCCAACGCCCTTCAGCCCGCGGACAGCTTCAATGTCGTCGGGAATCTTCCCGCCGTAACGCTCCGCGACCTCTTGCGCCGCCGCCTGGAGATTGCGGGCGCGCGAATAATAGCCAAGCCCTTCCCAATGCTTCAACACGTCCGCCTCCGGCGCTTCCGCCAGATCCCGAACCGTCGGGAAACGCTCCACGAACCGGTTGAAGTAAGGGATGACGGTATCGACGCGAGTCTGCTGGAGCATAATCTCCGACACCCAGATATAATAAGGATCCTGGCTGCGCCTCCATGGAAGATCCCGATTGCCTCTTCGATACCACGCCAGCAGCTCTCGGCTGAACGTTGTCTTCATCTCATGCTCTTGCATCCGTTGTCCGTGCCCCTTTCCTTGCCTTTCCCTATAGCCAGATATGTAATCGCACGCGCCAGTCAATCCGCCTTGCCCGCAGCAGCCAGCAATGCCTCTGCATCGCTGCCCGAGACCTTCCCCTTGCGCTCGGCGGCCAGCTTGCGGTAACGGCTCGGCGTCAATCCCGTTTGCGTCTTGAACATGCGGGAGAAATAGTAGATTTTCATCCCGATCCGGTTCGCCACATCCGACACGCTGTGCTTCGGGTCCAGCAGCAACTGCCGCGCCACCTCCATTCGCCTGTTGTTGACGTATTGGATCGGCGAACAGCCGAGCATGCTCTTGAAGAACACGATGAAGTAATTCGGATGCAGGTAGACGAGCCTTGCCAGTTCCTCGATCGTCACGTTGTCCATGAGGTGATCGTCGATATATTGAAGGACCGTCTCGATCTTCGCCATCTCCTGCGACGGAGCCGCCTCCACTCCCCGCTTCTCCCGCTCCGGGAGACGTTCGATATAGAGGCTGAGCAATTCCAGCACGGCCCCCTTAACCCGCAGCCTGGCAGCGATGCCTTCTTGAGGCAGACAACGAATCATGGTGTCGATCAGCCGGCCCGCTTCTTCGGAACAAAGATTCACGACGAGGGGCAAACCCAGCTTCTTGTAGACATCCCGCTCTCTATATTTCGCGCGAATATGGCACCATTTGAAGACTAGCGTTCCTCCGTTCTGCGGCTCTATCGCATGCTCCGTGCCCGGCAGAATCATCGCGCAATCTCCCGGCTTGAGCGCCTCTTCGCCGTCTGCTGTGAGCAGCCTTCCTTCGCCGGCCGTCACGAACAGAAGCTTCGTACAGTCCCCCGCGTCCGATCTGCCTCTCGCGTCCTCCTCCATACCCTGAAGGGACGTCTCGGCCGCAGCCGCCACATCGAACTGCATATGTTCTAGATGATTCATCATTATGTTAAAATAACTGGTAGTCATGTGAGCTCCTCATGGTGTTCGATCTATCGAATGATTCGCGCTCATGAAGGAATGAGCAGTCCTAATTATAAACTAGAGAAGGAGCAGATAGCTCTTGCAAAAAACACCATTTCCGTCGTCCCTCGTCCGCCTCAAGATAGTACCCGCCGCGATATCCGCCGCTTTGTTGATTATACTGTCTGCCTGCGGCAGCGGCTCCGGACAAGCTACCTCCCCGCAGCCTGCCTCCAAGCCTCTGGAAGGACCGGAGGAGACAATCAAGCTGTACCGCAGCAACTGCATCGCCTGCCACGGAACGGAGCTTCAAGGCCAGATGGGAGCCGATTCCGACTTGCGGCATGTCGGATCGAAGCTCTCCAAGGAACAGATCGTACTGCAGATCGAGAATGGCGGCAGCCTAATGAAGCCGTTCAAGGATAAGCTGCAGCCGGAGCAGATCGAAGCGCTGGCGGATTGGCTGGCCGAACATAAGTAATTCGGGCCGATGGCTTCGTCCCATTGGCCTGCCCCCGCAATCCCTGCCCATAATGAAAGCTCGGCCGCACTTGCGCCGAGCTTCTTTAATGCCGTTCCACGATCGCAGTCGCCGCTGCCAAGCTCCGTTCATGCGTAATGGCGACGTGAATGCTATGTACGGACTCTTCCATCCCCAAGCGGGCCCAAGCATCCGCCGACAACCGGCCGATCGGCCGGCCGGCGGCGTCCGGCAGCACTTCGATGTCACGGAAGCCGACGGCCTGTCCGATACCGCAGCCAAGCGCCTTGACGACGGCTTCCTTCGCCGCGAACCTGCCGGCCGCGAATTCCGCCGCCCGGCGTCCCGCCAGCGCTTCATACCGCGCCAGCTCGCCGCTTGTCAGCACCCGGGCGGCGAAGCGGCCGCCCGCAGGTCCCGCCAGCAGCTTCTCCATCCGCCCGAGCTCCACCACATCCAATCCGATCCCGACGATCATGTTCGTCCGTCAGATGCCCGGAATCGGCTGGCGCTTGTGTTCCGTACGAAGATAATGCTTCTCCAGAATCTCCCGCGCCTTCGGGTCGATCTCCTTGCCCTCGAGGTAATCGCTGTTCGCCTCGTAGGATACGCCGAGCTCCGTCTCGTCCGTCTGGCCTTCCCACAGCCCCGCCGTAGGCGCCTTGTCGATGACTTCCGCCGGAACGCCGAGGCGTCTCGCCAATTCGCGCACCTGCCGCTTGTTCAGCGTGCTTAGCGGTGTAAGATCGACGGCTCCGTCGCCCCACTTCGTGTAGAAGCCGGTCAGCGCTTCCGATGCATGGTCCGTGCCGACGACGAGCAGGTTCAGGTCGAATGCCAGCGCGTACTGAACGACCATCCGCGTGCGCGCCTTCACGTTGCCCTTGCCGCCCCGGCTCATGTGCCGCGGCGTGCCGAGCGCCTTGAACGCATATTCCGTCTCCAGGGCGATCTCATCGACCGCTTCGGCGATATTCGTCTCCACCTTGTGCGTCAGGTTGAACGCTTCCGCCACCGCGTAGCTGTGCTGGATGTCCGCTTGCTCCCCGTAAGGCTGGAAGACGCCAAGCGTTATGTATTCCTTGCCGGTCTCTTGCGACAGCTCGTCCGTCGCCCGCTTGCACAGCCCAGTCGCCACCGCGCTGTCGACGCCGCCGCTGATCGCGATGAGCAATCCGGACACGCCGGCCTTCCGGATATATTCCTTCAGGAACGCGACGCGGCGCGCGATCTCCTCATCCACGTTAATGGACGGCTTCACGCCAAGCTTCGCGATAATCTCTTGTTGAAGAGTCATGGAACTCCACTCCTTCACGGGAACATGTAATGGTGATGCCCGCAATCCGCCATTCTACGAAAAAAACGCCCGCGGTCCCGACCTCGGAACCCGCGGGCCATTGGCTTCTTAACGGCAGAATCGGTCGAAAGCAGCCGTCAAATCCGCAGCGATCTCTCCCGCGCTGCGGTTCTCGATCTGGTGACGTTCGATGAAGTGCACCAGCTCGCCGTCCTTCATCAAGGCAATCGAGGGCGAAGACGGAGGGTATGGCGCGAAGTACTCGCGAGCCTTGGCCGTCGCTTCCTTGTCTTGTCCGGCGAATACCGTATAGAGGTGATCCGGAAGCACGTCGTGCTCAAGCGCCTTGGCGACGCCCGGACGAGCTTGGCCCGCCGCGCAGCCGCAGACGGAGTTCACGACGACGAGCGTCGTTCCTTTGGCATCGGGAATGGCTTGCTCGACTTCCTCCGGCGTTCTCAGTTCCTGGATGCCGATGCTGGTCAAATCATCGCGCATCGGTTGGATCATATCCAGCATATATCTCTCAAAAGACATCGACATTGCGCTGTTACCTCGCTTTCACGTCCATATTGGCGGTCTATCCGCTACACTTCATTATACTGCTTCGTCCGGATTACCGTCAAAAAGGAATCCCCAAAAAAAACAAAACCCCCACAAGCAACCTCGCGTCACTTAAGGGGGATAAAAAAAATACCCCGACAGATCGTCAGGGCTCGTCCAGCACTTCAGGAATGGGGAAGTATCCTCTCTCGTACTCATCCTCGTCGCCGTACGCATCGTAGCAGCTTCGTTCCGGCTTAGCCGACTGAATCGCGGGATGCATGAACACGCCCGAAGCTGGAGCTATCCCTGTCTCAAACAAATCGCGGTTCTCCCTGGTGCGGAAGCCGACATCCTTGAAGGGATGAACCCACTGATCCCCCGACATCGTGTGCGGATCTGTCTCTTCTGTCCATTGCTCGAGCGGTGAATTCGGTGAAGCGTAATCATGGTCGCCGATCACGACGCCGTAATCGTTAACGAATGGGGCCTCCGGCCCCCTTCCCTCCCGGTATTCCTGCCGGAACTCGATCTCATAAGGATCAAGGCTCGGATCGTCGTGTCCGGGAGCCGGGGGCAAGCTCCTCTGCCGGTCGGATCTCTTGTCGCTCATCATTAGCGAGTCAGCTCCAATCGATCAGGTGGACGGTCGATTCGGGCCGTCCAGCTTCTTGTCATATCCAGGCGTTTCGGGCGAACGATTGCTGTCTTTGGGCTTCGGATCCTTATTCCCGAGCCGGGACGGGCCTTGAGGGTTAGGCATGGGAGCTTCCTCCTTGTTTGAATAAGTCCCATATAGAATAACCCTGCCCGGCCGCTATTATACCAATTACCAGCACTGGCAGTCCGGCTTGCAGAACGTAACGATGAAGGTCGTGCCCTCCCCGATCTTGGAAACGACGTGAATCTTGCCGTTATGCCGTTCCATGATGCTTAAGCATAGCGCGAGGCCGAGTCCGGTGCCGTTCGTCTTCGTCGTGTAGAACGGCTCGAACAGCCGCTCTAGCTTCTCGGGCGGAATGCCCACGCCGTTATCTGTCACCCGGAGCTCGATTCGGTCCGGCAGATTATGCGTCTCAATGCGCAGAACGCCCTTATCGTCCATAGCCTCCATGCCGTTGCGAGCGAGGTTCAGAACCAGCTGCTTGATCTCCTTGACGTTCAGCTCGAGAGGATCCAGCTGTTCGCAGAGACTTAGCTCGATCTGTTGGCCCCGCATGTTCGCATCCGCCTGAAGCAGAGGCAACAGATCCTCCAGCAGACTGTGCAGATCGCTGACGTTCTTCTCTACGATCCGATTCTGCGCCAGAGACAGGAAGTCGTTGATGATGCCGTTAGCGCGATCCAATTCCTGCAGAATAATGTGAAAATATGAGTTCTGCTCGCTTGTGCTACGCTCATTAAGCAGCTGCACGAATCCGCGGATGACCGCCATCGGATTGCGGATCTCGTGCGTGATGCTGGCCGCCATCTGGCCGACTAGGCTGAGCCTCTCCATCTTGTTCACTTCGTCCTTCAGTTGCTGGATCTCCGTCATGTCGTGGGCGATCAGCAGAGCGCCTTCCGGCGGCAGGTTCGGAGCGTCACCCCAAGAGCTGACCGTCGTGTAGTATAGGCGGTTGCGGATCGTACACAGATCGGCTAACCGGTTCTCCCCGTTCATCACTTTGGCTGTCGCCTCTAGAACGAAGTCGCATTGCCAGCCCACTAGCGATACGCGATAGGGCTTGTGCAGAATATCTTCTCGGGTCAGCGGAGACAGAAGCTTCAACGCCAGCTCGTTCAAATGCGAGATATTGCCTTCCTTGTCAATTAAGACGACGGCGAGCGGAGAGGAATCGATGAAGTGCTGCAGCCGCTGCACCTCGTAATCATACCTATCTGAGATCCGTCTGTAGTCAATCTGCAGCTTCACTTTGTTATAAGCGTCGTCAATGAAGTATACCGATACCAGCGTCAAGACGAGGAACATGCCTCCGAATATCAGTCCAACTGCCAGAATTTCGACGGACTCCCAAGCGCTCTCTCGGTTCGTCCAGAAGTAATTGGCAACCTCAACCGCCAGGAAGAGCAAGCAGATGATTGCCGATTGAAGCATGATTCGCATCTTGCCTCTGCGGTCTGCGGTTTGGAAGTGGATAATCTTATAGAACAGGTAAGGAATGAAGAGGAAGAAGAACAGCGCCAGCATGATCAGCGGGATACCCTGATCTACTTGCGTGAGCCGAACGGCCATGTAGAGTACCGTGAGAATAGAGGCGGTAGGAATGCCGCCATAGAACACCCCAACCAGAAATGGTACAAGCCGCATATCAAAAAAAAGATTGTTCCCATGCGAATGTTCTGCGACAAGCATGGCCAAAATCATGGACAAACCGCAGGCTATGCCTGTAACGGCGGGACTATGGCGGACTCTGCCCGGATGCGCCAGCCAGACCTGCATCGCCCAAATAGGTATAAAAGCGATTAGAAATTGAAACAGCGTATATTGCCACACACCGATGACCCTCCGTTTCCACGGATGCCTTTATGTATGAAGCCTCTTTATTTATACCGTACATCTGTAATGCTGTTATTATTTAACACAATTAACCTTATTTACTTTGATTAAAACATAACTTCCGATGTTTTACAATCCGGCGGGCCTATGAAGCTCGCTTTCTTTTGAAGCGCAAAACCACTACAATTGGATAACAAAATCGTTCACGGAAAGCGCGGTAGACAACTTATGTGGGATGTAATCGTCGTTGGCGGAGGTCCAGCCGGCCTGATGGCCGCTATCTCCGCCGCAGAAGCAGGCGCACGGACGCTGCTGCTCGATAAGGGGGACAAGCTTGGGCGCAAGCTCGGGATATCCGGCGGCGGGCGGTGCAATGTCACCAACAACAAGGATACGCAGGAGCTTATTGGGTATCTGCCGGGCAACGGCCGGTTTCTTCACAGCGCATTATCGCAGTTCGGCAGCCGGGAGATCGCGGACTTTTTCGAAGAGCTGGGCATTCGGTTGAAGGAAGAGGATCACGGGCGGATGTTCCCGGTGTCGGACAAAGCGAAGACGGTCGTGGAGGCGCTGGTGAATCAGGTTCGGCGGCTTAGCGTCACAATCCGGGTGAATCAACCTGTGGCGCAGGTTCTGTATGCGGACGGTCAAGCGGCTGGCGTGCGGCTCGCTTCTGGGGAAGAGATTGCGGCGCGTTGCGTCATCGCGGCGGTTGGCGGCAAGTCCGTCCCGCACACGGGTTCGACGGGCGACGGCTACGCTTGGGCGGAGGCGGCGGGACATTCGGTGACGGAGCTCTATCCGACGGAGGTGCCAATCACATCCGACGAGCCTTGGATTCAAGACCGCGAGCTGCAAGGTCTGTCGCTCAGGGAAGTGGTGCTGACGGTGCTGGACGGCAATGGTCGAAAAGTTGCCGCGCACGAAGGCGACATGATCTTCACGCATTTTGGGCTGTCGGGGCCAGCTGCGCTTCGTTGCAGCCAATTCGTCGTTAAGACGCTGCGCGCTGGCAAGGGGCCGGTGACGGTCGCCATCGACCTGTTCCCGGACGAGAAGGAGGAGCGCATCGCCGAAGAGTGGGGGGTCGCTTCGCGCTCCGATCCGCGCAAGGCGGTTAAGACGCTCGTCCGCCAGCGGCTGACGGAGCGGATGGTGCCGCTCGCGCTGCGCCTCGCCGAGCTGGACGGCGACGCCGGCGTCGCCAACGTGCCGAAGGCGAAGTGGCAGCGGCTCGCGCACCTGGTGAAGGCGTTCCCGGTGTCCGCAACCGGTACGCTCTCGATCGAGGAAGCGTTCATCACCGGCGGCGGCGTGAACGTGAAGGAGATCGACCCGCGCACGATGGAGTCGAAGCTGACGCCGGGGCTGTTCTTCTGCGGCGAGATTCTCGACGTGCACGGCTATACCGGCGGCTACAATATCACCGCCGCCTTCTCCTCCGGCCGCGCCGCCGGCCAGGCAGCCGCCGAGCGCGCTGCCGAAGCGCAGGCTTGAGGCGGGCTCCTTTGAGCCGAATTAGTTCGCAAACAAACTAACTCCCCCTTTGCTTTCTATAAAATCGAGTTAATCCGGCGATATCCGCGAACATACAGAGAGAAACTCGAAATGATCGAGTTTCTCCGGCGCATTCGATGGTCAGTTCGCGAGAAGTTCTACATAATCGAATTTCTCCCGCGCGTACAGCGGTCTTGCTTCAGCTTGCGCCCCACCCCTACCTTGCTTCGAACGTATTGTAGTCGCCGGGGTCCGGGTTCACTTCGCGGCTCGAGACCAATCCTTCGCCGACTCCTTCCTCAGTCCAATCCTCGTTCACCAGATGCGCGGGAATCGGAACGCAGTCCAAGCTGTAGGAGGCACTCGTCAGCGCAGCTTCTTCTGCGGGCGCTTGTTCCAGCAGCTCCCCGCCGTGGCTCTGGCAGACCTCCAACGCCGAAGTGATATCTTCCTCGATCACGTGAATATGCAGACGCCCGGCGTCATGGAGCTCAGGGTCGTATCCCAAATCCAGCAGCGTATCGAATGCAAGCCGGGCGGCCGAGTCGTTCGGGAATTGGAACATTATCGAAGCATGGCTCATAAGTTAGCTGATCCCGTCCTTATCTGGAGAAGTCTGAGCATAACTTGCCCTCAGGCGGGCAATGGCATGCATGACGACTGGCACTAGCCAGCGTGATCTTC
Source organism: Cohnella lubricantis (assembly GCF_014212015.1). GTDB lineage: Bacteria > Bacillota > Bacilli > Paenibacillales > Paenibacillaceae > Cohnella > Cohnella lubricantis. The sequence goes on along the minus strand of NZ_JACJVN010000065.1, from coordinate 41,792 downwards.
GCCGTTAGACGGGGCGATCGAGAAGAATCGAAGAGTCCGAGATTAATCAAGAGCCTCCCTCGGCCGAAGCCGAAGGAGGCTCTTGTGTCTTGCCTTAACTCAACAATAATTACTTCCGGAACGCAGCCAGCGCTTCGTTCAAGCCCTTCGTCTGCGCATACACTTGCTTGTACACGCCGAACAGCTCGGCGTAGCGCGCGGATCGCGCCGGATCCGGGCGATACGAGCGCGAGCGCTTCACGAACGTGTCCGCGCACGCGTCCAAGCTCGGGAACCAGCCGCAGCCGGTCGCCGCCAGCATTGCCGCGCCGAGACCCGGTCCTTGCTCGTTCTCCAGCGCCACGACCTCCGCGCCGAAGATGTCCGCCTGCATCTGCAGCCACACCGGATTCTTCGCGCCGCCGCCGATCGAGACGATCGTATCGACCGTCTTGCCGGCCTGCCGGAAGATATCCACCGACTCATGCAGCGAGAAGGTGATGCCTTCCATGACCGCCCGGGCGAAGTGAGCGCGCGTATGCGAGCCGTCCATGCCGATGAAGCTGCCGCGAATGTTCGCGTCGGCGTGCGGCGTCCGTTCCCCAACCAGATAAGGGGTGAACAGCAGTCCTTCGGAGCCCGGCGCGATGTCGCCCACGCCCGCGAGGAACGAGTCGAACGATTCGCCCTTCGCGAACGTGTTGCGGAACCAGCTCAAGCTGTAGCCCGCCGCCAGCGTCACGCCCATCGCGTAGAACGCATTCTCCTTGCCATGGTTGAAAAAGTGCACTTTCCCCGCGTAGTCCGCCGAAGCGTCCGCTTCGTAGGTTAATACCACGCCCGACGTGCCGATGCTGCACAGCGTCAGCCCCGGCTTCAGGATGCCCGCGCCGATCGCGCCGCAGGCATTGTCCGCGCCGCCCGCGAAGACGCGCGTCGCCGGCGCAAGGCCCGTCGCTTCCGCCGAAGCGGCGTTCAGCGTGCCGACGAAGCCGCCGGCTTCAACCAGCGGCGGGCAGAATGCCGCCGCGAGGCCGAACGCGCTGAGCACCTCAGGGCTCCAGCGCTTATTCGCGACGTCCAGCATAAGCGTGCCGGCCGCGTCGGACAAGTCCATATGAATCTCGCCGGTCAGCCGATAGCGGACGTAATCCTTCGGCAGCACGAAGCGGCTGGCCTTGGCGAACGACTGCGGTTCGTGCTGGCGTACCCATAGGATTTTCGGAAGGGTGAAGCCTTCAAGCGCCGGGTTGCGGGTGATGGACAGCAGCTTGTCTCCCAGCGTCCGCTCGATCTCGCGGCACTGCTCCGTCGTGCGCGTGTCGTTCCACAGAATGGCGCGGCGAACAGGCGCGTTGTTCTGATCCAGCAGCACGAGACCGTGCATCTGGCCGGAGAAGCTGAGGCCTTCGATATCCTCCGGCGACACGCCGGACTGGGCTGCCAGCTCCTTGAGCGATTCGAGCGTCGCCGCAACCCAATCCTCCGGCTCCTGCTCGCTCCACCCCGACTTCTCGTGATACAGCGGATATTCCCGCGTCGCTTCCGCCTTAACCGTACCGTCTTGCGCCACAAGCAGCGTCTTCACCGCGCTCGTGCCAAGGTCAACGCCGATGACATATTTCATCCGATAGTCCTCCCTCGCACAACCCGCCCCTCGGTCCGAACCGGGGGGCGGGCATGCGGATTATGGTATAAGCTAGCTTAATCTCTATCCGATCAAACGCTGGTGATGACTTCGTTAACGGAAGCTCGCAGCTGCTCCAGACGGTTGGAACGGTTCTTGATCGGCTGCTGCTTCGTCAGCACATATTGCTCCAGAGACTTCAGGTCGTGCTTGCCGGCGACGATCTCGGCGCCGACGCCTTCGCGGTAGCTGCTGTAGCGCTCTTCGATGACGCCGTCCAGCACTTTCTCTTCGATCAGCTTAGCGGCGGCTTTCAGGCCGTGCGCGAAGGAATCGATGCCCGCGATGTGAGCGTAGAAGAGATCCTCGTCCTCGAAGGACGTGCGGCGCACTTTCGCGTCGAAGTTAACGCCGCCCTTGCCCAGGCCGTCGTTCTTAAGAATCTCGTACATAGCCAGCGTCGTGCTGTACAGATCGGTCGGGAACTCGTCCGTATCCCAGCCGAGCAGGTAATCGCCTTGGTTGGCGTCGATGGAACCGAGCGCGCCTTCCAGGCGGGAGACGCGAAGCTCATGCTCGAACGTATGGCCGGCCAACGTCGCATGGTTCGCTTCGATGTTCATCTTGAAGTAATCTTTCAAGCCGTACTTGCGCAGGAAGTTGATGGCGGTAGCGGCGTCGAAGTCGTATTGGTGCTTCGTCGGCTCCTTCGGCTTAGGCTCGATCAGGAATTGAGCGCCGAAGCCGATCTCCTTCGCATAATCGACAGCCATGTGCAGCATGCGCGCCAGGTTGTCGAGCTCGAGGCCCATGTCGGTGTTGAGCAGCGATTCGTAGCCTTCACGGCCGCCCCAGAAGACATAGTTCTCGGCGCCGAGCTCTTTGCCGACTTCGAGCATCTTCTTGATCGTAGCGGCGGAGTAAGCGAATACTTCCGCGTTGCTGGAAGTAGAAGCGCCGTGAACATACCGCGGGTTGGTGAACAGGTTAGCCGTATTCCACAGCAATTTCTTGCCGGTCGATTGCTGGTATTCCTTCAGCTTGGCAACGACAACGTCGATGTTCTTGTTCGTCTCAGCCAGCGTCTCGCCTTCCGGAGCGATGTCGGCGTCATGGAACGCGTAGTAAGGAACGCCGAGCTTCTCAAGCAGCTCGAAGTTCGCTTCAACGCGAGCCAAGGAACGGTCCAGCGGGGAGAGCGAGTCCCAGCTGCGGACAGCGGTTCCAACACCGAACGGGTCAGTGCCGTTCGCATTGAATGTGTGCCAGTAAGCGACGGAGATGCGCAGGTGCTCTTCCATCGTCTTGCCGAAGACAACTTCTTTAGGGTTGTAATGCTTGTAAGCGAATGGATTCTTGGAGCCGCGGCCTTCATACTTGATCTGAGGTACATTCGGGAAAAAGCTCATGATTGTATGGCCTCCTAAATGGTTTAAGTGAATTGCGACGACCTTAGCATATCACTTGCAAGTTTGTTTGTCTATTGGATAAACAAAGTTGTCAGGTGAAATATTTGTGGTATGATGAACACAATCATTTATTGTTTTCATCACGATAAGGAGCCACGATGGCATGAAGACGACGACTGGCGATCAAGCATTGATCAAGCGAATGAATACGGCCATCGTGCTGGAAGCAATTCTACAGGCTGAGCCGCTCTCCAGGGCCAAGATATCCGAGATCACCGGCTTGAACAAAGCAACGGTCTCCTCTCTTGTTCAAGACCTCATTGATAATCAACTGGTGCGCGAGATCGGAACCGGGGTATCCAGCGGCGGCCGCAAGCCGGTCATGCTGGAGTTCATCGCCACGGCCGGCTACGCGGTTGGGGTCGATATCGGGGTTAACTATCTGCGCGGCGTGCTGACTGACCTGCGCGGCGCAATCATCGCAGAGAAGAAGCTCCCATTGCAAGCGCCCGATGCTGATGAAGTATTTAACGTTCTGCGCCCTTTTATACAGACTTTAATGGAGAAGGCTCCCCAAAGCCCCTTCGGAATCGTCGGCATCGGCGTCGGCGTTCCCGGCTTGGTCGACCGCGCCGGCTCTGTGCTGTTCGCTCCGAATATGGGCTGGCGCGACGTGCCGCTGAAGGAGGCGCTCAGCCGCACGTTCGGCATTCCGGTCATGGTTGATAACGAAGCTAATGTAGGCGCGCTGGGCGAGCGGATGTTCGGCATCGGCCGCGGCATCTCCAATATGGTGTACGTCAGCGTCGGCATCGGCATCGGCACCGGGCTTATTCTGCATCGCACACTCTATAAAGGAGCTTCCGGCTTCTCCGGCGAGCTCGGGCATCTGTCGGTGGAGGCGCACGGCAGACCCTGCCGATGCGGCAACCGCGGCTGCTGGGAGCTGTACGCTTCCGAGCAAGCGCTTCTCGAACAAGCGGAGGCGGCAGGCTATCCGCGCGACCTCGACGAGCTGCTGGAGGCTGCCGAGGCCGGCGACGAGCAGGTGCTGGCCATGCTGCGCGGTATCGGCGAATACCTCGGCGTCGGCATCTCGAATATCGTCAACGTGTTCAACCCGGACGCGGTCGTCATTGGCAACCGGATGAGCCGGGCGCAGCCTTGGCTGGAGGAAGCTGTCACGCAGACGGTCGAGCAGCGCGCGCTGGGCTTCCACCTGCGGGGCGTGCATCTGCTCTATGCCGAGCTCGGCGACCGTTCAGCCGTGATGGGCGCGGCCGAGCTCGCCATCGCCGCATTCTTCGAGCGGCTGAAGTCGGCTTGAGTGCCGCCGCCGCCCGGATATCGACCGAGCGTCGCCCGAACATCCCGGTGACGACACAGCCTGCAAGAATACCAAATAAAAGCCGATCGACTCTCCCATCGGGAGAAACGATCGGCTTTTATCCGTTTGCGCAGCGGGCTTGTCTAGCTTAGAATGCTGCCGCGAGTGTCGCAGCTTCGGCCAGGCCGGCTTCCACGATCTCTTGCGCGCGGTCCGGGAACTGGTTGTGGCCTTCAACGACGACCTTCTGGACGTTCGTGATGCCCCAGAACGACATCTGGCTCATCACATAGTTCATCGACATCTCGATCGAAGCCATCGGGCCTTCGGAATAGACGCCGCCGCGAGCGTTCAGCAGCGCGACTTTCTTGTCGCCGGCCAGACCGACAGGGCCTTCAGCCGTATATTTGAACGTCTTGCCTACTTGTCCAAGGTAGAACAGGTATGTCAGCAGCTGCGCCGGAATCGTGAAGTTCCAGAGCGGGAACGCGATCATGACTTTGTCCGCCGCGAGGAATTGATCCAGGTACTTGTTGGCGACGTCCGCTGCCTGCTTCTCTTCGGCCGTCAGCTCCATGCCCTTCGACAGCTTGAACAGGCCGGTCATCATCGTGTTGTCGTAGTATGGCAAGTTCTCTTGGAACAGATCCAATTCGGTGATTTGGTCGCCGCTGTGGCTCTCTTGGTACGATTTAACGAAAGCGTCGTACAGCTTCACGCTGACCGCCTGATCGGCCGGACGGCCGTTGGCCTTGATGAACAATACATTTGCCATTATGCTAATTCCTCCTGATGTTAGAGACTATGATAAATTTTGGCACAGTTAAGAGCAAGCAAAAAAATAGGCCGGCGAGCCCCCTTGCTCCGCCATGACTGTGCATCAACCTTGCACAGTATATAACGTTCAATATGACTATGTCAATTGCAGTAACTTACTTTTCCACACCATACGTCTGCCGCACCAGATCAGCCACCGTCCGCTTCTCCAGCACCGCCATCATGAGCTGCTCAGTCTCCTTCGTAATGTCCGTGAAGACGCTCTTCATCCCCATGCCGAGCATGCAGCCCTCCGCCGTATCCATCAATCCGACGCCGAGAGGGTCGATCATCTCCAGCGCGCGATACACTTCCGCCAATGTAATCGTTTCCGGCGATTTGCGCAGATAATAGCCGCCGTCGCGGCCTTCTCTAGCCTCTACGATATTCGCCCGGGCCAGGCGAGCCAGGATGCGCCGCATCAAGGTCGCTTCGGTGCTGCACTTGTCCGCGATCTCTCCGCTCGGACAGCGTGAATCGTTCTCCGCGCGATGCGCCAGGTAGACAAGCGACTGAAGCGCATAGCCGAACCATCTCGGCGTTGCGGTCCCGCACCTATCGTTCCTCACAGGAAGCCCTCCGTTCCTTCCGCCGCTATGCTAACGGCATATCGTCTCTTAAAGTATAACGCATAACGGCCGGATAGGATATTCCCAATCATCCCCTCTTGCGATCCGAAGGCAGCAGCAGCGCGAACAGCCCGATCAGCGGCAGGAAGGCGATCATTCGCATCATATCGACCATTCCGAGGCGGTCGGCAATCGCCCCCAGCACGACGGCGCCAAGCGCTCCCATGCCGAAGGCAAGCCCTGTCGTCAGGCCAGAAGCCATGCCGACCTTCGTCGGCATCAGATGCTGAGCGTAGACGACCGCGACGGAGAAGCCGGAGTTCAGGATGAGACCAAGCACGAACATGAACGGGTAAGCCCAGAATAGCGGCAGATAAGGCAGCGCAATGGCGAAGGGAATGGTTCCCGCGATCGATAAGAAAATCATTTTCTTCATGCCGATCTTATCCGCGATGACACCGCCGAAGAACGTCCCGATCACCCCGGCCAGCAGGAACAGGAAGACCGGCACCTGCGCGTGCTTGGCCGTCAAGCCGTAATGCTCGATTAAGAAAAATTGATAATAATTGCCGATTCCCGCCGAATACCAGGAACGCCCGAAGACGATGAACACCAGCAGCCCCATCGCGATGAGGACATGGCGAGTGCTCAGCGACATGCCTGCGACGACTCGCTTGGACTTGCCGGCCGCGCCTTGCGTCTTCCAATCGGCCAATTGCCGTTTGTACCACGGGGCGACCCACAGCAACGCCACGATCGCCGCCAATGCGAAGGCGGTTCCCCATAGCGCGCCGATCTGGCCGAGCGGCACGAAGATGAACACCGTCATGAGCGGGGCAAGCGAGCTGCCTCCATTGCCGCCGACTTGGTATACCGATTGGGCGAAGCCCCGCTTCCCGCCGGCCGCGAACCAAACGACGCGCGAGCCCTCGGGATGGAAGATCGCCGAGCCGAAGCCGACGAAGACAACGGCGAACAGCAGCACCCAGAAGGACGGCGCGAGCGCGATGCCGACCATGCCTAATAGGCTGAGCGCCATGCCGAACGGGAGCAAGTACGGCTTCGAGGTCCGGTCCGTATAGATGCCGACCACCGGCTGCAGAACGGAAGACGTCATATTAAGCGCGAATGTGAGCCAGCCTAATTGCACGTATGACAGGTTAAGCGACTTCTCCAATATCGTGTACAGCGCCGGTACAGTCGCCTGCATCGAATCGTTCATCATATGTACGAAGCTAATTAAGAATAGGACGGGCAGTACGGTTAACGACGCGGCGGCCGCTGGACCAGGCCCCCGTGTCTGCGTTGCTGTCGACACAATCTTTCACCTCTGTCTGCGGGACCTTGATGGAGCATCCTCTTAATGATGGTGTAAGTTTAGTAGCGTCGGCATTGGAAGTCAATACCTTTCATACGCGTTTGAACGGCATCCGATAAGGCGATAGTAATGCTATTCGAGATACCCAGGTTGGGAGGAACGTATATGCTGGTGATAAAAATTAGCCGTTTCGCCCGCGGATCGGCGGCAGCAACAGCGTTGTGCGGCTTGCTCGCTGCATCGCTGTCACTCCCTGCCGCCGCTTCTGCGGAAGCAGCGGACGGGGCGGCGGCTGAAGCGGCGAGTGCTGCGTACGCTGCCGGCCGGGAGGAACCGCGGATCGGCGCGGTTGCGTACGGGGGCGCAGCTGTTGCGGCAGCCATCGCAGCGGGACGCCAGGAGCCGCGCATCGGCGCGGTTGCGCACGGGGGCGCAGCTGTTGCGGCAGCCATCGCAGCGGGACGCCAGGAGCCTCGGATCGGCGCGGTTGCGCCTGCCTTCACGCTCAAGGGCATGGACGGCGGGAGCTATAGCCTGGCCAAGTTCCGCGGCAAGCCGGTCGTGCTCAACTTCTGGGCTTCATGGTGCGGCCCTTGCCGGGAGGAAGCGCCGCTTCTCACGAAGCTATATCAGGAGCACGGCTCGGACCTGCGGATCGTCGCCGTCAACTTGACCGACGTGGACAGCAAGAAGGACGCGCAGCAATTCGCCGCCGCGTTCGGCTTCAAGTTCCCCGTCCTGTTCGACGAGAGCGGCAAAGCCGCTGACAGCTACCGCATCCGTCCGATTCCGACCACCTTCTTCATTGACGCCCAAGGCGTTATCCAAGACGGCGTGCTCGGCGCCATGACTTGGGACGAGCTCGACAAGCGCGCCGAGCGGCTGCTTGGCAAGGCCGAGGGTTGAAGGGCAGAGGGTCTGGCTAAGGCCGGCCGGCGTCGAGTTAGTTCGTTCGCGAACTAATTCCGACGGATCGCACCAGTCAGGCGCAGAGTTAGTTCGTTCGCGAACTAATTCTCGCGATTCGCACCAGTCGAGCACGGAGTTAGTTCGTTCGCGAACTAATTCTCGCGATTCGCACCAGTCGGGCGCAGAGTTAGTTCGTTCGCGAACTAATTCCCGCGATTCGCACCAGCCGAGCACGGAGTTAGTTCGTTCGCGAACTAATTCCGACGGATCGCACCAGTCGAGTGCGGAGTTAGTTCGTCCGCGAACTAATTCCGACGGATCGCATCAGTCGAGTGCGGAGTTAGTTCGTTCGCGAACTAATTCCCGCGATTCGCACCAGCCGAGCACGGAGTTAGTTCGTTCGCGAACTAATTCCCGCGATTCGCACCAGTCGGGCGCAGAGTTAGTCCGTTCGCGAACTAATTCCCGCCATACGCAAACGTCTTCAGGCCGCGCTCGAACAGCAACGCCCCGCACTCCGCTGTCCGCGGCCCGGGGCGTTCTCTAGCTAAGGCGTTACCTCTTCCTTCAGCGCGGCAATCTCCGATTCGGTCATTCTCTCGGGCAGAATGTAATGGTAGGTTAGGCCGCCCTTCTTCACTACAAATTCGTCGTTGCCGCTAACCGCGAACTGGCTCTTCGACACCTCGACGGCCACGCCGTTGGCGAACTCGACCGTCACATGCGGACTCGCAAAATGATCATCATACAGCGCCGCTCTCTCAATTCCCCAAGCTGGAAGAACAGCCTTCCCCTTGTAATGCAGAGAGCTGCCGATCTCACTGGCCGATATGCTTGTCATCGAAGGGCGATCATTCATATTGTTCCATAGATAGAATCCGGCGAACAGCAAGCCCGCCAGGATGACTCCTGCTAGATAACAGGCGATAAGCACGAACAGAACGCGTCGCTGCAACCCCAATCGATTGATCATAACGAACCTCCCATGTTCTGACATTTCCATCATGGCATGAGATGCCGCCGTAATGCAACTGCACTTTAAACCGCGCCTTCGCCGAGCGATCTCCGGTCCCGCGCGCAGAAGCCCCGACGCCGCGCTTGGCGGATCGGGGCTCCATTATTTTTGGCTACCCTTCGCTGAACTTGAAGTTTCGCGCCAGATAGATGACCGGCGTCGAAGCGGCGGAGATGATGAACTTCAGCACGTACGTCGTAATCGCGATCTCCCACCAGACGTCCCACGGGTAGAGTCCGATGAATGCGATCGAGCTGAACACGAGCGTATCGACCAGCTGGCTTAATCCCGTGCTCCCGTTGTTGCGGATCCACAGCTGTGAGCGGCTCGGGTACTTCACCTTCAACCGGCTGAAAATACGCACGTCGAGGAACTGGCTGACGAAGTAAGCGCACAAACTGCCAAGCGCGATCCGCGGCGTCAGTCCGAAGATCGTCTCCAGCGCCTCCTGCGAGATATCGTCCGCTCCCGGCTTGAACGCAAGCACCATCTGCATCAGAATGAGCGACATGATCATCGTGAAGAAGCCGAACCAGACCGCCTTCCGCGCCTCCTTCTCTCCGTACTTCTCATTGAGCAGGTCGGTCGTCAGGTAGATCGTTGCATAGATCGTGTTGCCCAGCGTCATGACGATGCCGAAGATCTCGAACGTCTTCACCACCTGAATGTTGGCGAGTACCGTCGCTGCGCCGATCCAGACGTACAGCCCGTTCTTGCCCAGCAGGCGGTAGCAGGCGAGGAACAGCGCGAAGTTGACGAGCACGAAGAATATGCCCCATAGCAAGTTGAACATAATAGCTAGTCCTCCTAGTTTTGATAACGCGGGAGATTGCGAACCGCGGCCCCGTGTCCCGGGACAATCTATCATTATAGCACATAGTGCCCAATACAGAAGATGGCAGTAACATCGGCCGGGGCTTCGGCGTCTAACAAGTGCAAGCAACAAGACATCAACTTGGGAAAAAGGTGGTGTACGCCTTGTTCAATCCACATGCGTTAAAGAAAAGATCGATTCCGTTGGCCACCGCTGTGATATTGGCGTTAGCGATGGCGCTCTCCGGCTGCCTCGGCGATGATGCCGCTCCCTCTGCCAGCCCGTCCGCAACGCCGTCTGCGGCAGTGACGCCGGCTCCTTCCGATTCGGCGTTGCCGTCTCCTTCGCCGTCCGCCTCTATTGATCCGACTGCGCCTGCTAGTCCAAGCAACCCGGCGAATCCGAACGGCTCGACAAGTCCGGCTGCTCCCGCTAAGCCGAGCTCGCCAGTGAATCCGGATGTCTCGATGAGCGCTGTCACCGCACTTCGGCTCATCGACGACACGAGCGGCTGGACCGGCGGCGAAGGCTGGATCGCCCGAACCGACGACGGCGGCGCGAGCTGGGAGCTGCAATATACCGGCGGCTCGTTCGCCGTGCAGCAAATCTTCGCGCTGAACAGCAACAAGGTGTGGGCGACGCTGGATACCGGCAGCGCAGACGGCTTGAAGCTCATCCGCTCGACCGACGGCGGGAAGCATTGGAGCGAGGCCGGCACGACGCCGAACGCGGGTTTCTTGCATTTTACGAATGATGGGACGGCCTTCAGCGGCAACGCCATGACGACCGACGGCGGCCAGACGTGGAAGAAGCTCTCCGTACCGAACGGCGTCATCGGCGACGTCTACTTCCATGACGCGAACAACGGCTGGGCAGTGCAATCGGCGGACGGCGAGTACCGGTTCCTGCATACGGCGGACCAGGGCAAGACGTGGAAGACGGTCATGAAGCGCGCGAGCGACATCGTTCCCGCTGCCAGCGTCATTCGTTCGACGGGCAAGAACGACGCTTGGATCGAAGTGATCGGCGACAGCGGCATGAGCCAGACGTCCTACGTCCTATTCCATACGACGGACGGAGGCAAGACGTGGCTGCCCGCCATCGTCAAGAACACCGCCGGAGCCGGTCCCGCGCCCGGCTTCACGATGGACGACAACGGCAAGTACCCGAACGGAACGGGCAGCAGGCCGGGCGACTTGTATGCGGTGAATCCGCAGACCGCCTTCATGGGCGGGTATTGCCCGGCGTGCGACAAGCCGAATACGATCCAAGCGACGGCCGACGGCGGCAAGACGTGGAGCGCGAGCCCGGAAGAGTTCGGCGGCTATCAGGGCCAAATCATCGCCGCGACGGACGAGAAGCACGTCTGGCTGATCGCCAAGGATTCCACGGAGCCCACCGTCCTGCATACCTCCGATGACGGAGGCAAAAGCTGGCAGAAGGCGTATACCTTCGACAAGCCGAAGACCGAGGACTAATCAGGGGCGGTGCCGCCATACCTGCCTTCTTGTTCATGCAAAGATTGGATCCGCGTGATAAACTGGTTGAAAATAAATATCGTGCCTTGCGCGCAATCGCGCCCGCTGGGGCAGAGGAGTGAGCGAGAATGATCTACGATTTCAACCAGCATGTCGATCTGACTGGCTTTGGTTCGGTGAAGCAGGAGGCGACCAGCCGTATCTTCGGAGAGAGCGATCTGCTGCCGCTGTGGGTAGCTGATATGGACTTCCAAGGGCCGCAGGAAGTGATTGAGGCGCTGCGCCGCCGTGTGGATTCGGGGATCTACGGCTATAGCATGCGAACAGAAGCGATGGATGAAGCCGTCATCGGCTGGATGGACAGAAGGCACGGCTGGCGCATTCAGAAGGAGTGGCTGTGCCACTCGCCGGGCGTCGTCACGGCACTGGCCGCCTGCGTGCAGTCCTTCACTGCCGAGGGAGACGCTATTGTGATTCAACCGCCGGTGTATCCTCCCTTCTCCAAGGTTGTCACGGAGAACGGCCGGAAGCTGGTGACCAATCCGCTGCGGCTAACGGACGGACGTTATGAGATGGACTTGGAGGATTTGGAAGCCAAGATCGAAGCGAACGGGGCCAAGATGCTCATTCTCTGCAGCCCCCACAATCCGGTCGGCCGCGTGTGGAGCGAGGAAGAACTGGCAGCGGTAATCGCCATCTGCCGCCGGCACGGCGTCATGATCATCTCCGATGAGATTCACGCCGATCTCGCGCTTCCTTCCAGCCGGCACACAGTTCTGGCGAAGCTGATGAACGAGGACGAGCGCTTCGTCATCTGCATGGCGCCGAGCAAGACATTTAATATGGCGGGACTCCAGTCCTCCTTCATCATCATCCCGAACGAAGAGATCCGGAAGGCGTTCACCGCTTATATGGAGCGTCTTCATATCGGTGGCGCCAACGCGATGGCTCTAACCGCGGCCGAAGCGGCTTACCGTCACGGCGACGAATGGCTCGATCAGGCGCTTCGCTACATTGCCGGCAACATGGATTATCTGATGGACTACGTGGCAGCGCATATGCCTGAGCTGGAGGTCGTGCGGCCGGAAGGCACGTACTTGGTCTGGATGGACTTCCGCGCCTATGGGCTCAGCCCCGTCCAACTGTCGGATTGGATGACGAAGACGGCCAAGGTTGCGCTGAACGCCGGCTACCATTTCGGAGCCGAAGGGGAAGGCTTCATGCGCTTAAACGCCGCCGCACCGCGCGCGGTGCTGGCAGAAGCCTTGCAGCGGATCCGGGAGGCTCTGCCGGGGATGCCGGCACCAGCCGAGGCCGAGGTGAAAGCGGAGGCTTAGGCTGAGGGCGGAGGCGAGGCATGGGAGTAGGCCGAGGCGAAGGCATAAGCAAGGCACAGGCCGGATCGGCCGCCGATTGAGTAGAGCAGGGGCTGTCCATTGGGACAGCCCCTGCTTGTTGCAACAAGGTAAGTTAGTTGCCTTCTTGCGAGTGGATTGTTGCTAATTTGCTCAACAAGGCACTTTTGGGGCCTTGTTCGCGCTCGGCTGCCGCTATCCGCCTCAACAAGGCACTTTTGGGGCCTTGTTCGTGGTCGGCTGCCGCTATCCGCCATGCGCTTTTGCGCTAATGTAGGCATTTCAATCACCCTCTTGCGCACCGCCCGCCGCGGGTGATTCCACCAACCAACATGCGCTCGCGCGGTCTGCCTACGTCACTCGGCCGTCTGGGCTGCTTCAGCCCGCTTGCGGCGGAAGAAGAGCGTTGAGAGCAGAATCACGATGACGCCGGCATTCAAGCCGATATCTGCGATATTCATAATGGCGTCGTGGCCTTTCGAGGCCTTGATGAAGTCCGTTACCGCGTTAAACACAGCCCGGTCAACCGCATTGCCGAGTGCGCCGCCTACGAACAAGCCGGTCCCGACCTCCATCCATGCGCCTCTGAGCTTCCCTTTGCTCCGGTAATATAAGACGACCGCCAAGATCAGAATGGCGATCGGAACAAACCATCTGCCATATCCTGCGAATGTGTTGCCGGTGGCGCCGGTGTTCTCAAGGCGTAGAACGTGCACGAGGCCGCCCCATACCGTCGATGCCACTCCCATCTCCAAATGGCTGCGCACCCACCATTTAGACAATTGATCGGCAGCCAAGACGATGGCGGCAACCAGATAGAAGATCAACTTCGAACGCCTCCCTTAGTCAAAAAGCTAGATATAGCAATTGTATCCTATCTCCCTATCTTTACCAAGATGCAACATTATCCTGTGATTCTGACCATACCTAGAGGGAATCGTCAGCTCCCTTCGCGGCGCTTCGGCGGGAACGCCGCTTCCAGATCCGCGTCGCCGCTCGGTTCATATAGTTCGCAAGCGGCCAACTCACCGCTAGAAGAACAGGAACCGCCAGCCATCCCCAGCTTCCATAGGTCAGCCCTGCCTTTACGCCAAGTATTACGCCCCACAGCCCGAATAAGGGGCGGCAATAAACCAATCGTCCTACATTCTCCGCTCGTTGCAGCGACTCAAAGGACAATGGCAGCATAGAGACGTAACGCTCTTCTCTCCAATGCCCCCATTGCCAGTGAACCCAGAACAGAGACAGCGCGCCAAGCGCCAGCCAGACGAACAGCCCCAGCCCGAACGGAATCAGCAGCAGGGCGGCTGCGCCAGCGGCCGTCATCTGCAGCAAGGTTCTGATATTCCCGCTCTCCCGCAGTCCCGCCTTCACGCCGAGCTCGGCGATCCGCCGCGTAACATCCCGTTCACGGAACAGCCTGCGCCCCGCGAAGGATAGCAGCGGCCTACGGCCTTTGGGCATGCTTCGGATGCCAGCAGAATTCTTCAGCAAGAACTGAACGCAGGCTTGATAAGCCTCGTTCTCCGCCAAGATCTCTTGCAGGAACGTTCCCTTCGCTTTCGCCCTTCGCCAGACTAGCAGAGCCGAGGCGGCGAGCAGCAAGACATGCGGCGCATACCGCGCGGCATCGCCGGTCGAGGCTGTCCATGTCATAAACGCAACCCATGACGCCAACAGGAGCGCTCGAATGAACCATAGGAGAGCGATTCGCCCCCAGCCGGCCCGCCGCCGTTCGATCCCGTCCCGAATTAGCGCCCAGACGAAGCCGAACAAGGAAGATGCTGCGGCGGTGAATAAACCTTCTTCCAGCGACCAATGCAGACGAATCGTCAGAATCGGAATAAGCAGAACTAGCGCTGACGCAGACATCAGCAGCCGAGCCGCGAGCGTATAGGCGACGCCAGCAGCATATAGCGTCCCTGTCCAGCGGGCATTCCGGCGAAGAATTAAGCCGTCTCCCGGATCAGCGAAGGTACGCAGCCGCGCTCCCAGCATGAGCAGGCCGAGCAGCGCGTACACGATCTGCGGACGCATGAGCTCGAACCAGCCCGGCGTGTGCTCCCACGCATCCCGGTACATATTTGCGAAGACGAAGATGCCTGGCAAGGCAAGATATACGATAACCGTCCAGTCGAATACGAGCCGCCAGCTCTTCCACACATCGGTCCAAAAGCTCGCGATGCGGGCTGCGGCCAGCGGCAACGGGTGAAAGCGGCGGCTGCGCGAGGGAGCGGTGTCTTCGCAGGCGCGGCCATCACGGTCTTCGCGGTCCCCATAGTTTTCACGGTCTGCCCAGTCTTCGCGGTCTTCTTGGTCTTCTTGGTCTTCTCGGTCTGCGCAGTCTTCGCGGTCTGCCCAGTCTTCGCGTTCTTCACGACCCTCAAAGCCTTCCCGTTCCTCGCAACCTTCGCGTGTATCGCGCACTTGACGGCCGCCCAGCGCCTCAAGATCTGCAAGATCTTCGAGGTCTGCCAGCTCTTCTCGGGCCCCATTCTCTTCGAGGTCCGCGAGCTCATCGCGCTCCCTCATATCCGCACGCTTATGGCTCACGTTCTTCGCGCCTCCTCCTCCTCCTGCTCCGCCGTCAGGACGCGGAAGCAGTCGAACAGCGGCGTGTCCGCCGGGCAGTCCGCTGCGAGCCGGATGTCGCCGATCGTGCCGGACGCCGCGACGCCTCCGTCATGAACGAGCACGAACCGGTCGCACAGCCGCTCCGCCGAATCCAGCACGTGCGTCGTTAGAATGACGGACGCTCCCCGCGCGCGTTCTTCATCCAGTGCGGCAAGAAGCTCTACGATAGCGCCTGGGTCGAGGCCGATGAACGGCTCGTCCACCAGGAACAGCTCCGGCTCCAGCAGGAACGCCGTGATCAGCATAACCTTCTGCTGCATGCCTTTGGAGAAAAGAACGGGATATTCATCCTTCTTCTTCGTCAGGCGGAAGCGGTGCAGCAGCTCCTCCGCGCGCGCCTCGAATATATCCTCCGGCAGCTCGGCCGCCGCGGCCGCCAATTGCAGATGCTCCCATAGCGTGAACCGGTCGTACAGAATCGGCTGCTCCGGAATATAAGCCACCCGGCGGACAGGCATACTCCCGGGATCGCTAGCCGCCTCTTCTCCCCGCCACTGCAGCTGCCCCTTCCAATGGGGCAGTTGTCCGAGCAGCCCCTTCATCACCGTGCTCTTGCCCGCCCCGTTCGGGCCGAGCAGCCCGAGCCGCTCGCCTGCGCGCACCTCGAAGGAAATATCGCGCAAGTAAGGCCGTCCCGGCTCGTAACCCGCTTCCTCGATCCGGATGCTTAACAATACGTCGCTCTCTCCGCTGGTTCCGCTGGTTCCGCTGGTTCCGCTTGTCCCGTTAGTCCCGCTCACTCCACTCACTCCGCTAATTCCACTTACTCCGCTCACTCCACTCGTTCCTTCCATCTCCTTGCACCTCCCGTGTCTGTTGCACTCTTCTTCGTTGCTCGGCATCTCATCTCGATAAAGTCTTATACGGTCTTGCGCCTAGGTTCGATACATTTTCCGGAATCGCAATGGCGGCAGACCCTCGTTCGCTTTGAAGCAGCTGGAGAAATAAGGCGCGTAGCGGAACCCGACTTCCTCGGCGATCCGGCCGATCGGCCAATCCGTCGCCACCAGCAGCCGCTTCGCCTGCTCCAGCCGGTACGCTTGAAGGTAGTCCATCGGCGTCCGGCCATAGTGCTCCTTCATGCATCGGACGATGTAATTCGGATGGAAGTGCAGCGCCTCCGCGACCGACTCGTTCGTCAATTCCGAGCGGTAATATTGCTTCAGATAGGCTTCCGTCTGCGCCGCCAGCTTGTAGGACGGCGAGGCCGTCCGATTCGCCGCCCCTTCCTCAAGCTGCCTGAGCAGCTCAAGCAGGAGCGTCTGCTCCCGCCAGAAGGCCGCCTGCCTGTTCTCTCCCGAATAGTTGAACAGCTCCTCCAGCAGACCGAAGGAGGCAGCCGGGTTGCGGAGAACCGACCGCTTCGGAAGCCGAACCGCATGCGGATTCGCGAACGGCTGCCGGCCGGAGGAAGGCGTGACGGCAATAGCCTCCTCTGCGCTCCCCTCTCTCATTCCCGCATGCTCGAAGTGAACCCAATAGAACGCCGTCTCTTCCTCGCATGGCTTCACGGCATAGTGCTCGCCTTCGGGCTGAAGCAGGAGCGTCTCCCCTTCGCCAAGCGCCCATTCCTTCCCGTTCTCTCCGATATGCAGCGTCCCCTTCGCGACGAGCAGCAGATCGAAGAAGCCGAGCCCCCTTCGGTTCGGATGCTGATCTCCCGGATGAAAGAGTGACATGCCGCTCCCCAAATAGTAAGGAAGGGGCGGCGTTCGAAGCGCAATAGTCCCTTCGCCGCTCATCGTCCCGCACCTCCGCGCAGTGTGAGATTTTATAGAAAAAAGGTTCAATTTCGACCTATTCCGTCTGTCCATTCCAGCATATACTCGTGCATGTGAGGAGTCAATTTGTGATAAATCCACGGGGAGATGAGGACATGAATACGCCATCGGTTGGAGAGCGCAAGACACAGCGAGTGCGCATCCGCGACGACTTCTGGAACGGCTATACGGAGCTCGTGAGGAACACGGTCATTCCGTACCAATGGGAAGCGCTGAACGATCTCATCGAAGGGGCCGAGCCGAGCTACGCGATTCGCAACTTCCGGATTGCGGCGGGGCTGCAGGAAGGCGAATTCGGGGGCATGGTGTTCCAAGACAGCGACTTGGCGAAGTGGCTGGAGGCCGTCGGCTATTCGCTTGGAAGCCATCCGGACCCGGAGCTCGAGCGGATCGCGGACGAGGCCATCGACCTGATCGGGCAGGCGCAGCAGGACGACGGCTACATCAATACATACTTCACGATCAAGGAGCCGGACAAGCGGTGGACCAATCTGGTCGACGCTCATGAGCTGTACTGCGCCGGTCATCTGATCGAAGCGGCTGTCGCCTACTACCACGGGACGGGCAAGCGGAAGCTACTCGATATCGTCTGCAGGTTCGCGGATTATATGGACAGCATCTTCGGACCGGAGCCGGGGAAGCTGAAGGGGTATTGCGGGCATCAGGAGATCGAGCTCGCGCTGGTGAAGCTGTACGAGACGACGGGTGAAAATCGGTATTTGAAGCTCAGCCAATATTTCATCGACGAGCGGGGGCGCCAGCCGAGCTACTTCGTGGAGGAGTGGGAACGGCGCGGACGAACGAGCCATTGGTCGCAAGGAACGACGCCTTCACCGAATCTCGCGTATCACCAGGCTCACCTCCCCGTCCGTGAGCAGTCCGTTGCGGTCGGACACGCGGTGCGCGCCGTCTACATGTACACGGCGATGGCCGACCTGGCGCGGCTGACCGGCGACGCCGAGCTGCGCGCGGCTTGCGAGCGGCTGTGGAGCAATATTGCGCGCAAGCAGCTGTACATTACGGGCGGCATCGGCTCGACGCACCACGGGGAGGCGTTCTCGTTCGACTACGATCTGCCGAACGATACGGTCTACGCGGAGACGTGCGCTTCGATCGGCCTCATCTTCTTCGCGCGGCGGATGCTGCAGCTTGAAGCGAAGAGCGAATACGCCGACGTGATGGAACGGGCGCTGTACAACAACGTGCTGGGCAGCATGTCCAAGGACGGCAAGCACTTCTTCTATGTGAACCCGCTGGAGGTATGGCCGGAGGCGAGCGAAAAGAATCCGGGTAGACGCCATGTCAAGCCGGTCCGGCAGAAGTGGTTCGGCTGCTCCTGCTGCCCGCCGAACGTAGCTCGGCTGCTCAGCTCGCTGGATGAGTACATCTATGGCGCATCGCCGGCGGACAGCCGGATCTATGTGCACCTATACATCGGCAGTGAAGCGGAATTTGAACTGGCGGGCGGCGCCAAGGTTGGGCTGACGCAGCAGTCGAAGCTGCCGTGGGACGGCCGCGTCTGCTTCAAGGTGTCACTGGCCGCTGGCGGCGGCCAAGCAGCAACCTCAAGCGCAGCCGGCGCTAACGGCGGCCAGGCAACGGCGGCGTTCACGCTGGCTCTGCGCGTGCCGGGCTGGTTCCAGAGCGGGCAGCCGGCGCTCCGCGTTAACGGCCTGCCGGTCGATTACCGCCTCGAGAACGGCTACGCCCTCGTAGAGCGGACATGGACGGACGGCGACGAGGCGGAGTGGGAGCTGCCGCTCGAGACGAAGCTGATCGCCGCGCGGCCGGAGATTCGCGCCGACGCCGGCAAGGTCGCCATTCAGCGCGGGCCGCTCGTGTACTGCCTCGAGGAGGCGGACAACTTCGCGCCGCTCGCTTCGGCGGCAGTGAACGTTGGCGCGGCTCCGAGCGAGCGATACGACGAAGAGCTGCTAGGCGGCTGCGTTGTCATTGAGCTGGACGGCACGACGGTTGACCTTGAGGCTTGGCCGGACAGCGCTGGCGATGGATACGGCACGCCGTACGCGCCGTATCGCCCTCTCGCCAAGCCGACGCGGCTGACGGCGGTGCCGTACTATCTGTGGGGCAACCGCGAGCCCGGCGAGATGAGCGTCTGGATTCGGACGGCTCAGATCTAACAAGTCAAAGAGAGCCCGGCAGGCTTCGCGCCTGTCGGGCTCTTATAGCTGATTACCGCAAAGCTTGACTTTGCTCCTCAACAGCTGTCCTCGGAAAATCATTTTCAACAGGAAACTTGTTCTTGCTATTCCTTCAATAAAATATCGATGACCTTCCTCGCTTCTCTTACAGCGGTAGATTCCTTGTCTTCTTCCCATACGCATGTGGTTAGCGCTTTCCATAACGCCCATCCTCTTGCCCGGTCTTCTGTATCCGTATCGAAACCTGCTGACTGAAGAAATACCTTCCTGCTCTCGTCATCAAAGAAGGTCCATGCCATGGTCAATTCTGCTGCAGGGTCGCCAACCGCCATAACGCCAAAATCTATCACGCTTGATAGTTTGCCGTCAGTTACAAGAAGATTGCCAGGATTAATGTCCCCGTGAATCCAGACTGGCGGCTTGGTCCATTCCGTCGCTTGTGCTCGACGCCATATGGCCAGACACTTCTCGGTATCGATTGCTCCTGCCAGTTCATCCAGAGCGTCCATCGTCCACTGATTGAATTTGTACATCGTAAGAGGACGGCCTCTAAAATAGTTATGGTCTCCGCCTAATGGGCCGTTGGATGCGTCGATGGATTGAAGCTCCTTCAAAAACCTAGCAAGATCAACGGCAAATTCATTCAGATCCGAGATATTGTCATGTCTTGCGGTGTCGCCGTCAATCCACTTATTGACTGACCAATGAAATGGATAGTTTTCGTCCGGAACACCTTTCGCCAGTGGGACAGGAATAGGGAGTGATAGATGGGGTCTTAGCAGGGGGAGCCATCGCGCTTCCTTCTCAACCTGCGGAGCGTGGCCTTCGTCTCTTGGCAGCCTCACGCTCATTTCCTCGCCCAGATGAAAGGTGAAGTTGTCATACCCGCCTTTCTCAACCGGTTTGATAGGCAGGTCTGCCCATTGAGGAAATTGCTTTCTGATTAAGCTTTGTACTAAATCAGTATTTATTTGGTGGTGACTGAATGTCATTTCATTCTTCCCTCCGCATTTATATCATATTCGCGATCCATTACCAACACACCTTGTTCGTCAGAACGGTTTTCGTAAAGTCCGATATTCTATATCCACTCTTTGAAATGATCTGTTACAAATCGAATCTCACTCTCATAGTGCGCCAGGTGTCCATCATCGACCATTTTTTGAAAAGCTGGATTTCCTTCGGCAGCGCCGTTTCTTAACGTATCGCACAAGACAGTCAATCGTTGGATAATCCACTGACACAGTTCAGCGGGAGCAGCATTTCCATACGATTCAAAGAATAATCGAATACGCCGGCGGCGCTCGGCAGCATGCAAGTCCGACTGATATTCTGCCGTTCTCCCCGAAGAATGGTCCGGCGAGAAGCTCGCAAGCGGAACCGATGTATAGAGGGAATAGGCAATGTCCCACATGCGCGGACCGGGTCCAGCCATGTCAAAATCAATCAACGCCACAGGAGTCCCCTGTTGAAAGACCACATTGTACAACGCAGCGTCATTATGACAGATCACTTCGTACTCGCGATCATCGGCATAGCTCAGCTGCCATTTGCCTAGCGTCATGAGAGTTGAGCCTTCCGTCGCATCATGGAAGCGGCGTAGTAGACGCGCTAAACCAACGAGCGTCTCATCCGACCACATATAAGGTTCAAGTTCAGGGTACTTATTGCCTGGGACTTCCCCCGAGATGAAGGTTATGATCTCACGATCAGAGTCGTCGATCCCGAGATATCTCGGCGCCCCCTCAAAGCCTTGCTTCTCTAGATGTTGAAGCAACTCATGAACACTCGGACTCCAATAACCAGTGGGACGGAGAACCGTATTTTCCTTACGGACAATGTGATTAACATTGCCTCCTGCCAACACTTCTTCTTGAGTCACAATGCCTCACCCTCTCATTACGATGGTGTATTTCTAGCCTTTAAAGTTGGTCTGGGTATATCAATCACGCGTCCGCACTGGAGTTATCAAGAACAGAGCAGACATGAGCGAATCATTCGGAAGCACGACAATGGGATTCGTTCTCCCTGCATATCTAATTCGAACATTCGGGCAATCACTGTTGCGAAGGATATCGATAAGATACTTCCCGTTCAGAGATAGGATGAATTCTTCCCCGCTCATTCCCATTAAAGGAACTTCATTCTCCATATCCCCGACTTCCGCCGTTCTAGATAATAGCTTTAATTTAGTTGCTCCGGCTTCTAACCTAATAATCCTTTCGCTGGCCAATACCGTTACGCATTCAACCGCTGTCAACAGACGGTCTTTATCAACCTGGATCTCGCACAAGTAAGATGGTGGAATTAAATTCTTAACGGACGGATAAGTGCCTTCAAGAAGCGCGGACTCGACGATGAGCCCGTCTGTTGTAAATCTGACTCGGTTATCGCTCACTTCGATCTCAGTCGTATCATCATCATTGCTTAATAGCTTTGACACTTCATAAAGATTTTTGGCTGGAATAACGGCCTGAAATTCTGCGTGTGAGTTATTTTCAATATGCAAAGTTCGGGAAGCAAGGCGGACTCCGTCAGTGGCGGCCAGGGTTAGTGCGTCGTTATCGCACTCGCAGAGGATTCCCGTTAATACGGGTCTAGTCTCAGATGTTGATGCCGCTGTCGCCGCCTGTTTAATTGCTGATCTAAACAAGCCATTGTTCATTTGCAGTTTCTTGGACCAAGCAGGATCTCCGCTATGAATAGACGGAAATTCGGTTGAATCCATCCCGCATAAGCGTATTTGAGAATGGCCTGACCTCACATTCAGAATGAACGGCTCTATCAGTTCAAGTACAATTATCTCATCACTAAGTTTGCGAATAACGTCGTGAAAATAACGTGATGGTATAACGACAGCCCCTGTCACCTAACCTCGAACTGGATTATTTGGAATAGTAAGACTCAAGCGCGTTACGAATAACCTCCGATCGAGAGAGTTGATTGTCCGCACAGCAGCTTTCTATCTTCCCCCACATCTCCTCCGTTAGGGTTAAGGATACTTTCTTTGTCACGCCGATACTCTTTCTACCCGCCCCTTCGCGAAGACCGCCTCTCGTAAATACAAAGCCTAGCTGCCCCTCCTTATTAGAGACATCAACCTTGACCTTATGATTGTTCAATTTGCTCAGTCCCTTATTTTGATTTAGGTTACTTTATTCAATATCGTTCAAATTAATCATATCATAACGCATGCGGGCTTTACAATATTTTCAACCCTATTGCCAAAGCCAAATGGCACCCCGGCAGGGTGCCATTTGATTGTCATTTATCCTGAGCTTTCCTTCGCCGGCTCTCCGCCTTATATTCATCAAATCCGCCTAGGTAGACGGTGAGATGGCCATGATCCAACTCCCAAATCTTCTGCGCCAGGCGGTTCATGAGATACCGATCGTGCGTCACCAGAAGAATCGTCCCCGGTTAATCCTCCAACGCTTCCTCGAGAGCCTCCCTCGACGCGATATCCATATGGTTCGTCGGTTCGTCCAGAATGAGCAGGTTCGGCTTCCGATGCACGAGCAGCGCCAGCCTCAGACGAGTCCATTCTCCGCCGGAGAGCAGCCGGACAGGCTTAAACACATCGACCCCGTAGAAAAGGTAGTCTGCCGTCGTCTCATTCTGACAGTGCTAGGTCGAGCCATAACTTCGCCTCATGGTACAGAACTGGATTGTTGTCCGACGTGTAGTAAGCCAGCGCGGCTACCGCCTGAGATACGACCCAGCCACGGGCTCTTGCCCACGTTGCGTCGTCCGTTGGAAGACATTCGCGGAACGCATCGCGGGCCGCCGGCGAGTGTAACTTCCATGCGACCATGACATCGCATGCAGGATCGCCAATGCCCATTGTACCCCAATCGATCACACCGGTGATGCGTTTATTGCGCACAAGCCAGTTACGCACGTCGAGGTCGCCGTGATGCCACACCGGCGGGCCGTTCCACGGTGGCGCAGCAAGCGCCGCCTCCCACGCAGCAGACACCGCCGCACAATCGCCATCGAACCGCGCCAGCCAATATCGGAACTCCTCATCCCGCTCAGCTAGAGGAATGCCGCGTCCCAGCGGCCCGCCCGATGAATCGAGTTGTTGCAGCACTGCAACGAACGCGGCTAGATCGCGCGCTGCCTGAACGGCGTCGATCTCCTCGATCGGTACCGTCTCGCCCTCAACCCACGTATGGATCTCCCAATACCACGGATATTCGTGATTCGGCTGCCCTTGAGCGATAGGGACAGGTGTCTCAAGTGGGACCAACGGCGCAATCTTGGGCAGCCAAATCAACTCTCGACTGCCTGGTCTCGTTGGCCCCTCCCGCCGCGCGAGCCGAACGGAATATTCGTCGCCCAGCCGGAAGATGGCGTTCACTGTGCCCGCCGGCTCGATCCGCCGCAGGGGCAGCTCTGCCCAGCGGGGAAACTGGGCGACAAGCAGACCGCGCACGAGCGCCTCGTCAATTTCCATCTCATCGACATGCATCTTCTTACTCATTAGCTGCTCCTTTTGTACGCGCGCATCGCGAAGAGATAAGCCACGAGCATAATGCCGACGCACCACGCAAGCGCGACCCAAATGTCATTACCTACAGGTTGACCCGCCAACAGCGCGCGGATGGATTCGACAATCGAGGTGACCGGCTGGTTCTCGGCGAACGCGCGAACGACTTTGGGCATCGAATCGGTCGGCACGAAGGCCGAGCTGATGAACGGGAGGAAGATGAGGGGATAGGAGAACGCGCTTGCGCCTTCCACCGACTTGGCGGACAGTCCGGCGATCGCCGCGACCCAGGTCAAGGCCAGCATGAACAGGAGGAGGATGCCGGCTACGGCAAGCCAAGGCAGCATGCCCACAGATGAGCGGAATCCCATAATGAGCGCTGCGGCAATGATGACGACGAGAGAGATGACGTTGGATACCACCGAGGTCAGCACATGCCCCCACAACACGGCGGAGCGCGCGATCGGCATCGAGTGGAACCGTTCAATGATGCCCCGCTGCTTATCCAAGAACAGGCGGTAAGCTGTATAGGAGATACCGCTCGCAATCGCAATCAGCAGGATGCCGGGCAGCAGGTAGTTCACATAGTTATCCGTGCCGGCTTGGATGGCGCCGCCGAGCACATAGACGAACAGCAGCATCATCGCGATCGGCGTCACGCAGACCGTGATGATCGTATCCATGCTGCGGAACACATGGCGCATGGAACGTCCGAGCATAACACTCATGTCGCTGAGAAAATGTTTTCTAACGGTCTCCATCTTAGACCGCCTCCTTGTTGCCGACGATGGCGAGGAAGATCTCCTCCAACGTCGGCTGCTTCTCTACATACTCCACCTTCGCGGCCGGGAACATCTTCTTCAGCTCCTCCAGCGTGCCATTCGCAATAATTCGGCCTTCATGCAAGATCGCAATTCGATCGGCGAGCTGTTCCGCCTCTTCCAGATACTGCGTTGTCAAGAACACCGTCGTTCCGCCGTCGGCAAGCTCTTTGACCACCTTCCATGTCTCTATGCGCGCCTCGGGGTCAAGCCCGGTGGTCGGTTCGTCGAGGAAGATCAGCTGCGGTTTGCCCACCAGGCTCATGGCGATATCCAGCCTGCGGCGCATGCCGCCCGAATAAGTCGATGCCCTGCGGTCGGCTGCGTCCGTCAGGCCGAAGCGTCTCAGCAGATCGTCCGCGACCTGACGCGGGTTGGCGGTATGGCGCAGTTTGGCAATCATGATCAGATTCTCCCGTCCGGACAACACCTCATCTACGGCGGCGAACTGCCCGGTCAGGCTGATCGATTGCCGCACGGCGTCTGGCTTGGTGGAGACATCGAATCCGTTGACGGAGGCGGCGCCTCCGTCATGCCTAAGCAGCGTAGATAGAATTCGGACGATCGTGGTTTTGCCTGCCCCGTTGGAACCGAGAAGGGCAAATATACTGCCCTTCTCCACTTCAAAGTCTACGCCCTTCAGCACTTGAAGCTGCTTGTAGGATTTCTGCAGCCCCCTAACTTGAATCGCTTTGTCCATCCCGGCTCCCTCCTTTTACTTTGTCTTCTTCGCTACCTTATTCATGGCATTGGCAACTTCCCGGTTAACCGATTCTTGATAGACGTCCGCGTAAGTCCTGGAATCTTTGATCAGATCGTCGCAGAATGCCGCTACGTCGCTTCCCGTCACTTCAAGCACGCCTTTCCCCATGGCCGCGCCTTCTTCGAACAGTTCGACAATCCCGTCGAGCAGCCCCGTTCCTTCGGTCAGCTCAACAGGCCCGACCTTAAAGAGATATTTCTGAATCTCTTTATACACCAGCTGATAATCCCGCGGGAGCGCTTTGACGCGCGCCATGTGCGCGCGCCACTTCTTCTTGCCTTCAATGAGATCTCGGATACTCATGTGATCCCTCCTATTTGCCTAATTTTCTGGCGATATTCTGGTTAAGCTGCTCACGCCACTTGTCGCGATACGACTTTGCCCCTTCCGCGCCGACCAGCGCTGAACAGAAGCCTTTGATGTCGCCGCCCAGAACCTCTTGGACACTCTGGCCGTCCGCCGCCGTCTCTTCAAGCAGACTAAGCACGCCGTCCAGTATGGGCATGAGGTTGCGGCCGGTGAAGTCGGAGTGCGGCCAAAGGTTGGCTTTTATCGTCTCCCATGCCGCTTGATAATCCGTCGGCAGCTTTTGCGCCCGCGATTCAAAGTCCCTCATTTGCCTCGTCATGTCGCTGCCCGTCATTCTCTCCCACAAGTTCATTGGTTCTCCTCCTTTAACTCGTTCATCTTGGATGATACGAACTCCCACTTCTCCCAGAACTTCCGCAGCTCCTCGCGTCCCGCGTCGTTGAGGGCGAAGAACTTCCGCGGCGGTCCCATGTCGGATGGTTTCTTGGCGGTCTCCACCAGCTTGTTCTTCTCAAGTCGGATCAAGATGGTGTACACCGTACCATCCACGACATCTGTGAAGCCGAGAGCATTCAGCCGCCGCGTGATCTCATAGCCGTAGGTCTCTTCGCGGCTTACAATTTCAAGAACACAGCCTTCAAGCACGCCTTTGAGCATCTCCGTTAAGTTCTCCAACGCCATCACCCTTTGCTATTCTGTATTGCAGGTATCCAGTATCACTTACTACAGCTATAAAGTATCACGCAGTAGTCGGTCTGTCAACAGCTTTTGTGCGATTCCCCTCGAAAAGGGCAGAAGGGACTTTCGCTTATTCTAAGCAAAAGTCCCTTCCGGGTACCGCATACCGCCATAGAAATTCCCTTGTTGACTTAAACCATGGTTTAAGTCGTATCCTAATCTATGTCGACAGGAAAACATAGGGTATCTAATGCGGAGGCCTCCAAATGAAGTATTGTTCCATAAGCGAAGCCGCAGCTGCGTTCAAGATGTCGGAATCGATGCTGCGTTATTATGAGAGACAAGGGCTCCTGCCGCTGATCGAGCGGGATGAAGCAGGCAGGCGTATATTTTCGGAAGACCAGATGGCGCTTCTTCGAACCGTGAATTGCTTAAAGAACACGAACATGCAAATAAAACAGATTAAGCAGTATATCGACTGGATCTTGGAGGGAGACACTACCATTGAACGCCGGCTTGAAATGATGAAGCGCCACAAGCAGGCGGTGCTCGATGAGATTGCGTCTATGACCGAATCCTTGCAAGGCATTGAGGACAAGATTACGCGTTACACAACTAGTATGGAGGAGAAACAATCATGAATCTATCAGGTAACACCATTCTGATTACAGGCGGAAGCACCGGAATCGGGCTTGCTTTTGCAGAGAGGTTTATGAAGGCGGGCAATACAGTCATCGTTACCGGACGGCGCGAGCATGTGCTTCGCAAGGCCAAGGAAACGTTGCCGGGCCTTATCACGCATGCAAGCGATTTGACGAAGGAATCCGAGCGTATCGCCTTGTTTGATTGGGTAACCGCGAACTATCCGGAAGCGAATGTGTTAGTGAATAACGCAGGGATCCAGCAACGGTTCAACGTCTTGAAGGCAGACGCAAGGGACGACTGGGCGTATTTCAACCAGGAGATTGTAACGAACCTTGAAGCTCCTTGCCATCTGTCGCTGCTGTTCGCGCCGTTGCTTGCTGCGCAAGATTCTGCGGTAATCATGAACGTGACGTCCGGTCTAGCCTTCACACCGTTCGCAGTCGCTCCAATCTATTCCGCAACGAAGGCAGCTCTTCATTCATTCACCGTAAGTCTAAGACACCAGTTGTCGGATACGCCAGTCGAAGTCATTGAAGTTGCTCCTCCGGCCGTTAATACAGATTTAGGCGGTTCCGGATTGCACACGCATGGCGAGCCGTTGAATGATTTCGCAGACGGAGTCTTCACGGAGCTGGCCGCAGGCAAGACGGAAATCGGGTATGGCACATCTGCAGCCCGTCTGCGGATGTCCCGAGATGAGATCGACGAATATACAGAGAAGATGTATCAAGCAACGAAGAGCTCCTTAGATTAACGGCGGCAGCTAGGCCATGGAATTCGCCAATCGGAGATTGGCAGGGCGTCATAACAACAAGACCACTCCCTTAGCGGAGTGGTCTTGAATGATTCGCTCTTTAGTTGACTTATTCTGCTCATCAATCCTCTCTTGCGAAGACGATATAGTCGACGCTGACCGGCTCGCCGCCTGCAGCTCGAAGCATGGAATTGATCTGTCCGCGATGATATTGTCCGTGAAGCGCTACATGCGTCAATATATCACGAACAGATGTGGAGTAAGATGAGGTCCCGGCTTGGTTCTTATACTCGATGACATGATCCAGGCTTCCGCCTTCTTCAATCGCAGCAAGATAAGCCTGGAAGTTCTCCTTGTTCTCTTCAATCCATCGGCTGCAATCGGTTAAATTGGCATCCGACCATAACGCGATAGGCGAACTGTCCTTCCCCGTCAACCGAGCGAGCCACACCTGCTCAGCGCGCAGAATGTGGGCAAATAATCGCACTGCCTGCTCGTTATTGTCCTGCGTGCGAAGATGCGCGAGAATTCGTTCGTTGGCCCAGTTGAGCTGCTTGAACATATTGCGGATTGTTTGCATACAGGTTCACCTCCCTAATGCTTCCGTTTAAACATCATACTTCTATTTACAGGAAATTACCATATTCCCGATTCGCGCCAAGAGCCTGCCATGAGCGCATGTCACATTAGCATTTCCCCGCTTGGCACTCGTAATAATCCATTGTCGATGTCTCCGCGAATCCGCAGGATTGATAGAGGCGGAGCGCATTGGCGTTCTCAACGGCCACTTGCAGCATGATGTCCTCTGCGTGTGCTTCCTTCAGCCTATCAATCGCCTTCAAGAGCGTTGCTCTGCCATATCCTTTGCCGCGGTGCTCGGGCAGAACGCCAAGACCGTAGATGCCCCCAATGCCGGAGGACAGCTGAAGGTGAACTTTCCCGATCACCTGCCGGTCCTTCTCGGCAAGATAGATCGTCATGCCCTTCTTCTCCTCCTCCTCGGGCAGGATCGCCGCTTCTCCCAGCTCTTCGCCGAAGTAGATCGCATTCTGCCGGTAGATCTCCGGCGCGTCCGCATTCGTTGCCTTGCGCAATGTGACTCCTTCTAAGTTGCTATCTATCTTGGAACGATCCGCTCGAAGGTACATCTCATGCTCCGAATGATGATACCTGGCTCCGGTTGCTTGAATGAACGCTTGCCCGGCTTCCGACTTCCGATCGCTTAGGAGCAGCATGTTCTTGGGTGCCCTGCTCTTCCACTCCGCCATAACTAGCCTGCTCAATGTCGTAAAAACACCTTGGCGCCTATATTCGGGATGGACCATGCCGTGCACTTCGAGCGGCGTACTCGCGCCGCCGAATTCACATATCCCCATATAGCCGATCAGATCGGGTCCATCGAAGTACATGAACTCATTGATTCGGCGAATCCCCGTCCGTTCTGTGCTTGAAGCTGCGCCAAGCTTATAATCCAATTCTAGCTTCAGCGCTATCTGGTCCTCACGAACGCATCGATCTTGGAGTCTGTTGATCCATTCATAGTCCTCTTGAGAGATTCCCTCTCTGAGCTTCAGCCATGGGTTAAGGATTGCTCTCATTCTGCACCTCTATGTTTTTGTCTCGGATATCCGTGTTCCGTATGCAAGACCTCACAACCGCGAAGGCAAGGAGGAAGCCGACTAACGTGACGGCAAGCGTCGCAGGCACATAGGCCAAATCCGGCCAGCCGCCGAAGAATGGGCGATACTTCAAATAGAAGTAGTTGCCGTCGATGAGCGGGTTTAAGAAATAGACAAAGAAGAAGTAGACGACAAATAGACCATAGGTTCGGATAACCCCCTTCAAGGTCGGTCTCCAACCCGTGATCTTATACCCGTAATACGGAAGCAGAATAACGAGCATGTGGCTGAGCAAGTATGAGAGTCCCTGGGAGTGGGTGATCGGATATATTCTTTGCGGGTACAAGAAAGAGCCGTAAGCAAACAAGCCGAAATAAAAAATGACGTCCAATACTATCGTATTCTTCGTGATCAGAAAGTAGATTCCGAGCAGCGTGGTGATCCGGCAAATATGCAGCGGGAGAGAATCATTCATATTAAACCCCGTCTCGGCCGCATACCACGAATAAAGCATCATCTGCTGCAAGATCGCAACGGTTAATACAACCGCCGTTATCTTGCTGGATTGGGCTCGCAGCTTGCCGCGACAAATAACAAGCGCCGCTAGAACGGCCAATACGATCGCAATGTAGACAAGATGCTGCATTGAGAAGGGCTGAATATAGTCCACTTCCGCGCTCCACCAGCTATTCATATCTCCCATCCCAGTCTGTGTTAATTTATACTTCGCTATCATCATAACATCTAGATGTTCGAAAAGGATTAACGTCTAAACACGAACGAGTGGTAGCCGCCGATGTGCTTGAACAGCTCCTGCCCTTCCGTCGGAAGCGGACGCGCCGGATCGAACGTCAGGTACATCGCGCGGTACGGCTCCGGCACCCAGATGTACTGGTGCACATACGGCGTCAGCGTGAAGCCGCAGCGCTCCCAGAAGCGGACGCGCTCGGCATTCTCCGGCTCGGGACCAGCTTCCGCCTCGAGGATCAAGCCGTCCATGCCCTTCGAACGGGCATAGCGCGCGATCTCTTCCACAAGTGCCGTTCCGACGCCAAGGCGGCGATGCTCCGGACGGACGGCAATATAGTCGATCAGCAGCGCGTTCAATTGGCGCAAGGGTCCGGCCAATGCCATCGCGGCCGTCTCGCCGTCCTGCAGCGCGACGAACAGCAAGCCGACGCCCTTGGCGAACGTATTCTCGATGATGCGAACGGGCTTGCCCTCCGGGAACGCATCCAAATACAGTTGCCGCGCCTCCGGCCACAGCCGATCGTCAAGCCGATCCCACATTCGAATCTCCATGCTGCATTCCTCCCTGGTATAGAACAAGAGCCGCTGGCTTCAGTCTTCCCTGCCAACGGCTCTCTCACCAATCCATCACTTGCTGTGCATCTTGAACTCCAGGAACAGCTCGTTATAGTGCGCGAGCATCTTCTTGCCGAGGTTGTCGTACACCTCGAGCTTATCCGTCACCTCGGACGGCGGGTAGAACCGCTCGTCGCCCGAGATATCCTCCGGCAGCAGCTTAAGCGCTTCGCTGTTCGGCGTCGCGTAGCCGACGTACTCGGCGTTCTGCGCCGCGTTCTCCGGATCGAGCATGAAGTTGATGAACTGATGCGCCGCCTCCAGATTGTTCGCCGTCTTCGGAATGACCATGTTGTCGAACCAGACGTTCGAGCCTTCCTTCGGCACGACGAAGTCGAGCTTGTCGTTCTCGTCCAGAATCTCGGCCGCGTCGCCGGACCAGACGAGTCCGACCGCGGCTTCCTCGTTCGCGAGCAGCATCTTGATCTCGTCGCCGACGAGCGCCTTCACGTTCGGCGTCAACTGGTTCAGCTTCTTCAACGCTTCCTGCAGATGATCCTCGTTCGTGTCGTTAAGCGAATAGCCGAGGCTGTTCAGCCCCATGCCGATCACCTCTCGCGCGCTGTCCACGAGCAGAATGTCATTGCGCAGATCCGGCGACCACAGATCCTCCCAGCTCTCGAACGTCTTGCCGTCCACGAGCTCGGGGTTGAACACAATGCCGACTGTTCCCCAGAAGTAGGGTACCGAGTATTCGTTGTCCGGATCGAACGACAGGTTCATGAACTTCGGATCGATATATTGCAGGTTCGGGATCTTCGACTTGTCGATCGGCAGCAGCAGGTCTTCCTCCCGCATCTTGCTGATCGCGTAGTCCGACGGGACGGCGATATCGTACGTCGTGCCGCCTTGGGCGATCTTCGTCAGCATCGCCTCGTTCGAATCGAACGTCTGGTAGATGACCTTGACGCCCGTCTCCTCCTCGAACTTGGCGATCAATTCCTCGTCGATATAATCGCCCCAGTTGTAGATGGTCAGTGTATTGCCGCCTGTGTAGCCCTGCTCCGAGTTCAGGTAGGAGGTTAAGTACATGAGCGCGAACGCCGCGATGATAACGGATGCGAACAGCCTTACGATCTGCTTCATGGCCGCGCACCCGCTTCCGTAATCTTGCCGTTATGGCGGCGATTGATCAGATAGTAGCCGACGACGAGCAGAATCGTGAACAGGAACAGCAGCGTCGACAGCGCGTTAATAGACAGAGCCACGCCTTGCCGCGCCCGCGAGTAGATCTCGACGGACAATGTGGAGAAGCCGTTGCCCGTGACGAAGAACGTCACCGCGAAGTCGTCGAGCGAATACGTCAGCGCCATGAAGAAGCCTGCGAAGATGCCCGGCCGAATGAACGGCAGCACGACCTTGGACAGCACGTCCCATGAGTTCGCCCCCAGATCGCGCGCGGCGTCGATCAGCGCCGGGTTCATCTCCTGCAGCTTCGGCAGCACCATCAGCACGACGATCGGCACGCTGAAGGCGATGTGCGAGATGAGCACCGAACCGAAGCCGAGCTTCAGGCCGATCATCGTGAACAGGATGAGGAACGAAGCCCCGATCACGACGTCCGGGTTGACGATCAACACGTTGTTGAGCGACAATAACGCATTTTTAGCCTGAAGCCGTCTGACCCGATGAATCGCCAGCGCGCCGATGACGCCAAGGGCGGTGGAGATCGCCGAAGAGAACAGCGCGACCACGAACGTGTTGAGCACAATGATGAGCAGACGCGTATCGGAGAACACTTCCCCGTACCACTCGAGCGTGAACCCGTCATACCCGTGCATCGTGCCGCCGCTGTTGAACGAGTAATACACCAGATACAGAATCGGAGCGTAGAGAACGGCGAACACCGCGATCAGATATAGGTTCGACCATTTCCATTGGCGGTTGCGGCTCATACTCTAGCCCCCTTTCGGCGCTGTCCGGTGACGATCATGATGACGGCCATGACGAGGACGAGGAACACGGCGATCGTCGCCCCCATTCCCCAATCCTGCGTCACGAGGAAGTGCTGTTCAATCGCGGTGCCGAGCGTAATGACCCGGTTGCCGGCGATGAGGCGAGTGATCATGAACAGCGACAGCGACGGGATGAACACCGCTTGGCAGCCCGACTTCACGCCGTCGATCGTCAGCGGGAACACGACGCGGCGGAACGTTGTCCACGCCGATGCGCCCAGATCGCGGGACGCCTGGATGAGCGACGGATTCATCTCCTCCAGCGCATTGAAGATCGGCAGCAGCATGAACGGAATGAAGATATAGACCGATACGAACACGAAGCTGAAGTC
This sequence comes from Cohnella lubricantis, assembly GCF_014212015.1. Taxonomy (GTDB): domain Bacteria; phylum Bacillota; class Bacilli; order Paenibacillales; family Paenibacillaceae; genus Cohnella; species Cohnella lubricantis. Next base: position 8,866 of record NZ_JACJVN010000065.1, on the reverse strand, counting down.
GGTGAAAAGGATTTGTTGGCGGCCAAGGCCCATGGCCTCCAGGAAGCCGTTCGCGAAGCCGTACGTGCCGAACAAGCCGATGAACGCATACGCCTTCAGCAGCAAGTTGACCCAGCTCGGCAATATAATTAAGAGCAGCCACAGCCGCTTATGCTTCGCCTTCGTCAGCAAGTAAGCCGTCGGATAGGCGACCAGCAGCGAGAACAGCGTGATCAGCAGCGCGTACCAGAATGAGCTGAGCGTCATGTTCAGGTAGACCGGCGTGAAGAAATGCTTGTAGTTCGCCAGCGACCAGTTGCCTTCGATGTCTTGGAAGGAGTAATAGACGATCAGCACGATCGGCGCGACGACGAACAATACGATCCAAGCGACGTAGGGAATGAGATAGGCATTGCGGGTTCTAGTCTTCATCGCCCACCTCGGTGAACGCCTCGATCCGCTTGTCGAAGTCCTCCTCCGACTCACCGAACCGCATAATATGGATCGCTTCCGGATCGAAGTCCAGCCCGATCTCGTCGCCGACCTGCACCCGGCGCGTGGAATGGACAAGCCAGCGGTTGCCGCCGCCGTCGCTGCCGACGATCTCGTAGTGAACGCCGCGGAACAGCTGGGAATCGACGCGAATCTTCAGCTTGCCCGCTCCAGGCGCGGCAATCTCCAGATCCTCCGGCCGAATGACAATCTCCACCTGCTCGTTCGGCTGCAAGCCGCCGTCGACGCATTCGAACTCCTGGCCGCCGAACGCCACGAGATAGTCGCGGACCATGACGCCGGGCAGAATGTTCGATTCGCCGATGAAGTCAGCCACGAACCGGTTGATCGGCTCGTCGTAGATGTCCGTCGGCGTGCCGCTCTGCTCGATCCGGCCTTGGTTCATGACGAAGATCTCGTCGGACATCGCCAGCGCTTCCTCTTGATCGTGCGTGACGAAGATGAACGTGATGCCGAGCCGCTGCTGCAGCTCGCGCAGCTCAACCTGCATCTCCGTCCGCAGCTTCAAGTCCAGCGCGGAGAGAGGCTCGTCCAGCAGCAGAACGTCCGGCTCGTTCACGATCGCGCGGGCGATAGCGACGCGCTGGCGCTGGCCGCCCGACATCTCGCGGATCTCCCGATTCTCGTAGCCGCTCAGGTTGACGAACTTGAGCGCCTCCTTCACTTTCCGATCGATCTCCGCACTCTTCAGCTTCTTGACGCGCAGGCCGAACGCCACATTCTCATAGACGTTCAGATGCGGGAACAGCGCGTAGTCCTGGAACACCGTGTTCACTTGGCGCTTGTTCGGCGGAACGGCATTAATCCGCTTGCCATGCATATAGACCGAGCCTTCCGTCGGTTCGATGAATCCCGCGATCAGCCGCAGAATGGTCGTCTTCCCGCAGCCGGATGGCCCTAAGAGCGTATAGAACTTCCCGTGCTCAATCTCAAAATTCACATTGTCGAGCACGACGGCATCGTCGCCGTCATACAGCTTCTTCACATTCTCGAAGCGGATAATCGCGTTCGCTCCCATATCGGCCTCCGTCCCCCTGCCTATCATAGTCGGTACTATTTTATCAGGGATGTGCCAATATTCAACAGAATATTTCAGAATATGCTCGGCTATTGCCGCGCATGAATCGCAATTACTGCGGATAAACCGTCAGTATAACTCCATCGACGTTGTTGCCGGATATCTCATAGTCTCGATCCGTCGGCACTTCGATCGCCGTCTCGCCCGTGACGGGGATATAGGAGATGTCATAGGTCCGGCCGTCGATTGTCGCCTGAATCTGCTTCTGCTCTCTCAGATAAGACAAATATTCTTCCAGCGTGAAGCGCTTCTCCTTCATGATCTGGCTATGCGGCAGCCCGACATAGCGGAAGTGCCACGGCTCGTACTGGATGCCCGTGATCGCCGTCTTGTCCTTCGGATAGCGGAGGATGAACCCGTAATCCCACGCATTAGCCGTCAGCCATTTGCCTTCGGGCGCGCGCTCCATCGCCTCGAGAGAGGACCCGATATCGAGCGACAAGCCGAGGTTGTGCTCGCTGAAGCCCGCCGGAAGCGCATAGTCGGGCCCCTCCTCCTCGTACAGCTCCGCTTGCTTCTCGTTGTCGCGATAACCGCTGCTGATCAGAAAATGATTCACGCCGTCCTCGCCCGCCGCCGCGACCATGGCCGAGAACTGCTTCGCCACCCGCTCCGACAACTGAATCTTGTTATCCAGCAGACCGTAGCCCTCCGTTAGCTCCGGATGACGTGACAGCTCCGCGATATCGGACAGCATCCCTTCGGCATGAACCGGATGGTCTTGGTTCACCAGCACCAGATCGCCTTTATAAATCTGATCTGGCGTCACTTGAATCGTCCGAACGGAAGAATCGTTCCCTGCCGGCGCATCCGGCGCATTCGTCGTATCCTTCGTATCCGCGGCAGCGGTCTCAGCGATCTCATCGGTCTCGACCCGGTTAATCTGCACCTCGGTGCCCGGCGTCCGATTCAGATTGCGGTCTCCGATCCACAGCAGGAGCCCTAATAGCAGCGCAAGCAGAATAACCCACTTCTTCATCTCCATCTCTCCCGCAACCTAGTGTCCAATTAGGTTAAGGAAGAAAGCTTAAGAAGAATATGGGCCAGTCTTTAAATTTTTCTTAATTATACTGCGCCGGAAGCGGAATTCGAACCTCGAACACCGTTCGCGTGACGGTGCTGTCCGCGGCAATCGCCCCGCCGTGCTGCTCGACGATGTTCTTGGCGATGAACAGCCCGAGCCCGGTGCTGCCACCTTGATGCGTCCGCGCTTGATCCCCCGTGTAGAACATGTCGAAGAGGAACGGAAGCTCGTCCGGCGGAATCCGGTGGCCGTAATTGATCACTTGAACGATGACCGCATCGGATTCAAGCTCGCCCTTGATATCGACGAATTGCCCGTCTTTGCCGTATCGCGCGGCATTCGCGAGCAGGTTCTCGAACACGCGGGCCAGCAGGGCGCCGTCCGCTTCGACCATGATTCGGGGCGGCATGATGACCCTCGCCGTCAACTGATTATTTTCGAGAATCGGATAGAGCTCTTCCACCAACTGATGCAGCAGCTCGCTAAGATCAATCGGCTTCTTGTCGATCGGCAGCTTGCCGTAATTCATCTTCGCGATCTCGAACAGTTCCTCGATCAGCTTCTCCAATCGTCTGGACTTCGTATAGGCGATCGTCGTATAGTGTCTGGCCTGCTCGGCAGGCAATTGCTCATTCTTCAATAGATAATCCAAATACCCGAGTACGGAGGTCAGCGGGGTACGCAGGTCATGCGCCAAATTCAGCACCAGCTGATCCTTGCTGCTCTCCGCGAAGTCCCCGCGTTCCAGCGCGTTCTTCAGCTTGACCCCTGCGCGGTTGATGTCTTCGGCCACCGTCTGGAACTCGTCGTTCGTGTTCAGCTCCACGCGAGCCGAGAAGTCGCCGTTCGCCAGCCGATGAATGCCCTCGGAGATCCGTTCGAAGTAGGAAGCGTAGGGCTTTGAGAACAGATAGAAGAATAAGACGGCCAGCGGGACGAAGAGAATCATGAAAACAGTCAAATCGCCGACTTGCCGCATGATATCGCGCAGCAACGCGATCGAGTCCCCGTAATGAACGTTGTTGCGGTAATAGTTTTGAAGCAATTTGTAAATGACATAGGTGATTGTCCCCGAAGCGAGCATGCTGAGGCCGAACAGCAGGAGCATCTTGGAGCGGAAGCTGCGCCGTGAATTAGCCATTGAACGTGTACCCGACTCCCCAGACCGTCTTGATGAACTTGTCCTTGTCCTCGCCGAGCTTCCTCCGCAGCGTCCGAATATGCACCATCACCGTATTCCCGCTCTCATAGTAGGCATCTCCCCACACCTGTTGGAAGATGTTCTCCGCGCCGAACACCTTGTTCGGATGGCTCGCGAGCAGGACCAGAATGTCGAACTCCTTCGGCGTGAGCGTGATCGGCTCTCCGTACAGCGTGACCGACCGTTTGTCCGGATCGATGACGAGTCCTCCCGCCTCGATGATCTGATGAAGACCGTCCGCCGGTTGATTGAGCTGCATGGAACGCCGGAGCTGCGCCTTGACGCGGGCGACAAGCTCGAGCGGGTTGAACGGCTTCGTCATATAATCGTCCGCTCCGATAACTAAGCCGGTGATCTTGTCCAGGTCGGACGTCTTGGCGCTAACGAAGATGATCGGCAGCTGATAGCGCTCCCGGATTTGGCGGGTCGCCTCGTACCCGTCCAGCCCCGGCATCATTATATCCAAGATGGCCAAGTCGACCGCATTCGTCTGTATCGCCTGCACCGCGGCCTTGCCGTCGGCAGCCTTGATCGTGCGATAGCCTTCCCGCTCGAGATGCATCGCGATCAGATCCGCTATCTCCGGTTCATCGTCCGCGATGAGGATCGTTATGGGTCTCACGCGCTTCCCTCCCATCCGCTGCTGTATGACTTGTCCTAATCTTAACGGAACTGTTCCCCAAAATAAAAGGGGGACGCGGCGATCCGCATCGCCAGACGTCCCGATAGAGGCTGCTTATTCGGTTATCGCATGCTTGCTTGCTGCGATTATTTGCGAATATTAGATGCCTGCCTCGACTTCCTTCACCATCTCGGAGACAGAGACCAGTCCGCCGCCGGACAGATACCAGAAGTTCGGGTCCAGGTAGATGATGTGTCCGTCCTTGTAGGCGTTCGTTCTCTTCACCAGCTCGTTCTCGATCACCTTCTGGGCCGGCTGCGATTCGGCTCCTTCGGCAGCGACGACGGCGCCGCGGTCGATGACGAACAAGTAGTCGGGGTTCTTCTCCGCGACGTACTCGAACGAGACGCTCTGGCCGTGCGTCGACACCTCGATCTTGTCGTCCGCCGGCTTGAAGCCGAGCACGTCATGGATAAGGCCGAAGCGCGAGCCGGCGCCGTAGGCGCTGATCTTGCCTTCGTTGGCCAGCACGATCAAGGCGCTCTTGCCGGTAGCGGCCGCCTCGTCGTGTACCGATTGAATCGTCGCGTCGATGGCCGCGGCTTCGGCGTCCGCTTCGGCCTGCTTGCCGAAGATTTGGCCGATCGTCTGCAGATTGGCTTTGAAGGAATCGAGGTACTTCGTCGTATCGAGCGCCAGGTTAATCGTCGGCGCAATCTTCTTGAACTCGTCGTAGGATGCGGCTTGGCGGCCGGAGATGATGATCAGGTCGGGCTGAATCTCGGCGATCTTCTCGAAGTCCGGCTCCATCAGGCCGCCGACGTTCTCGTATTTCGAGTCTTCGAATTTCTTCAGATAGGAAGGCAGGTTGGATTGCGGAACGCCGGTCACTTCGATGCCCAGCTTATCGAGCGTATCCAGCGATCCGAAGTCGAATACGACGACCTTGGCCGGGTTCGTCTTGACCGTCGTCTCGCCGGAGGCGTGCTTGACGGTTATCTCCGCCGGCGCTGCCGCTTCGTTTGGCGAAGCCTCAGATGATGCCGATGCGGACGCGGAAGGCGCGCTCGCTTGCGCGGGAGCTGCAGCGCCATTAGTGTTGTTGGCGTTGTTGGCGCCGCAGCCGGAGAGAACGGCTAACGTCAGCGCACTTGCCAGAAGGATGGATAATGTCTTTCTCATTTCTATAATTTACCCCTTTCATGTCCAAGTGGAATTTATAATATCGCGCCTCTGCCGACGGGCCCTTCGGCGGAGACGGCGAGATTACCGCAATCAGGTGTAATACACGCAAATCTTGTTCCCGCCGATCAGTCGGATGTCCATCGCCATCTCATATACTTCCTCCAGCACGGCAGGATTGATCATCGCCTCTGCCGTGCCCTGGCGGACGACTCGGCCGTCCTTGAGGGCGACGATGAAGTCGGAGTAGCACGAGGCGAAGTTAATATCGTGCAGAACGATGACGACGGTCTTGCCAAGCTCGTCTGCCAGCCGGCGCAGCGTCTGCATAATCTGGACCGAATGCTTCATGTCGAGATTGTTGAGCGGCTCGTCGAGCAGCACATACTCGGTGTCCTGGGCGACGACCATCGCGATGAAGGCGCGCTGGCTCTGCCCGCCGCTGAGCTGATCCAGATGTTTGTGCTGGATCGCCTCCAGATTCAGATAGCGGATCGCCTCGTCGACGCTCGCTTCATCTTCCTTCGTCAGCCTTCCCTGCGAATAGGGGAATCGGCCGAAGGAGACGAGCTCGCGCACGGTCAGCTTCAGGTTGATATGATTGGATTGCTTCAGAATCGAGATCTTGCGGGCCAGCTCGTTGGTCTTCCACTGGCTGATCTCCCGGCCTTCGATCAGCACTTCCCCTTCGTCCTTGCCGATCAGCCGGCTGATGATCGAGAGCAGCGTGCTCTTGCCCGCGCCGTTCGGTCCGATGAACGAAGTGATCTTCCCCTTCGGAAGGGCAACGGACGCGCGGTCGACGACGGTTCTGCCATTGTAGCTCTTGGATACGTCCCTGACTTCTATCACGCCCGATTCTCCTTTAACAGCAAATATAGAAAGTAGACGCCGCCGACGAAGTTGATAATGACGCTGATCGGCGTCGAGAAGATAAATACGCGCTCCACCAGCAGCTGCCCGCCCGCTAACGCGACGATGGCGATCAGCATCGAGCCTGCGATCAGATAGCGGTGCCGATACGTTCGGAAGAACGCATGCGCCACGTTGACGACGAGCAGGCCGAGGAATGTGATCGGTCCGACGAGCGCCGTGGAGACAGAGATAAGAATCGACACGATGACAAGCAGCCGCTTGACGACGCTCTCGTAAGGCACGCCGAGATTAACGGCGTGGTCGCGGCCAAGCGACAGGACGTCGAGATACTTAGCGCTGCGCAGGAAGAAGGCCGTGACGAGCAGCATGACGACGGCTGAGATCAGCACAATCTGTGTGTTCACATTGTTGAAGCTGGCGAACATTTTCCCCTGCACGACTTGGAACTCGTTCGGATCGATCAGCACCTCCATGAAGGTGGAGAAGCTCTGGAACATCGTGCCGATGACAAGCCCGATCAGGAGCAGGAAGTACAGGTTCTGCTGGCCGCGCCGGAATACGAAGCGGTACAGAACGGCCGAGAACAGAATCATGAGAACGGCTGACAGGACGAAGTTGAGGTTGCCGTTCGTCACGAGAACCGAGCCGGAGCCGGCGAAGTAGACGATGCCGGTCTGCAGCAGCATGAAGAGCGAATCCAAGCCGAGAATGCTCGGCGTCAGGATGCGGTTGTTCGTAATCGTCTGGAACACCGCCGTCGAGAACGCGATGGCGCAGCCTGTCAGCAGCAGCGCGGCAATCTTGAGCGAGCGCCGCGGAATGGCGTAATCCCAGTTCCCGACGTGAAGGAACAGGAACAGAGCGACGAGAGCGAGAGCCAGCGCGGCGAGAGATACGATTTTCCAACTGGCGGCTCTATTCACCATACGCCCTCCTCCTCATGAGCAGATATAGGAAGACGACGCTGCCGATGACGCCGACGGTCAGGTTGACCGGAATCTCGTACGGGTAGATCACGATTCGGCCAAGAATGTCGCAGGCAAGCACGAACACGGCGCCGAGCAGCGCGGTATGCGGCAGCGTTCGCTTCAAGTGATCGCCGAGATAAAGGCTGACGATGTTCGGAATGATGAGGCCGAGGAACGGAATCGTGCCAACCGTCAGAATAATCGCCGAGCTGGACAGCGCCACGATCGCGAGACCCAGATAGACGACTCGCTTGTACGACAGCCCCAGGTTCACCGAGAACTCCTCGCCCATGCCGGCCAGCGTGAACTTGTTGGCGTACAAGTAGGCCGCGGCCATCATTGGAACGCTGATATACATCAGCTCGTAGCGCCCCATCAGCACGCCGGAGAAGTCGCCTTGCAGCCAGGAAGAGATGTTCTGGACCAGGTCGTACTTGTAGGCGATGAAGGTCGCGATCGAGCTGATGACGTTGCCGACCATGATGCCGACGAGCGGCACGAAGATCGCGTCCTTGAAGCGGATTCGGTTCAGTATTTGCATGAACAGCAGCGTCCCGGCGAAGGCGAACACGAAGGCGACCGCCATCTTGACGAGCGGCGCCGACGTCGTGAACAGCAGCATCGCGACGAGAATGCCCACCTTGGCGGAGTCCATCGTGCCCGCCGTCGTCGGCGATACGAACTTGTTACGGGTGAGCTGCTGCATGATTAAGCCGCACACGCTCATGCTGGCGCCGGCGATGACGATGCTGATCAACCGGGGAAGCCGGCTGATCCAGAACGTCTGCCAAGCCTCGCTGTCCAGCCGGAACAGATCGGCCGGCGAGATGCGCTGAACGCCCACGAATAGGGAGATCAGCGACAGCGCGAGGAGCGCGGCGGTCAAATGCCATCTTCTCATAGGCGGTCGATTCGCTTTCTTTGAGATATAGTGGATAGTCGATGATTGATAGTGTCGATGGTTGATGGTTGATAGTCGATGATCGATGATTGATGGTTGATAGTCGATGATCGATGGTTGATGATCGATGTCAATAATCGATAATCGGCGATTGATAATTGATAATGATTATCAATGATAATTACAAGTTGGATTATATCTGTATTTGAGAATGATTGTCAATATCAGTTGGATAAGAAAAAACTCCATATCTCGTTCAGGTCACGTGTGTCTCGGGAAGACGCTCGTCCAAAATGGCTAACTCACCCCGCGTTGAGCTCATTCTCGGCTGCGATACTCGTCCAAACCGACTAACTCGCCCGCCTTGAGCTCATTCTCGGCTGAGTTACTCGTCCAAACCGGCTAACTCACCCGCGTTGAGCTCATTCTCGGCTGCGATACTCGTCCAAACCGACTAACTCACCCGCCTTGAGCTCATTCTCGGCTGAGTTACTCGTCCAAACCGGCTAACTCGCCCGCGTT
>NZ_JACJVN010000064.1 GCF_014212015.1 Cohnella lubricantis | reverse complement strand
GCCGTCCAAGCCGGGTTACATGCGCACACCCAAAAAAGGCCGCCCCCGAGGCAAAAACCTCAGGAAGCGGCCTTATCAAACCATTCTAACTAGCCCGCACGTACAGGCAACACAATTACTCGCCTGTCAGCACGCTAGCCTTACTTGCCCGCCTTGCAGCGTGCCAGTCTTGCTTGCGCCAGCGCGCCAGCGTTACTTCCCCGCCTGCACGGCGCCGGCAGCCTTCACGTCCTGCACCGCCTTGTGAATGCGGTCGAACAGATCCTCCAGCGCCGGCTCCTCGATGCAGGAGAATGCCACACGCAGATCGGCCGCGCCAAGCGCGATCGTGCCGACCTGGTACTCCTCGAGCAGCCGCTGGCGAACCGCCTCGGCTCCTGCCGTCTTCAGCTTCAGGCACATGAAGTAGCCTGAGTTGAAGGGATAGTACTCCCAGTCGTCGCCGAACCTGCCGCTGTCGAGAATCTGCTTCACCTTGTTCGCGCGGCCCTTCATGATCGCGAACTTCTCCGCCTTCTGCTGCTCGAACAGCGGATTCTTCAGCGCATCCAGCACGAACGTCTGCGAGGGGTGCGGACCGCTGGAGATCGTACCGCGAATGATGCCCAGCGTCTTCTGCTCCAGCGCGGCGAGCGCGGCTTCAGAGGAGCTGCCATACGTGATGAAGCCGACACGGAAGCCCCAGACGTATTCTTCCTTCGTCGCGCCGTCGACTTTGATCGGCAGTACGCGCTCGTGCAAGCCGCACAGCTGGCCGAACAGCGATTGATGCAAGGAATCCTCGAAGAACAGCCCGAAGTATGCATCGTCCGTCACGACGACGACGTTGATGCCGGCGTCTGCGGCATCCTTGACGGCGGCGACGATCGCGCGTCCTTCTTCGGCTCCCGGCGTGTAGCCGGTGGGGTTGTTCGGGAAGTTCAACAGGACGATTGCCTTGCCCTTCTCCTTCTGGGCGAGAAGCGCGTCGCGAAGAGCGGCAGCGTTGAACTTGCCCTGCGCGTCATACAGCGAATACTCCACCATGACGGCGCCGCGGCGGACACCGAAGGTCAGCTCGTAATTCTCCCAATTTTTCTCCGGAAGAACAATGGCATCACCGGCTCCGACGAACAAGTCGGCGACGATACTCAGCCCGTGCGTCAGCGCGTTCGTGACGATCGGCAGGCTGAACTGCTTGTCTGCAAGGGACGGATTCTCCTTCAGCATCTTATCGCGCCAAACGGTACGGAGCTCCGGCTTGCCGGCTGGAGGCGCATATTCGTACAGATCCTTCGGATCGTAGGCGGACAGTTTATCTTGAATGACACCGAGGTGCATTGGCTGGCCATGCTCGGTCGCGATGCCGATTGTTGCGTTGTAGAGCTTCGCTTTCTGCTTCGCTTCCGCGGATTGGCTTAGAATGCCGACTTTCGGGAAGTACATCGCTTGGCCCAGGTCTGAGAGCATCTCTGCAATTCGCGGGCTCTCCCGCATAAGGGTGTCGTTCAACTGCTGCGCGAGGGGGTTCATTCCTTCTCTTCCTTCCACCTAATCATTTGCGGGGCGAGATGTTCCGATTCGCCTCTCGTTCGCAGTTATTATACACCATCGATGAGGGAGCGTCACCGCCAACGCCATCTATTTGGTTAAAAAGTCGTTGGTTCCCAGAGCGATATCAAGATTGCTTGGGAGCCGCTTCGCGAATGTATCCGATCGTCTCCTCATCGCCAGGAAGATTGCGATCCCGCAGCCCCTCAATCAGCTTCTCGCGGCGGGGAGCGGACATGTTCTGTCCGAACTTGAATTTGCCGGTCATCTCCGCGATATCGAGCCGCAGCACGGCGACGCCGCGAAGCGACGAGACATATTTGGGATCCTCGTGATCGATCGGGGCGTGTCCGCCTTCGGGCTGCATACTGGCTAGCAGAGCGGCGAGCGCTCGAGCTTTCTCAGCCGGTTCTTCCACTTGTTCGACCGTCCCCGCCATGCGAACCGAGCGGAAGAATTGCGTCGCCGGGCAGGCTAAGTATGGGTCGGTGAAGTACGATGGAATGAACGCATGCGCCTCGTAGACGACGAATTCGGACCGGGCGTCCTTTGCGAGCCCGCTCATTTTCTCTCCTTTCTTGCTCCCGTGAAAATAAACGTTGCCTTCCGTATAAACGTAGTTCAGCGGTACGGCCTTCGGCCAACCGCCTTCCCCTGCGAACGCCAGCACGCCGTGGCTGCATTCCCGCAAGAACGCCTCGCAAGCTTCCATGTCGTCGACGTTGAATTCCTTTCTTCTCAATGCCCTCTCCCCTTCTCTGCATTACATAATTTGGTTACCGTCAGTGTAGAGCTCGGATTGACAATCGAAAAGATCCAATTTAGATTAAAATGAATAGTCCATTGGTGCATCGACTCTAGAATCGGGTGAGAAGGATGACGCTTCAGCTGCCCTATGAACGGCTGCTGCAGGAATGCGGCAGCAAACATATCGCGCTGTACCGTGCGCTTCGCGAGGCGATCGCGAGCGGTCTGCTGCCGCCAGGCCAGCGGCTGCCGTCCACGCGCCGGCTTGCCGCCATGTACGGCCTGTCGCGGGGCAGCGCCAGCCTCGCTTATGAGCTGCTGGCGGCCGAAGGCTACGTGAGAGCAGGCGTCGGGCAAGGCACGTTCGTTGCAGGGGGCCGGCAGGCACCGCGAACGGAGCTCGCAGCGCGCACGCCGGGCGAGGTCCGAGCTGCTGCGGCTGCGCCTTCCGCTCAGCCGCAGCTGTCCGCGTGGGGACGAAGGGTGACGGAGCAGGCCGATCATCGGATGAGCGATAGCGCGCACAAGCTTGAACCGGGCTGCGCGGATACGATATCTTTTGAACCGCGAGGGATTGGCGAGCGGTGGTTCCCATGGATGGAATGGAGATCGCGGGTCGCGAATCAATGGAAGCGGATCAGAGAACGGCACGAGACGCCGGCCGATGCGGATGGCAGTCTGGAGCTGCGCGCGCAGATCGCCGCACGGCTGCGGAGAGAGCGCGGCATCGTCTGCCGGCCGGAGGACATCGTCGTCACCGGCGGCTCCATGCAAGCGATCGCGCTTCTCGCTCAGCTGCTGCTTGAAGAGGAGCGGACGGCTGTCGTGGAGAATCCGTGCTACCAGGGAACGCGGATTGCCGTAAGCTCAACCGGAGCGAAGATGATCCAGGCAGCCGTAGACGGCGAAGGGATCGTGCCGCGCGATTGGGCGGCCTCCTTGCTGTTCGTGACGCCGACGAGACAGTTCCCGACCGGGGCGGTGCTGAAGCTGGAGCGACGATTGGAGCTGCTGTCGTGGGCTTCCCGCCGAAAGGCCTGGATCGTCGAGGACGATTACGACAGCGACTTCCGCTGGGGAGGACGGCCGATCGAGCCGCTCAAGTCGCTGGACCGCGAAGGGCGCGTCGTGTACGTCGGCAGCTTCTCCCGTTCAATGCGCTCGGAGGTGCGAATCGGGTATGCGGTGCTGCCCCCGTCGCTGCGGGAGCCCTTCATCCGGGCGAAGAGACTTCATAATCCGTACCCGGAGAGCATAGCAGAACAGCGCGCGTTGGCGGAATGGATGGCAGAAGGCGGCTACGACCGCCATCTTCGCCGGGCGACGCGGGTGTTCCATCGGCTTCAGGATCGGCTTCGCTCCGGATTAAACGGCGAGTTAGGGGAGCTCTTCGAGACGGTGCCGTCGGATGCGGGCTTGTCGCTGTACACTTATTGGAAGATAGCGCCGGAGCTGTATGGCCTTCTGGCGTCTAAGTGCCGGGAGCTTGGCGTTATGTGGGGCGACGGGCAGCGTTATGAGGCGGACGAAGCTATTGAAGCGAACGAAGCGAACGAGGATCCATTCAAACGAACGGACAAGAGGCGCTCGGCCGTATTCGGGTTTGCCCATATGGACGAGGCGCAGATCGAAGAGGGGCTTGCCCGCATTCGCCGGGCGGCGGAATCGCTCGGTTTACTCGCGCCGGGAGGCGCGGAACAAGGAGGAAGCACGCATGCTTAACGTATCGCCGGAATCGTTCGTACTGCTCCCTTACTTCGCCAAGACAGTATGCGAACCGGGCTGGAAATGGGCGAGGCGCGAGAAACCGTTGCAGAATTTCGACCTTTTCTACGTATGGAGCGGGGAAGGGGAAGTCGTGCTGAACGACGTCGCCTATCCGGTCGGCAAGGGGAGCTGCTTCTTGTTCCGCCCCGGAGACTATACGAGCGCGACCCATCATCCGCAGAAGCCGCTCGTTCTGACGTATATTCACTTCGACGTTGATGCTGCCGTCTCGCTCGTTCCGGAGCCTTATCGCGTCTTGGAGGAGACGTTCGAGTTCGAGAATCTCTTATCCCGTTACGTCAGACTATTCCTAGTCAAGACGTTCGCAGCCGAAGAAGAGGCCCGTCTGATCCTCAAGCAGCTGATGATTCAATTGCTGCGGCAGGATCGCGACGAGCCGGTCGAACGCAAGGCGAGCAATCAGCTGACGGAGAGCATCCACGAAGTGGCCAATTACATCCGCCAGCATCCCGGTATTCAGCACCGGGTAGACGACTTGGCCGCGCGGGCGGGGCTGTCCCCGAGATATTTCTCCATCAAGTTCAAGGAGCTGATCGGCTCGTCGGTGCAGACGTATATGATCCGCTCGCGCATCGAACGGGCGCAGCACCTGCTGCTTCACGCAGGCATGAACGTCACGGAGGTGGCGGACACGCTCGGTTACCGCGACATCTTCTTTTTTAGCCGCCAATTCAAGCAATATACGGGGAAGAGCCCTTCGGAGATCCGATAGGGCTCTTCTTCTGCTCGTGAACCCGGATCAAGCCTTCCGATCGGCGAAGGCGCGGTAACGGTTCGTCACGGCGACGGGCAAGCTCCCCTTCAAATAGTAACGGTCTGGCACCTTCCAGGTGTGGGTGCGTTTATCCTTCCGTCGAATATAGACGTAATTATAGGGGGAGGTGGCGTAAACAGCGTGCCCCTGCTCCCCGCATCGGCGCAGGAATCTTACGTCCTCTCCCAGGGAGATATCGGGAAACCGTACATCCTTCAGCACTTTCCGATGGAATAGAATCGTTCCTCCCTGAACGAAATTCAAGTATTTATGGCGCTCGGCCGATGACCGGATGACCAGTCTCTTGCTCGCCTGCAGATAAACAAGACAAGCGTGCTTGCCGACGATCGGGCTGACGGTGCGGACGTGTTCCCGAACCTGCTCTCTCAGATAGTAAGGCGAATAGTAGTCGTCATGATCGAACTTGGCCAGCAGAGGGTACTTCGCTCTGGAGATGCCGCAATTCAAGCATTGGCCTAGCGATATTCTCTCGGGGACCTGGTGCACGGAGACGTGAGGATAGCGGGAGGCAAGCTTGCGGCAAGCCTTCAGATCGATCCGGTCGTTGTTGAGGATGATGATCAGTTCCTTCGGACGGTGGCGCTGACGGCTGTAGTTGTTCAAGATATTCGTGAAGTATTCGGGACGATTCGTGCAGGCGATGATCGACACGCCCAGCTTGCTCAAGTCAACTCCCCCCTTCGTTCATCCATCATATGTAGCTTCTTGGCATCAGGTATAGTTGGGAGCGGCTATATCTCTTTTTTGAGACTTGTGCCACTATCCCATTCGTTCAGTAAGAAGCTGAAGGTCGTTCCTGACGGAAGGGGATAAGGGAGTTGGATGGAGAAGACGGGGGGCGGCTTCTCTGAGTCAAGGGGATAGTGGCACATCTGTCAGAAAATGGGGTGCCTCTGAGTCGAGGGGATAATGGCACACTCTCCGAAATGGCGATATGGCGCTCCGATGGGGCTGGAGCCGGCCCAATAAGCAACGGCTCCAGCCGGACATGCCTTCCGGAAGGAGCCGTTGCTTATTGCATGCAGCTTATGTCTAGGCTTTGGTCCTAAATGCAGCCAGCAACTCGCCCATTCGCACCTTATCGCCGGGCTTCAAATCCGCTCTTGGCCGGCAGGTGCCGTTCTCGGCAAGCAGTACGACGGTGGAGCCGAATTCGAAGTAGGCGAGCTCCTGGCCGCGCTCCAGCTGCTTCGGCATCGGCTCGACGTAGCGGATGCTGCTGACGTTCAGGGCGCCGACTTTGACGACGGCGATCTCGCCGCCGTCATGCCGCATATAGGTGACCAGTCTCTCGTTGCGGGAGAGCACCCGGCGCATCGATGTCAGGCCGAATTCGTTGACTGGATAGACGCGCCCGGGCACGTGTTCGGACTCGACGATCACGCCGGCGCAAGGCGAATGGATGCGATGGTAGTCGGTCGGACTCAAGTATAAGACCCAGTAGCTGCCGCCTCGGTACTGGTCGATCCGCGGAGAGTTGTTCAGCAGCTCTTCTAGCGTATAATCCTGCCCTTTCACCTGCAGGAGCTGGCCATTCTCTACCGCTCCGCAGGCCGTAATCCGTGCGTCGACCGGGCTGACGAGGACATCAGGCGTCTCGTCGATCGGACGGGAACCGGGCTTCAACCGGCGGGTGAAAAAATCGTTCAAGGAAGCATATTCGCTGATTTGCTTCTCTGCTTCTTCAATAGGAATGCGATACATCTTCGCGAAGCGAGGGATTAGACGCCTGCTATGCGAGGACTTGGCGAATCGTCCCGTTAAGCGGGATATGAATTTGCGGGAAGTGAGCTCCGTCATGGAGCGCAGCAGCCAACGGTTCATACAGCCGGCCACTCCTTTGCGTATCAAATTGCGAGCATAATCGGCAGCAGATTTCGAGATGCCGATCATTCACTAAAGTGTGCCACATCGGCTTCAAAAGTTCAATACGCCGCTGGGACAACCGCCGTTCTCGTTCGAGGCTAACGCGTATATGCTGTGACGACAGGTCGGAAAGGGGGATCCGCATTGGTTAAAGCGGCGTTCGTAACGCCTGGCGCTTACCCGGTGCCGTCACCTAGAGGCGGGTCGGTGGAACGGGTCGTCGAGAAGTTCGTTCCGCTTCTAGCTCCCCGAGTGGACGCCGTCATCTACGGCCGGATTGGCCGCCGGCTGCCTTCCATTGGCACAATAAGCGGGATTACGTGCGTAAGGTTTCGCGCTGGAGATAAGAAGCAATACGTTAGGCGCGTCATTAAACGGCTGGCTAAGACTCGTCCGGATCTCATCGAGGTCGAGAATCGTCCGCGATTGGTCCGGACGTTCCGCAGGCATTTTCCGAAGGCGCAAATATGGCTTCACCTGCACTCCAACACGTTCATCTCCAAGCCTTATCTCGCGCCGCGCGAGTTGCCCTCCTGCCTTGCGGCAGCGGACCGCGTACTCGTCAATAGCGAGTATTTGAAGGCGGACGTCGCAAGCCGCGTGCCGCGCGCGGCATCCAAGATTGGGATCGTCTATCCGGGCGTCGACCCGCAGCGGTTCGCCGGGTGGAACCCGGACGCGGAGAGGGCCGCCCGCGGATGGCAGAACAGGCGAATCGTGCTGTACGTCGGCCGATTGATTCCATTGAAGGGCGTCCATCTGCTGCTGGAAGCGATGCCGGCGATCATTCGGCGCGTCCCGGACGCCTTGCTCGTTGTCGTCGGCGGCGCATATTACGGCTCCAACGTGAAGACGGCCTATGTCCGGAAGCTGCACCGGCTGGCGAAGCCGCTTCGGCATCACGTCCATTTTCAACCCTATGTTCCCCATACCGAGATCCCGCGCTGGTTCGCCATGGCTCACGCGGCGGCCGTCCCGTCGGTGAAGCGGGAAGCGTTCGGGCTCGTGAATGTCGAAGCGATGGCTGCGGGCCTTCCCGTCGTGGCCAGCCGCGTCGGCGGCATGACCGAGATCGTGCAGGACGGCGTGACGGGTTATCTGATCGACCCTATCCGTGCGCGCACGGAGCTGGCGGACCGCCTGTCGCTGCTGCTGGCTGACGAGGGGCTGAGAGCCGAGATGGGGCGGCGCGGACAAGAGCGGGCGCTGCAGCATTTCACTTGGCAGGCGACGGCGAACCGCTGGCTGAGCGAGCTGGAAGCTGCTATGCCTAATAGCGCGAATCGATAAGGCAATAGAAGTGAGAAGAGCCCCCTTTGGCCGTATGATGGCTGCCGGGGGCTCCTTGTTATTGTCAACCGAAGAACGTTGAGTACAGCAGGTAGGCGTTCAGCACGACGATGACTCCCGTAACGAACCACGCGATGATCTGAATCCAGAGCGGGTTGACGAACTCGCCCATCTTCTTCTTGCTGGACGTGAATTTGACCAGCGGGATGACGGCGAACGACAACTGCATGGACAGGATGACCTGGCTTAAGATCAGCAGATCCGTCGTGCCCTTCTCGCCATACATCGCGGTGACGATGACGGCCGGGATGATGGCGATCAGCCGGGTGATAAGCCGGCGGAGCCAAGGCGACATGCGGAAGTTCAAGAAGCCCTCCATCACGATCTGTCCCGCAAGAGTGCCGGTCAGCGTCGAGTTCTGGCCGGAAGCCAGCAGCGCGACGCCGAATAGGATCGAAGCGATCGTCGTGCCGAGCAGCGGCGTGAGCAGATGGTACGCATCCTCGATATCCGCGACATCCGTGTGGCCGGACGTATGGAAGACGGCAGCCGCGACGATGAGAATGGCTGCATTGATGAACAAAGCGAAGAAGAGAGCGATGGTTGAATCCCAAGTCGCGAACTTGATCGCCTGTCTCTTGCCCAGCGGCGTCTGGTCGTACTGCCGGGTCTGAACGATCGAAGAGTGCAAATACAGGTTGTGAGGCATGACGGTTGCGCCCAGGATACCGATGGCGATGTACAGCTTCGAAGAATCGCTCACGATGGACGGATCGGGAATGAATCCGCGGAACATCTCGCCGATCGCCGGATTCGACAGGAACAGCTCGATGCCGAAGCAGAGGGCGATGATCGCAATCAGCGCGATGATGAACGCTTCGAGATAGCGGAACCCCTTGTTCTGCAGGAAGAGAATAATGAGAACGTCCAGAGCGGTTAAGATGACGCCGTACAGAAGCGGGATGCCGAAGAGCAGGTTCAAGGCGATGGCGGCGCCAATGACTTCTGCCAAGTCGCAGGCGGCGATGGCGAGCTCGGCCAGTACCCACAGCCCGTAGGAGACCGGCTTGCTGTAATGATCCCGGCACGCTTGCGCCAGATCGCGGCCGGTAGCAATGCCAAGCTTGCCGGCAAGCGATTGAAGAAGAATCGCCATCAGATTGGAGATGAGAATAACCGAGAGCAGCGTATAGCCGAATTGGGAGCCTCCGGCCAGATCGGTCGCCCAGTTGCCGGGATCCATATAACCGACGGCTACCAGGTATCCGGGGCCGACGAAGGCAAGGAATTTGCGGAATCCGGATCCGTTCTTCGGAATCCGGAGCGAGCGATGCGCTTCGGGAAGAGACGGCTTATCCGCGCGCCTCTTCCAGCCGCGGTTCGGTTGGTTGGTTGAGACGGCAAGATCCTCTTGCATATAAGATCACCTCATTCGCGTGGATTCAAAGTTGTTCGGGGCAATGTTTGTGGCGCTAAAGACATAATGTTTCCTTAAGGCAAAACTTCTTGTTGGTTATAATATACGCTCGCGTTTGCGGAATGTAAACCATCTTTTTTAGCATGCGCATTCTCGTGACACGCCTATGGGTGAATGCATATGATACGTTAGATTGCATGCCGGGAAGGAGATGGACATGAAGAAGAAGAGCAAAGGCAAAAATCGAAAATCGCGCCGCCCCCTATACTTCGTCGACAATCCGAACAAGATGGAGCTGAAATGGCTGGATGAAATGAAGAATCAAAGCTCCAAGCCGGTGAGCGTGCATGGATTGCCGGCGTTGGCCGAGCCCTCGACTGCCTCGGCCAAGACGCGGGGGACGAAGGATGCCGCCCGTGAGGCGGAACCAGCAAGGACAGCCTTTGCGACCGTTCCGAATGCGGCGGCGGTACAATCCGGGAAGTCGGCCGAAGAGATCGTGGCCGAAGTCGAAGCCGCGAATAGAAGCAGCGCCGATTCCGTTGACTCGCTCGCGAATCTGCTGCTTCAGCCGCAGCTCGGCCGGGATGCGGCCGGTATGAACCCGGTATCGGCAGTTGCGGATGGACCAGATGGAGATGCCGCTCCCGTTGAAGGCTTCGCTAAGCGCGAAGCGGACGGCTCGCAAAGCGAGCGCTATCTGAGGCTCGCGGAGAAGCGGATGCCGAACCGGCCGGCTCCAGTTGTCTATACGGACGATCTGGCTGACGAATCCGTCACCGGCGACAAGCTGGCGCCGTTCGCCGTGGGCCGCGGCCACCTGTCGTCCGAAGCGGTCGGAACGGATGCGCTCGCCGACTTCTCTGTCACCGCGATTAAGCTGGCAGACGGGTCTATTACTTCTTCCAAGTATGCCCCGGAATCGATCATCGGCGAGCATCTGACCAAGAATTCGATCTCCGGCCAGAAGATTCGCGACCGTTCGATCACGAGCGAGAAGCTGAAGGACGGCAGCGTAACATCGGAGAAGCTGGCGGACCGTACGATCAGCAGCGACAAGATTGCGGAGAGCTCGATTCAATCCAAGCACCTGGCGAACTCCATCATTACGTCCGAATTGATTCAGGATCAAGCGGTTACTTCCGACAAGATCCGAAGCGGAACGATTCGAAGCGAGAATCTGGCCAACGAGTGCATCGATACCTCGAAGCTTGCCGATGGCTCGGTGTCGACGTCCAAATTGCGGGATGAAGCGGTGATCGAGCGCAAGATCGCTCCGGCTTCGATCGATTCCAGCCATCTGAAGGCGGGCTTGGTCAAGGAGGAGCATGTCGCTCCCGGAGTGGTGCTGGGAAAGCATTTGGCTCCGCTGGCCGTGGATTCGATTCATCTGGTGCCGGGCGCCGTCGGCGAGGAGCAATTGGCCGACCGATCGGTATCGGGGTCGAAGTTGTCGCCAGAAGCGGTCGGCGGAGAACACTTGAAGGAAGCGAGCGTTCGAAGCGGCCATCTCGCCGACGGAGCCGTCGTTAGCCGGCATCTGGCGGACGGAGCGATCACGTCGACTATGCTCGCGGAAGGCTCGGTAGCTACGATTCATCTTGTAGATCAGGCGATCACGTCGACGAAGATCGCCGACCAGAGCGTCATTGCGCCCAAGCTGGCGGATGAAGCCGTGCTGACGCGGCACCTGGCGAAGGGAAGCGTAACGGCCGACAAGCTGGCCGATCATCTCATCGGGCGCCGACATCTCAGCGAGAATGCGGTTGAAGGCCGGCACTTGACCGACAAGGCGATCGCCCGTCATCACCTGCAGGACGGTGCCGTTCATACGGCGCAGCTCGCAGGCGAGGCGGTAACGGGCGCGCAGATTGCGAACGGTGCGGTCGGACCGAAGCAGCTGGGGCAAGGCGCGGTTCAATCGGCCCACCTGGCGATGGAAGCCGTGAAGGCGGAGCATCTCACTCAGGCGTCGGTCGGGTCGGCGCATATCGCCGATAGCAGCGTTACGGCCGAGAAGCTGTCGGCGGGCAGCCTGCGGCCGATTCACTTCGCGGAGCAATCCGTGACAGCGGAGGCGATCGCGAAGCAGGCGATCCGCGGCGGACACTTGAAGCCGGGTTCGATTAAAGCTTCGCATCTGGCGGCGAATGCGATTGGAACCGAAGCGCTTCAAGCTGAATCGGTCACGGCGGAGATTCTGGCGCCGGGTTCGGTCGGCGAGAAGCAGCTTGCCGTCCGGTCCGTGTATACCCACCATTTGACGGACCATCTGATTACGTCCTTGAAGCTGTCGCCGGAGAGCGTGTCGACGGATAAGCTAGCGGATCTGGCCGTGACGACGGCGAAGATCGCGAACCATAGCGTGACGGCGGCGAAGCTGGCGGACGGCGCGGTCAGCGAGCGGGCTCTGGCGCCGGGAGCAGTCGCTTCCGGAGCGCTTAGCGAAGGCTCGGTCGCATCCGTCCATCTGCAGGACGGAGCTGTGCAAGCCGAGCATCTAAGCGCCGGCAGCGTCAGCGCGAAGGCGCTCGCCGACGGGGCTGTCGGCGGCGGATCGCTGCAGGACGGCGCGGTGTCTCAGCGCCATCTGGGAGATGAGGCGGTGCAGAGCAGGCATCTGTCCGCGCAAGCGGTGATGGGCTACCATCTCGCGGATTCGAGCGTACGGAGTCCGCATCTGGCTGACGAAGCGGTGGTCGCCTCCAAGCTGGCGGACAATAGCGTCGGCACCAGGCACCTGCAGGCGGAAGCCGTAGGCGGGCAGCAGCTTCAGGCAAGAGCCGTTGGAGCGGCCCATCTGCAGCCCGAATCCGTCGGCGCGGCTCAACTGCAGGCCGACGCGGTGCAGGCTCAGCATCTGGGTAAGGCGATCGTCGGCGAGAGCGCGATCGCGGACGGCGCCGTTGCCGAGGCGAAGCTCGCGGACAGCAGCGTCACGCTCCGCAAGCTGGCGCCGGGCAGCGTCAGCAGCGAGCACGTGCTGCTAGAGACGATCGGCGACAAGCATCTGAAGCCTGGCGCTGTTCACGGCTATCATCTTCGCAAAGGCTCTGTCTCTCTCGCCCATCTGGCGCCAGACATGCTGACGATTGCGAAGCAGGCGGAGGGCCGGATCGATTCGGAGCGGCTGGAGCCGCAGGCTGTCACGGCCGTTCATCTTCGCGATGGGGCGGTCACCTCTGAGAAGCTGGCGGACGGCTGCGTAACAGGCGCGAAGCTGGCGCCCGGCTCCATATCCGGCGAGCAGCTGGCATTCGGCAGTATTACGGTTCAGAAGCTGTCCGCCGATCTGATTGAGTGGATATCTCTCCCAGGCTCCCGGAGCGGCAAGGACAGCGAAGAGCCTGTCACGGGAGAGATGATCGCGCCGGGAAGCATCGGGGCCTCCCACCTGGCAGCCGGCAGCGTCGACGGGGCGAAGCTGTCGCAGGGCAGCGTTCAAAGCTCCCATCTCGCCTTTCTGCCGCTTATGGCCGGCGTTCCGAATGCGTCCTTGCTGTTCGGCAATGAACCCTATCATCTGAGCGGTTCGACAGAGAGCTTGGAGCTGACGGTAACGTTCGCTGAACCGTTCGCGGACTCGTCATACGTCATCGTGGCCATGTGCGACCATCCTTCCTGCGTATGCAGCTTGAAGAGCAAGAGCCCGGACGCGGCCGTTCTGGAGATATGGCGGACGCGGCTGGCGCCTGAGCCGAAGGGATGGATTCAGTGGATCGCGGTCGGCTCGCGTTAAGCGTGCCGCGTAAGATGTAAGTTTAGAGCTCGGCTTGGCGCCGGGCTCTTTGTGCTGCGCTTCTTGGCATATGTACCGGCGTACAGGAGCCGTTGCGCATGGACACGTTACACATACAATGTCATGTGAACCGAACCCCGAGATGAGGAGGGATTCATGGATGAGAACCGCTCGGTCATCGTCCATGCGATCGAAGCGACATCGCGAGGCGGCTGCACAAGCGGGGCTGCTTCCGGCGGAGCCTTCCGAACCTTGGACTTCTCCCTATGTATCGGTAATCGTGCCGATCATGAACGAACGCAGAACGTTGGCACGCGTACTGAGAGAGGCGGCCAAGGTTCATCCGCGCACGGAAGTGATCGCCGTCGTGAACGGTTCGAAGGATGGCTCGCTGCGGATCGCCAGACGAAGCGGCGCCCGGGTGATGGTCTTCGATCGGCCGCTCGGCCATGACGTCGGCCGCTCGATCGGCGCGCGAGAAGCGCAAGGGCAGATCCTCTTGTTCATAGACGCAGATATGATCATTCCGGCCGCCGCCCTGCGACCGTTCGTCGATGCAGTGGCAAGCGGCACGGATGTGGCTTTGAACGATTATTCCGGTCCGACGAGGCGGACCGCCGTGCATGGCGTCGTATTGGCGAAGCATGCCCTCAACACGCTGTTGAACCGGCCCGATCTTCGAGGGGCGTCGATGACCGCCGTGCCGCATGCGATCAGCAGGCATGCCCTGGAGATGATCGGCAGCGCCTCGCTGGCTGTGCCTCCGCTCGCGCATGCAATGGCGATTCATGCGAACCTGAAAATCGCGCGCGTCCGCCGAGTCGATGTCGGACAACTGAATCCATTGCGCTTCAAGCGGGAGCGATCCAATTCGTTGGAGCCGCTTATCATCGGGGATCATCTCGAAGCCATTCAATGGGTGCTGCGCAACACCGATGACCGCGGAGGCCACGGCGATGGGAGCCGCAAGAGATGGATGGTGAGGTGAGCCGATGGATCGTACAAGGCGCCGCAAATCGGTTGTGCGCAAGCGGGGAACTGTTCGTGCAGGTTCGCGTGGGGCAGCAAGACGAGGCCGCTTGGAACGACGCGCGAAGCCGGCCAGGAGAACGGCAAGGCGCATGGAGTCTTCCCGGCGCTACAAGCGCTTAGGCAGACGCATACGCTCGCCTTCCCGCGGCGAGGTCAGAACGGCAAAGACTTCCGCTGCCGTATTGGCGAGTATTCGCCGGGAAGGAGAGGCTGCCGGAGCCGCATGGCGTTCCGAGATGCCGAGCGGCAGCCTGCAGCAATTGAAGCAGCTGATTCAGCGGCAATGGGCGTCTCGCTGGAGCCAGGCGCGAGGGCAGCTGCGAAGGCTCGACTGGCGCAGCATATGGAGCCAAAGTCAAGCGTTTGGCGAAGGCGCGCTTCAAGGCGCCGGCTTCAGCGGCGGACGAGGCTTCACGCCGCTTCCGCTGCAGGGAAGCGCGGCGGCCGTTATGTATGCCGATCCATCTTCGGGAGCAGCCTTGCCAGCGGTACTGGGGGAACTGATTCGGCTGCCGCTCGCCGAGACGATCCTCGTAGCCGGAGACGTCCCGGAAGAATTCCTGTTGCAGGCACGCAGCCACGAGCATGTGACGATCGCGTCTCTGGCCGAGGAGATAGATGCTGACGTTGGACGGGCTCTGGGCGCGAAGCTGACGGGAGCCGATATCGTGCTGTTCGTGGACGCTCGAAAGCCTGTGTCGGCAGAGCTGCTCGCTCGATTCCTATGGGCGTGCGACGAAGGTCTGGACGTGGCGCTGAACGATCTCGCAGACAGCAGGAAGATGTTCCAAGAGCGGTCTCCGCTCGCTTGGCTCCGAGAATTCCTTAACGCAACGCTGGGCCGGTCAGATTTGAGATTAAATATGATCGGTTCGCTCCCCTTCGCCTTGTCGCGGAACGCGATCGATACGATCGGCTCGGCTGACCTGGCGGTTCCGGCTAAAGCCCAAGCGGCAGCCCTCTTACGCGGCTTGAAGATCGGAACGGCCGGTCGGGACGGCAGCGGGCTCGCGCCAGCCAGCGCTTCGCCTGCGGCGGATGCCGAATCGATTCGCATGCTAGGCGACCATTTCGAAGCGTGGCAGGCAGCGGCGGCAGCGAGAGGGTTCCGGCTTCGATATGAAGACCGGTCCCGTGACAGAAGAGCGGTTGGAGGAGTGGTCTGCGATGAGATCCACCATCATTATCCCGACGAATAACCGTCTGGATTTGCTTCAGCGGTGCATCGAGTCCATTCGCAGGCATACCGAATCCGGGGCAGAGATCCTGGTCGTCGACAACGGTTCGAGCGATGGAACTATTCTCTGGTGCAATAGGGAGCGGATTCCCTTCATATCCTTGTCCCGCAACGAAGGCTTTCCGGCTGCCTGCAACAAGGGCATGCGCATGGCGGCGGGAGACACGATCGTTCTGCTCAATAATGATACCGTCGTGTCCCCGAACTGGCTGGACAATTTGACCGCGGCGCTCTATAGCTCCTCCGATATCGGCATCGTCGGCCCGGTCATGAATTACGCGAGCGGCAAGCAGCAAGTGCATTATCCTTACGACGATCTCGAGGAATATCAGCGAATCGCGGCAACGGTTAACCGATCGGCTCCTTCCGCATGGGTTAGGACCGATCGGCTGGTCGGTGTCTGTCTCGTCTTCCGACGGGAACTGATGGAGCGAATCGGACTGCTCGACGAACGCTTCTCTCCCGGGCACTTCGAAGACGATGATTATTGCCTGCGCGCTCGGCTTCATGGACTGCGGCTGCTCATTTGCCCGGATTCGCTTATTCATCATGAGGGAAGCGCAAGCTTCCGCCGCGACGGGGAGGAAGCCCAGCAGCGGCTGGTGGAACGCAATCTGCAGGCATTTATCGACAAATGGCAGATCGATCCGAGGGTGTACATTTAAGGATCCTTTGAAGGCAGGTACAGTATGAATCGAGGAGGGTATCCGTTGAAAGCAGTCATTCTGGCGGGAGGGACCGGTACTCGCCTTAAGCCGTTAACCTTCTGGAACAACAAGCACCTGCTTCCAGTCGGCCGGTACCCGATGATCTGTTATGGGATCGCAAAATTAAGAGAAGCGGGCATACGGGATATTGTGCTCGTTACCAGCAGGTCAGCGATAGGAGACTTTGCGGATGTGTTGGGCAGCGGAAGAGATTGGGGCGTCTCGATAATCTATCGCGTCCAAGAGGAAGCCGGCGGCATCGCGCAAGCGTTGGAGCTTGCGAATCCTGTTATTTTGCCCGGCGAGAGACTAGTCGTGCTGCTCGGAGACAACCTGTTCGAGCAATCGCTTCGGCCGTTCGCCGAAGCCTTCGAGCGGCAGAGCGAAGGGGCGATGGTGCTGCTGAAGGAAGTGCAAGATCCGAGGCGGTACGGCGTACCGAAGCTCGAAGAGGAAGGCAGCCGGATCGCCTTCATCGAAGAGAAGCCGGAAGCGCCCTTGTCGCCTTACTGCGTGACCGGGATCTATTTCTATCCCTACGAAGTGTTCGATATCATCGACAAAGTGAAGCCATCCGAGCGAGGCGAGATGGAGATTACGGATGTTAATAACGTATTTGCCCGCAATCTCCAATTGCAGTATCGGATTCTTGAGGGATGGTGGACGGATGCCGGAACGTTCGAGTCGTTGGAAGAAGCCGGACAGCAGTTGAGAGGGGAACTGCCATGACTTCGCAGGCAACGGCGGCGATCCACCGCTCTGCGGCGTTACAACGAGCGGGCGGATCGGTGCGGTCGTCTTCAGCCAGGACGCGATCGGGTGCTGCGCCTTCAGGTCGTAAGCGTCGACGCAAGCGCAGGCCCGCCGCCCGCCTGCGGCCGGCTCCGCGCAAGTGGAGGCGCCGCCGCTCAAGGGCCGCAGCCGGAGCCGCAGCGCCGGGACCGTCGCCGGCTGAGCGGTCGGAGCCAGGCGACGAGCGTTATGTTGAAGGGTTCCGGGACGGCGTATTCGCAGGCGGGGAGCGGCTGTTGGAGGATCATCTGCCAGCAGATCTGCTCATCCCGAATCTGACATTGGAAGAGGTTCTGACTGCAGGCGTCCAAGCGCTTCGTCCGCGCGGCGTTCCTCTGTTAGGGCCTGAAGGCGTCTATGAGGAGATTGAACGGATGCTGACAGAGCGGCAGCCTTATGCGCTCGTTCGGCTTGGAGACGGCGAGCTGCTCACGATGGCGCAGGATATCGTGCTTCCGGCAGACGAGGTGCGCAAGGCGGGTCACTTCTTGTCTTACGCCGGGGTCGACGTTCCTGACCTGAGGGCAAGAGATGAAGTGGCCGCTGCATTTCGCATCGCATCGCGGATCGGGGTCCCCTTATCGCGTCGGCCGCATTATCAACCGCTGCTGTTCGCGTTATGGAATGCATTCGGCATCCAAGCGGAGGAGCTTCCCCTTACCTTTTCGACCATCAATTACGCCCTGTACGAGCAAGGGTACTTGAACCGATTAATGGCGGGAAGACGCCTATTGCTCATTGGCAACGTAGCGCCGCCGCTTGCGCAGGTGCTGCTGGCACAAGGAGTGCAGGTCGTCGGCACGGTCAGTCCCGTACAAGGCATAAACGATCTGCATCGGGTGGTTGAGGAAGCGGCAGCGTACGATTTCGATTTGGCGCTGGTTGCCGCAGGCATCGCGGCCGTGCCGATCTGCGTGCATCTGGCGGGACGAACCGGCAAAGTCGCGATTGATATTGGACATCAAGCGAACATTGTGGCGGGAGTGAGAGGTTCCTTCGTTCGAAGGGAGGAACCGGATATCCGAAGTTAAGGAGGGGAGCGGCATGGCATCCGCACAAGCTTCATCCCGCCGATTGCGGCGCCGCCGCGGCAACCGTTCTTCCGCGAGGCGCCAGAGAAGCGTCGCGGGGCTCAGGAGACGATCCGCTATCTACAAGAAGGCGCGATATGAGGAAGGGTTCGCCGACGGTTACCGTGAGGGCGTCCAGACGGGGATGCAGAGCTACCCGATTGGATTTGAAGGCACAAGCATTATTATACCGACGTACAACCAACTCGATATGCTGAAGCAGTGTATCTCCAGCATTGTCGAGAACACGGATCTCCCCTATGAGATCATCGTGGTGGACAACGCTTCAACCGACGGAACGAAGGCGTACCTGGAGAAGCTGGGCGGGCAGGTTCGTTATCGCGTCCTGGCGTCCAATCAAGGGTTCGCCGGCGCGATCAACGTGGGAATGATGATGGCGAAGGGAAGCACGATTCTGCTGCTGAACAACGATACCCTCGTCACACCTCAATGGTTGGACAATATGTTGGCCTGCCTGCATAGCGACGATCGGATCGGCATGGTAGGCCCCGTCACCAACTTCATCAGCGGCGACCAGCAAATCAAGGTGCCCTACGCGAACGTTCGGGAGATGTATGCCTTTGCCAGACAATACAATCAACAGGACCCGGCCCGCTGGCGGCGCACGGATCGGCTGGTTGGCTTCTGTCTCCTGTTCCGAAAAGAATTGTTCCACCAAGTCGGTTATTTCGACGAAGGGTTTGAGATAGGCAACTTCGAGGACGACGATTATAACATTCGCGTACGGATGCTTGGCAAGAGCCTTGTCGTGGCTGAGGACACCTTCATTCACCATTATGGCAGCGTAAGCATGAGAGCGCTGGGAGACCGTCAAGCGTTGGTGCACGAACGGAATCAACTGTACTTCATGGACAAATGGCTGAACCCGTATGATTGGATTCATCGCATTCGGCATATCGCCAATGGGACGGACGGATCGGCAGCACAGGTGGATATGACCGGTTTATTTCCTTCCGGCATTGCGGTTCGCGGCATCGGGTCGTCGGTTTATTGGATCGATAACGGCACGCGGCGGCTGGTTGAAGGACTGCCTACCATCCCTGTCGTCAGATTGTCTCAAGTGGATCTGCTTCGATGGCCGATCTCCGATCCGATCGGTTCCTGGGAGATCGAAGCTCTGTGGCATGAGACGGAAGGGCCGGAAGGCCAGCCTCGCGGAGGGGTTCGCCTGCCGGACGGCACAACCTTCATAATCGAGCAGGGCAAAGCTCGGAAAATTGTCAGTCCAGCGGCGTTGCTGTCCTGGCAGCTTCATGAGAAACCTTATCGCACGCTTCAGCCGGAAGAGCTCGCCGAGCTGGAAGAAGGCTTCCCGATCATCCCTCATCCGATGCTCCGTCAAGTGCTATGATGCATTCCCGGCTCGAATAGACCGGCGGACTCCGGTCCCCGGTCTATTGAATTTCGTAAGCTTTCGCGGGAACGGGTAATGTCTCTATTGGAAAGTATGCCACTATCCCATTCGCTCAGGAAAGCTCACAGGGAATCAGGTTGTTAGCAAGCAGCGAACGGGATGTGAATTCCAGTGGAGGCTGAGTTGTTAAGCCATCCAGAGGGCGAGCTGCCGGGCTCTCCATTTCGCGCGGCTGCCGTAGGCGCGCCACGGCTCGGGCAGGACAAGCTTGTCGCGGATCAGCATCTTATATTGAAGGACCGCGGTCTTCGCGCACCACGCGAGCAGGCAGGCGAAAGAGGACATTTTGCGCAGCTTCATGTTGATTCGGAAAGAGAACTCATCTAAATACGCCTGCAGATGCTTGGCCCCGATCCCGTTAAACGTATCGTTCAGCCAGTCGCACACGTATCGCTTGAGGTACAGGAAGTCCGAGATGGAGTTGTTAATTAGCGGATGGACCGTGACGTTGCGTTCGTTCGTATGCGTGCGCACAAACGTATGGATGCCGATCGGGTCGATCACTCGAAGCTCGTTGTTCACGTGGCGGGGATCGGGCTGTTTGATTTTCACATAAGCTGCGTTAGCCTTCTCGTCCAGCGATGCTCCGATCAGCAGCGGCTGCTTGGCGTCGGGGAAGAAGGCCGATCCGTACGTGAACGGCTCCACGCGGACTTGCCCGGTCAGCTGTTCGGCTAAGTCCGCTTGCTGCATGGCATGGCGGAGCTTGTGGCTGATGAGCCAGGCGGTCTTGTAGGTGACTTCCAATACTTTGGACAAGCGGTTCGAGCTGATGCCGCCCGGCTGGGAGAGCAGATAGAGCGCCTGGAACCAGCGAGTGAGCGGCGTTGAGGAGCCTTCCATGACGGTGCCGGCGATGATGGACGTCTGACGGCGGCAGGAGGCGCACTCATATAAAGGAAGCCTGCGGGTCGAGGTGAGATAGTAACGGGTATGAGAGCAAGAGGGGCAGCGGAAGCCGCCCGGCCACCGGGCCGCAAAGAGCGCATCGGCGCAGGCTTGCTCGGAGTGGAACTGCTGGCAGAACGAATCGAACGACGGCGGCATTTCGCGGGTCACGGCAACCCCTCCATTTTCCGAATGGAACATGTGTTCCTATCAAGATAATACCAAACATTAGTTCCCATATCAACATGAAAATGGGCTTGAAATGGAAGGTGCAGTTCTGAACGGATGGGATCATGGGACAGCTGACCGGGGATCTCGACGTTGACTGAGGCATGGGGATAGCGGCACACTTCGGTGAAAATGGGCATATGCGCTCGCGCCGTTGAACACCTCGATGAATAGCCGATGAATAGCCGATGAATAGCCGTCCATCTGAGCGAAAGGGATAGTGGCAAGCGCCGCCGGGCGGCATATGCTGTAGTAGTTTCGCACGGGGCGTGAAGGGCGGGCTTGATATCGCGATGAACGGGGGAACGTCCGTATGCAGGAACTGATGAACGAGATCGTAGTCCATCTGTCCCATTCGCACCAGCAGATGGCGCGGTTATTGGACGCGAAGCGCCAGATTGCCGTCCGTATGGCCGAATTGGTGAGTATGCTGCCGGATGAGCATCCGCAGTTGAATGGGCTCGAGGGTTTGTTGGACAGCTCCTCCCAAGTGACCAAGAGCGTCATCTCCTACGTCAATAGCCTTGCCGATCTGGAGGAAGCGTTGGCTGACAGCCTGTCTACGATCGTAAAGGCAAGCGGGTATTCGGACGAGGAATAGCGACAGCGCATGCAGGAAGGCGGAACCGACGGGAGGGGAGGAAGCGGAGCATGAACCGTGAGCATGCATATCATCTGACGCTGGATGCCCTCGCCAAGCTGCAATGGAACACGGCGATGATTCTGGAGGCAAAAGCGACGGAAGCGGAGAAAGTGAGGAATTGGCTTCTCACTCACGCAACGAGGGATACGTGGGCTGCTCATGCGGAGCAACTGGCAGCCTCCTTGCAATTTCACGAGCAGAATGTGGAATTGATCGACGGCTTGACCAAGCTCTGCCAGGGATTGAACCGGAATATGAAGGCTATTCTTCAGCCGGACGGCGAGGATGGCGGCGGCGATGGCATGGCTTCCTTATTCGGAGGTCTCGGTTCGGGAATCGGCGACACATGAGTCTGCTGGGCAAAGAATGGGAGATTAAGCTGGAGATGCTTCGTGCGATCGCGCGCAGCCAAGACGCGCTGGCTCGAATGCTGGACAGCGCCGCCGATGTGACGGGAGCCAGCGGTTTGTCGGCGACGCTGTTGAAGGAGCATGTGCACGTATTGACACATATGCAGAGGGCGCTGCTGGATTCCGTCGCCGGAACGTCATGGCGTTCTCCGGTGCTCGGCCAGCCTGCGCCCCCTTGGTTGTCGCAGCAAGTATATGACGGCAGCATCATATCACAAAGGCATGCGGAGGTGATCCGGCTCGATGCTGAGACAGGCGCAATCGGTTAAACGCAGACGCGCAACCGGGCGTAGGAAAACAAACCGGCGCAAAGGGAAGCCGCTGTCGGAAGCGGCCGAACCGCGCAAGGTTGTCCGAGGCAAGCGCGGCGGCCGCAAAGGGACCGGCAGCCGCCGCACGGCAGGGCAGCTTGCCGGCCGCAAACGCACGGGACGCAAACGAACACGCCGGACTGGAGCCAGACGCACCTTAAGCAGCTACGAGAGGGGATTCCAGTTCGCTTACAACGAGGGGTACAACACGGGTTTTGCCAAAGGCTTCGAAGATGGTCACCAGTTAGCCTATGAGCAGTTAACGTAGGAGTGAAGGCAGCGGCCAACGGCCAATGGCCAACTAAGGAAGGGCTATCAACAGCTGATGCAGCGAGAGCGAGGACCGAAAGGCTGGGATCGGGAATGCGCAAACAAAGGCGCGCAGCGCGGTCGAGCCGCCCCCGCCGGGTACGCTCGCCGCGCGCCCCCGCGCGCAAGCGAACGGCGAGGTCCGTTCGCCGCCGGAGACAGGGGGCGTCCGCGCAGCGCGCGCGTAAAGGGTTGTCGCGAGCTGCCAGACGAGGCAAAAGCATAGGGCGCGCGTGGCATAAAGGCAGGCGAAGAGTCTCATTAGGGAGGAAACGGCGCGTTCGGGAAGAGCCGAGGCAAGCGTCGGACATACGCGCCGACGCCTACGGACAAGGGTACAACGAAGCCTATGACGAAGCATTCAACACCGGCTTCGCGGAAGGCTACGAAGAAGGCAGAAGAATGGCTTCGGAGATTCCATAACCAGGCAATATCTAGAACATGCGCATGCAAGCGCCCGGCGGTCGGCTGACGGTCCGGGCGCTTGTTCGTTTAACAGCGGCGGGCATTTACGCTCATGCGGAAGGGTAAGTATCCATGTCCATAAGACTAGGGACGCATATATTGAATCTGGGTGATGACGATGCGGTACAGACGCAAGGAGAATCCGCGCGATAAAGGCCGCAGCGCCGGACTCCAGGACGGGAGATTGGACGGTTGGCGGGTTGGGGCAGCCCAAGGCATCACGGACTACACGCCGCTTCCGGCTCCGCGCAGCGATTTGAGAGTGATGTACGTGCCGCAAGGCTTTGAAGCGATTGATCAAGGCGTCATTTGGGCGTTGGAGCAAAGCGTCGCGCAGCTAACCGTCGCCCCCGCAGACAGAATGAGAGCGACGGCTGAACAGATAAGACCGGATGCGGTGCTTGTTATGAACGGCCTTCATGTCTTTCCGCCGGATCATCTGGCGCAGGTGCAGGCCATTCGCCAGATGGGCATTCTGACGGCGATCTGGTTCGTCGACGATCCCTATGTCTCGGACGACACGCCTTCGATTGGAGTGAACTATGACGTCGTCTTCACCCACGAGCGCAAATGTGTGCCGATGTACGGTTCTGCGGGATGCCCGAATGTGTATCAATTGCCGCTGGCGGTCAATCCGCAAGTGTTCCGGCCGATGCAGGTGCCTCCGCAGTATCGCTCGGATATTTGCTTCATCGGGATGGGGTTCTGGAACCGGATCCGCTTATTTAACGAGCTGGTCGATTATTTGAAGCATAAGAGGGTGTTTCTCGCGGGCGGGCTCTGGGAGCGAATGCCTCGCTTCGCAGAGCTTAACCCGTTCATTCATGCCGGCTGGATTCCCGTATCCGAGACGGTGAAGTATTACAACGGGGCTAAGATCGTAATTAATATCCATCGAACGACCGAAGCGGGCGAAGACAACCGGAATAGCGGGAACTGGGGAGCGGAATCAATCAATCCGCGAACCTATGAGATCGCGGCGTGCGGAGCGCTGCAATTGACCGACTCTCGATTGGAATTGCCCGAGCAGTACGAGGTCGGGGCGGAGATTGCTTCTTTTCAAACGTCCGATCAGTTGATCTCGCTTATCGAACACTATTTGACCCACGAAGAGGAGAGGAGGCGCATGGCGGTCCGGAGCTTCAAGCGCACGTATCGTCAGCATACCTTTCTCCACCGTATTGATTCGCTGCTGCGGGTGCTTGAGAGCCACAAGAAATAACTGCACGGACGGGAGGTGCCATGGCGCATATGAACATAAGGACAAAGAGACCCCTGCCGAACAAGCCGGCCAGGCGTATGAGCCCAGCCTCTTCATCCAGCCGCGCCCGAAGAATGAAGGACTACCTAATGGGAAGACAAGCGGGCGCTGCTCTCGGTTGGAAGCACGGTTATTGGCAAGGACGCTGCGAGGCCGTTGTTCAGGCGTCGACGCCGCCCATCGCGCGCAGGCCGCTTCACGTGCTGTATATTACTTCTGGCAAGGGCTACCCTTACAGTCCGCTGGATGAAGGCATCTATACGACGCTGCAGCAATTGGCGGAGAGAGTGACGCTTGTGTCGCCGCTCGACAACGTGGCCGCCATTGCGGCGGAGACCAGACCCGATCTAGCTCTCGTTCTGGACGGCATGGAGATGCCGCCCCATCAGATCGTTCAACTGCGCTCGCAGGGCACGCGCACGGCGGTCTGGTTCACCGACGATCCCTATTATACAGATCTGACTTCTTCGCTTGCCCCGCTCTATGACCTGGTGTTCACGCTGGAACGCAATTGCATCCCGTTCTATGAACAGCTTGGCTGTCAGCATGTATATTACATGCCCCTGGGCGTCTTCCCCGGCTACTTCCGCCCGCGCAATCCCCGGCTGTCCTTGAGAGGAGACATCTGCTTCATCGGCACAGCTTATTGGAACCGTGTAGGGTTATTCCAAGAGCTGCTGCCCCGGCTGGCGCCGCGCTCATTCCGCATATCCGGAATATGGTGGGATCGGCTGGCCGATTACGGCAGGTGGAAGAACCAAATTGAGCTGGGCAAATGGATGGATCCATTGGAGACGGCCGAGTACTACAATGCGCATCGCATCGTAATCAACGTGCATCGGGCGCACGACGACGAGACGTTCAACAAGAACGCAGCCGGCATAACGGCGGCGTCCCCTAATCCCCGCTCCTTCGAGATCTCAGCCTGCGGCACGCTCCAGCTCGTCGATCATCGGGAAGATATCGCCCTCTTCTATACGCCTGGGGAAGAGATTGTCACTTACCAGAGCGCGGAGGAGCTTGCGGATAAGCTGGACTATTACCTCAACCACGAGGAAGAGCGTGAGGCGATTGCGCTGCGCGCCTTGCAACGGACGATGAGGGATCACACCTATACAAGCCGCCTGTCGCAGATTCTGGATCTGGCGATGGTGCCGCTATGACGGCGGATCGCCCTAGGCTGCTGTTGTTCTCGCATATTTGCAGTCCGGTTCACTTCACCGGCGCCGAGAAGCTTCTGATCGCGTTCGCCAAAGAGCTGCAGCGATTCTTCACCTGCGTGCTCGTCGTGCCGAATGAAGGCGCGATCGCCGCCGAGGCGAGAAGCCGCGGCATGGAAGTCCGCATCTTGAGCATTCCTCTCAGCGTGGCGATGTACGTCGCCATGCCTCATCTCGGCGACGAGCTTCGGACGCTGCGAAGCTCTCAGGCTTGGGACTCGCTGATCGAGCTGCTCCAATCGGAGCGGCCCGGCTACGTCTGGAGCAACACCTGCGTGCATCCGCTGCCCGCGATGGCTGCCAAAGCGCTCGGAATCCCCGTGATCTGGGCGCTGATGGAGACGATCAGCGCCGGTCCGAACCGGGACGAGGCGGCCGGCGTCATCGATGCCCACAGCGAGCGCATCGTTGGCATCTCCTACACGGTGCTGTCCCCTTTCCCGCAGGAGGTATTGGCCAAAGCGGCGGTGCTGCCGCCTTTCATTGAACGCGAAGCGCTGCTTGAGAGCAGTTGGCCTTACAACCGGCATATCCAGAGGAGGAGCAACGGATGGGGAGATCATCATCTAGTCGTCGGTTATATCGCTTCTACGATCTATCCGAACAAAGGGCTCAAGGAGTATCTGCAGGCGGTTCTGCCGCTTGCGGCACGCGATGCCAGAATCCGGCTGCTGATCGCGGGGACGCCGACGGACGACGCCTACGTGGGAGAATGCAGGGAATATATTCGCAAGACCGGCCTGGCGGACCGGACGGCTTGGGTATCGTTCACGCCGCAGATCCAGCAGGTGTACCCGGCGATGGACGTCGTCGTCGTTCCCAGCCTGGTGGCCGAAGGATTCGGCATGGCAGCGCTGGAAGGGATGGCCTTCGGCAAACCGGTCGTCTCCTTCGCATCCGGCGGGCTCTCGGAGATTCTCGAAGCGACTGGCAACGCCGACTTCTTGGTCCAGCCAGGCGACATCGCCGGATTGACGGGAGCCGTCTCGCGGCTGCTGACGAACGATTCTCTGCGCGAAGAGGTCGGCCGGCGGAACGCCCAAGCGGCAACCGAGCAATTCGGCGTCGAGGTATTCCGCCGAAGGCTGGAGTCGTTCCTGTCGGCGCTCCCCGCCGCTGAAGACCCGCTGCCGGAATTGGCGAGAGGGAGCGGACCGACAATCTATCGAATCGAGAACGGCAGAAGAAGGCCGTTCCCTTCGATGAACGTGCTGCTCGGCTTAGGCTATAGGGCTGAGGATGCCGTCCAACTGCCGGACGATCGGCTCTCGCTCGTTCCGTTAGGACAGCCGATGGCGCTTCCGGCCGCCGGGCTGCAGCGCGGATCGCGACGGCGTGTTAACCGGCGAAGGCGCAGGCGGAGCATGCGCGCCGGAGCCCGCCGCCCGAAGCGTTCGATCAGAGGCGGCAAGAGAGCCGGAAGCGTCAGGTTAGCCAAGAGGATCCAGCGAACAAGAAGAGCGCAGCGAGCGCGAAGATCCGGAAGAACTGGAACAACCGCAAGAATCGCAAGAACCGGAAGAAGAAGCAACGCCCGGAAGAAGCGTTAGTCGCCATAGGAGGTGAGTCTGTGCGGATCGTTACGATTCTCGGCACCAGACCGGAGGTGATCCGGCTGAGCCTGCTAACGCAACTGTTGGACGAGTGGGCGGCGAGGCATGTCGTGGTGCACACGGGGCAGAACTTCGACTGGCGTCTGAGCGGGGTCTTCTATGATGAGCTCGGACTCCGTAAGCCGGACGTCCAATTGAACGACCGCAAGCTGAGCGTCGGCGGGCAGCTAGCCGCGATGTTCGGCGCGGTGGAGGAGGTGCTCCGGCGGGAGCGCCCGGACCGCGTGCTCGTGCTCGGCGATACCAACAGCGCGCTTTGCGCGCTGCTGGCGGAGCGGATGGGCATCCCGGTCGCGCACATGGAAGCGGGCAACCGCTGCTTCGACTTGAACGTGCCGGAGGAGAAGAACCGCCGCGTCATCGACGCCGTCTCGACATTTAATCTCCCCTATACGGAGTACAGCAAGCAGAATCTGCTTCGCGAAGGGTTCCCGGTCCAGCGCATCTTCCGTTCCGGCAACCCGATCTATGAGGTGCTCACGCACTATAAGGATCAGATACAAGCCAGTCCGATTCTCGAAAAGTTGAACCTGCAGCCCGGCGGCTACTTGCTTGCGACCATCCATCGCGCGGAGAACGTCGATGATCCCGTTCATCTGCGGGAGATCATGAACGGCCTTCGCCTGACGGCGGAGCGGCTGGGTATGCGGGTCGTGTGCAGCATGCATCCGAGAACGCGCTCCCGCCTCGAAGCCGACGGGAGCGTCGCGGCGCATCCGCTGCTCGAATATCATGAGCCATTCGGCTTCTTCGACTTCGTTCGGCTGGAGCAGTACGCGAAGTGCGTGCTGACGGACAGCGGAACCGTGCAAGAGGAATGCTGCATCTTCCAAGTGCCGACCGTCACCGTGCGGCGCACGACCGAACGGCCGGAGACGGTCGATTGCGGCAGCAATGTCGTCACCGGACTAGCGGCCGAGCGGATTGCGGACGCCGCAGCCGTCATGTCGTCTTTGCCAGGCGGATGGACGCCACCGGAAGGCTACATGGACCCGGACGTCTCCCGCAAAGCAGCCAAATTCTTGCTTGGAGGGAACCCAGATGTTTGAAGGCCGACGAATATTGGTGACCGGAGGCACCGGGTCGTGGGGATATGAGCTGGTGAAGCAGCTGCTCCCGCAGAACCCTGAAGAGATTATCGTTTTCTCCCGGAATGAATCCAGCCAGGTCGCGATGGAGCGGACGTTCGAGGATCCCCGGCTCAGCTTCCGCATCGGCGATATCCGGGATCGCGAAGCGCTCGCCAAAGCTTGCGAGGAAGTGGACCTTGTCTTCCATCTGGCGGCTCTCAAGCACGTCCCGGTATGCGAAGACCAGCCCTACGAAGCGCTCAAGACGAACGTGATCGGCACGCAGAACGTGATCGAAGCGGCGATCGCGAATAAGGTGGAGCGCGTCATCTATATCTCGACTGACAAGGCGGCGAATCCTTCCAACTTCTATGGCATGACGAAGGCGATCGGCGAGAAGCTGATCGTGTGCGCCAACTTGCTCCGCAGCGATACGAAGTTCGTCTGCGTCCGCGGGGGCAACGTGCTCGGCACGAATGGGAGCGTCATCCACCTTTTTATGAACCAGATCGCCAATAAGAATCAGATCGGCCTGACGCACCGGAACATGACTCGCTTCTTCCTGACTCTGGAGGACGCCATCCGGCTGCTCTTCAAAGCGACGGCGGAGAGCGTCGGCGGCGAGATCTTCGTCATGACGATGCCGACCTGCCGGATCGTCGATCTGGCCGAAGTGCTGATGGACGCGATGGGCAAGAAGGTCGAGATGGTAGAGACCGGCGTGCGTCCGGGCGAGAAAATACATGAGATTCTGCTGACCGAATACGAGAGCGCGAATACAGTCGTCTATGACGAGCAATATCTTGTCATTCTGCCGACGCTGGACATCCCGGGCCTTCGCGAGACGTATGCCTCTTATCCTCGCGTCAGCTTCAGCAGCTTCAGCTCGAGCCAGTCGCTCATGAGCAAGGCGGAGATCCGGCAGATGCTCGTGCGAGGGGGCTTCCTCCCATGAGAATTCTGCTGCTTGGAGGCAACGGAATGGCCGGTCATCTAATGGCGGCCTACTTGCAGCGCGCTGGGCATGCGGTGACCGCGACGGTTCGGCCGGGCAGGCGGGAGGAGCCGGCGCTTCGCCGGACTCTTCCGCCGGACGTTGCCGTAAGGGAATTAGACGCGAGAGATATGGAGGCAGTCTTGGAGTTGGTTCGGCAAGAAGGGCCGCAGGCTATTATCAACGCGATTGGCGTTCTGAACGCATATGCCGAAGCCAGCCCGATCGACGCCTATGCGATTAACGGGCTGCTGCCGCATCTGCTGGCGCATGCCGCGGAATCGACCGGCGCCCGGTTGGTTCATATCAGCTCGGACTGCGTCTTCTCCGGCCGGCGCGGCGGCTATGGCGTGGACGACGAACCGGACGGTTATACGGTATATGCCCGAAGCAAGGCGCTGGGCGAAGTTCGCCGTGCTCCGCATCTGACCATTCGCACGTCCATCATCGGCCCGGAGATTCGCGCCGAAGGCATCGGACTGATGAGCTGGTTCTTGTCGCAGCAGGGAACGGTACAAGGCTACGTGAACGTGCCGTGGAACGGCGTGACGACGCTGGAGCTGGCCAAGGCAGCGCTCTGGGCGCTGGAGCATCCGGAGGTCGCCGGCCTCGTTCACTTAACCGCTCCTTACGCGATCAGCAAGCATGACCTGCTCCATCTGATGGCGTCCACTTATGGGAAGAACGATGTCACGATCGAACCGGCTGCTGAGCCGGTGATCGACCGTACGCTTCTCCCGACGCGAAGCGCGTTCGCTTATCACCCTCCCGGTTACGGGGCGATGCTGCGGGAGCTTCGAGCGTGGGAGCGTTCGGCATGGCTATGAAGCGCGCGCTCGTCACCGGAGCGGCGGGCTTCACCGGCCGGCATGCCTGCGCGAGGCTGGCGGCTTCCGGCTGGGAAGTCGTCGCCGTCGTGTCCGGC
>NZ_JACJVN010000063.1 GCF_014212015.1 Cohnella lubricantis | reverse complement strand
CCCGCCGGCTCGCGCCAAACAAGGCACAAAAACTGCCTTGTTTGCGATCAGCCCGCCGGCTCGCGCCAAACAAGGCACAAAAACTGCCTTGTCTGCGATCAGCCCGCCAACTCGCGCCAAACAAGGCACAAAAACTGCCTTGTCTGCGATCAGCCCGCCGACTCGCGCCAAACAAGGCACAAAAACTGCCTTGTTTGCAGACTAATTGCCCACAGCTTGTACACTTCGCTATCACACAGTGCCGATTGCTTGGGCGAGCCAAGTTCTCCTCTCCTCAGCGGCGTTAGATAGCGGAGGCGCTTCGTATTCGATCACTGTCTCCCCGCGGACAGATGTCTCCTGCAGCAAGGTCAGCACAGCCTCGCCCCATGCTTGACGATCGTTCGCCTTGATGGCGGGGAGATCTGGGAACGCGTAGAAGTAGACGTCCATCAGCCAACGGTTGACCGTCTCCATAGCAGGCGAGGCGAACACCGCCCGCGTCTTGTCGAACAGCTCCTTCGGGAACGGCTCGCCCCGCACGGCATATGCTTCGAACTCATCGTTGCCGATAGAGCCTTCCGCTCGTAGCAGCCAGACGGCGATCCAATCGTACACCTGCATCAGCTCCGGCGGCAGGTCGTTCTTCAGCTGCGGATCGCCGAGATCGACGGTGTACTCGTTGCCCAGCTTGACCACCTTCACGTTGCCGGTCATGCCGATGCCGCGCATGGCGAGCAGCGCCTTCGTCTGCACCTCCGGCGCAATCGCCGGATTGCGGCATATGCGCCGCAGCCACTTGCCGCTGTTCGAATCCGGCAGCAGCGCAAGCCCGCGCACCGCTTCCTCCGCTGTCTGCACGTCTTCGGAGAGCTTGCCGAGGCGCGCGATCGCTTCGCTTAGCTCCATCGTGCGAAGCATGTCCAGCGGCAACCACCGGTTGGCCCACTCCCGCACACCCATCCCCTCAGGCTGGAGATTCGCCGGATGGAGGTTGCCGCTCGTATCGGGACCACCGGCGGCTTGCTGCGACAAATCCTTCACGAAGTCGGCGATGGCGCGCTTCGCGTCGGCTGCCACACCGCGTTTGCTCTCCAAGAGCCGCAGCCATTCCATCAATGTCCGAGCCTGCTTCGTGAACCCAAATGTGCCCATCGCGAACATCTCGCGGTTATAAGGCGCGCCGGAGAGGGCATACCGTGCCAGCGCGATTCTCATCTCGTCATCGTAGCCCATGAGCGACAAGGCGAACGCGAGCATCGCCCAGGAGAAGTCGTCCTTCTCATTCTCCATGATCCCTTGGTACGCCTGATAGGCCGTCTTGCCGTAGGTCGTCTGTTCTAACGGATCGGAGAGCGCATCATCGGTCATCTGCGACATAGATTCCATCCCCTTCTTCTCTTAAGCTTCAACTGAGTCTCTTCTGGACTGTCCCGCAATGACTCTCATCGTAACGCTCCCATACACGCGGGTCAAATCGTCGCCAACCAACTGGTTCCTATTCTACAACCGGTCCCCTTTGTGCTATAGTACCTAAGGACAACTGAAGAAGAATTCCGGCATCGACGCCCCGCCAATACGCGGTTGGCAGCCGGGAGAGGTTCGCGAACTCCCTCTATAAAAAACTATCCTTGAACGGCAGCCGACGCTGGCCGTCGTTCTTGGCGTTCGGCGCGAGGCGGTTACCACCGCTATCGCGCCGTTTCTTTGGGGATGGATCAAGGATCTCTCTCTTCGCATTCGAGAGGAGAGATACACATGAACAACAAGAAGAAGGCGATCGTCGTCTTCAGCGGCGGACAGGACAGCACAACGTGCCTGTTCTGGGCGCTGAAGCGTTACGACGAAGTAGAAGCCGTGACGTTCAACTACGGTCAACGGCACAAGCAAGAGCTGGAGGTCGCGGCAGACATCGCCCGCGAGCTCCAAGTGAAGCACCACGTGCTCGACATGTCGCTGCTGAACCAGCTCGCCCCGAACGCGCTCACCCGCGACGATATCGCGATCGAGCAGCAGGAAGGCGGGCTGCCGACGACGTTCGTCGACGGCCGCAACATGCTGTTCCTTACCTTCGCGGCGGTGCTCGCGAAGCAAGTCAATGCCAACACCATCGTCACGGGTGTCTGCGAGACCGACTTCAGCGGCTATCCCGACTGCCGCGACGTGTTCATCAAGTCGCTGAACGTGACGCTGAACCTGGCGATGGACTATCCGTTCGTCGTCGAGACGCCGCTCATGTGGCTGAACAAGGAGCAGACGTGGGCGCTGGCGGACGAACTCGGCGCATTCGACTTCGTGCGCGAGCGGACGCTGACCTGCTACAACGGCATTCCGGCCGACGGCTGCGGCGAATGCCCGGCGTGCAAGCTGCGCAGGAGAGGCCTTGACGACTACCTGGCCAGTGCCGCCGCTGCCGCATACAGCGCATCCGGCGCATCCGCCATACCTGACGCATCCGCCGCTGCCGAAGCCGCCGCGTGGCGGGCCAAGGAGGAGCGCTTCTAATGCTGCAGCAGATCTACCCGACGGTCGCTCACCCTTACCCATATGAATTAAACAAAGACCTGCAATTCGCCGCCGCGCACTACGTGCCGTCCGAAGCGGCGGGCAAGTGCCAGCGGATGCACGGGCATACGTACTTCGCCAACATCACGATTGCCGGCGATATGCTGGATTCGTCCGGCTTCCTCGTCAACTTCGCCGAGGTTAAGAAGCTCATTCACGATCGGTTCGACCATACGGTGCTCAACGAAGATACGGACAGCTTCAGCAACGAGACGCCGGACCGCTTCCCGACGACCGAGGTCGTGGCGCGGACGATCGCCGAGCTCGTGCAGGCGCATCTCGACCGCACTGAGAACAAGCCGGTCGTCGTGCAGGTGTTCCTGCGCGAGACGCCGACAAGCTACATCGTCTACCGCCCGAATTCGCAGCCAAAGCCGCAATTGCAGCCGGAACCGCAACAACCGAACCTCCAATCGCAACCCCAACCGCATCTGCAACTGAAGGAAGGGGATAGCCGATGAAGGAAGCGCGATTCCCCGTCATGGAGATCTTCGGTCCGACGGTCCAAGGCGAGGGCATGGTCATCGGCCGCAAGACGATGTTCGTCCGCACCGCCGGCTGCGATTACCGCTGCTCCTGGTGCGACTCCGCCTTCACGTGGGACGGCACCGGCAAGGATGACATTCGCCTGCTTACCGCAGACGAGATAACCGCAGAGCTGCGCGCCCTCGGCGGCGATGGCTTCGCTCACGTGACGCTGTCCGGCGGCAATCCGGCGCTGCTCTCGCAGCTCGGCACGCTCATCGACGCGTTGCACGCCCTTCGCATCGAAGTCGCACTAGAGACGCAGGGCAGCCGCTGGCAGGATTGGTTCCTCCAGATCGACGAGCTGACAATCTCGCCGAAGCCGCCGAGCTCCGGCATGAACACGGACTGGCCAACTCTGGACGACATCGTCCGGAAGCTCGAAGCCGCCGCCCGCAACTTCAGCCTCAAGGTCGTCGTCTTCGACGACGCCGACCTCGCTTATGCGAAGCAAGCACACGAGCGCTACCCGCAAGTGCC
The DNA here is from genome assembly GCF_014212015.1 of Cohnella lubricantis. Lineage (GTDB taxonomy): Bacteria > Bacillota > Bacilli > Paenibacillales > Paenibacillaceae > Cohnella > Cohnella lubricantis. The sequence goes on along the minus strand of NZ_JACJVN010000063.1, from coordinate 35,198 downwards.
GTTCTTCCTGCAGGCCGGCAACGCCAACCTGAAGGAGACCCACGCAATCCGCATGCTGCCCTATCTGGTGGAGCGGTACGAATGGCTGATCGGCAAGACAATGGCGGATGCGCAGTTCAAGCGGGTCCGCGTGCTGCCGCAGCTGCACGCTTGGGTGTGGGGCAACAAGAAAGGCGTCTAACGCGCCGCTTCAACCACTACATTTTCACACGGAGAAGGAAGGGAATTACAATGGCAGGAAGAAGCCAAGAAGAGCTCCAAGGCGTGACGCTGCTCGGCAACCAGGGCACGCAGTACAAATTCCAATATGCGCCGGAGATTCTCGAATCGTTCGACAACAAGCACCCGGGGCGCGACTACTTCGTCAAGTTCAACTGCCCGGAGTTCACGAGCGTCTGCCCGATGACGGGCCAGCCGGACTTCGGCACCGTCTATATCTCGTACATCCCGGACGTGAAGATGGTCGAGAGCAAGTCGCTCAAGCTGTACCTGTTCAGCTTCCGCAACCACGGTGACTTTCATGAGGACTGTATGAACATCATCATGAACGACCTGATCAAGCTGATGAACCCCCGCTACATCGAAGTATGGGGCAAGTTCACGCCGCGCGGCGGCATCTCCATCGACCCGTATTGCAACTGGGGCCGGCCCGGCACGAAGTACGAGCAGATGGCGGAATACCGGCTGATGAACCACGACCTGTACCCGGAGAAAGTGGATAACCGCTAATTTGAAGAGGCTGATTCTCAGGCATCGCGCCTGGCGGAACAGTCTCTTTTTCATTTTTTGGAGAGGAAATCAGACAATTGCGGCATAATATGCATTGACAACATTTGCCGTAAATATATAATGCAAAGTATGATATAGTTTCATAATACAACAACTTCGACCCGGGAGGCATCCGAATGCAAGCTCACGAGTTTATGATCAGACAGGTTCATAAGGTGAAAAGCACGGATACGGTACGCGAGGTCATCGAAAGGTTCCTCGAGCATGGGATCAGCGGCCTCCCGGTCGTGAACGAACGGAACGAGATCGTCGGCTACATCAGCGATGGCGACATCATGCGCTACATCGGCAAGCGTGACGACATCATGATCGAAGCCGGGTTCTACTTCGCCGTGTTCAAAGGAGATGATAGGGAGTTCGAGGAGAGGGCGCAGCAGCTGCTTCAGTTGAACGTGATGCGAATCGCGCAGAAGAAGGAGAAGGTCGTCAAAGTCCAGTGGGACGAAGTGATCGAGAACATTGCTGCCATACTAGGGAAGCGGAAGATCAAGAAGGTGCCGGTCGAGCGCAATGGGGTTCTGGTCGGCATCATTAGCCGCGGCAACGTCATTCGGCAGACGTTCAAGCACATGCTGTAGTCTTCTCAAGCCAATATCAAGCCAACATCAAGCCAAATTCACAAAGGGGTTATGGATACAAATGTCATCTTCTACATCGCAATCTTCTGCGGACAAGTCCAGCTTGCTCAAGCAGCCTAAAGCGGTATGGGCCGTCGGGTTCGCTTGCATTATCGCCTTCATGGGCCTCGGCCTCGTCGATCCGATCTTGCCGGCCATCGCCGCCAAGATGGACGCTTCGGCCAGCCAGGTCTCGCTTCTGTTCACCAGCTACAACGCCGTCATGGCGGTCATGATGCTCATCACCGGCGTCATCACCTCCCGGATCGGCGTCAAGAACACGCTGCTCGCGGGCATCGTCTTCATCGCCGTCTTCTCCTGTCTAGGCGCGCTGTCCAATGACGTCTGGGCGCTGATCGGCTACCGCGCGGGCTGGGGACTCGGCAACTCGCTGTTCGTGGCGACGGCGCTGACCGCGATCGTCACCTTCTCGTCGTCAGGCGTCGCCAAAGCGGTCATTCTGTACGAAGCGGCCGTCGGCCTCGGTATCTCGGTCGGTCCGCTGCTCGGCGGCGAGCTGGGCTCCATCTCCTGGAGAGGCCCGTTCTTCGGCGTCGCCGCGCTGATGGTCATCGCATTCGTCAGCTTGTCGCTGATGATGCCGAAGCAACAACGGACATTGGCTCCGACGGCGTCTTCGGCTCCGAAGAAGAAGGCGTCGCTGAAGGATCCGTTCGTCGCCTTGGCGAAGCACCGCTCGCTGTTCGTGCTCGGCCTGCTCGCCTGCTTCTATAACTTCGGCTTCTTCACCATTCTGGCTTACGCGCCGCTCGTGCTAGGCGAGATGGGACTCGATGCGCATCAGCTCGGGTACGTCTTCCTCGCTTGGGGCATTCTGCTCGCTATCACGTCCGTCTTCATGGCGCCGGTGCTCCAGCGCCGGTTCGGCACGCTGAAGTCGATGACCGCCATGCTCCTGCTCTTCGCGGTAACATTGGTTATCGCGGGCATCTGGACCGACTCCAAATGGGTGCTTATCGCGATCGTCGTTATCGTCGGCGCGCTGCTTGGCAACAACAACACGCTCATCACGACGGCGGTCATGAACGCCGCTCCGGTAGAACGCTCTACCGCCTCCGCCGCTTACAGCTTCCTCCGCTTCATCGGCGGTGCGATCGCCCCGTACCTCGCGGGCAAGCTGGCAGAATGGTACAATCCGCACGTGCCGTTCCTCGTAGGAGCGGGATTCGTCCTTGTCGGCATCTTGTACTTCCTCTTCAACAAGAAGCATGTGCAGCACGTCGATCATGCGCCGGGGCACTGACCGGCTGCGCATGTTGCTTCCCGTTGATCGTCTGATATAATCGCCTTCAGACCAATACAGCCTTCGTTCGGCCGCGCGCCGCACGAAGGCTGTTTGTCGTCTGAGTAGGGAATGAAGCCTGGCGTTAATCCGACTGCTCGTCCAGCGTCCGATTGAACTTGCGCAGCAGCTCGGCGAACCGGTCGCGTTCTTCGCCGGTCCAGCCCTTAAGCCGATCGGTAATTCGCGCGAGCCGGGCCTGTTTGTAATCCATCAGGTCTCTGCGTCCGCTCTCGGTCACTTCGAAGAAGAAGGCGCGCCCGTCCGAAGGGTCGGGATTGCGCTTCACGTACCCCTTCTGTTCCAAAGCCGCGATCTGCCGGCTGACGGTCGAGATGTCCAAGTGGAATTCATCCGCGAGCGCCCGCACGCCGATATGGGCGCTGGAGATGATCCGGTTCAGCAGCAGGTAGGCGGAACGGTCCATGCGGCCTAAGCGCTTGTCGTTGGAGAAGGATGTGGCGCGGCGAATCAGCATCGCAAGCTCGGTGTCGATGAGGTGCAAAGCTTCGCGGTCATCCAATGACGTTCACCTCCCCTAATTAAATATTATCGTAACATAGCGAACGTTTTTTGCAAAAAAAAACGGGTCCTGCCCTGCGAGATGCCGAGGGCTGTCCTGTCACCCTAGGCGGATGCGGCGGATACAATGTAGTACGGAGCATTAGCCTCCATTGCTTAATCAGAAGGAGTGGTCCTATGAATAGAGTGGGCAAAATGTCAGGTTGGCTCATCGCGGTGGCCTTGATGCTCATCGTGGCCAGCTGCGGGGGCAGCAGCGGCGGCAATTCATCCCCTTCCGCCTCGCCGTCCGGATCGGCGAGCGCAGCCCCTTCGGCAGATCCATCCGCTTCGCCTTCCGCTTCCGCAACGCCTCAAGAGCTGACGAAGGTCCGGTTCTCCGAGGTGATTCGCTCGATTTTCTACGCGCCGCACTACGTTGCTATGTCGCAGGGCTTCTTCGCGAAGCAAGGGCTGGAGATCGATATGAACACCTCGCAGGGCTCCGACAAGGGGGCAGCGGCGCTACTCGCGGGAACCGGCGACGTCTCGCTCATCGGACCGGAGACAGCCATCTACATCTACAACCAGAAGGGCGAGAAGACGCTGAAGGTGTTCTACCAGCTGACGATGAAGGACGGCTCGTTCCTGCTGTCGCGGGAGCCGGTCGAATCGTTCGAATGGAGCGATCTGGCAGGCAAGAAGGTGATCGGCTGGAGGCCGGGCAGCTCGCCGCAGATGGTGATGGCTTCGATGCTGAAGCAGGAGCAGGTCGAGGGTACCGAGGTCGTCACCAACATCGCGGCGACGGCGATGACAGGCGCGTTCACGAGCGGGCAGGGCGACTATATCCAGCAGTTCGAGCCGGTCGCGTCCACGCTCATTCAGGAAGGCCAGGCGTACTATGCGGCATCGCTAGCGGACTTCGGCGAGTATCCGGAGACGGGCTACGTCGCCACTTCGGACTATATCGCCGAGCATCCGGACGTGATCCAGAAATTCGTGAACGCCGTCGCGGAAGGGACGGAATGGCTGAACACCGCGTCCGACGATGAGATCGTCCAGGCGCTGAAGCCGTTCTTCGAAGGCACGCCGGATGACCTAATCCTGCAATCTATCAAGCGGTATCAGGAGCAGAACACGTGGCCGGCATCGCCCGTACTGACCGCGGAATCGTTGGAGACGCTGCAGAATGTGCTGATCGAGAACGGCGTCCTGAAGAGCGAAGAGAAGCTGAGCGACGTGTCGGCCATCGCGGATATGAGCTTCGTAGACAAGATCGGTCAAGGGGGCTGAACCGATGGAGACGCCGCAGATCGAGATGCGTGATGTCGGCATGAGCTACTTCACGCCGAAGCAGGAGACGGAGGCCTTGAAGGGCGTCCAGCTCAGCGTCCGGCGCGGAGAATTCATCAGCATCGTCGGGCCGAGCGGCTGCGGCAAGAGCACGCTGCTGTCGCTCATCTCCGGGATGCTGAAGCCGACGAAGGGGCAGGTGTTGATCGACGGACAGCAGGTAGACGGCGTGTCGCCGAAGGTAGGATATATGCTGCAGCAAGACCATCTGTTCGAATGGCGGGACGTGCGGGGCAATCTGCTCGCCGGCGCGGAGATCCGCCGAATGGACCGCAAGCGCGCGGAGCGGAAGGCAAGTGAGCTGATGGAACGGTACGGGCTGGGGAGCTTCGCGCGCCACAGCCCTTCCCAGCTATCCGGGGGCATGCGCCAGCGGGTAGCGCTCATCCGGACGCTAGTCGCCGAGCCGGATATTCTGCTGCTCGATGAACCGTTCTCCGCGCTCGACTTCCAGACGCGGCTGACGCTGGCCGATGAGGTGCACCGCATTATCCGCGAGCAGGGGAAGACGGCGGTGCTCGTCACGCACGACATTCCGGAAGCCATCTCGATGGCGGACCGGGTGATGGTCATGTCGCAGCGGCCGAGCACGATCTCTTCGATCTACGAGATCCGGCTGGGGGAGGACGGGGAATCGTCGCCGTCGATGAGCCCTCTGAGCAAGAGGGAGGCGGCGGGGTTCCGGACGTATTTCACCGCGCTATGGAAGGAGCTGGAGGCTCATGTCGCTGCCAAGTAAGGAAGGATCGAGAGTGAGGGAGCAAGCCGGGACGCCTGCCGAGCCGAACGGCGGCAAGGCGGCCGGCATGGCATCCCTTCCGTACCGGAGGTATCTGAAGAAGCAGCGTCTGGCGTTCTGGCAGATCGTCATCTCGCGGCTCGCGCTGCTGGCGGCGCTGCTGGCGCTGTGGGAGATCGCCGCGCGGCTGGGCTGGGTTGATTCGATGCTGACGAGCAGCCCGTCCCAATTAGCCGGTTCGTTCCGCGAGCTGGCGTTGGAGGGCGGCCTGTGGAAGCATACGTGGACGACGGGGCTCGAGACGCTGATCGGCATCGCCGCCTCGATGATCGCGGGTACGCTGATCGCCGTCGTCTTCTGGTGGTCGACCTACGCCTCGCGGGTGCTGGAGCCTTATATCGTCGTGCTGAACGCGCTGCCCAAGGTGGCGCTCGGCCCGATCTTCTATATCTGGCTCGGCGACCGCTATTCCGTCTACGGGATGGCGGTTGCCATCTCGGTCATCGTGACGATCATGATGATTGAGAATGGGTTCAAGGAGATGGCGCGGACGAAGCTGAAGCTGATGCAGTCGTTCGGCGCGACGAAGCTGCAGATGCTGACGATGGTCATGCTGCCGGCGAGCGTACCGAACATCATCGCGACGCTGAAGGTGAACGTCGGCCTGACGCTGGTCGGCGTCATCATGGGCGAGTTCCTGTCGTCGAAGGCGGGACTCGGGTATTTGATCATCTATGGCGGCCAGGTATTCCAGATGGATCTCGTCATGGTGAGCATCTGCTTGCTGGCGCTCATGTCGGTCGCGCTCTACGGCATTGTGAACGGAATCGGCTGGCTTCTCGCGAAGAAGTTCCGTCATGATTGACCGGCAGGCCAAAGATTCGCTTTTTCCCGCAAAAGATGGCACAATAGAGAAAACAAGTTGCAACTGGAAGCGGGGAGATCGAATGGCGCATACGTACGTTTATTCGCGCAAGGAAGAGGTGGCGAACGCTGTCACGCACGGTATCGGCGCGGTTCTGAGCATCGCGGCGCTGACGCTGCTCATTATATTCGCAAGCCTGAATGGTACGGCTTGGCATGTGACCAGCTTCGCGGTATATGGCGTGACCATGCTGATGCTGTACACGGCTTCGACGCTGGTGCACTCGTTCCGCGAGGGCAAGGTCAAGGATCTGTTCGAGACGTTCGACCATTCGTGTATCTATCTGTACATCGCCGGGACGTATACGCCTCTCATGCTGACCGTGCTAAGAAGCCCGCTGGGGTGGACGGTGTTCGGCATCGTCTGGGGCATCGCGATCGGCGGCGTCGTCTTCAAAGCGTTCTTCACCAAGCGGTTCCTCTTCCTCTCCACGCTCTTCTATCTGCTGATGGGCTGGATGGTCGTGCTCGTCTGGGGGCCTCTGAAGGAAGCGATGCCGGCCGGCGGGATGCATCTCTTGATGGCGGGCGGCATGCTGTACACGCTCGGCTCGGTGTTCTACGTCTGGCGCGCGTTCCGATACCACCATGCGGTGTGGCATCTGTTCGTCTTAGGAGGCTCGGTGCTTCACTTCTTCACGATACTGCTGTACGTACTGTAATTTATGGCGATATTGGCAGACAGCCCTCTTCCGGCGGAATACCGGACGGGGGCTGTCTGCTTCCTTCTTCCGTTAGTTATTCGACCATTCCAGGATCAGGACGTTCGCATCTGTATTCAAGATGTCCTTGACAGCCGGGTCGATATCTCCCAACGCCGGGTTGTTCAGATGCTTCAAGAAGTCCTGCATATGATCAGCCGCATGATCGGGCCGGTCGATGTCCAACTGATGCTGCGCTTGCTTGAGGCTGTTATCGAGCTGGACGAACAATGGGTGGCTCAATTGGTCTTCATAACGATCCAGCAGTTCGTTCAGGGCTGCAAGGCTTGTTGTTACGTTAAAATGGTATGTTGCCTGCAGCTTGTTCCCTGCCATGTCTTCTGCTTCGATGGTTGCTGTATAGCTGCCAATCTTGCCTGCCCAATCGATCGTTAGGCTAGCCGTCTCGTTCGCCAAGTCCAATGAATACACGGAGCCGCTTACGGACACTCGAGCCGAAGCCAGTCCGGATAATGCATCGGATGCTTGAAAGGTTAGCGGGAGATGATCATCGAAGGAATCGCCATCGGCTAATATCCTACCGTCAACCAGCAGGTTGAATTCCGGCGGAGTCCGATCCATCAAGACGGGGCTCGACATCGCGATCTCGCCCGATAAGCCGTAGCTTCCGACTTTATAGTAATAGGAGACGACAGGCTCGAGGCCGCTGTCGGTGAAGGAGGGCTGGCTTCCTTCATAGACAGGCGCATAAGGCCCCTCTGCGCTAGTCGATCGGAAGAGCTTATAGGCGATCGCCCCCAATGTCTTGTTCCACGAGACGGCCGCCGAATCCGCCGATGCCGGAACGGCCGTCAGCCCCATCGCCGGATTAGGTGTCTGGGAATCATCCGCGATCATGATCCAGTTGATCAACGGGTCCTGAGCGGCGGTATTCCTTACCATGATCGTGATCATACCGTCGGTTACGTCAACTGGATAACGGTAGACCTTGTTGGATATATACGTGATCGCGGTCTTCTTCACGTCGTTGATATACAGGTCCGCCTTCCGGCTCGAGTTGTTCCAGATGTCGTTAAAGCCCGTATACACGATATAGGTTCCATTCGGTACCGTGAACTTGTAGGTCAGGTCGGTGCCGGCCGGAGAGTTGGTGACATTACCTCCGTTCAAATAACGCAGCGTGGAGAAGATGTCTCCGGAATCCGAACCGGACGGGTTGGAGCTCGTCTGCACGTAGCCCCATGGAGTCGAATCTGCCGGATTGTACAGCTGTTCGACGACGTCCTTGTTGAGCAGCGTATCCTGCAGGTATGAAGTCATCAGGCTGTAATCAGGCGTTCGGCTGCCGCCGCTGTTGACGAAGTAGATGGTCTTGTCAGCAACGGCGCTTATCTTGAATTGCAGCGTCTTGTTGGCCAGCTGCGGCAGCGTCGCCTGCAGCGTATAGGTACCCGGCAGCGCGAACGTATTCGCGGTTACGGGATTGCCGTTGACCGTCCAGAGGACGTTCGTTGGCGAAGTTTCCGTTGAACCTTTGGGCGAGACTTCGATCTGGCTCGGGAGGGCGAGCTCGGTACCGGCGGCGATCACTTCGGGCAACTGGACATTCGCTTCAATGCCCTTCATTTGGTCGAGCAGATCGAGCGTCCACCGGCTGTACCATTTGATGGAGATGTCCGTGCCTTGGCTGAATTCGATCGGCAGCCACACGTATTTGGCTCCGCCGTTCGCCGAGAAGTTCCCGCCGTTCCAATCGTCGCCTACGTAGATGAACTTGCCGTTGGCCGGGTCCACCGGAATGACCGAAGCCGTCTGGGAGTTGAAGGCTGCCATCGGGTTCGGATCGGAAGCCGATATCCGGACGAAAGGATCCTTCAACGGCGACCAGTTCCCCAGCATGGAATCTGATACGCTGTACATATTCTCATTCGGAGACCATCCGGTAGCGCCTGAGGTTAGCAGGTAGTATTTGCCGTCATACTTGAACACGGCCGGGGCCTCTCGTACACCGCCAGGGAATACCCGAATATAATCTTCGCCGTATACTCCCTTGTAGGCGGCATCCCGGACCGGGTTGCCATTCTCGTCGACATTGCCGTCCTTATGCCAGCCGACAACGTCCGAATAGTCGTCCAGCAGCTTAGAGATGTAGATCGTCCGGTTCTCTTCGCTGGAATAGATCAGGTAGGCTGTGCCGTCGTCGTCCTTGAACAGATTCATATCCCGAGCCATGCCTGGGTTGCCCGGCTGATAGTCGGTCTGATCCGGCGGGCATTCATCCATCCGGTAGCTCTTCTGGTATACGAACGGACCGGTCGGCGAATCGCTGATCGCGTATCCTGCTTGCGCTTTGCCATAGTTGGCGTTGTCGTTGTACGGGTCCTTATCTCCATCGATATGGGCCCACATAACGTATTTTTTCGTCTGGTCGTTGTAGATGACCTTCGGCCGCTCGACGATTCGGCCTTTGCGGATGTCCGCCCAGATGCTGAGTGTATCGGCTCGGCCGGCGTAGAGCTCTGAGATCAACGGATCGTTCGCAAAGTCATCCATCGAATTGATCAGCGTTAACGCCATGCCTTCGTCGGTCCAATTCAGCAGGTCGGTCGAGGAGTACACTCTCACGCCTGCGGAAGGCCATGCGCCTTGATGATACTCGCCGTACCAGTAATATTTCTGCGTATTCTCATCGTACAGAATCCCGGCTCCATGGGCATCAATCGGATTGCCGGAAGTATCCGCCCAGATCGTGTCCGGCGTGATGGCTGTTCTCATCGTACCTACGCCAAGCGGCTCCGAGACAGCCGAAGCGACGCCGTCGATCACCGCGCCGATTCGGTAGAAATAGCCGGTGCCTTCGGTCAGGCCGATATCGGTATACTCGGTATCCGTTCCGGTATAAATCTGTGTATACGCCCCGGCGGAGCTCGCAGCTCTGCTGATCCTATAGATGACGTTCTCACCGGCGATCGCGTCCCAGCTTAACGTCACAGACGTATCGGTCTTCTCCGCTGCCTTGAAGTTTCTTGGCGCGTCATACTGGAAGGTTGTCGCCTGAACGGAGGACGCTTCGGATTCGCCGGTCGCATTATACGCCGTTATCTGGTATTTATATGCCGTATCCGGCGTCAGCCCGGTATCCAAGAAGCTTAAGGCCGTCCCCTCATATACCTTGCCGAAGACATCGCTAGAAGCGGGAGCGCGGTATACTCGGTAACCGGTTGCTTTGTCCGCTGCCGACCAAGTCAGCCGGACTGTCGACGAATTGACGGCAACCGCCGTTAGTCCCATGGGAGCTGCCGGAGGAGCTGCGTCTGTTCTTGCGGATAGCTCGGCTGACCACTGCGATTCCGTCAGTCCGCCATACAGGAAGGCGATCCTGTAATAGTAAGACGTATCGGAGCTTAAGCCGGTATCCGTGAAGCTGGTCGAAGCCGAGTTGGCCACGAAGGCATAGCCGCTCCCGGAGGCCGTGGAGCGGTAAATATTGTAGCTTGCCGCTCCCTCTACCGGATCCCAGCTCAAGGAGATCGCGGATCCCGTCTGCGCGTCGGATCGAAGCGTTGAAGGGTTCGCGGCAGGTACGCCCGCAACCGTGACGTCATCCACATGAACGGATTGCCACTTGTTGCGGATGCCGACTTTGCCGCTGGTGAATGTATCGTCGATGGCTTCGAATACAAGACGATCGGTTCCGTTATTCACGATATAACACTTGATGGAGTTGCCGATCAGCACCATTTTCAACTGGTACCACGTGTTCTTGTTCATGGCGTATGGGAGGCTTCGGATCGTGGTGTCGATGCCGTTGATTCTCTTGGATAGGACTAACGTATTAGCGGCCTGCATCTGAAAATAGTAAAAGTTCCGGGCATCTTGAACGCGCGCTAGAATGCCCGGGTAGTTGCCGCCGTCTTCGGTGAAGAAGCGCATCGTGACGGTGAAGTCCGTCCATGCGGGATCGCCGGCGGTAATGATTCCTTCTCCGGTATCGGTCTGATTCAGCGCCTTGTTGCCGGAATCGGCCGGATCTGCGGCGATGCGCCAGTTGCCGGAGGATACCGTCCACTCGGGACTTGCTGTATAATCGCCGTCCTCGAAGGCGTCCTGCATATACACCTCGGGTTCGGACGGGGATGCGGCGGAAGCCGCGCTCAAGCCGATGAGACTCAGCGGTGCCGCCAGTGATAATAACAACAGCAGGAAGAACGATTTTTTGATCAACGCATAATCCTCTCCTTCGTCATGATATTAAACTGCCTGCTCCTCTTGCTCCCTCCTCCCTGGATAGAAACCGGTTTCATTTCTTCATTTTACGGCTGCATGTATTCGCTTTCATCCATCCTATTACCCAAAAAAACCCATCTGATTTTGTCGATTATAGACAACATTTACGCTTGGAGGCCCGAACAGGTAGAATAAGTGGAGATGGAAGCCGGGGGCGAGAGGTTATGATCGAAGTCGGATTGGCTGGCTGGGGCGACCATGACAGTCTCTATGTGCAGGGAGTCAAGGCGAAGGACAAGCTCGCCGCCTACAGCCGGCATCATCCGCTCGTGGAGGTGGACAGCTCCTTCTACGCGATCCAGCCGAAGGAGCGGATGGCGAAGTATGCGGAGGAGACGCCGGGGGAATTCGGATTTATCGTCAAAGCGTATCAGGAGATGACGGGACACCAGCGCGGCCGGCCGTACTACAAGGAGCCGGAGGAGATGTACGGAGCGTTCCGCGAGTCGCTTGCGCCGATGATGGCGGCGGGCAAGCTGCGGGCGGCGCTGTTCCAGTACCCGCCGTGGTTTGACTGTACGCGCGAGAACGTGAGCTTGCTGAGGGAGACGAAGCGCCGGATGGAGGGTATCCCTTGCGCGCTGGAGTTCCGGCACCAGAGCTGGTTCGCGCCCGCTTACCGGGAGCGGACGCTTGACTTCATGCGGGAGCAGGGCTGGATTCACAGCGTCTGCGACGAGCCGCAAGCCGGCGACGGGTCCGTGCCGATCGTGCTGGAGGCGACGGATGCGGCGTACACGATCGTGCGGATGCACGGCCGCCATGCGGCGGGCTGGAGCCGGAGCGGCGGGGGCCGTCGCGACTGGCGCGAGGTCCGGTATCTGTACCGCTATAGCCGCGCGGAGCTGGAGGAATGGCGGGATCGTCTCCAAGCGCTGCTGCGGCAGACGCGGCGGATCGGCGTGATTTTCAACAACAACTCGGGTGGGGATGCGGCGGACAACGCCGCGGAGATGATGAGCCTGCTCGGGCTTCGCACGCCGGAAGGCCGGGATCCGTTGGAGAGAGCGGCGGAGACGGGGCAGGAAGCCGAGCAGCTCGATTTGTTTGACTTGTAAGGGGGGATTGCGCCCGCAGAGGAACTTGCCGAAGTGATAGCAGCTAGACTGCGAGAATTGAATTTTACTTTTTTTAGCTAAGGGTGGGATTTGATGGGTGTTGAGGTCACAGTAGTAAGTCGATTATCCTGTTTAGAAGGGTGGAACGCGACTTCGTCGTTCCGGGCACACAGGGCGATTGAGAGCAGCCTGTTACTTCAGCGGAATCCAAATCTCGGAGTAGTAATCCGCGGCATAGGCGTTCTCGAGCGGATACACTTCCATCTCCGGCGATCCCGCCTGCTCGTAGCCGCTGGACGGGAACCATTCCGTGAAGATCTTCTTCCACGCCGCCTGAATCGCGTCCGGCATCGGACCGCGCACTTCGAATACGCCCCACTTGGAAGCGGGGATCTCCAGCCGCTCCAACCCTTCCGGCACGTCGCCTTCATAGGCGGCCGCGATCCAGTAGTCCATCTTCGGCTGATCGCCAAGGCTGACGCACACGCCGAGCATGCCTTCGAGCTTGCCGTTGTTCAGCCCCGCCAGCCGATCGTTCGTCCCATCCCGGTGGACTTCCTGCCACATCAACGGAATGCCCTTCAAATTCTCCCCGTTCACGAGCGAGAATTCACGCCTTACGCCGACTGCTTGAAATGCTTCCTTCTCCACAATTCGATACTTCATTGGTTCCGCTCCTCTCAGCGTGACCTGAATCATCAGGCGATTGTAGGCTTGCAGCCTGCCTTGGTTGTTCCGCGCTTCGCTTGGCGTGACGCCGTGCTGCTTGCGGAACGCCTTGGCGAACGATTCGGGCGTGTCGTAGCCGTATCTCAAGGCCAGATCGATGACTTTGGCGTCGGATCTGCACAGCTCTTCCGCGGCGAGCGTCAACCGGCGCTTGCGAAGATAGTCGCCGACGGTCATGTCGGTCAGAATCGCGAACGTCCGTTGAAAATGATATGGAGACGCATGCGCTTCCTTCGCAATCCGCTCGATCGTCAAATCCTCCAGCAAGTGCGCTTCCATGAAGTCGATCGCCTTCTGCAAGTGGTCCGTCCATGACATAAGCTCTCTCACTCCCGATATTCATTCTAAGCCGCCGGCCACGCTGTGTCCGGTCATTCTGTGCTGCGTGAGGACAGTGTGCCTCTTCTTGAACTAGAGATGCGATCTAATGGAACTAATCTGAAGCCAGGGAGGGGCATGATTCTGATGAAGAAGCCTATCCCTGCTTGATCGGCGCGCGGCTCCGCCTAGCGCCGTCTTTGCGCCTGTAGACGCTGAGCAGAATGCCTATCGCGGACAGTTCCGCGACCGTGCTGAAGCCGTTGTAACCGACGAGCGGCACCGTGACTCCGATATAAGGCAGAAGGCCGACGGACATCAGCAAGCTCCATACGAACTTGAAGGCGAGAATGGACGTTACCCCTATGACCAATGTTCGCGCGAAGGGATCGGCTGCTTGCTTCGCGACATGGGCAGCTCTGAATAAGAGCAACGCAATGAGCGCAGCCAGGAGCAGACCCGCGCCCCATCCTAAGATGTAGATCAAATAGGCGAAAATATTGTTGCTGTAGTAATAGACTAGCTGGGGCGTCTCCTGTCCGATGCCTCTCCCCCAGAAGCCTGCCGATCGGAGCAAGCTGCGCCAATCCTCCGAGAGATATAGGTATGGACTAGTGGACGGATCGAAGAAGGACTGGATCCGGAACAAGTAGAAAGGGTATACACTTGACGGTTTAAGTCCAATGATTAACGAAATAACGGCTGCGAAGGGCACGAGATAAGCTATGTATCGTCTCCACTGCCCCAGGGCAAGGATCATGATCGTTACTCCAAAGCAGTGAATTGCCAATGTGATGAAGGAATGACTTAGCAAGTATAGATAACTCGGCACCGCGAAGTAGAGGAGCGACTCCTTCACATAGCGCGGGACTGCGCGCATGCTTAACCGGCTGTCCCATTCGCCGAAGGACAACAGTCCGGCGATGCCGGCCATGAAGAGATACGGGGCAATAGACGTCACGTCCAAGCGTAACACGCCGATCCAGATCCACTTTAACTGGCCGTTAATGGCGGGAGATCCCGCTAGTCTCGGCCATAGCATCAGAAGCACGGCTGCCCCATATAGGAACCAGGACAGCATCCGGAGCTTCCGGTAATCGAAGAAATACAGCAGCGCCATCGCGGCAATGCCTGCGCCTGACAACAGAAGCTTGTGCTCCATGAACGGAATTCGGCTTACGGCGCCAGTTGTGCCTTCCTGAAGAGCATACATCGCAACGATTGCGAAGCCAACTAACAGGACCGCCAGGATGACGAGGCTCCATTCCGTCCTCGGCTTATGTACTCGGTGCAGCTGCAGGCCGATTCGGCGCGCATCGCCCATCTGCCGGATGGCTTGCCGAATCGCATCTTCTTCATCCATGCCTTCGGCAAGCCGTTCATCTGTAATCTCCTCGAGATGTCCAGCAAGCTCCAGCCGAATCTCCTCGTGCCTGTCCTTGGCGCGGATGTGACGGCACACTTCATCGAGATAGGCCTTGATGTGTTCCTCTCGCAACGACCGATTCATCCTGCGCCTCCCTCGCCGAGCACACGGTTCACCGCTCCGCTGAACAGGCTCCACTCTTGTTTGCGTTCCTCCAGCTGCTTCTTGCCCTTGCCGGTGATGCGATAATATTTGCGAGGACGGCTGCCTTGCTCATCCCAGTAAGCTTCCACCAGCCCGTCCGACTCGAGTGAATGCAGAATCGGATAGAGCGTGCCTTCCTTCAAGTTGAGAATACCGCCCGATCGCTGCTCCAGCTCGCGCACCATCTCATAGCCGTACATGTCCTTGCGATCGAGCAGCGTCAATACGAGAATAACGGTGCTCCCTTTAAGCAATTCCTTCCCGACCTTCATGGCGTCCACCTCGTTAAATATAATACTTATCAAACCGATGCATCGTAAATCTAGGTATTATTATAATGAGGCAGCCAATCATTTACAATGGCTATTCGCTGTAATATCGCTTCAAGCAAGAACAGTCCGCCCATCCATTCCTCATGGATAGAGGGACTGTCTCATTTCCCCGCCATTTGATCAACCCCGATACCCAATGCCTCTCGATATCTCCAGCGTCGCATCGACGACGAGGCGGATCCACTCTTCCTTCTTGGGCTCCATTCGGTCGGTCGGCCCCATCAAGCTGATCGAGGCGTTCACCTCGCCGTTCGTATCGAAGATTGGCGCGGCGATGCCGGTGACGCCGACGTTGCGCATGTTGGCGCTGAACTCATAGCCCTGCTCGCGGATCTCCGCCAGCCGGCGCTTGATTTGCTCTGGCGTTCGGAGCGAGTGTGTCGTATACGTCTTAATCTCATTTTCCAGAATGTGATCAATGAAGTCCTGCGGCTGGTTCGCCAATATGGCCCTCGAGGCCGATGTTGCATAGAGCGGGAACCTGCGGCTCGTCTCGACGATGAATCGGATCGGATATTGAGATTCGATCTTCGATACGTAGATCGCATCTGGGCCGTCCTTGACGCATAGGCAGATGAACTCCTTCGATACGTCGGACAGACGCTGCATGGATGGCTTCGAGAATTCGACCAGGTCGTGATTCTTCAGCACCTGATTGCCTAATTCAAGGAGCGTATAGCCGAGCGAATATTGCTTGTTCGCCGGATTCTGCCGAATGAACCCTTCGCTCTCCAAGGTGCCCAGCATCTTGTGCGCCGCTCCCTTCGACATGTCCAGCTTGCGCGAGATCTCGGTGACGCCAAGCTCCTTCGGAGAATCCAGGAAGAGCTTGAGCAGATGGCAGCTGTTCTTGACCGAGGACAAATGGTTATCCATTGATTCCTCTCCTTTGTCAAATTGACGAGACCGAGCACAGTTTAACAATTCCAGTTAAACTGTGTCAATTTTTCTAACTTTACGGATTGAAAGAATATTAAGCCCGTGTTAAGATTCTAATAAGTTTTCCATAAAAAAACAACGTTCACTATGTGTGAACAATTCGTTGAGGAGGTCATTGTACGTGAAATCAAAAGTATTGCCGGTATTATCGACTGCCGCTCTGGCAGGTTTGCTGCTTAGCGGCTGCGGATCCTCTAATTCCTCGAATGTGCCTGAAGCGAGTTCTGCCGCATCCGGGTCGCCGTCCGCCCAAGCCGCAAGCGAATCCGCCGCGCCTGCTCTCGAGAAAGAACTGATCATTGCCGGCAACGGCGCAACCGTGCAAGCGCTTTTCGAAGATGAAATTTTCGCAAAATTCAATGAAAAATATCCAGACGTCAAGCTGACTTATATGTCTGGCGTCGCGACTGAGATCGTGGCCAAAGCCAAGGCTTCGCAAGCATCCCCGCAGTTCGACGTCGCCTTCATCGAAGCCGGCGAGCAGGAGAACGGACGCCAGGAAGGCTTGTGGGAGCCGATCACCGAAGCGGACGTTCCGAACATGACCAAGGTGCTTCCGCAGATGCAAGTGAAGGAGAACAGCGGCGTGACGATCGACTTCACGCCGATGGGCATCTCGTATAACGCGAAGCTGGTGAAGGAGAAGAACCTGCCGATTCCGGCCTCTTGGAACGACTTGGCGAAGCCGGAGATGAAGGGCAATCTGACTATGACGGACGTCACCAGCAACTTCGGCCGTTCCGCGACGATCATGCTGTCCTACGCTAATGGCGGTTCGGAGAGCAATATGGACCCGGGCTTCGAGAAGCTGGCGACGATCGCCGGCTACCTGCCGACCTTCTCCACCAGCGCGGCGCAGCTGCAGCAGAATCTGCAGGATGAATCCGCGGTATACACGGCTTGGACGATGGCGCGCAGCATTGTGCAGAAGGAAGCGGGCCTGGATCTGGAATTCGTCGTTCCGGCGGAAGGCGCGAATATGGTTCCGACGGTCGCGTCGCTGGTCAAGAATTCGAAGCATCCGACCGCGGCGAAGGCGTTCATCGACTTCCTGCTGACGGATGAAGTGCAGACGCTCTTCGCCACGAAGCTGTACTACAATCCGGCGACGAACGTGACGCTGCCGGAAGAGACGGCGAAGCTGCTCGAATTCGATACGAGCAAGATCGTGAACTTCGATTACAACGTTATTAGCGAGAGTATGCCGGCTTGGCTGGACCGCTTCAACAAAGAGATCGCTACGAAGGTCGGAAAGTAAGGGTTAAATGATGAGCCAAACAATCGATGTTGAACTGAGACAAGTGCGCAAGACGTTCGGCTCCAACATCGTTGTCGACGAGTTTGACCTGCAGATCCAGGAGGGGGAGTGCATCTCCTTCCTGGGCCCGTCGGGCTGCGGCAAGACAACGACGCTGAACATGATCGCCGGCTTCCTCGAACCGGACGGCGGCGAGATTCGGATCAAGGGCAAGCGGATGAACGGCGTGCCTTCCAACAAGCGCGAGCTGGGCATGGTGTTCCAGACGTACTCGCTGTTCCCGCACATGACCGTCGCCGAGAATGTGGCGTACGGCTTGAAGCTGCGAAAGGTGCCGAAGGCGGAAGTTAAGCAGAGAGTCGCCAAGGCGCTGGAGCTGGTGAAGCTGCCGCAAGTGGCCGACCGCTACCCGAAGCAGCTGTCCGGCGGCCAACGCCAACGGATCGCGATTGCCCGGGCGCTCGTCATCGAGCCTTCTCTGCTGCTGCTGGACGAGCCGCTCAGCAACTTGGACGCCAAGCTGCGGGAGGAGCTCCGCGAGGAGATCAAGCGGCTGCACATGGAGACGGGCGTGACGACGATCTTCGTCACGCACGATCAAGAAGAGGCATTATACCTGTCGGATCGAATCGTCGTGCTGTCGAACGGCAAGGTGGAGCAGATCGGCACGCCGCTGGAGATCTATAATCGCCCGGCGACGGAATTCGTCCATACGTTCATTGGCAAGTCCAACAAGCTCCCAGCCGTCGTGGAAGTTCAAGATGGCGAGACGCTGCAGCTTCGTGCGGACGCGGGCTTTAAGCTGCAAGCGACGGCCAAGGGCCAGAAGCTGACTGCCGGCAGCGCCGCGCACGCCTATATCCGGCCGGAGAAGCTTCGCCTGGCCGTGCCGGGAACGAACCCGCTGGGGGCCAACTCGGCGCAAGGACGCGTTCGCCAACTGTCCTTCCTCGGCGCCTTCGCTGAATGCGACGTGGAGATCGGATCCGCGACCGTGACGGTTCGCATTCAAACCATCGGCGAGCATGCCGGCTTAAAGCCGGGGGATCCGGTCGCCTTGATCTGGCATCCGGAGGACGTGTTCGTCTTCCCGGGAGAGGAGCGTTAGCGGATGGGGGCACACAATTCGCGATGGCGTCCGCTTCGCAATGCGCTTCTCCTGCTGGCCCCTGTCTTGCTGGTGCTGCTCGTTGCGTTCGTCATCCCAATGGTTTATATCTTCGCGCTAAGCTTGCAGAATGAAGAGCAGCAGTTCAGCTTGGGCAACTACGCGCTCTTCCTGCACGATTCCTATTATGTCGGGATTCTATGGCGAACGATCAAATTAAGCTTTTATACCGTGCTCGCTTGTCTGGTGTTCGGGTACCCGGTGGCCATGTTCATGGCGAAGGCGTCCGGCCGCATGCGCGGCGTCGTGACCTTCCTCATCATCGCGCCTCACCTCATCAGCGTCGTCATCCGCAACTTCGGCTGGGTGGTCATTCTGGGGAACAAGGGCTGGATCAACACGACGTTGATGAATCTCGGGATTATCGATAAGCCGCTGAAGCTGCTGTACAACGAGCTGGGCGTCGTCATCGGCCTGACCGATGCGTATATCGTCTACATGGTGCTGGCGCTGGTCACAAGCCTGTATGCCGTGGATACGTCGCTCTACAAGGCGGCGGGCATTCTAGGAGCATCGAGTGTTCGAAAATTTGTCTCCATCACGCTGCCGCTAAGCTTGCCGGGCATCCTCGCGGGTTCGACGCTCGTGTTCAGCTTGTCGATGAGCGCTTATGTGACGCCCGCGCTGATGGGCGGCTCGGCGGTCAAGGTGCTGCCGGTCCTCACGTACGAGAACGTCATGATTACGCTTAACTGGCCTCTGAGCGCAGCGCTGTCCTTCCTGCTGCTGGGCTCGACCTATGCGCTGGTCACGATCTTCACGAAGCTCGTGGAGACGCGCCGATATAAGGAGGTGTTCTCCGGAGCATGAGACGAATACCATGGCTTGGGATCATTACGTTCATCGTTCTGCTGTTCGTCATCTCGCCGCTGATCGTGATCATCCCGACCTCGTTCACGGATTCGAACTTCCTGACGTTTCCGCCGGAGGGCGTCTCCATGCGGTGGTACGAGAAGATTCTGGATCGGCCGCAGTTCGTGGACGCCTTCAAGTACAGCTTGAAGCTGGCGGTCATCTCAGCGGCTGCGGCTACCGTTGTCGGCACGATCGCGGCGCTGGCGATCAGCAAGTTCAAGTTTCCGGGACGCAAATTCATCAGTGCGCTGCTGCTGTCGCCTCTGACCGTGCCGGCCATCATTATCGGTATCGCCGCGCTAATCTTCTTCACGCGTATCAGTATAGCGGGCACGTTCGCGGGGCTGCTGCTGGCGCATATTCTGATCTCCATTCCGTATGTCGTGCGTCTCGTGCTGACCGGACTGAGCACTTACGACTATACGCTGGAGCGGGCCGCTTATATGCTGGGGGCCAATTCGATGAGAGTATTCTGGGATATTACGCTGCCGCTCGTGAGGCCGGCGGTCCTATCCGGGTTCATCTTCTCGTTCCTGACGTCGTTCGATAACGTCACCGTGTCGCTGTTCCTCGTCACGCCTACGTCCACCACGCTGCCGCTGGCGATCTTCAGCTACATGAAGGAGATTCTGGACCCGCTGGTCGCCTCCATCTCATCGGTCGTGATCTTGCTTAGCGTCGTCTTTATCTTTCTCTTGGAGAAGGTCTACGGTCTGGATCGGTTGTTCGGCGTGAATACCCAATCACACTCCTAATGAAAGGTCGTCTTATGACAGACATCTACCAGCTCATACAATCTTACATGCCGGAACTGCTGAAGCTCCTTGAAGAAAGCGTGAATATGGATTCACCGTCCTCCGACAAGACGCATACCGATCGCATGGCGGATTGGTATGCGTTCCAATTTGAACGGATCGTCGGCGGCCGCGTGAGCCGCCAGCCGAACCGAGAGTACGGAGACCGGCTTCTGTGCGAAGCCGGAGAAGGGGAACGCCGCGTGCTGCTGCTCGGCCATCTGGACACGGTGTGGCCGGCGGGCGAAGCGGAGCGCAGGCCATTCACGATTCGCGGCGGACGCGCCTATGGCCCGGGCGTGTACGATATGAAGGCGGGGCTGCTGCAGGCGATGTTCGCGCTGAAGGCGCTGAAGGAAGCCGGCAGGTTCCCCGCGGACAAGACGGTCGCGGTGTTCATCAACAGCGATGAAGAGATTAGCAGCGTCACGTCCCGTGCGGCCATCGAAGAAGAGGCGGGATCCGCGAGCGCCGTACTCGTGCTTGAGCCGCCGATGGAGCCGAACGGCGCTTTGAAGACGGCGCGCAAGGGCAGCGGCCGCTACAAGCTCGTCATCGAAGGCGTGTCCGCCCATGCGGGCGTCGACCCGTCGAAGGGCGTGTCGGCGATCCATGAGCTCTCCTATCAGATCCAGGCGCTGCAGGCGTTGAATAACTTCGAGACCGGCACGAGCGTGAATGTGGGCATCATTCATGGCGGCATTGCTAGCAATGTGGTGGCCGGCAGCGCAGAGGCGGAGATCGACGTCCGGGTGGCGACGAAGGAGGAAGCCGAACGCATCCACGAAGCCGTCATGGGCTTGAAGCCGAAGCTCCCCTTCGCGAAGCTGACGATAAGCGGCGGGATGCTGCGGCCTCCGATGGTCCGAACAGAGGAGGCCGGAAGGCTGTATCGGCTGGCCCGGCAGATTGCCCAAGACGAACTGAACCTGAACCTCCCGGAAGCGGCCACAGGGGGCGTCAGCGACGGTAACTTCACCGCCGCCCTAGGCATCCCTA
The DNA here is from genome assembly GCF_014212015.1 of Cohnella lubricantis. Classification (GTDB taxonomy): domain Bacteria; phylum Bacillota; class Bacilli; order Paenibacillales; family Paenibacillaceae; genus Cohnella; species Cohnella lubricantis. The sequence continues at coordinate 14,000 of NZ_JACJVN010000063.1, read as the reverse complement.
CCTTGGACGGACTCGGTGCGCGCGGCGACTTCGCCCATTCCCCGAAGGAATATGTGGAGCTGGAGGAGATTCCTCGCAGGACCCTGCTGCTCGCACGCCTGATCGAACGCTGCTGAACTCGTTGTGGAAGGATTACGCGAGTCTTGCGGCGAAGTCTTGCGTACACCTGATTCGACCATACTGGAATTGATTGGCGGCGGGAACCATATCATAAAGGGGCATCGATGACGACATGGCATACAACAGTATCATTCTGCGGGTGGAAATGAACCATTCGCTTCTCCATTTCGGCGATGTTGCAGCGGCGATTGGTCAGGCGGGGGGTGACATCATCTCGATCGACGTCATTCGCCCGGGGCAGGAGCATTCGGTCCGCGATATTACGGTTGATGTGACGGAGAACGGAGAGTCGCTGGTTGTTGAATCGTTGGAGAAGATGGATGGCCTCCGTCTGGTCAACGTCTCCGACCGAACCTTCCTCGCGCACCTTGGCGGGAAGATCTCCGTCCAGCCGACGATGGCGATCCGCAACCGCGACGATCTGTCGCGCGTCTATACGCCGGGCGTCGCCCGGGTGTCGATGGCGATTCACGAATCGCCGGACAAAGCTTATTCCCTGACGATCAAGCGCAATACGGTTGCCGTCGTTTCCGACGGCACGGCTGTACTCGGGCTTGGCGATGTCGGTCCCTACGCGGCGGCTCCGGTCATGGAAGGCAAGGCGATGCTGTTCAAGCAGCTCGCGGGCGTTGATGCGTTCCCGATCTGCCTCGACACGAAGGACACCGAGGAGATCATCCGAACGATCAAGGCGATCGCGCCGATCTTCGGCGGGATTAACCTGGAGGATATCGCGTCGCCGCGCTGCTTCGAGATCGAGAAGCGGCTCGAGGAGGAGCTGGAGATTCCGGTGTTCCACGACGATCAGCACGGCACCGCCATCGTTGTCATCGCGGGCATTCTGAACGCGCTCAAGGTAGCCGGCAAGCGCATCGACCAAGTGCGCGTCGTCGTGAACGGCATCGGAGCGGCGGGCGTATCTATCTGCAAGATGCTTCTGGCCGCAGGCGTTCGCCGGCTCGTGCCGGTCGACCGCGACGGGGCGATCGTGCGGGGCGGAAGCTACGAGCATCCGATGTGGCAATGGCTGGCGGAGCAGCCGCAGGTGGAGGCGGAGCCCGGCAAGCTTAGCGATGTCATCCGCGGCGCCGACATCTTCATCGGCGTGTCGCGCGGCAACGTGCTGTCCGCGGAAGACGTCGCCTCGATGGCGCCGGACCGCATCGTCTTCGCGATGGCGAATCCGAATCCGGAGATTAATCCCGAAGTGGCGATGCCGCTCGTCAAAGTATTCGCGACGGGAAGAAGCGATTACCCGAACCAGATCAACAACGTGCTCGTGTTCCCAGGCGTGTTCCGCGGAGCGCTCGATTGCCGAGCCCGCCGGATCAACGAGCCGATGAAGCTGGCCGCCGCGCGGGCGATCGCCTCCGTGGTCACCGAGAACGAGCTGAACGAGCATTATATTATTCCGAGTATCTTCAACGAGCAGGTCGTCGCCAAGGTGCGGCACGCCGTCGTCGAGACGGCGATCCTGACCGGGGTCGCGCGCCGCACGCCGCCGGACTTTAGATGATGATGTTAACAGCGCTATAATGGCAAGCTTGAGTTAGCCCGGTATCCTACATGGATGCCGGGCTATTCCGTTTGGATCTTGCCCTTAATATTCGGCTTAACGTTCTTGAGAGTGTACAGGCGCGAATAAACTATAGAGCTGATTCTGCTGAGCTGCTTATGATTCTTAATTGCAAAGGTGGCGTTAATCGGAATGGTGCCAAGAAGTGCGGAGATTCGCGCATGGGCAAGAGAAAGTCTGGATGGCAACTGGGGCAAGGCAGTCGGAGCAACGATTATTTACCTCATTGCGGCAATGGTGATCGGCTCCTTAAACTACATCCCATTCATCGGATGGATTGTGGAGCTGTTGCTTGCGGGGCCGCTGGCTTTGGGCTTCTACGCCTTCTTCCTTGGAGTCGCCCGAGGTGAGGGCTTAGGGGTCAGAGCTGTCTTCAGCGGGTTCGAGCGGTTTGTCGATGCGTTCTTGCTTTGCTTGCTAATGGGAATCTTCACTTTTCTCTGGACGCTGTTATTCATTATTCCGGGCATCATCGCAGCCTTCCGGTATAAGATGGCCTATTACATTCTGAGAGACAACCCGGAGATCGGTCCTCTGGAGGCGATTAGCCAAAGCAAGCAGATGATGAAGGGGCATAAGTGGCGCTTGTTCGTCCTGTATCTGACATTTATCGGGTGGTATATTCTGGGGAGCATTCCGCTTGGCATCGGTCTCTTGTGGGTCGTGCCCTACATCACTACGGCTGAGGCTCACTTCTATGAGGATCTGCGGAGCCGTTCGGCCGAAGTTCCTCCTCCTCCGCCGCCAGTACCAGGTTCGGCTGCGTTCACCAACTAAACGACCCACAAGGAGCCTTCAAGACGGCTACGACCGATCGAGGGAAGGAGTTTGCTTGCTATGCTGCGCTAGAGAAAGTTCACGACATCAAGGTCTACTTCGCAGATCCTTATTCTTCATGGCAGCGCGGTTCCAATGAGAATGCCAATGGTTTATTACGAGAGTTCTTCCCAAAGGGACACGATTTCGCCGCTGTCACAGACGAGGAACTTTCGGAAGCCATACGCCTCATCAAGAACCGGCCTCGAAAATGCCCTGACTGGAAATCTGCTCACGAAGCATTCATGGATGAACAGTCGCACTTAGCTTGACAATCCGTCACAACAATAAAGCGCCGTAAGCAATGCCGCCAGAGAGGCAGACGCGACGGCGCTGATTTGTTGCGGATCTGGCTTTAAAATATCATTTTCGACCGCCCACTGTTAGTTTATTCCTTGCTTCGTCAACAGCGGACTGTCCTTCTCGCTCCACTCTCTCCAACGCTTCTTCAATCGTAATCTCTCCAGCAATGGCTTCGTCTAGGATCTGCTGGGCTGCATCTGCGAAGGAATCTAGGATGGATGCATCCATCAGTAAATATGGATTAACAGGTTCATCCGCCGGTAACAAACGGTAAAGCGGAGAGAGGTCATGCCCCGGAATCGGCTTCATGTCGTCAAGATTCACAGGCAGGCCGCGACCGACATTGGCCTGAGTAAGGTAATGATTGTTTTTCGAATCGCCGGCGATGAATTGGATCAACTCCCAAGCTTCTTGCTGATGACTAGCTGAAGAGGATATCCCATAGATGTCGAAAATCGAATATGAATGAGACAACGTTGAATTGCTCGGATCAACCGGGACTGTCACCACACCCCATTCTATCGTTCTCCCATCCTGATATTGAGAGAATGGTTCAAAATTATAGGCGGTTATAAAAGAAGCTTTGGTCATGGCTGCTTGTTCCATATAGAAAGGCGGATGCCCTACGCTTTCCTCGGCAGCATCCTCCCCTTTGTCGTATATCGAACCGGACTGGAAGGCGCTAACAGCGACATTCCAGATTCTCTCCCATTTCTCCGTGTTCATTGTTATCTTTAATGTATTAGGATCGATGTAAGACAGGCCCTCCGTTGCTCCCATATCCAAAATGTAGTTAAAGGATACATTCTTATAAAAATTCATTTGCATCCCATATAAGGGCATGCCGTCATTGTTCTGATGTGGGAATCGTTCGGCGAGCTCAAGCACCTCATCCCAACTCATTTGGTCGTGAGGATAAGGGACTTGATATTCGTTGAACAATCGTTTGTTGTAAAACAGAGCATCTGATTGAAATGTGGCCGCCAATCCGTAGAGTTCGCCGTTGCCTGCTGATTTGAGCATAGAAGTAACGATTGGAGTCATAGAGTCGATCTGAAATTTCGATTGACGGATCAAAGAATCTAATCTTATTAGTTCCCCCCGCTCGATCCGTTGTTCGAAGAGCGGCTGGCTGTTCATATAGACAACGTCTGTAGAGGGAGGAGAATCCGTTCCCTTCATTAGATCCGGAACCACTTGAACCGTTATGTTTGGATGAGCCTCCTCGAATGCATAACCATACATTTTGTAAAATTGTTGAGAGGAGGGGTAATTGACTGTGATCGTTACCGGCTCTGGCTGCGGACGGCTACACCCGCTTCCAATAAGACTAAGTGAACAGACCATAATTGCAGTGACTAGCTTACGCAAAATACCCCCCCCCCACTTAGCAACAGAGTGGAGATGACTCTCCACTCTGTTGCTATTTAATTTACCATGTGGTGCTTGCGTACTGCTGGTCGTAGCTGCCACCTGAATAATAGGTTCTTGAAGCAACATCCATAGAGTATGAATTTGTTTCATCATACACTCCGTCTTTTGTGAGCCAATATGCTTCTTGATTTAAATTTGTAGTAGAGCCTGTCCCACTTTCTTTCTTTGTTCCATCTTGGTAAAATGAAGCCGTTACATTTATTTTGGTCATGCTCGGGTTGGAAGTAATAGCATAAGCCTTCCCTCTAACCTTGTTGCTGTAATTTACGCTCCAGTCGATATACGCCACCGTTTCAGCGTAGGGGTCGACTGCCGCAAAAACCGGGATCGCCGTGGCAGTTCCTAAGATTATCAAGGCTGTAAATGAACTACTTTGAACGGCCATCCGTTCCTCCCTTCTTTCTATTTTGATATGTAAACAATCCCTTATTACGAATTGTATACACCAGAATGATCAGCTTGGATTGAGTGCATCATTGCTTTCTTTTAACTTCAATTTCCGCCTGTTGCTGTAATTGTTGTAAGCCATCTTCAACAGACGACTCGTTAGTAACTATTTTTGTAAATACATTGTTCACAAGGTCAGGCAGAAAACTAGACCAAGTAAGTGAAAGCGGTATTTGAGGATGGTCTTTGTAAAACGCCTCCAGTTGATCTTCATCGTCCGGGTTCAATGATATTTCCTGCTTCAAAGTGGAAAATCCATAATCGGAGCGGTATCCCCACTTAGCTACTTTCCCACTCATGAAAAACGCTATCATCTTCCAAGCATCTTCCGGATTGTTAGATGAGACAGGGATTGACCAATAACCATCAGCAATGATGGAAGATGTTTGGCCGGTGATCCCTGTCGGCATTGATACTAACGACCACTTAAACGAAGGCTTGGATTGCTCCAAAATTTTATATTCATCATAGGATATAAGTGCCGCAGCTCTGTCTCCAGTAATAAATGGATTCTGATTTTCCTCATCAAAATGAATACCGCCGTTTCTTGCTGCATCCGTTACTACCTTCCATAATGTCTCCCAAGTCGGACTATTGAGCGTCATTTGATCTGCAGTATTCATCATTTGAATTTGTTCCGACTGGCCCATCTGAGTCAGCAAATGAAAAGGCGATGCCATATGTACAGACAATCCTTTTTCGAATCGTTGCATCGTATAAAACAATTCAGGCCATGTCATTCCGTCTGTTAGGAATGGGATGTTCATTCGCTCAAATAGATCCTGATTATAGGCGATCGCTTCACTATAGAAATTAGTCGGGAGTCCGTATACTTTCCCTCCACCGTAAGCTCGGTCAAGTTCCATTACACTAGGAAGTACTGAATCTTTGAGAAAGTCACCTCTGTCCATATAAAGCTCTAAGTCTCGCAAAATGTTAGCATCGATTAACTCTTGGTAATTGGAGGAGGGAATATAGAGTAGATCCACTTGTTTGGATTTGATCCAATCGATAATGGACTGCTGATATCGAATGACATCCTTCATCGGAACAATCTCTACTCGATAATTGGGAAACTCCTGCTCAATCAAATTAGCAAATCTTTGTTGGAATTTTTCCTCTGTTACGAAACCAACTCGCAAAACAATGTGTCTATTACTATGAGGTGAAATATCCCCATCAGTACAGCCAGTGAATGTAAAAATAAAAATTAGAAAATATAAAAAATGGAGTTTAAACTTTTGTGAATCCATAAACAAATCACCTACCGTAGCATCAAGCTATATTGTGATATATTTTTACCATAAATTATTTATTTTGTAAATAGCTTCATTTTTTTGGAACCATTATGATTATCTGTAGAACGCCCGAGAATCCTGTCGAATGGCCGAAAGTCGTTCGCTTGCGTACTTCTTTAGGACGCTGACGGATTGGAGTGCCGACGAGGAGAGCGCCTTCTCTCTGCGATCTGCTCGGGCGACCAGGTTTTCTCTAGCTTCTCCTGTAATTCCTTGGCCAGCTCGGGTGTGTACTTGCCTGGCGGCACGCTAAAAGCTCTTCGCTGCTGATAAGCTTCCTGAGCAGGAGCACCCTCATGGCTCGAATTCATTTGCCCTCTATGGAGTTCACGGGCGATGGAGGAGTGATGACGGCCAAGCTGCTGACCGATGGCTCTAGTCGACCAGCCCAGCCGATGTAACGTCTCTAAGATGGGAGTAGCTCATGTTGGGTTCTCCTGTGAAAATGGTGTTGTGGCGACTTCCATTTTACTCGAATCCATTCATGGGCTTCTTTGTTTTTTAGCTGTCGCACTTCATATTACAATCCGTCTTGTCTAAATACCAGTAAGACACGTGGAAGATAAAAATTACTATAAAACAAATTCACAAATGCTATATTTTGATATAATTTACAAATGATTGAGAGAAGAGGCGTGACCACTAAACGGAGTGATTCCTATGTTAAGAAAGCTTTGCGTTAGCCTATTATGCTTCATCGTTCTTATTCTGAACGGTTGTATGAAGGACAAAGGTGGAGCGTTGGAGGAGTTCGACCCGAACAAGAAAGTGACGATCAAAGTCATGTACTGGAGTCAGGAGGCATTCGATAGCGAATACGGCAATCTGTTCTTTAAATATCCGAATCTCAAGATCGAGGTTGTCAGCAATCAGAAGTTGCTCACGAACCTGACTCAAGACCCCCAAGAGATGCTTCTCGAATATATCGAGGAATACCAGCCGGATATTCTACTTCTGAGCCCGATTGAATACGAGAGAATGGCGTTGGAAGGCCAGCTTTACCCGTTAGAACCGGTCATTAAACAAGATCAATTCGACCTGGAGGGTATTCATCCTGGCATTCTCAACCTTCTTAGGGGCGGCGGAGAGCATGAATTGTTCGGGTTAAGTCCGGATTTCTCCAGCGCGGCTTTGTACTATAATGCGAATCTGTTTGAATCGTTAGGTATTGACCCTCCTACGGATGCGATGTCGTGGGAAGAAGTGCTGCAATTGGCAAATCGAGTAGCAAATGCAGACCCAAATGAGAAAATATATGGGTTGACCGTCGATCAGTCTTATTCTTTTCAGTCCTACTTCTCATTGCTAAGCGAGATGGGAAGCACAGAGAACTTAAGCATTTTTAGTCCGGATTATACCACAATGGAACTGGATTCTCCGTCTTGGTTCCATCTAATCGAACAAGTTGTTGAAGCATCCCGGAGCGGAGCTCTATACATGCCGACAGAAAGTGAGACTTCACCGCCAGGCTCTGGGGATGGACTCACGACTCAAAGCCTAGAGGAATCACTAAAGCAAAATAAATTTATGTTAGGCGAGTCTGCCATGATTGCCGGAAGCAGCAACTTTAAGACCGAACTATCGATGGGCAAGGAATTGTATGGCATCGAACCGATTAATTGGAATCTAGTTACCGTTCCGGTAGATCCGAATCATCGGAACCAAAGCGGTGATCTCTCATTAGGATCGATATTCAGTATCAACGCTAAGTCTCCGAATGTGAGTGCTGCTTGGGAACTGTTGAAATATATCAACGGAGAGGAATATGCCAAATTGAAGAGCGAGACCGTCATCTCGGGAAGGCTTCTAAGCCGTGTCGACTACAACGCCGATGTAGACGGACGCTCGATGAAGCCCTTCTATAAGCTCGACCCGAAGCCGCCAGGAACTTCCTCGATCGGAGAGATTCCCATCGCGTTCTTCGAGACGTTCCCGGGGATGTTCAATGAAGAGATCGCGGCGGCGATCGATCATCGATTAGATCTGCAGGAAGCGATTCGCCGGATTCAGACAAAAGGGCAGGAGCTGTTAGATCAAGCTTATCTGGAAGCCGAGCTCGCCGGTCAGGAAGGTTAATGATGATTAAAGCCTATAAGTATGGATGGATCATCCTGATCTTAATCGCCGTTCTGGCGGGATGTGTCCAAGGGGAGCAGAACACGGCAGAGGCCGAGAAGATCAAAGTGATGTATGTCGGCAAACAATCTTTTTATGAACAGTATGGATTCGCTTATATGAGCCAATATCCCGATGCTGGAATCGAAGTCGCCGTATATCCAATGATCGATAACGCAGGCGGCAATGAGCGGGAGCAGCTAGAGGCATTCATCGAGGATCAGCAGCCGGACGTGCTCCTGTTGAATCTGAACCAATACGAAGAACTGGCAGCCCAAGGGGGTTTGGTGTCCCTAAGCTCTTACATCCAACAAGACAAATATGATATCGAATCCATCTACCCGCCCTTAATCAAGCAGCTTAAGGAAGCTGGCAACGGGGAATTGTACGGTCTTTCCCCAACATTCGCTAACGCGGCGCTATTCTACAACGAAGATCTCTTCAACGAGTACGGCGTCGAGATGCCCCGCGATCTCATGACATGGGATGAAGTGCTTGCGTTGGCGGATCGCTTCGCGGCTGATGCCGGCCACTCGGGTGATCGAATATGCGGGTTGTCCTCCGACCTGTTCGATTCGATCGCTTCCCTCTTATCCGTCGTAGGATCCTCGCAGAATCTGAGCGCGGTTACGCCTGACGCTGCCCGAGTAACCATAGATTCGGATAGTTGGCGCAAGGTCTTTCAATCGGTCGTTCCGGCGCTAGAGAAGGGCACTATCTCGCTGGTCAGCGAAGAAGATCTGAGGAATGAGGACAATGATCCGTTCCTTGCGGGCCGATGTGCAATGTCTTTAAATTATAAGTTCAAAGCAAACCAAATTATGCAGTCGCAGTCGAATTTGCCTCATTGGGGGATTGTCACGGCGCCGATCGATGCGAATGATCGTTCGAATGGCGCCTTCATCACTCAGAACCGTATATTCGCGATCAATGCTAACTCTCAGCATCCAGATGCAGCGTGGCAATTATTGAAATATTTGAGCAGCGAGGAGTATGCCCGCAGTCGAAGCCAAATCTCCGATCAGGAGCTGCTCGCACGGATTCCGTCTAATGTGGATGACCCCTTAATAGCGCCATTCTATTCATTCAAGACCGCGCATGCTGTGAAGGATCCGATGGGACCGCCCGAGTTCCAATCCGAGCTGTCCAGCATTATTACGTTTGAAGTGAATGAGGTATTGAGCGGGAATAAGACGTTGGATGACGCATTAGTCGCTATTCAGAATCAGGCGCAAGGTGCGTTGAAGTAGTAGCTCCGCAACGAATCAGCGCCGTCGCGGCCGCCTCTCTGGCGGCATTGCGTACGGCGCTGCTGCGCTTTCTTATTCGGTTGTACTTGCGTCTGCGGCTTCCGCTGCCACCCTCCTCGCAGCATCTCCGGGTTCAGCGCGCCGGATCGTTCCGCCTTCAAGCGGGCTTGTTTGGATCTGGACTTGCTCATCTCATTCATCTCCTCATCATGGAATCTCATTTAATGGTATCATGAAGAGACCAGTAATGAATAGACAGGAGTCGAAAAACACACGATGCCGCACCTTCTCATACGGGGAATTGCCCCTGAACAGATCCGCTCCGTCAGCAAGCCGCTGACCGAAGAATTAGCCGCCATCTGCAGTTGCCCGGCGGACGACTTCATGCTCGAATGCCTGCACACGACTGCCATCGCGGGAGGCGAGTTCGCGCCTTCGTATCCCTTCATCGAGATTGCCTGGTTCGATCGGGGACTGGAAGCGCAGGACCGCTTCGCCGAAGCCGTCGACCGGCACATCCGCCAAGGGCTCGGCCTGCCCGAGCTGGAGCTGGCGTTCCGCGTCTACCGGGCGCGCGATTACTATTCGGCGGGGCGCAGCCTCGCGGAGCCGACAGAAGCGCGGCAGCAAGCGGAAGCGGAGGCGGCTCATCCAGCCGATGAAGAGCTGGAGGAGCTTCGCGCGGCGAACCGCAAGCTGGCCGAAGAGCTGCAGCGAACGCGGAAGGCGCTTGTCTCGGCCTCCGGCTCGGCGATGTCGACGAGGCTGAGAGACGCCCTGCGAGAGTGAGGGAAAAAGCTATCTTTTGCCGAAGGGATAAGCTATAATTTTCGACAAAGCGATTGTGCTTGAACCACGATATGAATCATCACAGCGAGTAGGTGCTTCGCCCCGGCCATCCGGCCTGCGGCGAAGGTAAAAGGGAAGCCGGTGCGAATCCGGCGCGGTCCCGCCACTGTTAATCGGGAGCTGTCCTCAGCAAGCCACTGTTCCGTGAGGAATGGGAAGGCGAGGATAGCGGCAATCCCCGACAGCCAGGAAACCTGCCTACGAGCCAAGCCAAGGTAACCTTCGCGGAGAGGGACCGGCTGAATCGGGACTTTAGCGAGTCGGCGATGGACGGCGGGCGTTAGGCAGCTGTCATCGCGTGTCTCTGAATAGCCTGATTGGCTGGCCCCCTGTCTTCGGCGCGGAGACGAGGGGGTCTTTCTTATGCGTAATACGGCGTGCATGCATTCGGGCTCAAGCCTTCCCGCTTGAACATGGGAGAAGGGGAAGTGAAGGGGAATGAGAAGGCAAGCTTCATTCAGGTCAAAAAGAAATCGTGCAGCGGCGGTATTAATAGGCGTAATGGCGCTGCTTCTCGTGCTGGCGGGGTGCGGAGCTGATAACGGGACGCCGGACGCAAGCTCGTCCGCGTCTCCGGCTGCTGCGGCATCGCCGTCGGCATCCGCCTCGGCGTCCGCGAGCGAATCGGCTTCTCCGGCTGCTGCCGAGAAGCATACGACGTATCCGCTCACCGTGACCGACGCGCAGGGACGGTCGTTCACGTTCGAGCAAGCGCCGGAGCGCATCATCTCGACCTCGCCGGCGGAGACGGAGATTCTGTTCGCGCTCGGACTCGGCGACAAGGTCGTCGGCGTATCGGACTACGATGACTATCCCGCCGAGACGAAGGATAAGCCGAAGATCGGCGACGTCATCAAGCCGAACGAGGAGACGCTCGTCAGCCTGACGCCGGATCTGGTCATCACGGGCCTCTCGATGCCGGAGGACGTCGCGGATCGAATCCGTTCGCTGAACCTGAAGCTCTATCGGAACATCCCGCGGACGATGGACGACGTTATGGAGACGATCGCCCAGTTCGGCTTAATTACGGACCGCCAAGCGGAAGCGGACGCGCTGATCGCTTCGATGAAGGCCGATATCCAGAAGGTGAAGGACGCGGTTGCTGCGGTAGCGCCGGAGGATCGGAAGAAGGTGTACGTCGAGATCGCGCCGGGCTGGACGGTCGGGCAAGGCGAGTTCTTGGACGAGCTGATCTCCGTCGCGGGCGGTGTGAACGTCGCCGGCGATACGACCGGCTGGAGCGAGATTAGCGAGGAGAAGATCGTGCAGAGCAATCCGGACGTCATTCTGTATGCGGCGGACTTGGTCGACTATGAGACGGGCAAGCCATTGGAGGATATTATCCGCGGACGGAGCGGATGGGAGAAGATTGCGGCGATAGAGGAGGATCGCGTGATCGGTCTAGACGAGAACATTCTGTCGCGGCCGGGTCCGCGGATTACGCAAGGGCTGCTTGATGTCGCCAAGGCGATCTATCCCGATCTGGTGAAGGAATGAGCCGCCAAGGGTTCCTATGGGGAGGAGCGTTCCTCGCGCTCCTTCTTCTCTCTGTCGTCGTCTGCTTGTCCCTCGGCTCGGCCGGACTGCCGATAGCCGACGTCTGGGGCATTCTGCTTCGCGCCATCCCCGGCGTGTCCGGGTGGATGAGTTCCGGAGCATGGCCGGAGTCGTCCGAGCAGATCGTTCTCCAAATTCGGATGCCCCGCGTCGTGCTGGCGATTGTCGTCGGCGCTTGCTTATCGCTTGCGGGGGCGGGCTTCCAGGGCGTGCTGCGCAATCCGCTGGCGGACCCCTATACGCTAGGCGTCGCCTCCGGTGCGGCGGTCGGCGCCGCGTTCCTGATGCTGACCGGCCTGCAATTCGCGGGTCTCGGCAGGTGGACCATTCCAGTCGTCGCCTTCGGAACGGGATTGCTTAGCTTGTACCTGGTGCTGCGCCTTGCCCGCAATCAGGGCAAGATCCGGATCGAGACGCTACTGCTGTCGGGCGTCGTGCTGCAAGCTTTTCTAGGATCGATGGTGTCGTTCATGGTGTCGGCTTCGCACAAGACCGTTAATGATATCGTGTTCTGGATGATGGGCAGCCTGGCGCTGCGCGGGTGGTCATACTCGGGCGTGCTGCTGCCGTATCTGCTGGTCGGATGCGTCGTGCTCATGTGCTATGCGCGGCCGCTGAACCTGTTCGCGCTAGGCGAGCGGCAGGCCGCCCATCTCGGCGTTCGGGTCGAGCGCACCAAAGTCGTCGTGCTCGTCGTGAGCACGCTGATGGCGGCGGGCGCGGTGGCGGTCGCCGGGACGATCGGCTTCGTCGGACTCGTCGTGCCGCATCTGGTCCGGCTGCTGGCCGGCCCGGATTACCGGCTGCTGCTTCCGCTGTCCGCTTTGCTAGGCGGCGCGTACATGCTGTGGTCGGACACGATCGCCCGCACGCTGCTCAGCCCGACGGAGATTCCGCTCGGCGTTATCACCGCGTTCATCGGCGCGCCGTTCTTCGCATACTTGCTGAGGCGGCGCAAGAGCGCGGTGCGGGGCGGGTAGGAGCTGCAGAGAGATTGGTGAGGCGGATAGCGGGCAGGCGCCATGGGAGAGATTGGTGAGGCGGATAGCGGGCAGGCGCCATGGGAGAGATTGGTGAGGCTGATAGCGGGCAGGCTCCATGGGAGAGATCGGAGAGACTTTGAGTACCAAGGGAAAGTGGCGGGAGGCGGAGCATGCTTAGGGCGGAACGGATCGGCAAGTCTTACGAAGGCGTGAAGGTATTGGAGGGCATTGGCTTTGAGGTGCGGTACGGCGAGACGTTCGGCATCATCGGCCCGAACGGAAGCGGGAAGTCGACGCTGCTGAAGCTATTGTCAGGCATCGAGATGCAGGATAGCGGCGAGATCCGATTTGATGGCAGGCCGATCGCCGCCTATTCTCGCAAAGAGCTGGCCCGCCGGATGGCGGTGCTCGAGCAGGAGCCGCTGCCGCCGGTCGGCTTCACGGTGCGGGAGGTCATCGAGATGGGCCGCTATCCGCACCAGAAGGGCTGGTTCGGCGACGAGTCGGCGGACACGGCGGAGGGGCTGATCGACGGCATTATGGCCCGGCTCGACCTGACGGAGATGGCGGAGCGGTCGCTCGAGCATCTGAGCGGAGGCGAGAAGCAGCGCGTCGCGCTCGCGAAAGTGATGGCGCAGCAGCCGGAGCTGCTCATGCTGGACGAGCCGACGACTTATTTGGACATCGGCCGGCAGATCCAGCTGCTAGACCGCATCCGCGACTGGCAGCGGACGGCGAAGCTTACGGTCGTCGCGGTGCTGCACGACTTGAACCTGGCGGCGCTCTATTGCGATCGCCTGCTTCTGCTGGATCGCGGCCGGATCATTGGGATCGGCTCGCCGGAGGAGATACTGACGCCTGACCTGCTGACCGGCGTCTATGGGACGAGGCCGCTCGTTGTGCCCCATCCCGCCAGCGGACTGCCGCAGGTGATGCTGCAGCCGGGAAGCTGGCTGGAGCGGGGCGGCGGAATGAGCGGATGAAGTCGATCGGATCGACTACATGAGCAGGAATGCGGCGGAGTGAGCGGATGAAGTCGATCAGATCGACAACATGAGCAGGAATGCGGCGGAGTGAGCAGATGAAGTCGATCAGATCGACTACATGAGCAGGAATGCGGCGGAATGAGCGGATGAAGTCGATCAGATCGACTACATGAGCAGGAGTGCGGCGGAATGAGCGGATGAAGTCGATCAGATCGACTACATGAGCAGGAATGCGGCGGAGTGAGCGGATGAAGTCGATCAGATCG
>NZ_JACJVN010000062.1 GCF_014212015.1 Cohnella lubricantis | reverse complement strand
GGGTAGCCTCCTATCCGATTGTGTTCGTTATTAAATAGAGCCGCTCCGCGGCCCGGCATACGGGCTTGGCGGAACGGCTTCATTAGTTGGAAGATCGGCTGCTAGATCTTCTCCGCGAGCGTCACCTCGTCAATGTACACACTTTGGTTCTGGTAATGAGGGCCTTCCGCGTTGTTGCTGCCAAGCTGGAACACGAGCTTGCCGTTCGGGTCTGATGCGCTGCCCATCGTAAAATCGTACGAATACGTTGCGTATTCAGCCGTAAGAGGGATTGTCGTCGCGGCAAGGTATTGAATGTCGGATTTGCCGGCATTCTCGACAGACACAATGAGATCTTTGCTGTCCGTAGCTTTGGCTGTGAAGCTGAGCGTGTAGGTTATACCCGCATCTAGCTGCAGATGGTCTTGATACACTTGGGTCGAATAGACGAACCAGCCGTCATAGTTCGTGAAGGCGACCTTCAGCTGCCCATCCTCGGAGGAGATCGACGCATCGGAGCCGTCATTGATGTAGAGGGTCCACCCTGCAGTACCGCTGTCGAAGGTCCCGTTCTGGAGCGGGTGACCGGCGGGTTCCGGATCCGGATCGGGAATCGGATCCGGAATCGGTTCGATCTCAACCAGCCGCAGATCATCCAATTGCAGTGTATGCGCGCCTGCGGGCGTCGTCGCCGTCCCATCCACGACGCTGCCTATACAGAAATTGATTTTCAACCCATTCGCATTCGCCTTGAAATCCACCGCGTAATCGTCGGCGGTCTCCGTTAACCGGATATAGGTGACCTGACGCGAAGTGTCGAGCATCTCCAGATAGATTGGACGGCTGGCTGTGGAGCTGCCCTTGAAGCTAAGCCGATAAGAATGGCCCGCTTGAACCGGAATCCCCTCTTGGTAGAACTGGGTCGACCAATACGTGTCGCCCGGGCTTGGAATCGAGAGGACCGCCGCGCCTTCACCCGCCGCCCAAGAACCGCCGGCGTTGGTCCAGAGAGTCCAATCGCTCGTACCGGAGGCGAATGAGCCGTTGCGGAGCAAATTGCCGTCATTAGCGAGTACGTCTTGCCGGACGGTAGCGATTCCGTACCCCGTGGCTTCAACAGCAATCGTATAGCTGCCGTTCAACGGGAATAAATTAGCGTCCAACGTCAGAAGTCCGTCCGCCAGTGTGAACTGACCCGCTTCCAGCGCCTTGCCGTTAAGCTTCACCGTTGTTACGGCATCCAGCCATTCCGGATCGGATGCGAAGGCGATCTCGATCGGCGAACCGGCGAGATTATCGGTCGTATCGGCAAGCAGATGTGGCGGGCGGCTCACAGGCGCGTTCTTCACCTTAAGATCAACGTTGCTTAGATAGACGGAGTGCGGCACGCTTATTCCAGCCGTGCCGTCTTGAACGCCGAAGAAGAACTTGAGCGCTGCCGTATCCGTCTGGCTCATCGTGAACTCATAGCTGTAATGCGCCGTATCCGTCCCGACATCCAACGTCTCATCGACATACCGGGTATAGCTCGCATTCTCCACATCGAAGCCGATCTTGCGAGGCAAGGAGGCCCGCGCATCGAAGTCCAGCGCGTACGTAAGGCCGCCAACCAGCTTCAGGCCGTCCTGATAGAACATGTTGCTCCATGGATTCTGGCCGAGTGCGAAGACGGTGATCTTCGCCTCTTGGCCTTGAAGCTCGGCGGTTACGCTGCCGCCGCTGTCGATGGCCGATTGCCAAGGGCTAAGCCCGCCCTGGAAGCTGCCGTTCGCCAATGGATAATAATCGGTATCCGGCGGATAGTAGACGCTTGTGCGAAGAAGCTTCACGTTGTCGAGCGTGATCGTGCCAACTATACCTCCGAACAGGAAGACGAGCTGCGCTTCGTTGTCGTCCGTATCCGCCATATGGAGCGCAAAGTCCAGATGCGTCGCCGCGTTGCCAAGTTCGAAGGAAGCCGAATCGTACGTAATCGAGCCATCCTGGCTCATAAGCGCGACGGTTGCGTTCCGCGCGGCATTCGCCCCGGCGTCAAAGCTCAGCGAATAATCGCCGTCCTGCAGGAGCTGGATGCCGCGCTGCAGCAGCTTCACGCTCGAGGAATCGCCGCTGCCCGCCTCCTTGATCTCCAAGCTCAGCCTGCGGTCGGCTTCGCTCACATGTGCCGCTGCCTGAGCGCCGCCTCCTTCGACGAGATGCCAATACGTCATTCGGCTCGCATCGCCCTGATCGAACGTGCCGTTATAGACGTGGTTGCCGTCCCCGTTCAACGGCGTCTTCGGACCGTCTTCGTCCATCGGAATGCTGTCGACTTCCTCCAGACGAACGTTGCCGATCCAGACAGTCTTCGAATCGAGGCCCATGTTGAACTCGGTTCGAGCCGCGATATCGGTCTCATCCTTCATCTGGAAATACGTCTCAAAGTGCTGCAGCTCCCCGGTCAGATTGACGGTGACACTAGGAGAGTATGCCGCGAAGCCGCGGCTCTCGCCGCCGGTTACGCGTACGGACATCGTTCGGCTGTCGGTCGATTTGGCGTCGAAGCTCCACTTGTAATAATGTCCCTTCGCCACGGACACGTCGTTCAGCAGTTGAACGGAATACGGCTGCCAGCCGGCGCTCTCGATGCTGATTCTCGCCAATTTGCGGCCTTCCAGATCCTCGATGCCGAAGGACCCGTCGCCGCCTTCACCCTCGAAGAGGCGCCAATAATCGGTTCCGGGAACTTCATCCCAATTCGGAATCGCAGGATCGTCCTGATCGAATGCGCCGTTATAGACATAGTTGCCGTCCGCAAGCGGCTGGCGGGCGCCTGCCGGGAGCGGCTCCTTCTCGAGCTGCGGAGGCACCGGATCGCGGTAGGGGCGTCCGGTCAATTCATAGACGCGGACGTAATCAACGGCCATCGACTGCGGGAAGACGGTCGAATCGATGGGGTTGCCATCGAAGTTGCCGCCGATCGCGACGTTCATGAGCAGGAAGAACGGTTGATCGAACGGCGCCGGATACGTATTATTGGCCGGTTGATTCAAGCTTTTGCTATACCAGTCGTTCTTGGTGGAATAGAGGACGCCGTCGACATACCAGCGAAGCTCGCCTGGCTCCCACTCTAGACTATAAGTGTGGTAATCCTCTACGGTACTGCCGTTAGGCAGCGGGTACGACTCGCCGGAGTACATGTTGTTCGGCCATTGCTGGCCGTAATGAATCGTGCCGGAGACAGTGGCAGGTTCGCTCCCCTTGTTCTCCATAATGTCGATCTCGCCTGATGCGGCCCACGTGCCGTACGCATCGTCTTGCGGCAGCATCCAGATGGCCGGCCAGTAGCCTTTGCCGGTCGGCAGCATGGCGCGGATCTCGAACTTACCGTACTTCTGGCTGAACAGATCCTTCGTCTTGATCCGCGTCGATGTATAGCCGAAGCCTTCGTAGCTCTCCTTGCGCGCGGTGATCACGAGATTTCCGTTCTCTTCCTTGACGTTCTCCGGCCGATCGGTGTAGTACTCCAGCTCGTTGTTGCCCCAGCCGCCGGAGCCGTTGCCGATGTCGTACGTCCACTTGGACGGGTCGATCGTCGTATCATTGAACTCGTCGCTCCAGACGAGCGTCCACGGATCTTCGCCGGGGTTGCCGCCGCCGCTACCGCCGGACCCAGAGCCATTGGAGCCGCTTCCTTCGCCGGCCGGAGGCGTGACAGGCACCGCATTGCCGTTCCACTTCAAGGAGGCGGATAGGTTCTGCACTTGGTTGATCGTACCAGGCCCGTCAATGGTCGAGGCTCCCGCGTTCTCGGCCGCGATCAATCGCCCGATGACGGCGCCTTCCTCGAGCGTAACGCGGGTCGGCTTGGTCAACGTTAACATCTCGACTGTCCCTTTAATGACCAATTCCGTTATCTCGCCGTCGCCCTCTCCGCTGGAGACGCTGCCGAAGGAGCCGGACAACGTTGCTGGATGCCCGACCGGGAGCACAACGTCCGGGCGGGAGGAGCCGCCGCCGTTCTGTTCAACCGTCGCACCAGACTGCAGGACGAAGCGGTTCACGCTCGTGTCGCCTTCCATGGCGAAGCGGACAAGGTCATTGTCCTTGTTGATGACGACGGAATCGAAGCTCGAATCGGCCGCCGTTATGCTATGCTCGCCGCCGCCATCGACGTACGCCGCGCCTTTGACCGTGACGCGGTTCAGATGCGCGTCGCCGTCGCCGATTCCGGCAGCCAGATACAGCTGCCCGCCAATCGTCGTATCGCTTAGCGTTGCATCCGCGCGGTTGACGACGACGTTGCCGTCTACCGCGCGAGGAAGCTCGGCTTCGCCGCCTTGTACGAGACCGGTGATGAGCCGGTCCAGCACGGCTGCCAGCTCTGCTCGCGTAATCGCGGCGTTCGGATGGAAATTGCCGTCCGGATAGCCATTCAGATAAGAGCCGGCGGCAAGATCGGAGATGGCTGCCTTCGCTTGGTCGGGTAAGCTCGCGATATCACCGAAGCCGGCGTCCTTTGCCTCGGGCAGGCGGAACAAGTCGTCAAGCGCTGCCGCGGTCTCCGCGCGGGTGAAGGGCCGGTCCGGATAAATACGGCCCGCGTCGTCCGGCATCAAATAGCCCGCTTGGGCGGCAGCCGCCAGCGCATCTCCCTTCCACGTACCTGCAGCGGCGTCGGCGAGCGGTTCGGCCGGAGAGCTGCCGAAGCCGAAGATCCGATTGATCAACGCGGCGAACTCCGAGCGCGTGATCGGCTGATTGGGCCGCATGGAGCCGTCGGGATAGCCGTTCAGAATGCCCGCCTCTTGCCAGCGCGAGAGAGCAGAGGCGGCCCAATGCGCGCTGGAGACGTCCTTGAACGGCGCTATGCCGGCGGTATTGCTTGCCGACTCGGCCGATGCGGCTGCGGGCGACAGCAGCCCGAATGCCAGCGTGAGGGCGGTGGCGGCGCGCCCGAGCGCAAACCTTATTTTTAATCGTGACATGCAGATAACTCCCTTCGATAATGGAATCAATGGCCGATTAACCGTACCGGTACCGGTGCCGAATAGCGGCGGCGGCAGCCCTCCTTTCTTGCCGCTAATTGTTAGCGCTTACATTATTGGCGTAGTCTGTACCGCTCGATGTCCTCGCGCGGCTGAATCTGGATGATCGAACAATAGGGCATCTCATTGAAAATAGTATAGAGGCAGCTTCTGATCGGCAATGCCGCATTGTTCGGGTAAGGTGCCGATATTTCGGTTGCGGCGGATTTCCCCTATCCGCTTGACTTGCGTCTTCCCGTCGTCCTATAATAATCCTTAACTGTATCCAGCCAAGATTTGATGACGGGAACAAGTACTCCGGCTCCAGTTCTTCAGAGAGGAAAGCCAATCGGCTGCAAGCTTTCCGCCCATGACCGGACGAATGACATCCCCGAGAACCGCTTGCGAACGGCTCCGCCCATGGACGGACGCTTCAGTAGCATGATGGCGCAGCCGGGCGTTAACCGGATGAGATGCGATTGCCGAGCGGCCATTTGATATAGCCGGCGGCATTCGAACGACGGGTGGCACCGCGGGAGCGAATCGTGAAGCTCTCGTCCCTGACATGCATGGGCATGTCATGGGACGGGAGCTTTTTTGATTGTTGCAAGTATAGAAAGGGTGAACGGAGAATGAAATTCCAGAAACCGCCGGGCACGCAGGACGTGCTTCCCGGCCAATCCGAGACTTGGCAGTTCGTGGAGCGAACCGCGCGCGACTTGTGCCGGCGCTTCCACTATCGCGAGATCCGCACGCCGATGTTCGAGACGACCGATCTGTTCAAGCGCGGCGTCGGCGAGACGACGGATATCGTGGAGAAGGAGATGTACACGTTCGAAGACCGCGGCGGCCGCAGCATGACGCTCCGTCCGGAAGGAACGGCAGGCGTCGTCCGTGCTTACGTGGAGAACAAGCTGTACGGAGAGCCGGATATCGCGAAGCTGTACTATATCGGTCCGATGTACCGCTACGAGCGGGCGCAGGCCGGCCGATACCGGCAGTTCCACCAATTCGGCGTCGAGGCGATCGGGTCGAGCGATCCCGCGCTGGACGCGGAAGTAATCGCCCTCGGCTATAGCTTCTACAAGGACGTGGGCCTCAGCGGCGTGACGGTCGAGATCAACTCGGTCGGCACACCCGAAGTGCGCGCGGCGTTCCGCTCGAGGCTGCTCGACTTCCTGACGCCGATGAAGGACAGCCTGTGCAAGGACTGCCAGTCCCGCATGGAGCGCAATCCGCTTCGCGTGCTGGACTGCAAGATCGACCAAGCGAAATTCGAAGGCGCCCCTTCGATTCTGGACAGCTTGGACGAAGAGTGCGAAGCGCACTTCGTCCGAGTGCGGGAGAGCCTGGACGCGATGAACATTCCTTACGCGATCAATCCCCGTCTCGTGCGCGGTCTCGATTACTACACGCACACCGCATTCGAGTACAAGGCCCAAGGCATCGGCTCCATCGATACTGTCGGCGGCGGCGGGCGTTATAACGGGCTGGTCGCCGACGTTGGGGGCGAGGACCGTCCAGGCGTCGGACTCGGTATCGGACTGGAGCGGACGATGCTGCTGCTGGAGAGCCAGAACGTCCAGCCGGTGTCCGGTTCGCCTGTTGACGTCTTCTTCATCGCGATGGGCGAACGCGCCGAACGCGAGGCGACGGGCATCGTGCATCGCTTGCGCGAAGCCGGCATTGCGGTCGAACGCGATTACCAAGGCCGCAAGCCGAAGGCGCTGTTCAAGGCGGCGGACCGCGCAGGGGCGAAGGTGACGCTCATTCTCGGCGACGACGAGCTGGACCGCGGCGAGATCGCCGTCAAGGATATGGCCGCGCAGGAGCAGAAGCAAGTGCCGCTCGGCGAGTTGGCCGCAGCCATTCAAGCGATCGTTAGCAACTAAATTGATATAGGGAAAAGGGGAGTATCCACCATGATGCTTAAAAATCACGATTGCGGTACGTTAACCAAACAGAATGTGGGCGAGACGGTTGTCTTGAACGGCTGGGTGCAAGGCTGGCGCGACTTCGGCGGCCTTCTCTTCATTGACCTGCGCGACCGGACAGGCATCGTCCAGATCGTCTTCAACCCGGAGATCTCCAAGCAGGCGCTAGACATCGGCAGCCGGGCGCGCAACGAGTATGTGCTTGCCATCCAAGGCAAAGTCGTCGAGCGCGATCCCGAGACGTTCAACCCGAACATTCCGACCGGCGCCATCGAAGTTCGCGTCACGGACGTCGAGATCGTGAACAGCGCCAAGACGCCGCCATTCCCGATCGAGGACGGCGTCGAAGTGGATGAGACGATTCGTTTGAAATACCGTTACCTCGATCTGCGCCGCCCGGAGATGCAGAAGACGCTTCTGCTTCGTTCGAAGACGACCAAGGTGTTCCGCGACTTCCTCGACGAGAACGGATTTATCGACGTCGAGACGCCGATTCTGACCAAGAGCACGCCGGAGGGCGCTCGCGACTATCTGGTGCCGAGCCGCGTGCATCCGGGCGAATTCTTCGCCCTCCCGCAATCGCCGCAGCTGTTCAAGCAGCTGCTCATGATCGGCGGCCTGGAGCGCTATTATCAAGTGGCTCGCTGCTTCCGCGACGAGGATCTGCGCGCGGACCGTCAGCCGGAATTCACGCAGGTGGACATCGAGACGTCGTTCCTGTCCCAAGAGCAATTGCTCACCATGATGGAGAATCTGATGGCCCGTCTGTTCCGCGAGACGATCGGCGTGGAGATTCCAACACCGTTCCAGCGTCTGACGTATCATGACGCTATTCACAAATACGGCTCCGACAAGCCGGACCTTCGCTTCGGTCTCGAGATCGAAGACGTCACCGACATTGTCCGTAACAGCGACGTTAAGGTGTTCGCTTCGATCGCCGCTTCCGGCGGCGTGATCAAGGCGCTGAACGCCAAGGGCTGCGCAAGCTGGAGCCGCAAGGAGCTCGACGACCTGGCGCCGTTCGCCGCGCGTTACGGCGGCAAGGGCATCGCCTGGATCACGGTGAAGGAAGGCGAATGGCGCGGCCCGATCGTCAAGTTCTTCAAGCCGGAGGAGATCGAGGCGCTGACGAAGCAGCTGAACGTCGAGGAAGGCGACCTGCTCATGTTCTCCGCCGACAAGCTGAAGACAGCTGCCGACGTCATGGGCAACCTGCGCCTGAAGGTTGGACGCGAGCTCGGCCTGATCGACAACAGCCAGTACAAATTCCTATGGGTCGTCGACTTCCCGCTGCTCGGCTGGGACGAGAACGAGAAGCGCTGGGTAGCCGAGCACCATCCGTTCACCCGTCCGCGCGACGAGGACCTGCCGCTGTTCGATACCGATCCGGGTGCGATCCGCGCGCAAGCGTACGATATCGTGCTGAACGGCTATGAAGTCGGCGGCGGCTCGATGCGGATCTATCGCCGCGACGTGCAGGAGAAGATGTTCGCCGCTCTTGGCTTCACGCCGGAAGAAGCGAAGGAGAAGTTCGGCTTCTTCCTCGACGCCTTCGAATACGGCACGCCTCCGCACGGCGGCATCGCGTTCGGTCTGGATCGTCTCGTCATGCTGCTGACCGGACGCACGAACCTGCGGGAGACGATCGCGTTCCCGAAGACGGCGAGCGCGACCGATCTGCTCACCGACGCTCCGTCGGATGTCGCCGATCGCCAGCTCGAGGATCTGCATATTCGACTGTCGGCTAAGGCGATCGCCGCCAAGGCGAAGACGCCGGAAGAAGCGCCTGCCGGCCAAGCCTAAGCTCGGAGAGCGAGAGGATCGGACGCCGTGTCTACGGCTAGACTCTAGGCGCGGCGGTTGTCTTATCCTGTTAGAAGGAGTGGAACTGACTTTATGCTGCACCAGTTTTCGCGAACGGAGCTGTCGATTGGCCCGGAAGGGCTGGAGATTCTGAAGAACAGTACCGTCGCCGTGCTCGGCATCGGCGGCGTCGGCTCGATCGCAGCCGAGGCGCTGGCCCGTTCCGGTGTCGGCCGGCTGATTCTCATCGACAAGGACGTCGTCGATATTACGAATATTAACCGCCAGATTCATGCGCTGACGACGACCGTCGGCCAGCCGAAGGCCGATCTGATGCGCGACCGGATCAAGCTCATTAATCCGGAATGCGACGTGATCGCACTGCGGATGTTCTATACGGAGGAGACGCACGAGGAGCTGTTCAAGTATCCGCTCGATTACGTGATCGACGCGTCCGATACGGTCTCGTACAAGATCCATCTGATCAAGCAATGCCTGAATCGGAAGATCCCGATCATCTCGAGCATGGGCGCGGCCAACAAGCTGGACCCGGCGCGCTTCGAGGTAGCGGACATCTCCAAGACGAGCGTCGATCCGATCGCGCGCGTCATTCGGCAGAAGCTGCGCAAGGAAGGCATCAAGAAGGGCGTCAAGGTTGTCTTCTCGAAGGAAGAGCCGATCAAGCCGCGCGAGGATATCACGCAGCAGATTGTGCCGGAGAGTGCGCCGAAGGAGATCCGCAAGGCGCAGCAGCCGCCCGCGAGCAATGCGTTCGTGCCGCCGGTGGCGGGGCTGATCATGGTCGGCGTCGTGTTCCGGGAGCTGCTCGAGATGGGCATGAAGGAACGCTCCGGGAAGAAGGAATAGGGTGACGAGGGGACAGTCTGCCTCGCGTCAGAAGGAGTTAAGCCGGATGCAAGTCATCCGAGCTTGGCTCCTTTTTTTTGATTAATTGAGCCTTATCTGTCCTAGAGCCGTCTAGACGAATGCCGTTGCCGCCAGAGGAGGGCGTTCATACCTTATACTGGAACATTAGCCCTGCCCGAGAAAGGCGGAGACATCATGCCATTGGCGGTGCGCGAGCTGCATATAGGGGTTGAACAGTTGCTGGAGATGGAGCGGAACTTGTGGAACGAACGCTACGTCCGCGCCTTGATGAATGCGAACGGCCAATTCGTTCCGGTATCAGTCCGGTACCGCGGCGGCCATACACGAGAATATCCGAAGCGTTCGTATGAAGTGGTGCGGCAGGGGCAGACGTTCCATTACAACGCGGAGTTCGACGATCCATCCCTGATTCGCAACGCGTTGTCCTTTCGCTTCCTTGAACAACTTGGCGTTCCGAGTCCCCGAACTAAGCACGTTCGATTAGTATTGAACGGGGAGCCGCTAGGCGTTTATTTGGAGATAGAAGGCGTCGACCGCCGATTTTTCCGCCGTAGAGGAATCGGCTTTACTTCGCTTTTCTACGCGGTGAACAATAATGCCGACTTCGGCTTAAGGAATCCGGAGACGAACCGGCTGAAGCCTTCGTTATTGGCCGGTTACGAGCACAAGGCAGGCGGCGAAGAAGAGAGAGCGAGGCTAGCTTCCTTTATCAGAGGGATTAACAGTCCAGACGGCGGCTCTAAAGGAATGGCATTCTATCGGGCGAGGCTCGATGTAGACAATTATTTGCGCTGGCTCGCCGGCGCTGTTCTGACAGGCAATTATGACGGGTTCGAGCAGAACTACGCCTTGTATAGGCATCGCAAGTCAGGCAAGTTCCGCATTATCCCGTGGGATTATGAAGGGACGTGGGGACGCAATTGTTACGGGCAGAGCGTGTCCAGCAGACTGGTGGAGGTAACGGGCTATAATGTTCTGACCGCCAAGCTGCTTGAACATAAGGCGCTTCGGCGCCGCTATGGCGATATTCTAGCCTCTGCGCTCAAGGGTCCGTTCACGGAGCATAGGATTATGCCCGATGCCAAAGCGATGATGGCAAGCGTAGCCCCCTATATTCGGCTTGATCGGACAAGGAAATGGTCGTACGAAGAGTTCTTGAACGAAGCATCAGTCATTCGGCAGTATATTCGGGAGCGCAGAGCCATTGTCTCATCCGATCTCCGGAAGATGATCCCGTCTAATTAACGGCAATGGGGGCAAGAACGCTTGTTCCTGCCTATTCTTCCGAATCGCCGAGCATTCTGCTATGATGGAAGAATAGAAAGGCGGGACTTGCATGGATTTATTTAGCTTCCGGGCGGAATCGGAACCGCGTTCCAGGCTGCTCGCCGACCGTATGCGGCCGGAGACGCTGGACGAGTATATCGGACAGGAGCATATCATCGGGCCGGGCAAGCTGCTGCGCCGCGCCATTGAAGGCGACGCAGTGACGTCTATTCTGCTGTTCGGCCCTCCGGGATCGGGCAAGACGACGCTCGCCCATATTATATCGAAGCGAACGGAAGGGGATTTCGTTCGGCTGAATGCGGTTGACGCATCGGTGAAGGATGTTCGCGAAGTGATCGAACAAGCAGAGAGCAACAAGAATATGTACGGACGCAAAACCATCCTGTTCCTAGACGAGGTTCATCGATTCAACAGCGCGAGACAGGATGCGCTTCTGCCGGCGGTCGAGAAGGGGATTATCATCTTCATCGGCGCGACGACGGAGAACCCGTACCACTCGGTGAACGGGGCTCTGCTGTCGCGCTCCACGCTGTTCCGGCTGCAGGCGCTGACGAAGGAGCATTCGCTGCTCGCAATGCGACGGGCGATCGCCGATCCGGTCAAGGGACTCGGCTTCATGAAGCTGAACGCCGACGAAGAAGCGCTGGAGCATATAGCGTCGATGGCGAACGGCGATATCCGCCGCGCGCTCACGGCATTGGAGCTCGCGGCCGTCACGACGCCATCGGAGCCGGATGGCTCCGTCCATCTGACGTTGGAGATCGCGGAGGAATCCATTCGCCAGCCGACCGTCCAAGCGGACGAGTCCACCCAGTACGACGTGCTATCCGCATTCCACAAGAGCGTGCGAGGCTCCAGCGACGCCGCGCTGTTCTGGTTCCTGTATGCGGTGGAGAAGCTGGGCATGGATCCGATGGTGTTCCTGCGCAGGCTGACGGTCGCCTGCAGCGAGGACATCGGCATGGCGAACCCGCAGGCGATGGTACAAGCCGTCAGCGCGATGGAGGCCTACCATCGGATCGGCTGGCCGGAGGCGAAGTATATCGTTGCACAGGCGATTCTGTTCGCCGTGGAGAGCCCGAAGTCGAACGCGGTCGCCGTGACGATCGGCAAGATCATGGACTCGTTCGACTCGCTGAGGTCGGCTGAGGTGCCGCTGCATTTAAGAGACGGCCACTACAGCGGCGCTAAGAAGCTCGGCCATGTCGGTTATCTGTATCCCCACGATTATCCGGGGCATTACGTGGATCAGCAATACTTGCCCGACGCGATCGCGGGCCGCGTATTCTACGAGGCGTCCGATCAGGGCATGGAGGATAAGGTGCGCCACAATCAAGAGCTGCGGCGAAGGCAGGGCGCGCAGCGGAAGCCAAGAACATAATCAAGTTCGATGCGAAGAGCGGGGCCTCGAGGGGCTCCGCTTTTTTGACAGATAGACCAACCCTGAAGATCGCAATCCTCCTTCTCGGCTGTTCAGGGCGAATATCGGCCGATTCCGGAAGGAAAATCGGCACGGGAATCCAGTTCGCATGGATGGACGCAGGCGCGGCGACCGTTTACGGGGTGAATCGGCGTTTGACGCTGAGCCGTGTCTTCGACTAAGCTAGAATAAAGTATAGACGTGAATGAATTTCCAGATTTTTATCTTTTTCAACATAAGGGAGGTGCACCTATCCCTCTAATCGGAGGATAGGGAACATTTGGATAGTGACCCGTTTCCGCTAGCGGTAGACTTGGTCTTGATCTTTTTATTGGTTTTCCTGAATGGATTCTTCGTATCTGTAGAATTTGCTATGGTGAAGGTGCGGGGCACCCGCATCGACGCGCTCGTGCAGGAAGGCAACAAGCGGGCGAAGCTCGCTTCGCGTCTAACAAGCCACTTGGACGCTTATCTGTCCGCATGCCAACTGGGTATAACGCTGGCATCGCTAGGACTTGGCTGGATCGGCGAACCGACGATCGCGAGCGTGCTCGGACCCCTCTTTCATGATCTTGGCTTCGCGGAGAGCTGGATTCACCCGTTGTCGTTCATTGTCGGCTTCTCGGCCATTACGGTCCTGCATATCGTACTCGGCGAGCTGGCTCCGAAGACGCTGGCGATTCGCCAAGCCGAGCCGGTTACGTTGTGGGCGGCCGCTCCGCTCGTCTTCTTCCGCAAGGTTATGAGTCCCTTCATCTGGCTCCTGAACGGAACGGCGAACGGTATTCTGAGAATGGCCGGCATTCAGCCCGCGGACGCCATCGCGTCGGCTCATACCGAGGAAGAGATCCGAATTCTGATGAAGGAAAGCCACAAGAGCGGCTTAATCGATAATACCGAACTGACGCTGGTCGATAACATCTTCGACTTCGCCGAGACGAACGCGCACGAGATTATGATTCCGCGGACCGAGATGGTCGTTCTGTACGCCAACCAGCCGTTCGAGAGGAACAGGACGATCGTGCTGACCGAGATGCATACCCGATACCCGGTGTGCGACGGCGACAAGGACAATATCATTGGATTCGTTCATATTCGAGATTTGCTTCAAGCTTCGGATGATGCCGCTCCGGATCTGCGCAAGCTGATTCGTCCGCTTCTATCTGTGCCGGAGAGCATGGCGATCAGCTCGCTCCTTAAGCTGATGCAGAAGAACAAATCGCAGATCGCGATTCTGATCGACGAATACGGCGGCACTTCGGGCTTGGTGACGCTTGAAGACATCATGGAAGAGATCGTCGGCGAGATTCAGGACGAATTTGACGAAGAGCGGCCGGAGCTGGAGAAGAAGGACGATCTGTCCTACTCCATCAGCGGGATGATGCTGATCGAAGAGGTGAACAGCTACTTCGGTCTCGACATTCCGACGGACGATTACGATACGATCGGCGGCTGGATGTATTCGCAGATCGAGATTCCGCCGAAGAAGCACCAGGCGGTCGATGTCGAAGAAGGGTTCCGCTTCGAGATCGAAGAGACCGATAATCTGCGCATCTCGCGGATTAAAGTGATACTGAACGAAGCGACCGAATGGGAGCCGCCGCAAGCGGAGACCGGCTGAAGGAATTTATTGCCTAAATCTAAATATAAGAAACGCTGGTAAACAAAGAAGCAGGCCGTATGGCCTGCTTCTTTGTGTTGCGCATTGGCATTCGTCTGTTCGCCGTTAACCTGCGGGCCTTCTGAAGTGAACGAGCAGGAATCCTGCAGCGGCGGTCAGCGCGAACCCCGAACCGAGCCTGAAGATCAGGCTAAGACCATAGACATCGGACAGCCAACCGCCCAGCGTGCCGGCAATAAGTCCGGCCAGCCCCGTCCACACCATGCCGAACAAAGCTTGGCCGGATGAGCGGAATTCATCGGGTACGACGGATTGCAGATAACGCAACGCCGTAATGTAATAAATCCCGAACGTCACACAGTGCATCATCTGCAGGAAGACGAAGGCGATCGGCTCGTGCGTGACGCTCAGCAGATAGAGTCTTACCATGTACATGATGCTCGCGAACGCGAGCAGCGGCAATTCGCGGAACTTGTGCCCGAACTTGGCGAGCAGGAAGAACATCGGAATCTCGCTGACGGAGGAAGCAAGCGAAGCCGCTCCGATCATGGAGCTGCTGGCGCCCGATTCGCGCATGGCGATCGTCAGGAAGCCCTCGTTCATCCGGTGGGCGACGGACACGAGCGCCACCAGGCAGAAGAAGAAGAACGTCTCCCGGCGCTTCAGAATCAGCCATAAGTTGCCGAAGCTGAACTTGGAGAGAGAAGCTTGGAAGTTCTGAAGCAGGAGCGACAGAACAAGCGAGCAGAGGACGGTTCCGAGACCGAACCACATTGTCCATTCCGATCCGATGGCCTTCAAGATGAAGCCGAAGGCGATCGCACTGACCGCGTAGCCGAGCGATCCGAACATCCGGATCGAAGGGAAGGACCGGTTCATTCGGTTGGCAGCCAGCAGCGTCAAGCTGTCCATCATCGAATTGACCGGCGTCTGGAAGAAGTAGAAGACGCCCATGAGCACGGCGACGACGGTGAATTCCTTCTGCGGCAGCAGGATCGCAAGCGCGATGATCTGCCCCAGGAAGATTAAGTTCAGTACACGCCGGAGCGCTTTGGACTTATCGGCTGCGATGCCTGCCAGCAGGTTCGAGAAGATCGAGAGCAGCGGGCCGATCGAGTAGATGGTCCCGATCTGGAGCTTCGTGAATCCCAAATCGTCGAAATATAAGGGGAAGAAAGTGACGACGAGCACCATCGTTGCATAGTTCATAAAATGCAGGCTTCTTAGCACCGCGAGTTGACCGGATTTGACCGAAGTTCCGTTCATGCTGTCCATCCTCTCATCCTCAAGGCTTACCCGAGTATTATAGCAGGTATGGCGGCGTCGGGGAGCAGTTTTCAACACTTTATCACTGGATTTAGCTAGGGTGAAATGATAAATTAGAGGATGACGTATGGAACATAGGTTTGGCATGGGAGAATGAGATTGTTGGCCCATAATTTGGAGAAAGAGCCCTTGAAGGACGCATGAGTCTTGCATGGCAGCTGGAGGTACCGTATTGAGCAGCAATGTATTGCTGGCAGGCCGATCGCCGAGAGGGCCTGTCGCCTTGATGACCCGAGTATACCGGCATATTCTGCCTGCGGTTCGGCATGAGCTGAACGGCTGGCGGAAGCTGGCGGAGGCGATTCCCGATCCCGAACTCCGGAAGCAAGCGATCGACAGCATGACGGCGAAGGAATTCCATTGCCAGGGAGGAGCGGTCTATGCGGCGGCCAATCTGGAGCGCAAGGACGTACTTATTCCGCTCATCGTTGCGCTTCAGACGATCAGCGACTATTTGGACAACCTGTGCGACCGCAGCACTTCGCTGGATTCGGAAGATTTCAGGCTGCTGCACCGCAGCATGCTGGACGCCGTTACGCCGGGAGAGCCGCTCTCCAATTATTATGAGCTGCGAAGCGAACAGAACGACGGCGGTTACTTGCATGCCTTAGTTAGGCGCTGTCAGTCCTGCGCGGAGAAGCTGCCGTCATATGGCCTTGTTCAGGCCGAAGTTCGCCATCTGGTGTCGCTATATGTGGACCTTCAGGTCTACAAGCACATCGACAAGAGTCTTCGCGAGCCGATGCTGCTGGAATGGTGGGGTCCGTATTCAGCCCAGTATCCCGAGCTGAAGTGGAATGAATTCGCCGCGGCGACGGGATCAACGCTCGGTATGTTCATGCTGTTTCTGGCAGCGAGCGATGAGAAGCTGGATCCTGCGAACGGGCCGTTCATCCGGCAGGCGTACTTTCCTTCGATCAACGGTCTGCACATCCTGCTTGATTACTTAATCGACCAGGAAGAGGACCGGATCGGCGGCGATCTGAACTTCTGCAGCTATTACGCCGACCAACGCGAGCTGGACGGACGTCTGCTGCGCATGGTGCAAGCCGCGAGGCAATCGGCGGACCGTCTTCCTTTCTCCCGGTTCCACCGGATGATCGTCGAAGGGCTGATCGCGTTGTACCTGTCCGACCCGAAGGTGCGCGGCCAACAGAACGTGCGCCGAACCGCAAGGCTGCTTATGAAGGGCAGCCCTTGGACCCGCGTCTTTTTCTGGATTAACAGCCATTGGATCCGCAAGGCGATGTAACGACAACTCGAGACAGTTGAAGGGAGTAGCAGTCTATGAGCGCAGTGAACAAGATTGCCGTATTGACCAGCGGAGGAGATTCTCAGGGGATGAACGCCGCTGTTCGCGCCGTCGTGCGCAGCGCGTTGTACCGGGGAATTGAAGTTTATGGGGTTCAACGAGGATATCAGGGCCTTCTGAACGAAGACCTGCGCCAGATGGATCTGCGCAGCGTCGGCGATATTATCCAGCGCGGAGGCACGGTGCTGCAGACAGCCCGCTGCAAGGAGTTCCTGACGCCGGAAGGCCAGCAGCGCGGCGCTGAGGTGCTTCGCAATAAGGGCATCGACGGGCTGGTTGTTATCGGAGGCGACGGATCTTACCAAGGAGCCAACAAGCTGAGCAAGCTTGGCATCAAGACGATGGGGCTTCCGGGCACGATCGACAATGATATCCCGTTCACCGACTTCACCATCGGCTTCGATACGGCAGTCAGCATCGTCGTGGACGCGATCAACAAGCTGCGCGATACGATGACTTCTCACGAGCGTTCTTCGATTGTCGAGGTCATGGGCCGGCATTGCGGCGACATCGCCTTGTACGCGGGATTGGCTAGCGGCGCTGAATCGATATTGGTGCCGGAAGTGCCGTTCGACATACGGGAGATCTCTGGGCGTATGAAGGAGAACTTCCAGAACGGCAAGCGCCACAGTATTATTATCGTGGCGGAAGGAGCCGGCAAAGGCGACGATATCGCCCGCCAGGTGCATGAGTACAGCGGCATCGAGCCTCGCACGACGGTTCTTGGGCACATTCAGCGCGGCGGAACGCCGACGCACAACGACCGGATTCTCGCGAGCCGTCTCGGCGACTTCGCCGTGGAGAAGCTGATTGAAGGCGATTCGGCTAAAGCCTGCGGTATCGTCAAAGGCGAGCTCGTCACGACGGACATCGAACAAGTGGTCACCACGAAGAAGCCCTTCGATATGAACTTATACAATTTGGCGATTCGTTTGGCGCAATAACCGCGACCGCCCGCGAATAACAGAAGTGCCGGCCGCCCGAACGGGGCGACCGGCACTCTTTTGCATGTGAGAATCAACGCGACACTTCTTGGGAGAGTCATCAATATTTCGCGCCAGCTGAGTATTTGTTGCTTGCGTTCCAGAGCAGGAACTCCGTCACTCCTGAATCGTTCAGCGCTTTAATCTGAGCAGAGACCTCGGCTGCCCCGTATTTCATATAATGGCCTTTACCGAGCCAGCTTGCCGTGAAATCTTGAATCCAAGGGCGAACGATCGGCTGCTGGCCGCCGAGCTCTGACAGCTTCTCGTGCGTATCCTCCATCGCGCCTTTGATCGTCTCGTATGGGGCGAGGTCGGGGTCCTTCTGCTTAAACCATCCGGTGCTGTAATGGCTTGGGTAGATCATCGGGCTGATGACGTTGACCGAATCGGAGATCTTGACGAAGTCCTGGCCGATGCCTTCTGCCGCCGGAACTGAAGCCGCATAGCCGAAAATATCGACCGAGACGCGGACGCCGAGCGGCTCGAGCTGCTCGCGGGCATATTTGACGAAGTCGGCGACGATATCAACCCGCGTCTCGTCGTTCTTGGAAAATTGCAGCGAATCGGCCTTCTTCTCGAAGCCTTCAGGGAAGCGGACATAGTCGAACTGGATCTCCTTGAATCCGTGTTTGGCTGCTTCCTTCGCGATCTCGACGTTGTAATCCCACACTTCCTTGCGGTAAGGATTGACGAAGGCGTCGCCGTTGCCGTTCTTCCAGATCGATCCGTCCTTCTGGACGTAAGACAGCTCGGGGTGCTTCTTCGCCAGCACGGTGTCCTTGAAGACGACAATGCGTGCGATTGGATAAACTTCATGCTCTTGCAGCGTGCTCATCAGCTTGTCAATGTCCTTGATGAACGGTTGAGGGGTTCCCATCTTCTGCAGGTTCGGATTATCGGTCTTGTACGTGATATAACCGCTGTCGTCCTTAATGTCGATGACCATGGCATTCAGCTCGGTCTTATCGACCAGATCGAGAAGCGTTGACATTCTCGAACCGCCTGCGCTGTATGCTGTTACGTATATGCCTTTGACTTCAGGAGCATCCGGCTGCGGATCGGACTTGCCGGATGCTCCTTCCGAGGCTGAGCCTTCGGCCGGAAGCTCGGCTGTCTGTCCGGGGCTGGCCCCGCTCTCAATCGCATGAACGATCTGCTGGAAGGCGGAGACTTTGGCGTCGGCGGTTTGATTCTCCGTTCCGCTTCCGGACATGGAAGTGTGAAGCAACAGGAATAAAGTAAGCAGGACGTTCATCGGACGACTCTCCCCATAAGCTATTTGTCCCGATTATAAACGAGTTTCTTATGGGGAGACAGGGGTATTTTGTAGGAATTTGCGGAACAATGGAGAACATTGCAGGGGGACTAATAGCGTATAAGCCCGATATTTAGCGGTTGCGCCGGCCTCGGAATTCGCCAATCACGTCAACCGTCTCGACGACATTGACGAACGCTTTCGGATCGAGCTCTCGTATCAGCCTGCGAAGCTCAGCCAGCTCGTACCTTGTGGTGACGGTCATTAACATGTCCTTCTCTGTACGGGTGAAAGCTCCTCTCGTCTTGACAATCGTCACGCCGCGAGGGATTTGAAGCAGTCGGGAGGCAAGCTCATCCGTCTCATTCGTCACGATGAAGGCGGTCACCTTGCGGTGCGGCGTATGAACGGCGTCGATCACTCTTCCCGTCACGAAGATCGACAGCATAGAATAGAGAGCGGCATCCCAATCTTGGTTGTAGAAGATCAAGGATACGACGACGGCCGCATTCAGGATGAAGATGAGAATGCCTACAGGCAAATCCCGGTAACGTGATATGATGGATGCCACAATGTCGAATCCGCCGGATGAGCCACCGTACCGCAGCATGACAGCTGTTCCCGTGCCGACCAGCACGCCTCCGAATGCGGCTGCAAGGAGCGGTTCGTCCGTCACGCTCGAGACTGGAATCAATTGCATGAACACAGAGGTGCATGCGACGGAGACGAGACTGTAGTAGATAAAGCGCCGGCCAAGTACCTTCAAACCCCAAATAAGAATCGGGATGTTCAGGGCAAAATAAAGCCAGCCGATGTTCCAGTCGGTTATATAGCCGATTACCATGGCTACGCCGGAGACGCCTCCGCTGAGCAGCCCGAGAGGAATGAGAAGTAATTGGAAGCCGCAAGCGATCACCGCGGAGCCTGCCGCCATGACCAGCGTGCCGAGAATAAGGGACAGCCATTTGTTCAAGAGAAAGATCCTCCGTTTCGTGTACAACATAATCCAAACAATAAGAATAGCGTGCCCTGCCCCAGTAACGCAATACCGACGTGCATAGCCAACGAAATGAATCGAAAATAAGCGTTGTGAAGCCCAATTTTGCCATGACTGGAGTTTCCAAAGCTAACTGTGTTATAATGTACTGTATATTTTTTTGGAAGCCGTTCAATAGAAGGCCCAATACAGAAGGAGTTTGAAAAAAATTTGAGCACATTCTCACAATTCGGTTTGGAGGCTGACGTTCTTCAAGCCATTACAGAACTGGGGTATGAGGAACCGACCCCTATTCAAGAACATGCGATCCCCGTCGCTCTAAGCGGTAAAGATATGATCGGGCAGGCTCAGACCGGCACGGGCAAGACGGCTGCGTTCGGCATACCGCTGGTGAGCAAGATCCAGAAGTCTGAAGACCGCATCGTTACCCTGATTATGACGCCGACCCGCGAGCTGGCTATTCAAGTAGCTGAAGAGATCGAGAAGCTCGGCCGCACGAAGGGGCTCCGCTCCTTGCCAATCTACGGCGGACAGGATATCGGACGCCAAATCCGCGGCCTTCGCCGCAAGCCTCAAATCATTATCGGTACCCCTGGTCGTCTCCTTGACCATATCAACCGCAAGACGATTCGCCTGGACGACGTTCAGACGGTCGTGCTCGATGAAGCGGACGAAATGCTCGACATGGGCTTCATGGATGATATCCAATCGATTCTAAGCTTAGTGCCGGAACAGCGCCAGACGCTCCTCTTCTCGGCGACGATGCCGCCGAACATTCAGAAGCTGGCTCAGCAGTTCCTGAAGAGCCCGGAACACATCTCCATGATCCCGAAGACGCAAACGACGAACAAGAACATTCAGCAGTTCTACATCGAAGTTCAAGAGCGATTGAAGTTTGACGGCCTGTGCCGATTGCTGGATATGGAACCGCCGGAGCTTGCCATCATCTTCGGCCGGACGAAGCGCCGCGTAGCGGAACTCTCCGAAGCGCTCATGAAGCGCGGCTATGCAGCTGACGGCTTGCATGGCGACTTGTCGCAGAACCAGCGTGACGCCGTCATGCGGAAATTCCGCGACGGCAGCATCGACGTGCTGGTCGCTACCGACGTCGCAGCCCGCGGCTTGGACATCTCCGGCGTCACGCACGTCATTAACTTCGATTTGCCGCAAGACCCGGAGAGCTACGTTCACCGGATCGGCCGTACGGGCCGGGCAGGCAAGGAAGGCACTTCTTGGACGTTCGTCACGCCTCGCGAGATCGACCACCTGCACTTCATCGAGAAGGTCACTCGCCACCGCATCTCCCGGAAGCCGCTGCCGACGATGGCAGAAGCGATGGAAGGCAAGCAGCGCGTCATCGCCGACCGCATCATCGATGTCGTCTCCGGCGAAGAGAATACGTCCGAATTCAAGCTCGTGGCGGCACAGCTGCTTGAGCAATACGATTCCGTACAGCTGCTCTCCGCAGCGATGAAGCTGCTCACGGGCGACAAGAACGACGTGAACGTCGAGCTGACGCCGGAGGATCCGATCCGCTCCAAGAAGCGGAAGTTCGACGGTCGCGGCGGCAGCGGAGGGGGATATGGCCAGAGACGCGGCGGTTACCAAGGCGGCGGCCAAGGACGCAGCAGCGGCGGCTACAACCGCGGCGGTCAAGGCGGCCATGGCGGAGGCGGCTATCGCAAGCCATACCGCGAAGGCGGCAGCGGCGGAGGCGGCTATCGCAACGATCGCCGCGATGACGGCGGCTACCGCGGCGGCGCGCCGCGCGGCGAACGCCGCGACGACCAGCGCAGCACTCGTTCGCATAACGAAGATTACGTCAACATCTAACACTAATCAGCTGCGTCGTTGAGGAGGAAATCCCATGGAAATGCGGGGCATGATGGGCGGCTTCTACAAGATCTCCGAATGGATCATGCGCTTGGCAGTAACGAATGTTCTCTGGGTTCTGTTGTCCTGTCCGGTATGGCTAGTGGTGTTTATGTACCTTAGCTCCAATACGGCGACGGAGGCGGAGGCGACGGGCTTGCTCGTCTCCTCTTCCATTGTCTTAGCCATCGTGTCCCCCTTCACCCTGTTTCCGGCGACCTCGGCTATGTTCTCGGTCGTCCGGAAGTGGGTCATGGGCGAGACGGATGTCCCTTTGTTCCGAACCTACTTCCGAAACTATAAGCAGAATTACGTTCAAGCTATGCTAGGCGGCATTGTGTATTCCGTCTTGTTCGCCATTCTGGTAGTAGACATGCAGATGTACTCGAAGCATATTAGCGGCTTCGGCGTGCTCGGCATCGTCTTCCTTGCCTTCATCGTTCTGTTAATCGTCTCGCTGTTCCACTTCTTCTCGCTGCTAGCGCACTTCCACATGAAGACGCTGCAGATCATGAAGAATTCGCTCATCTTGACGATCGGCCGGCCGCTTCGTACTCTGTCGACTGCAATTCTAAGCGCTTTCGCCATTTATATCAGCTTCGCAGTGCTTAATATGTTCCTGCTCTTCTTCTTCACGGGCACGGTCATCGCACTGATCGCCTTCTTTAATTTCTACCAGACGATCCAGAAGATGCAGGCCAAGGCGGAAGCGAACGCAGGCGCAGACGAGATTCAGCTTGATGATTCGGCAGCCAGAGATAAAGAAGAGAGCGATCGGAGCGTTTGACCAGGGGTTTACTTTTGCTCCGCGCGTGCTTATAATGTTCTTACTTCCTGCGATGTGCGTTAAGGCGATCCATGTTTTGAACCAATGCTGTTTCCAAGGGAGTCCTACATCATCGGACGGCTGACATGCCCTCGAAAGGGGACGTCAAAACTCGGATTGCGGACACCCACCTGCGAGAGCGGGTTCAGAAACGAGCACGCCGAACGGCATATGCGGGTTTTTCCTTTAATATGGCTTTTATCGCCGGGACAAGCGTGGTATGATAATATATGGCGCATTTGGCACCCGGAGGGAGAGAGTGTATTGCTAAAGCGAATGCTCATCGGACTTTTTCGCAGCCAGGAACATACGGGCGACAAGGCGAAGGATCCGAAGTTGAAATCCCATTATTACCGCTTATCCAAAGATCGGGCATTTGAGGAAGTAGCATCGATCTTGAAGAAGATGCAAGGCTATCGCGTCCTTCATGAAGTGCCGACGATCGGCGAGATTGTCATGGAGAAGCGATCGATGGCCGGCCGGACGATGGACATTACCGTTCAAATCGTCGGGACGGGACCGGGATCTTCGGCAGTCGATATTTATTCGGCTTCTCGGGGTTCGCTCGGGGATCTGGGAGCTAACTACCGGGTCATTCAGGACATTTATTCGGTACTGGATAAGAAGCTCTCATCTTATAAAGTTTAATTGAAGAAGAACATAAGAAAGCGAGGAAGGCACTTGGCCTTGCCTCGCTTTTGTTGCATTAGGGCGCGAAATGCCGAATCTCGATTCAGTTACAGCAGCGCTTTGGCGGCATTGACTGCCGCTTCGTAATTCGGATGCTCAGTCATCTCGGGAAGCACTTCGATATACGCGATCTTGTCGTTCTTATCGATCACGAAGATCGAGCGCATGTCGAGTTGAAACTCTTTGATCAGGACGCCGTATGCTTTACCAAAGGTATTGTCTTTGTAGTCGGAGAGCATGACGACGCGGTCAACGCCGGCAGCTCCGCACCAGCGGGCTTGCGCGAACGGCAGATCCGCGCTGACGGTCAAGACGACGACATCGTCGCCAAGCTTGGACGCTTCTTCGTTGAAGCGGCGCGTCTGGGCGTCGCAGACGCCGGTGTCGATGGACGGCACCACGCTGATCAGCTTGACTTTGCCTGCATAGTCTTGCAAGGATGCGGTCTCGACCAGGCTCTTCGCCAGTTGGAAGTCCGGCGCTTGATCGCCGATCTTCAGCTCCGGTCCGATCAGGGTGAGGGGATTGCCTTTAAATGCAGCAACATTTGTGCGTTCTTGGCTCATAAGGGATAACCTCCTTTAAGGAATGGGCTTGCCGAATTTATTATAATCCGCTGGAATAGCCATGTCCAATATTCGGAAATTCGAGGCGTGACGCTGAGGCGTGACGCTCTTCAGTGGAAAGGGGAATCCGGCGATGCTGTTCGTCCGATACGAGAGCTGGCGCCAGTATATAAGGCTGTACCCGGTCAATTCGTCGATCATGATCCTATGCGTCATCATGTTCGCAGCGGAACTGATCGGGGGCGGCTTCACCTTCGATAATCTGATGCGGCTTGGAGCAATCAACAACTTGGAGGGCTCCGCTGGCGCATGGCGATATGTTGCTGCGCTGTTCCTGCACGGCAGCTGGCCGCATTTGATTTTTAACCTGTTCGGCCTATTCGTGTTCGCGGCTCCGCTAGAGAGGATCTTCGGTCATCTGCGGTATGGCTTGTTCTATCTCGTCTCGGGCATCTTAGGCAACCTGATCGCCGTCTGGATGGCGAATGGACCGTGGTACGCTGTCGGCGCTTCTACAGCTATATACGGCATATATGGCGCTTATTTGTTCATCTGCCTACTTGAGCGGGAGCGGCTTGACCAGGGCTCGCGCACGACCGTCTACGGTATTCTGGCGACGGGGCTCATCTACTCCTTTATCTTCCCGAACATCGGCTACTGGGCGCATATTGGCGGCCTGGCGGCAGGGTTCGTACTATATGGGATCTTCAGGCGGCGATAAGTTGGAAGGAGTCGGGATGAGTTGGAACTTCGACAATTGCAATATTTCGTTCATGTAGCGAGAATGCAGCACGTCACCAAGGCGGCGGAGGAGCTGCATGTGGCGCAATCGGCAGTCAGCCGGCAAATCCATCGGCTGGAGGAAGAGCTCGGCGTGCGCTTGTTCATGCAGCGGGGGCGTAATGTGCAACTAACGCCGGTCGGCCAATTGTTCCTGCGGCGAGCGGAGAGCATTCTGGACAATCTGGATCAGGCCGTGAACGAGATTCATGAGTTTCTCGATCCGGAGCACGGAGAGATTCGTCTCGGATTCCCGCATAGCTTAGGCATTCACCTGATCCCTCAAGTCATCGCTGAGTTTCGAGCGAAGCATCCGAACGTTAAATTCCGCTTTAAGCAAGGGATGTTCGCCTCGCTCATCCGGGATGTGCTCGATGCAGAGGTAGATCTCGCATTCATCTCGCCGCTGCCGGACAAGAACGATCGCGTATGCGGCGAGATTGTGCTGACGGAGAATCTGTTCGCCATTCTTCCGATGAATCATCCGCTCGCGCGGGAAGAAGAGATCGATCTGCAACAGCTGAAGGACGAGACTTTCGTGTTGTTCAGCAATGGGTATTCCTTGCGACCGATCGTCTGGGACGCGTGCAAGGCGGCAGGATTCATCCCGAAGATCGGCTTTGAAGGCGAAGAGACCGATGCCATTCGCGGGTTGGTGGCGGCTGGAATGGGCGTCAGCCTGTTGCCGGAGATGGCGCTTAGTCATACGAGCTCCTTCATGCCGGCGGTCGTCCGGTTGAAGGAGCCAGGCGTCTCCCGGACGATCGCGCTCATCCGCCGGAAGGGCGAGAAGCTGTCAACCGTTGCCGGACTGTTCCACGACTTTCTGATCCACTACTTCCAGGAGGAGTATCGTTCGCGATAGAATCGGCCTGAACCTTTGATGGTTCGGGCTTTTTCTTATGAAATCATATAAGCACGTATCGTGATTATCTACATGAACAAAATGTATAACGAAGGCTTAGTCAGCCCGGACCTCGCGATTGTACGCCTCATTGCTTAAGCAGTACATGTCTCAGTGGCCGTTTCGATTTGCGTGCATTTGCTCGTCCTCTTCAGCTCATTTTTGGACAAAGAAGATGCTCCCCTACAGCAAACAGGTTTTTCTTTCACCTGTTGACCGAATGGGGAGCATATGGATTCCCTGCATTGTATTTACAATTTGCGAATGAGCCTTCTTATTCTTCGCGGCTGCTGCTGGTGAAGATCATCACATATTTAACCAGTTCGAGCAGCGAGATTAGTGCGGCAGCGACGTAAGTCAAGGCGGCCGCGTTCAGAACTTTGCCTACGCCTTTGCCTTCCTGCTGGGTGATGAAGCCTTCCATAACCATGATCTTGCGCGCGCGATTGCTGGCGTTGAATTCTACCGGCAGCGTGACGAGCTGGAACGCGACGACAGCGGCGAAGAACACGATGCCTAGGCCGATCAGACCGGCGAACTGGAACAGGAAGCCGGCGATGAGCAGGAACGGCGCGATGCCGGACGCGATGTTGACGACCGGGAACATCCGGTGTCTCAGCACGAGCATCGGATAGTTCTGCTTGTGCTGAATGGCATGGCCGACTTCGTGACAGGCAACCGAGATGGCCGAGATCGAATTCTCATAATAGACCGGCTCGGACAGCCTGACGACCCGATGGATCGGATCGTAGTGGTCGGACAGCTTGCCGGGTACGGGCTCGATCGGAATGTCGTGCAAGCCGTTGTGGTCAAGCATGCGTCTAGCGGCCTCGTAGCCGGTCATGCCGCTGGCGGCCGGAACCTCCGAGAACTTGTTGAATGTCCCGTTCACTCGGAATTGCGCCCATAACGACAACAGGAATGCGGGTATGATTAGAAGATCGACCGGGTGAAACCACCACATAGATTTTGTCCCTCCGTATCGGATTTGTTCGCTGGCTACATCAGGTTGCTCTTGTTAAGCAGAAGGAGCAGAGCTTCGACGCAGGCCGCCGTCTGCGGCGTCAGCGCCCGGAATAGGCGCTTCGCTTGCTGCGGCTTAAGCTGATCGAGCGCAGGCTCCAATTCCTTCACTTCGCGTTCGAGCAGCGTAAGATGATCGTGCAGGTCAGCCAGCTTGCGGGTGACCTGTTCATCCGGCGTTACCCGATTGATTGCCGCGAATTTCTCCCTAATCTCTTCAAGCGTAAATTTTTGAGCTTTCAATTGTTCAATACGGCGGATCCGTTCCAAGGTTTCATCATTATACAGGCGATAATTGCCTTCTGAACGCTTGACCGGAGAGAGGAGGCCTAAACCGGTGTAGTAATCGATCGTGCGGGGGCTGATGCCGGAGAGCCGGGCCAACTCGCCGATTCGATACAGCTTGCGCGGGGATTCCATCGATCCTTGACGCACAACTCTCACCTACTTTCCTTTATAACTTGTGACATCCTAATGCTAATATACTCAATCTTCAACCATACAGTCAAACGTGTTGCTTCCTGTAATGCCCCTATTTTCCGACTGTTTCAGTTTATTGCGACATATTAACTGACATCTAATTCGTTGTTAACTTTCGATAAGACAGCAGGATGAGCTTGTGTAGGGATATTTACCCGGATATCTACATATAAAGACTATTTCGAGACCGAAATCTTAACATTAATCAAAATCAACCCACTTAATGTTAGATTTCTGACCAAGTTTGCGAAGATTTCTGAAAAAATCATATTGTCAAATCGTGAACATCTAACTATAATGGCATTAAGGCTTTCTTAAAATGTTATGAAACATTACACGTTGGGAGTGGTCGGTTGTATGGTAGAGATGGGACTTAACGCGGTATGGATTATGGTCGCGGCCGTACTCGTGCTACTGATGCAAGGCGGTTTTATTCTATTGGAGACGGGCTCTACCCGAATGAAGAACGCGGGTCACGTCGCCGGCAAGACGATTTTCACAGTGGGACTTATTTCCTTGGTTTACTGGGCGGTCGGATACGGATTCGCATTCGGCGGCGACGCTGGCGAAGGACTGAACAAGATCCTCGGGCTTGGCAATTTCTTCTTCGATCCTTCGATCTCCGCGGCCGAAGGAGATGCTTATCCTTCCAGCGTATTCTTCGTCTTCCAGCTCGCGTTCGCAGCTGTGTCGATGTCGATCGCGTGGGGCGGCTTCGCGGAACGCGCCAAGCTGTCGGTGTACCTGATCTTCACGCTGTTCTTCGGTTCGGTGATCTATCCCGTCATCGCACACTGGATCTGGGGCGGCGGCTGGCTGGCTGAAGACGGCTCGCAGGACTATGCCGGTTCGACCGTCGTACACTTGACGGGCGCTATGGCTGCCTTCGCGGCAACGATCCTGCTCAAGCCGCGGATCGGCAAGTACAACAAAGACGGCTCCGCCAACGAGATTCTCGGACATAACCAAGTATTCACTTCCTTGTCCGTACTGTTGCTGTGGGTAGGCTGGTTCGGCTTTAACGCAGGCAGCGCGCTCACGATCGGCGACGGATTCTTCGCTTACGTCGCATTCACGACGCAATTGGGCGCTGCCGGCGGTGCGGTTGCCGCGCTGTTGATCTCCTGGCTCGTGAAAGGCAAAGCGGATATCGGCGTTACGCTGAACGGCGCGCTGGCCGGTCTGGTTGCCATCACCGCATCCTGCGCATACGTTGAGCCTTGGGCAGCTGTTGTGATAGGTCTTATCGCAGGTGTGCTCGTATTCTTCAGCCAACTGTTCTTCGAGAAGATCCGTGTGGACGATCCGATCGCCGCTCTGTCTGTTCACGGAGCGGCAGGAGTTTGGGGAACTTTGGCGAATGGATTCTTTGCAACCCCTGAACTGGCAGAGAAAGTGGGCGTCGGCCAAGCGGGCCTGTTCTACGGCGGCGGCGGACACCAGCTGTGGGTGCAATTCCTGTCGGTTGTCGTCTGCGGAGCATTCGCATTCGCGGCATCGTTCATCGTGCTGTGGGTCATTAAGCAAATCATGGGGCTGCGCGTAACGGAAGAGCAAGAGATTGTCGGTCTCGACCTGAGCGAGCATGGCAGCTACGGCTACCCGGAAGCGCTGAAGAAGTCGAATACGACGACTGCGCTCTAATCTCTAACGAACGAATCTAAGATTGCACGTTACCTTGTCGGCGTCACGTTTACCGGCGTCCTTACAGGAGGGAATAAGCCGCATGTCCATTCTCCACAAGGAGAGGCTGTTGCTTGACATTAAAGGCGCCGGCAATCCGGACAGCTTGCGAAGCATAAGGGAAGAGGAGCAGAATCGCCTGGAGGCGGTTCTCTCCTCTTCTCCCATAATGGAGTGGGTTGAAGAGCTGAACGAGCTCCAAGATGCTCTTATTGCGAGAGCGTTGGAGTTAGTTATGGCCGAGATGGCACGGTTGGGGCTGGGCGCTCCACCCGTGCCATACGCGTATTTGCTGTTCGGGAGCGGGGGGCGCAGCGAGCAGACGATGAGCAGCGACCAAGACAGCGGGCTAATCTACGAGAATCCGGCCAACGAGGCGGATGCGGAACGGCTGTCGCGCTATTTTGGAACGTTTGCCTCTACGGCGGTTCAATATTTGATCTCGATCGGATATCCGCCTTGCGAAGGCAATGTGATCGCCTCCAATCCCGAATGGTGCATGCCGATTGGGGATTGGGAACGCAAGCTCGACGGCTGGTTCGCGGATCCGAGCTGGGAGAACGTCCGCTATCTGCTCATTGCGGCGGATGCGAGACTCGTCGCCGGAGACGCGGAGCTGGCTGCGAGATGGACGAACCGGTTCCGCAGGGACGTCCTCGGCCATCCGGTCATCGCTCGAAGGATGATGGAGAATACCCTGCGGCATAAGGCGCTGATCGGCGTCTTCGGCCAGCTGCTGAAGGAGCGGTATGGAGAGACGGCCGGAACATTGGATATTAAATACGGCGCTTATATTCCGATGGTGAACGTCTTCCGCTTGCTGGCCGTACGGTCCGGCATCCGCGAGACGAGCACGATTCGGCGCATACGGGCGTTGGAGCAGGCCGGTATTCTGCCCTCGGAAGAGGCGCTGTTGGCGACGGAGGCGATCGCCTTATTCATGCAGCTGCGCATGCTCGCTTCGGAGCGCAGCGAGGACGGCATACGAATCGTGAACGGCAAGCTGCCTGCAGCCAAACTTAAACGCGAATGGAAGGCTCCTCTGAAGAATGCGCTGAAACTCTGCCGCAAGCTGCAGCGGCAGATTGAGAGAGAGCTGCGAAGCCGCTTC
The DNA here is from genome assembly GCF_014212015.1 of Cohnella lubricantis. Classification (GTDB taxonomy): domain Bacteria; phylum Bacillota; class Bacilli; order Paenibacillales; family Paenibacillaceae; genus Cohnella; species Cohnella lubricantis. Next base: position 20,273 of record NZ_JACJVN010000062.1, on the reverse strand, counting down.
GGCGGGAGGTGAACAGCATGAAGGAGCCCAAGAGTCCGATGGGCCGCATGTGGAATTTGTACAAAGTGGGCGGCATAACGCCGGCGATCGCTTCTCTGCTGGGCGCTTCGAATGCGCAGCAGATGGCGTTCATCCGTTCGATGTCGCGCGACCAGCGGAAGGAGTCTGTGCTGGAGACCCCGCTTCGTGAGCTTGCGGCCGTCGTGTTCGATTTGGAGACGACCGGCTTCAATCCCAATAACGGGGACGAGATTATCTCGATCGGCGGCGTGCGAATCATAGGCGGTGACTTGGAGGAGAGCGAGCCGTTCTATCGGCTTGTGAATCCGAAGCGCAAGGTGCCTAAGCACATCGTCGAACTGACGGGCATCACGAACGAGATGGCGGGAGCTGCCCCCGAGCTGATGCAGGGTCTTCACGACTTCCTTGATTACGCCGATCGGCGCGTGTTAATTGCCCATGGCAGCGGCCACGACAAGCAGTTCCTGAACGCCGCGTTGTGGAAGACATCGAAGGTGAATCTGACGCATCGGGTGCTCGACACGATGATGGTCGCGAAGTGGCTGGAGCCGAACCGGAAGAGCTACGGCTTGGATGAGCTGCTCGAGACGTACGGCATCGAGGTAACCTGCCGTCATCATGCGCTTCATGATTCCATCATGACGGCGAAGCTGTGGTTCGAATTCCTGAAGCGTATGGAAGCCAAGCAAGTGAACACGTTAGGCGATCTGTACGCCTACTTGAGCCGGCACTAATCCGCGCAGACGGTCAGCGGAATGGCGTACCATGACGATTGCGCCTGCGGCTTCGACGGCTTCGCTTCTGGCTGCTCCTGCGTTAACGGGCGCGGACGGGATCCGGAATCGAATCCGTATACATGAAGTGCCTCATGCTGACGCGATAAGTCCGCAATCCACATCGACGCCGATACGTCCTGCCCTTCCGCGTCCAATTGGCTGGGGCGATGAGGACCATAAGGGTGGGAGTGGAAAAAACCGACGATACTTCGTTGGTTTTTTTGTGCATGGCAGCCAACCTGAATCCACTCGGCCGGATCGAACTGGAACGAGCGTTCCGGATGAACCGCGACATTGCGAATGAAGGCGAAGCCGTCTGCGCGGACAACCAAGTTGGCGACTTCGCCAAACAGAACGCCGCACGATTCATAGGGCTTGCGGGCTCGGCATTGTTCAATCAAGCTTGCTTGAACCGAATGCGTAATGACGGCTCTCTTCAAACGTTCCGACATGGAAACCCCTCCGGTGTTCTCACTCTAAACTAATAAGAACAGTATGAGGGGCGAAGTCCTTTTGGGCAACCTGAGGATGATTTATTTGACCTATTTGACCTGTTTGGCAGGCTTCACGAAGAACAGTACGAGCAGGAAGGTGACAAAAGATAGCGACGACACCGTGATAAATACGGTTCGATGCGAGATCTCCATTAGCCAGCCGAACAGGGGAGGACCAAACGCGACACCCAGAAACCGCAGGCTGCTGTACAGCGACGTGATCATGCCGCGCTGCGCCTTGTCAACCACTCCCGTAATCATTGTCGTCAGGCAGGGCAGGAGCATCCCTGTCCCGATACTGCTGACGGTCAGCAGACCGATAAAGACATATAGGCTGTGATTAAGCCAGATCGCGGCGCATAACGAGGCTGCCATCAACGCAAGTCCAATATTGGACAGCCAGCGGATGAGGACGCCGTTCTTCTTAATGACGGCACCGGTAATATAAGCGACCGTTACCATCCCGAAGACGGGGATGGCCAGAATCATGCCTTTCCATACCCCTTCGATATTATAAGGCTTGTCTTCCAGAATGTTGGACAGGAAGAAGAGCACGCCGAACAAAGTGAACATGGCGGCAGCGCCCGCCCAGAACGAGATGATGAGCCATCTTCCGTCTTTGGCGAATACCTCGCGTATTTTCTGAACATAAGCCTTCAACTGGATCGGACCCTTCTCGCGCTTCGGTTCCTTGATCAGGAATATAACGGCAAGCAGCGATAAGGCGCAGAAGATCGGGAATGCGAAGAAGGCGGCGTACCACACGATAAGCGCAAGAAGCGAGCCGAGAATCGGGCTGATGACCTTGCCTGAGCCGTTGGAGGCTTCAATAATGCCAAGAGCCTTGCTCTCCTCCGCATCCTTGTACAAATCCCCCACAAGAGCCATCGCGATCGCTGTCGTGCCCGCGGCGCCAATGCCTTGAATGGCCCTGGAGCAGAGCAGCAGCCAATAGGAGTGCCATACTGCGGCGAAGCCTGACAGCACGCCGGCTCCTCCGTAGATGATGAGAGCGGGAATGAGTACCGCTTTCCGGCTGGCGCGGTCGGATAGGTAACCTGCGACCGGAATGATTAATCCGGCTGTAACGGAGAATAACGTAATGACCAAGCTGCTCTGGAACGAAGAGATGTTCAGCTCTCGGCTCAGAGTGGGCAGAATGGGCACGATCATCGAGTTGCCGAGCACAAGCACGAGTGGAACAGTAGCCAAGGCGATGATCTGCCATACGTTGCCTTTGGCCGGAGCTTTCGATGAAGCTGATGCTGCCTCCCGGCCTCGCGAAGAGCGGGAGCTTGAGGCAATATCGCTGGAGAAGACGATCTGCAGCTTGCGTTCCGGCTTGTCTTTGGAAGATGAAGTGGCCATGGTCTCCTCCTGTAAACGGATGGGTGCGTGACACAAGTAATGTACCCATCGGAGACAGGGGACATTCCGCTGCTGCGGTTGGAATCGTTCGGCATTTGAGGTAAGATGGATGGTGCAGCGCTAGAGGAAAGAGGGAAATGGAATGAAACGCAATATTGTCATTTTAGGCGCAGTAGCCCTTATTATTGTCGTGATTCTGATCATGAATGGCATGAAGCAAGAGAAGCCGCTTGCCGAAGCGAATCCGGCGGCAACGTCCGCTGCGGAGCAAGAGCTGAAGACCGCTCCGGAGGAAGGCGCGTTGGCTCCGGCCATTCAACTAAGCTCGATGGACGGACAAACCACTTACGAAGTGGGCGGCAAGCGGGACAAACCGGTCATTATCAATTTCTGGGCTTCCTGGTGCGGGCCATGCGATGCTGAAGCGCCGGATTTGATGAAGGTATATGACAAATACAAAGACCAAGTGGACTTATATGCGGTGAATGTCACGACGCACGATACCGTTCGCGGCGCGAAGGACTTCGTGAAGGAGAAGGGCTTGCGATTCCCGATTCTGATGGATACGGAAGGGAAGACGGAGAAGGATTACAAGGTCTATGCTTATCCGGTCAACATTATCGTGGATCGCGACGGAGTCATCCGACATCGCATCGAAGGCGCGCAGTCCGTCGCCGATTGGGAGAAGATGCTGAAGGAAGTGTTGTAATTTCTCCCATAATGGCAAATAGAAAAGCAAAAAATCGCCTGCGCGAACTGCGCGGGCGATTGCTGTATTGATATGGTTAATCGGCGGCTGCCCCCACAAGTAATCGGAAAAAGCATCGGAGCACCGCGTCACTTTAGGGGGGGATGGATTAGTGGTTCACCAGTCCAAGCGATTCGGGAATGGCTTCGGGCACTGATTCGCTCCGAGTCATGCTAAGCAGCGCATATCGGATGCTGTCCACGAGCGCTTCCCAACTGGCTTCGATGACGTTGGAGGAGACGCCGACGGTACTCCACGTATCGTGGAAGTCCGAGGACTCGATGAGCACGCGGACCTTCGCGGCGGTCGTATCCTTCTCATCCAAGACGCGAACCTTGTAGTCGGACAGGTGGATATTCGCGATAGCCGGGTAAAAAGGGGCGAGCGCTTTGCGCAGTGCATTGTCGAGCGCGTTGACCGGGCCGTTGCCCTCCGCCACGGTATACACCTGTTGGCCGCCGACCCGGAGCTTCACGATCGCTTCGGTCAGCATATCCGTATTGCCGGATACGGAAGGCTGCTCGCAATGAATCTTGAACGAGTCGACCGTAAACATGGGCTCGGAGTCTCCGAACGCTTCGCGCAGCAGCAGCTCGAGCGAAGCATCCGCTCCTTCGAACTGGTAGCCTTCATGTTCGAGCTTCTTGATCCGGTCGATGAGCTCCCGCGATTTGGCGACTTCGCTGACCTCGAGGCCGAGCTCCTGCGCTTTGGAGACAATGTTGCTCTGTCCGGCAAGCTCGGAGACGAGCACGCGCTGCTTGTTGCCGACGAGCTCCGGCGAGATATGCTCGTACGTCTTCGAATCCTTTAGGATGGCGGAGACGTGAATGCCTCCCTTGTGCGCGAAGGCGGCGGTGCCGACATAGGGCTGGTTCACAGGCAGGCTCACGTTGGCGATCTCGCCGACGTATCGCGCCACGCTCGTTAGCGACTTCAATTGCTCATCGCTGATGCAAGAGTAGCCCATCTTCAACTGCAGATTCGGCAGGATCGAGACGAGATTCGCGTTGCCGCAGCGTTCGCCGTAGCCGTTGATCGTCCCTTGCACTTGCCGGGCTCCTGCGTTAACAGCCGCCAGTGAGTTCGCAACCGCCAGCTCGCAGTCATTATGCGTATGAATGCCGATCGGCGCTTGAATGAGGCTCGTTACCCGGCTGACGATGTCGTGAATCTCCGTCGGGAGCGTTCCGCCGTTCGTATCGCACAGCACGATCCAGTCCGCGCCGGCTTCCTTCGCCTTGGCGAGCGCGGCGATCGCGTAGTCGGGATTGGCCTTGTAGCCGTCGAAGAAGTGCTCCGAGTCGAAGATAGCCTCGAGGCCGTGACGCTTCACATAAGCGATCGATTCATAGATCATCGCGAGATTCTCTTCCAGCGTGGTCTGGAGAGCGGTGTGAACGTGAAAGTCCCATGTCTTGCCGACCAGTGTGGCTGCTCTAGCTCCGGATTCAATCAGATGCTTCAGATTCACATCCTGCTCGCAGGTGCTGTTCTTGCGCCGTGTGCTGCCGAACGCAGTCAATTTGGCCTGCAGATTCAGCTCCCGGGCTCGTTTGAAGAACTCGATGTCCTTGCCGTTGCTGCCCGGATTGCCGCCTTCGATATAGTGAACGCCAAGCGCGTCTAGCTTCAATGCGATCTTAAGCTTGTCTTCCGCCGTGAGGCTGATGCCTTCGCCTTGCGTTCCGTCCCGAAGAGTCGTGTCGAAAATGCTGATGGAAGTCGTCATGTGATAGCGTGCCTCCTGCCTTGAATATCCTAAAGCGTTAAAGCGTCAATTATTCTTACTATTATAACATGCGAGATTGTATAATACGATTAGATTTCTTCGCCGATGCCGGGAGGTGAACCGCTGTGAACGGCAACGGAAGCCGCATTATTCTGCATATCGATATGAACGCCTTCTACTGTTCGGTGCATGCCGCAGAGGAGCCGGACAAATATAAAGGCAAAGCGACGGCCGTCGCCGGCAGCGTGGAGCTGCGCAAGGGCGTCGTCGTGACGAGTTCCTATGAGGCAAGGGCGCGCGGAGTTCGTACTGGCATGACCGTGCGCCAGGCGATGCAAGCATGCCCGGAGCTGATCGTCATTCAGCCGGACTTCGATGTCTACCGCCGCTACTCCAAGGGGTTCCTGCGCATCGTCGGCAGCTATACGCCGCTGGTCGAGGCGGTCTCGATCGACGAGTGCTACGCGGACATTACCGGCAGCGGCCAGTTCGGACAGCCGCTGGAGATCGCCGAGCTGATCCGGAAGCGGGTCAAGGAGGAGCTGTCGCTGCCTTGCTCGATCGGCGTGGCTCCCAACAAGCTTCTCGCCAAGATCGCGTCGGACATGCGCAAGCCCGACGCCATCACAGTGCTGAGACGGCGCGAGGTGCCGAAGCTGCTGTGGGACAAGCCGTGCCAGACATTGGTCGGCATCGGCCGGAAGACCGCGGAGAAGCTGACACGGATGAACATCCGGACGATCGGGGAGCTTGCGGCAGCCGATGAGCAATGGCTGGTCGATCGCTTCGGCGTATACGGCAACTGGATGAAGCGGGCCGCGAACGGAATCGACGACTCGCCCGTCGAGCCCGAGCATGAAGCGGCCAAGTCGATCGGGCATACGACGACGCTGCCGGCGGACCTGACTGAACGGGAGCAGTATCGCGCGGTGCTGCTCAATCTGGCCGACCAAACGACGCGAAGGCTGCGGCGGCAAGGGATGATGTGCCACACGGTGCAAATTACGATTCGCGACCCGGATATGAAGACTATCACCCGGTCGGAGACAATCGACATTCCGACGGACGCGGCGGACGACGTGTACCGTGAAGCGTGCCGCCTGATGGACCGCCACTGGAAGAACGGCATGCCCGTCCGGCTTCTCGGCATTACGCTTCAGGGGCTGTCTCCCAAAGCAGAGACACCTGTCCAACTCGACTTGTTCGAGTATGAAGCGACGCCGCGCAAGGAACAATTGAATCAAGTCATGGATAAGTTAAGGGACAAGTTCGGGGAGAGCGCGGTGCTCACCGCCGGTATGCTGACGGACGATCCATCGGCTTTGATCCGCAACAAGAAGCTCCGCGGGACTTCGCTGCAAACCGATTTTCTCCGCGAGAAGGATTCCTTGGAAGAATAGGCAAATATAACGTTCGGCAAGCTCGCGGAGAGAACGTTATGTTCTGTATTTTCGTTTGATCTGCATAGGTTTTTGTATTATATTGGACAATAGCAAAGCCCTTTTTTCTTATGCATTTCGCGGGGTTGATCGACTGAAGGAGGATTACTGGAATGGCTAAATTTACTTATGTAGATAAGGATACCTGCATCGCATGCGGCGCATGCGGCGCTACGGCTCCCGATATTTACGATTATGACGACGAAGGTCTCGCGGAAGTGATCTTCGGCGGCGACGGCAATCATGGCAATACGGAGATTCCGGAGGAGCTCTATGACGATCTCCAGGACGCCAGCGACGGCTGCCCGACGGATTCCATCAAGATCGCCGACGCTCCGTTCAACTTCTAAGCACGGCGAAGCGAATCGCTTAAACAAATCCCCTTCCGGCCATGGCCGAGAGGGGATTTTTTGATATGGATGTTGGAGTTGTCCCAGAGGCAGGCAGGTTAGACGTTCAGCCCGAGCAGAACCCCGACGACAACAACGATCGCCGCGAAGATAGAACCGATCCAGATGAGCGCCTTCTTGTTGACCTGATCTTTCTGCTGCTTGGAATGGGGGAGTGCGGGACGCTGCTTTTTGGCTGAACTCACGGTAATCAACCTTCCTTAACAAGTGATTGATGATATATACCTATATTGTAAACGGTTGCTCGTCAAAAAGCCAGATGCCCGTCCGCTTGTACCGGGCGGTTGCTCCCTTTTCTTTTGCGCTCGAAAAGGCTAAACTGATACGCGGAAGGTTTTCTCATATGGAAAGGATGTCTATCGGTCGGATGTATAAGCTCGTCAAACCTATCTTCTTCAAAATGGACCCCGAAGCGGCTCATCATCTGGTGGTGGATGGCCTTGGCCAAGCCTCCCGGATTCCGCTCGTTCCTTCCTTCATGTCTGTCATATGGGGCGTTCATGCGCCCAAGGAGCTTGCGGTCGATCTGTTCGGGCTTCACTTCGGCCACCCGGTCGGACTTGCGGCGGGATTAGATAAGAACGCGAAGGCGATTGGCGGATTCTCGCGGATCGGCCTCTCCTTCATGGAGGTCGGCACGGTAACGCCGCTCGGCCAGCCCGGCAACGAGCAGCCGCGCCTATTCCGTCTGCCTCCGGACGAAGCGCTCATCAACCGGATGGGCTTCAACAACGAGGGAGCGGACGCGATGGCGAAGCGCCTGGAACGACTTGGCCGCCGGCGCGTTCCGGTTGCCGTCAACATCGGCAAGAACAAAGCGACGCCCAACGAGCGCGCTGCGGACGATTATCGCGAATGCATGAAGCGGCTCTATGCGCACGGCGACTTCTTCGTCGTGAACATCAGCTCTCCCAATACGCCGGATCTGCGGAAGCTGCAGCACGGAGATGAGCTCCGCGGCTTGCTGGATGCGGTGAAGGATGAGATGAATATCCAGGCGAAGCGTCAAGGCGGACAGCCGAAGCCGGTTCTCGTGAAGATCGCGCCGGATAACGACGAGGAGCAGCTCTCCTATATGGCGGAAGCGATTGTCTCGAGCGGCATGTCGGGCATTATCGCGACGAACACGACGATCGGCCGCGACGGGTTATCGCATCCGAACGCGAAGGAGACAGGGGGCTTAAGCGGACGCCCGCTGACGAAGCGGTCGACGGAGATTATCGCATCCATCTACCGGCTGACGGAAGGCAAGCTGCCGATTATCGGATCGGGCGGCATCTTCACCGCGCAGGACGCTTACGACAAGATACGAGCCGGGGCTAGTCTCGTCGAAGTGTATACGGCGTTGATCTACAAGGGACCCGGCGTGTTCGCCGAGATCGTTAGAGGGCTTGCCGGGCTGCTGCGCAAGGACGGCTTCCGCCATATCTCGGAAGCGGTCGGCGCCGACCATAAGCGAGGATAACAAACGGCAGCTGGATGGGGCAGGATTGCGGCAGTCGCAGTCGAACTTCTTTTGGATAGGCAGAAAGGAGTTTCCGGTATGGACGGTAGAGATTGGAATCGGTTCTTGCTTCCTTATCAGCAGGCGGTAGAGGAACTGAAGGTGAAGCTGAAGGGCCTGCGCTCCGAGATGAAGTCCCGTGACGAGTATGCTCCGATCGAATTCGTGACCGGGAGAGTGAAGCGGATCTCGAGCATTCTGGAGAAGGCGAGGCGTCTGAACGTGCCGCTGGACCAGATTGAGACGGGAATCGAGGATATCGCGGGTATTCGCATTATGTGCCAATTCGTAGACGACATTCATCGGGTAGCGGATCTGATCCGCATTCGTCAGGATATGAAGGTAGTATACGAGAAAGACTATATTACCAATTACAAGCAAAGCGGTTACCGCAGTTATCACATTATTGTGGAATATCCCGTGCAGACGTCGATCGGTTCGATGCCGGTGCTGGCCGAGATTCAGATTCGGACGCTGGCGATGAATTTCTGGGCGACGATCGAGCATTCGCTTAATTATAAGTATAAAGAGAAGCTTCCCGAGCATGTGCGCGAGCGGCTGTTCGAGGCGTCGGAGGCGGCTTTCAAGCTGGATAACGAGATGTCCAGCATCCGGCAGGAGATCGTCGACGCGCAGCAGGATTTCGAAGGCGAGTCGAACGTCGTCCGCAAGGTGATGAATGATATTCAGGGGCTATACTTCTTCCGGCGCGTTCGGGAGGCGGCGCAGTTCCAGCTCCGGTTCAACGAGCTGTGGGAGCAAGGAGACCTCTGGGGCTTGAATGAGCTGGCCATCGAGCTGCGTGAAGCGCTCATACGAGCAGGCAAGAACCAGAACAGTTAAGGCAGTCAGGACAGACGGAGGTAGACGATCAAGAAGGTATGAGACTGCCGGCACAATTCGAGCACTCCATGAGGGAGCTGCTGCGCGAGGAAGCGGAAGCGTTCCTCGCGACATACGCGAGCCCGAGAACGTCCGGGCTTCGCATCAACGCTTTGAAGCTAAGCCGAGCGGCGTATGAAGAACGCTTCGGCGCGGCGGGCGATCGGATTCCTTGGACGGCTGGAGGCCTGTACACGGCGGAGGAGGATCGCCCGGGCAAGCATCTTCACTATTACTTAGGGCTCTATTATATTCAGGAACCGAGCGCGATGCTGCCCGCGGAGCTGTTAGGCGTTCTGCCGGGACACCGCGTGCTTGATCTGTGCGCGGCGCCGGGCGGCAAGTCAACGCAGCTTGCTGGCAAGCTGGCAGGCCGCGGCGTTCTCGTGACGAACGACAACGCTTCGGAGCGGACGAAGGCGTTAGCCAAGAATGTCGAGCGCGCCGGAGCGGCGAATGCGATCGTCATGAACGAGGAGCCGGAGAGGCTGGCGGAAGCGTTCGGCGCGTTCTTCGACCGCGTGCTGGTGGACGCGCCGTGCTCAGGCGAAGGCATGTTCCGCAAGGACGAGGAGATGGTGCGCGAGTGGGAACGGCACCCGGATACGGTGCAGCGGTACGCGGCCATGCAGCGCGGCATTCTGCGCGAGGCGGCGAAGCTGGTAGCGCCTGGCGGCAAGCTGCTCTATTCGACGTGTACGTTCTCGCCGGAGGAGAATGAAGGGAGTGTCGCCTTGTTCCTGGCGGAGCATCCGGACTTCTCGGTGGAGAAGGTAGAAGCGCCGCCGGAGTGGGGGTTCGGCCCGGGCCGCCCCGACTGGCTGACGCCGGAGGGGACGGCAGGGCTTGAAGGCGAGCGGCTGGCATCGCTGGCCGGCACCGTCCGCGTATGGCCGCACCGCAGCCGCGGCGAGGGGCACTATGCCGCGCTGCTCGTCCGCGAGGGCGGAGCTGCGGATGCGGGGGCGGCAGTGGCCGACAAGTCGGGCGCGCAGGATGCGGCAGAGACTCGTGAGGCGGAAGCGGCAGGGCGCGACTGGTCGTTCCCGCCGCTGGCTTCAGTTGACGGGCCGGCAGATCGGCGCGCGAGCGTATCGGCGAGCATGCGCACGCCCGCGGCGGCGAAGGAGAAGCCGCGACCGGGCAGAGCGCCGCAAGGCGGTCACGGCCGCGGCAGAGACAGCGGCGGCAAGGGGAGGCCGGCTGCGGGGCAGACCGATGCGCAGAAGCGCGAGATGCTGATGGCGTTCGCGCGGGACATGCTGCCGGATTGGCGGCCGAGCGGACGGCTGATCGTGCGCGGCGACATGCTGTACTTGCAGCCGGACGGCCTGCCGCCGATCGAACGGCTGCATCCGGTACGCCCCGGCTGGCTGCTCGGATCGGCGTCGAAGCACCGCTTCGAGCCGTCGCAGGCGCTGGCGATGGGGCTGCGAATGACCGACGCCGCGCGATCGCTGCGGCTGAGCAGCGATGAGGACGAGGCGCTGAAGTACATGAAGGGCGAGTCGCTCCATCCCGACCCGTCGCGGATTACGGACGCGGAAGGGAATCCGGCGTCCGGGCGAGGCTGGGCGCTCGTTTGTATCGATGATTGTCCCGCGGGATGGGGACGTTGGGATGGCGCGCTGCTGAAGAATGAGCTGCTGCCCGGCTGGCGCTGGGTGTAGGAGAGCGAGGCAAGCATGAAGAAGACGATTCGATTGGACAAGATGCTCGGCAATCTCGGCTACGGCACGAGAAGCGGCATTAAGGCGCTGGTTAAGGAACGGGCGGTTGCCGTTAACGGCGTGAGGGCGAAGGACCCGGGCATGCAGATCGATCCGGAGAAGGATGAGGTTGTGCTGAACGGGGAACGGATCGTGTATCGGGAGTTTGTCTACGTCTTGCTGAACAAGCCGGCCGGCTACGTCTCCGCGACGGAGGACAATCGGGATCGAACGGTGCTGGAGCTGTTGGACGAGGAGATGAACGTGTTCGCGCCTTTTCCGGTGGGCCGGTTGGACAAAGATACCGAGGGACTGCTGCTGCTGACGAATGACGGCAAGCTGGCGCACGAGCTGCTGTCCCCGAAGAAGCACGTGCCGAAGACGTACCGTGCGATCGTAGCCGGAGAAGCGGGCGAGGATGACAAGCGGCGGTTCCGAGAAGGCGTGACGCTGGACGACGGCTATGAGACGCTGCCTGCCGAGTTGGATGTGCTGTCGGTCGTCCGCGCAGGAGATGCGATGGCACCTGCCGAGATGGCAGAGGCGTCGGAGCGCACAGCTCTTCTGCCGGCGCTTCGCGGCGCGGAGCTCGCGGCGGCGCAGCGCGAGGGCAAGCCGCTCAGCTGGGTCGAGCTGACGATCATGGAGGGCAAGTACCACCAGGTGAAGCGCATGTTCGAGGCCGTCGGCAAAGAAGTCGTCTATCTGCGCCGAGTTGCGATGGGACCGCTGCGACTGGACGGGACGATATCGCCAGGCGAATGGCGAGAGCTGACGGAGGCGGAAGTAACGGCCTTGCGGGAATATCGCAGGGACCGGACGGACTGATCTGGGAAGATGACGGGCTCTTCTGCTGAGCCGAGGGGATAAGCCTGCCAAAGAGAGAATAGACATATAGCGGCAAACGAATCAGGGGACAACTGCAAGGTGTGGTACGTGGAGACGCCGGTCGAAGGTTCCGTGTTGGCGAGGTGCCGCAAAGCAAAAAGGAGTTGGCCGCGAGCCAACTCCTTATTGCGTATAGCTGCAATGTTAGAAACAGGCGAACAACAAAATGACCAACAGAATGAAGAGAATGAGAATCAGCGCCGCGATCCCGTTACTGCCGCCTATCGTGCTGGACATGCGGTACCTCCTTCGAGCCCGCGACGATCCGCGAGCGAGCAATTGTCGTTCGGAGGCAAAGCGGAGCCCTGACCCGGCATTCGTCCCGCTTTGCACTTACCTCATAGTATGAAGAAGGGCAGGAGCGGATTGGACATTTGTCCCGGGCGGCGGGTGATTGGGCGAAACGCCTGGGGAGTTGGGAACGAATCCGATTCGGGCAGCGGTTCAGGAGCCGTCTCTCGCTAGTTCAATCGCAGCCCTTTGGGAAAATGGTTCTTGTACTGGCCGTTGTTCGCCTTGATCCAACCGAGAGGATGGCCGTCAACGGTTACCAGCCCCCAGCCGCGATCCGCTCCGTGACGTGCGGGCAAGCTCTCGCCTCTCAGATAAGCCGCGATCTCCGCGCTATCGGGCGGGTAATCGCAGGTGAGAGCGGCCATGTCCGGCCGCACGGCTCTCGCCAGAGCGTGCGAGGGCTCGAAGCGTCCCTTGCGCACGTTGCCCAGCTGCAGGCCGGGACGCGGAAGCTTGAGCCCCTTCAGCCCGGCAGCTGAGATTGGGCCGGCTTCCGGAGCAGGGAGCCAATAGAGAGCTTCGCCGAACAGCAGCGGTTCGCCGTCTGCCGGCAGCGTGAATCCGGGAAGCGCAGTCTCCGCGAACTCGCGGAGAAGCCGCATGCCATCGTCGGCAGCCCCGCGTGCCGCTGCGTCCAGTTTGCCGCCGGAACGGGCTGCGCGGCGAACAGCTTTGCCTTGGGGCGCAACCGCAGGGAGCTCGTTCGAACCGAGTTCGGCCTCCCGGCGGCTAATCTCGCGAGCGGCAACTCGCCCGCTCGCTTCATTCGCGGCAATCTGAGAGTTGCCGGCGACTGGGGTGGACGATCTTCTCTCGAGGACAGCCGCATAATGGCCTTCGCCTTCGCCGCGGTGCGGCCACATTCGTTCTTCGCGCAGCAGTTCGAACTCAGGATAGGCCTCTAGGAACCAGGAGATTGTCTCCTCGTTCTCCGAACGATTGAACGTGCAGGTCGAATAGACCAGCCGCCCGCCCGGCTTCAGCAGCTTGGCGGCGTCGGGCAAGATCGACCGCTGCCGTGCTGCGCAGGCATCGATTGCCTCCGGCGACCATTCCGAGGCCGAAGGCGGGTCCTTGCGGAACATGCCTTCTCCTGAACAAGGCGCATCCAGCATGATCCGGTCGAATGCGCCGGACCAGCGGGCGGACAGCTCATCCGGCGCGGCATTCGTCACGACGGCATTCACGATGCCGAGACGCTCTACATTCTCTGCCAATATTTTGGCGCGGCCGGTATGAATCTCGTTGGCGACTAGCAGTCCGCGGCCTTGCATGCGGCTTGCGATCTGCGTCGTCTTGCCGCCGGGAGCCGCTGCTAGGTCGAGCACGATCTCCCCTGGCTGAGGGTCAAGCAGTTCCGCCGCGATCATCGCGGACGGCTCCTGGATGTAGTACAATCCCGCGGCATGCCACGGGTGCCGTCCCGGGCGGGCCGATTCCTCATAGAAATAGCCGAGTCCGCACCACGGAATCGGCTTCAGTTGGAAATGCTCGGTCAGTCGGGCAAACAGAGGTTCGTCCGGCGTCAGTTTGAGCGGGTTGAGCCGAAGGCCGTACGTTCGCGGCTCCTCATAGCTGGCCAGCATCGCGTCGGCTTCGGAGCCGAGCTGCCGGCGGATTCGTTCGACGTATGCTGCGGGCAGTGAAGTCATCGGTCAAATCTCCTTCTAAACCTGATCGCTATAAGTATACACGAGCCGATATAGGGCGCCAATCGGCGGCCGGTCGTTCGGAGGATGGAAGAAAGCCGGTAACTCATTGGAGCGCAGCCGGCGCCCCTAGCCGGCGTGGCTCATGGCCGCGTAGTCGGTGACGCGGTTCTTGCCTGTGTTCTTCGAATGGTACATGGCTTCGTCTGCTTGCCGGATCAGCGTGTCGGCCGGGATCCCGAGGTCTGTCTGCGAATAGCCGATGCTCGCCGTGACGATCGTCTCTTTCTCGATGCGCGCGCGGATTCGATCCGCTGCGGCGGCCGCGGCGCCAGAACCGAGCGCGAAGGCGACCAGCTCCTCTCCGCCGTAACGGCCGGCAAGCCCCGAGCCCTCTGTCTCCTCGGTGAGGATCGCCGCCACTTGCCGAAGGACCTGGTCCGCCTGGTGATGGCCCTGCTCGTCGTTCAGCTTCTTGAAGTTGTCGATATCGCAGAAAATAACGCCCACCGTATGGCCGGACTTGAGCGCTCGCTCCAGCTGGCCGGTGAAGAAGCGACGGTTGAACAGGTGCGTGAGCCCGTCGGTAATGGCCGAACGATAAGCGGTATTGAGCAGCTCGACCACCCGATCGAACAGCAGCATAAACAGCAAAATAAAAAAGGCAATCGTCAAAAGAGCTTCGATCGATTCATAAACTGTAGCGTCGGGATAAATGTAACGTCCGAGCATTCTTGACAAATGCAGTGCGAAAGAGACGATGAGCGCCAGCAAATAACGCCTCGGCTGTCCGATGTGCGGAGCGAACATCAGCGCGAACAGCGGGCACAGCGCCACCAGGAAGCCGTCCAGCACAGGGGATTGAAGCGCGGCCGGCTGCCATAGCTCGCTGAGCGGCTGCTGTCCCGTGAATACGGCGCCGGCCGAGATGGCGAGCGTGATGCCGATGAGCGAATAATACCAAGCCTGCGTCCGGGGGCGGCTCTTGTGATAAAGCTCGAATACGGCAAAATTCAGCAATATGAACGTGATCGCATACAGGACATTGTCGGCCAGCGCGAGCAGAGACTTCTGCGGAATCAGGCCGAATGCCAAGGCGATCTGATAGAGCTGCTGCAGCACGCTGAATCCGATAGAGAGAATCAGCTTGCGGTAGCCGGAGCGCTTGTTGCGCGCATAAAGCCTGTACGCCATGAACAGCATCAGGCAAACGACGATGAAGGTAACGCCTGACGAGAACGTCCGCAGCTCAGCGGATGTCAGGCTCCAAGAGGCCGATAGGTTCATAAGGACTCCTTCGCAATTCTTTACAGAAACATATGTTCTAATATATCATAAACATATAAGACCGAGAAAGCAGGACAAAGGAGGGAATGGCCATGAACGTGCTGCAGGCGCTGTTCTTTCCCCCGGAGCAGCCGGGAGGCGTCTCATCCATGGTGCCCTACATTAGGGAACGGTTCCGCAAACTCGGTTGGGAAATGGAATTGTTCTCACTCCCGAAGCGAATCCGCAACAAGGGGCAGGAAGAGATTGAGTTCGAGACGTTCGATTGGCGAGAGTTCGCCGGCAATCCCATTGTCGATAAATATATCCAGACGCTGAAGGATTATATTTGGTGGACGAAGCTTCGTCTTAAAGATAACAAATACGATATTATTCACGCCCATCATCCGGTAGCGGCGCTAGCCATGAAGCGGATCTACCCGAGCATTCCGGTCATCATGACCGTGCACTCCAGCTTCGAGAGGGAATTGATTCTGAACCGCCGCATCGCCGAAGGCGGTCCGGAGCACCGGTTCTTGACGAAGCTCTACGGCGAGCTGGAGGCGAAGGCGGACCGGATGCTGACGGTGTCGCGATCGTTCGCCGCTTATCTTGGCGGCTACGTGAAGCGTCCCGAAGCAATCGGCGTCATTCCGAACGGCTATGACGAGAAGCGGTTCAAGCCAATCTCGCACGAGAATGAAGTGGCGCAGCTCGTGACGGTATGCCGCCTCGTTCCGGCGAAGGGCATCGACCTGCTGCTTAAAGCATGCGCCGAGCTTCACGGAAGAGGCCATGCATTCGTGCTGCACATTATCGGCGACGGGCCGATCCGCGAGGAGTTGGAGACGCTTAGCCAGCAGCTTGGCATTTATGAGGATACGATTTTCTACGGTTACATGCTGCATCCGGAGGAACTGATGCCTTTCTTCGATATATTCGTGCTGCCATCCCGGGCGGAGTCGTTCGGCTCGGTGTTCGCGGAGGCGGCTCTGTGCCTGCTGTCGCTCGTCGGCACGAATGTCGGCGGCATTGCAGAGCAGATCGACCACGGCGTCAACGGAATGCTCGTGCCGGAGGAGAATCCGAAGGCGCTGGCGGACGCGCTTGAGCAATTGATCGTCGATCCGCAGTATCGCTACGAGCTGGCGCGGGCCGCCATGAACAAGGCGAAGAAGACGTACTCGCTGAACCGCGTCATCGCGGAGCTCAAGAAAGTTTATATCGAATTCGGGCCTGCGGACTTCGCTTCCAAGCGGACGGAGACCGCCGAGTAACGAACGGCCGCGACCGGAGAGGAGTAGCTCTGTGGGAATCCCATTCAAGTTCCTTCACGCCGCGGATCTTCATCTGGACAGTCCGTTCCGCGGCTTATCCCGAGTTCCGCCGGCCGTGCGCGAACGGCTGAAGGAGTCGACCTTCGCGTCTCTCCGGCAGCTTCTGCTGCTGGCGAGACGAGAGAAGGTCGACTTTGTCGTGCTCTCGGGCGATCTTTATGACGCCGCCGACCGTTCGCTTCGCGCGCAGCTGCGTATGCAGCGGATGCTGACGGAGCTCGCGGAGGAAGGCATTCAGACGTTCATCGTCCACGGCAACCATGATCCGCTGGACGGTTGGAAGGCCAAGCTGGATTGGCCTGGCAAAGTACATATTTTCGACTATGGAGATCCGGAGCCGGTGCCCGCTTATCGCCGGGACGGGGAAATGGCGGCGTACGTGTACGGCATCTCGTATCCGCGTTCGAGCGTGACGGATAACCTCGCGGCCCGTTATCGGGTGCGGCCGGGGGCTCCGTTCCATCTGGCGGTGCTGCACGCCAATGTCGACGGCAATGCGAATCACGACAATTACTCGCCGTGCAAGCTTAGCGATCTCACCGCAGCCGGCTTCGACTACTGGGCGCTTGGGCATATCCATGACCGCAGGGTGCTCCGCGAGTATCCGCATGTCGTCTACCCGGGCAACATCCAAGGGCGCAGCATACGCGAGACAGGCCCTAAAGGCGCGTATGTCGTCAGCGTCTCGGAGACGGGGAGCATCGAGCTGTCGTTCCGCGACACGGCCGACGTGCTGTGGCACGAACGGATAGTGACGATTGACGGCGCGGGGCGCGAGGAGGAACTGAAGGCTCGGCTGCTGAAGGCGGTGGACGAGTCGCGCAGCGAGTCGGGCGGCCGCCCGCTCGTGCTGCGGCTTCGTATCGAAGGCCGAGGCGAGCTGCACGGAAGGCTGCAGCGGGAAGAGACGGCAGCCGAGTGGCTGGAGGAGCTGCGGGAATGGTGCGGCTCTCCGGAAGACAGCGACGATTGGGTCTGGATCGACAGCCTGGTCGTTCGAACGCGGGCGCCGCTGGCGGAAGCTGCCGAGGGAGACGAGGATGGCTTCCTCGGCGTGCTGACCCGGCTTGGCCGCGAGGCTGCAGCCAGCGGCGATGGCGCGCGCGAGCTGCTGGAGGCGGCGATGGATGCGTCCATGCGCCAGCCGAAGCTGCGCGAGTGGTGTGCGTCGCGCAGCGACGAGGAGCGCGAGGAGCTGATCAGCCGCGCGACGGAGCTGGCGGCCAGCCTGCTGGGCGAGGCTGGCGGCTGAGCGGCGTGCGGAGGCGGACGGTTGGACGAGCGTGGCGGCTGAGCGGCGTGCGCCGGCAAGACTGCATGGTGAGCGAGGCGGTAGAGCGGCGTGAATGGATAGGCGTTGTCGTGAGGCGGATGTGCCTTCACATGAGCGATACCGAATAGGTGCGAAATTTCGAATCCAATAGGGCCGGATTTGTGATTATGGGCTAAATGTGTATGAAATCTCGAATACGATGCGCTGTTTGAGCGATATCGCTCTGAATGTAGTCGGTATATCGAATACAATCAGCTGCTGGGCCTGTTGTACGGTCCGGGAGGGTGGACGGTTCGCGGCGTGAGGGGGCGGCAATCGAAAATGTACATAAAAGAAGCGAGAATCGACGGCTTCGGCGCGCTAAGCGGCGAGACGTGCACGTTCGAAGCGCCTGTCACAGTCGTATATGGTCCGAATGAAGCGGGCAAGAGCACGCTGCTGCGGTTCATCCGCAGTATGCTCTATGGCTTCGCGAATCGCAGCCAGCCGGCAGAGCGGGGCGAGCCGGTATACGGAGGCAGGCATGGCGGGCGGCTCGCGATCGAGGATCAGGGCCGCCTTCTGCTGCTGGAGCGATATGGGGATATTGCCGTGCGGCGCGGAGGAGCAGCTGCTGTGCTGCGGGACGAGAACGGGCTGGAGCTGCCGGTCACGCAAGCGGAGCTGGAGCGCCGGCTGCTTGGCGGCGTCTCCGAGCGGCTGTTCCGGCAGCTGTTCGCAGTGACGCTGGACGAGCTGCAGGAGCTGCGTTCGCTGTCCGGCGACGAAGTCGGCAACTATCTCTATCACGCAGGGATGGCGGGCGGCGCTGCGCTGACGGCGGCTAGCAAGTCGCTGGAAGCGGAGCTCGAGAAGCTGTACAAGCCGCGGGGAACCTTGCCGGAGCTGAACCAGGTGCTGGAGCGGATGCGCGTGCTGGAGGCGGAGCTTCGGCGGGCGCGAAGCGGCGAGGGTCCGTTCAATGAGGCGACGCTGGAGCTGGAAGCGATCGAGCGAGAGCTGCGCGAGGCTGAAGCCGGCGTTCCCGAGCTGCGGCAGCAGCTGGCGCTGGCGCAAGGAGCGCTTGAAGCGAGGGAATGGTGGCTGCGGCAGCAGGCGATCAGCTTGGAGGAGGAAGAGCTGGCGTCGCAGCTCGAAGGTCCGCTCGCGGAGCCGCTGCCCGAGGATGCGGCGGTCCGATGGGAGCGGCTGCAGGAGGAGCGACAGCAGGCGGAACGCCGGCTGCGTGAAGCGGAGTCGCAGCTAGATGAGCTGCGGCGGCTTCGGGAGCAGCTCATGTGGGACGCGGAGTTGCTCGAACGGCTGCCCGACATCGAAGCGCTGGAGGACCAGCGAGAAGCTGCCGCGGCCAGACGCGAAGAGCTGGCGGAGCTAACCTCTGATCTGCGGCTCCAAGACGAGCTGCTCGCATCGCTGCTCGCTAGGCTGTCGCCGGGCTGGGGGCAGGAGGAGCTGCAAGCTCTCGCGGCGCTCGCGGAGAAGGAGCGGGCGCGCGCGCTGCTAGCTGGCTTGGCTGGCACGGAGCGAGAGCTGGAACGTGTAGATGCAGAGCTGAGGCGGGTGGCGCGGCAGCTGGCTTCGCTAGCGAATGAGACAGACGTGCGGACAGCCGGCGGCGCAGCGCTTGAAGCCGGGGAGATGGGCGCGGGAATAAGCGTGATGGAGGCCGGCAGGCCGGCTGCGGGGCTGGCCGCTTACGGCGGATTCGCGCCAAGCGATCGCCCGGCGTTGCGGCAAGCGTGGCACCGGATGGAGGAAGAGCTTCAGGAATGGGAGCGTTCGAAGCTGGCAATTGAGCTGACCCAGTCAGGACTCTCGACTGGGCAGAACGAATCGTCAGGAAGAGCGGCGGCTTCTCGAGCGAGGCGTTCCTCCGGCTATGGACGGAGCGTCATGCGTCCGGGTCTCCTCTCGGCGGTCATCGCTGCGCTTGGCGCGGTATCTGCCATACTGCCGGCGGCGCTCGGGCTAGAAGGCGCTGTGCGAACGGTGTTGTTCACGGTTGCGGCGGCGCTGCTATTAGCGGCGGGCGGCGTAATGGGCGCGGCGCTTCGGCCGCCGAATGGTGTGCCTGGCAACCGAAGGGGTGAAGGGTTGGAGGCGGCAGACGCGCTCGATCGGCAGCGGGGTGCGCAAGCCGCGAAGGCAGCGCTGGCGTCCGCGGAGCGAAGCGTATCGTTGGCGGCGCGGGAGCTGTTCCGCCGCCCGGAGGAAGCGGCTGCGGCGTTGTTCTCTGGTGAAGCGGCGCGAACAACATGGAGGGAAGCGGTCTACCGCGAGCTCGACCGGATGGAGGAAGAGGAACGCAGCCGCTATGCGAAGCGGGAGACGGAGCTGCGGCGCGCGGAAGGGGCGAAGGAGCGCGAGCAGCTGCTGCGGGAACGCGAGACGATCGCGGCCGAGCAGGAGGCGCGGCAGAGCGAATGGCTCGCCTGGCTGCGCGAGCGCAAGCTGCCAGTTCTCTCGACACGTGACAATCGCCT
>NZ_JACJVN010000061.1 GCF_014212015.1 Cohnella lubricantis | reverse complement strand
CAGACTAACTCCGCCTCTACGGCGCTCCGAGCAGACGAGTTAGTTTGTTTGCGAACTAACTCCGCCTCTCCGGCGCTCCGGGCAGACGAGTTAGTTTGTTTGCAGACTAATTCCACCACTACGGCGCTCCGAGCAGACGAGTTAGTTTGTTTGCGAACTAACTCCGCCTCTCCGGCGCTCCGCCTCTCCGCCTCGCCCGCGCCTCACAACAAACACATCGGCCCCGCCAACAGGCAGCAACCTGTCGGCGGGGCCGATTCACTCACTCTCATATTCCGCGAAAGGATCGTCGATCACGATCCGGTGCGCTTCCGCGTCGCTGACGCCGGTATACAGCGTCGCCTTCCCGTCGCCGTGCCGCACCAAGCCGCCGCTGAACAGCACATCCACCAGATCAGGCCGCTTGGCCGGGCCGTCCGGGAACATGTCGCGCGCCGCGATCAGCTTGATCGGCGTATGCGCCCCATTCGCCGGATCGTACGCGAATGTCATTGGATAATAGTGGCGGATGTTGCCGTCGTCCATCCGGGCGATATGCCCGAGAACGCCGATGCGGCCGCCCTTGAGCAGATGCGCCTCATTGGCTCCCCCCCACTCGACCTTGAGGAACTGTCCGTAGAGCAGCTCGGCGTTCGCCATCGCTTCCTCCGTCAGCTCCTCGAGCTCGCTAATCTCCATATAACCGATCATCGCCCGCGCATCGCCCACCGGCATCGGCCTCGTGAAGACGCCGATTCGCCCGTTCCGCAGATCGATGAGCCGAATGTCCTTCATCGTCAGCGGCCCTTTGGCGAACGGTTCCAATTCGCGGATGCTCTTGCCCCGATAGAACACGGTCCGCCAAGATGTTACGTAGTGCGGATCATCGCCGTCGAAGTACACTTCGACGCCGCCGAAGACGAGTTCGCCGCGGATCGTCGCAACGAACGGATCCTGCAGTTCGAAGACAGGAGCTCCGTCGCGAACGACCCATTCCCCTTCGCGCTCCACGAAGAACATCACTTCCGAGCGTTCACTGGAGCGGTCCTCGACGCGTCCGGCAATCACCTTTTCACCTTCGTCTTGGAATGGGGCCGTTATGTTGTACACATCGCGGTTGCCCATGCCGGAGAACACGAGCTTATCCCCGCGGTAAGGGGGACGCTCGCGTTGGAATCGGTCGAACAACACGGCGCACGATATGGCTTGCCCGGCGGATACCTGCATGACTGTCCTCCAAACTCCGTACTCTCGAAGATGAATTCCGGATCAGACTGCCTCTACTATATATTGTACCGAAAAACAAGCCGGTGGTGAGAGCTGACGCCATCCATTTTTAGTGAAAAATGCTTAAGACCCCGTACACAACCGCAGCGATCACAGCAGCGATTGGAATCGTGACGACCCATGCGACGACGATTCTTCCGGCGGTATTCCATCTGACGCTGGAGAACCGTTTGGCTGAGCCGACGCCGAGGATCGCCGAAGTGATGACATGCGTCGTGCTGGCGGGCAGATGGGTCAACGTCGCGGAGAAGATGATGGCTGCCGAAGTTAGATCCGCGGAGAAGCCATTGATCGGTTCAATCTTGAAAATCTTCGTGCCCATCGTCTTGATGATTTTCCAGCCGCCGACCGAAGTGCCGAGCGCCATCGCCAGAGCCGCCGAGATCTTGACCCACAGCGGAACGTCCAGATGAGACTGGAAGCCGGCAGCGACGAGCGCGAGCGTGATGATGCCCATCGCCTTCTGCGCGTCATTCGTGCCGTGCGAGAACGACTGCAGGGCAGCCGTGAAGATCTGTCCGGTCCGGAAGCCCTTGTTGACGAACCGCGGACTGGCATTGGCGAACAGATGCTTGAGCAGGAACATAATGATATAGCCCACGATGAAGGCAACGATCGGCGAGAGCACCAACCCGAGTACGATGGTGCCGAAGCCGCCGTAATTGATGCCGTCCCAGCCTTCAGACGCGATAGCCGCGCCGGCAAGCGCGCCAATCAATGCGTGGGAAGAGGAAGATGGAATGCCCTGCCACCAGGTGACCAAGTTCCAGAGAATAGCTGCGATTAAGGTTGCCACGACGACCGTTAAGCCATGCGTCAGCTTGAACGGATCCGTGATGTCCCCGCCAATCGTCTTGGCGACGCCGGTATACAGGAGCGCGCCGACCAGATTCATGACGGAAGCAAGAATAATCGCTACTCTGGGCGACAACGCGCGAGTCGATACCGAAGTGGCGATCGCATTGGCCGTATCATGAAAACCATTTATAAAATCAAAACCAAGCGCCAATACGACGATAATGGCCACAATCCATGTCAATTGATCCATGCTTGTCTATTCTCATTCCTATCTAAGCGCGGTCAAGAATTGCGCATAATGATGGATTGCAAGATATTGGCGACGTCCTCGCAGGAGTCCGTCGTGTCCTCCAGCCGTTCGTACATATCCTTAAGCTTGATCAGCTCGATCGGGTCTTTGACTTCTTGGAACAGGCGTTTGATGCCTTCGCGCATCAGGTCGTCCCCTTCGTTCTCCAGCTCGTTGAGCTTCACACAGTGGGTTTGGATCGCCAGCAGCTTCTTCTGGGTCAGCAAATAGATCGCCGATTTGATCTCCAGCGCGGAACGCCGGAGCACATCGCCGAACTTGCGTATGTAAGCGTCTGGTTTCGAAATGTGATACATGTCGAAGCGGGAGGTGCAGGCTTCGATGCCGTCGAGCACATCGTCGAGAAGTTTGGTCAGGGCCATGATGTCTTCCCGTTCGATCGGCGTGATGAAGGTCTTGTTCAGTTCCGAAAAGATAACATGAGCGAGCTGGTCGCCGCGGTGCTCGAAATCCTTCATTTCCTTGGCGAACGACGGCACGTCGGGAAGATCTCCTCCGCTTACAGCGGCAGCGAATCGGTCGACCGCTTCTTGAATCAGATCCGCCATTTCCTCCAGTGTTTTAAAGAAAATGTCTTTTTTCCGAAACACAGATAAACCCTCTTTCCATCAAGTGAGTGCTTGCTTATTGTCGAACCTTGACGATTAAGTCCCAAACCCATTCCATATCTTATCACAGCAAGTACAGGCTTTGTATAGGGGGAATTGCAAGTTGCACCAACTATTGTGTTAAGATGGTCATCCCGGCCGATAAACATACCTCGCACATGCCGATGGCAAGCGCCTCTAGCACGGCGAAGGCTGGTGCTTGTGCACTTGTAAGGTACTCAGTCACTCACTTTCATCCGTCCTCCCGTTATCCCATCATTGCGCTTTTCCATCTGCCGGACGGAACCCTCTCCTTGAGCCGCGTATCCCATCCTCCTCCCCGTTGCGGAGATGATAGCGGTCAGATGGCCTTTGTCCTCCAAGGATTGCAGATGTTTGATAGCTGTCTTGCTTGTGATGCCAAGCTCCCTGGCAGCTTTGGCCGGAGTTATAATCTCACGACCGCTCGTCTGGTGGAGATGCAATATCGCCCTCTCATACACACCTAAGCGAACTCCCTCGCCAGCTTCAGGCATTATCTGCCCCCACTTCGCTAACGCCAACCGCAGGGTCTGTTGGCAGCGCTCCGACTTCTCCCTCACGGCGTCGTAGGAGAAGCGCAGCATCTTCCACTCGTCGATCAGCAACAGATTCTGGCGCTCCTCGTTGCGGTCGAATTCCCAGCGGCTGATGTCGCGCCAATGCGGACCGAACCCGTCGCATTCCAGCAACAGTCCAAGCTGACGAGAAGGGATATACGCATAGTCGACAAAGTTGACGCCGCCTCGCAGATCC
Organism: Cohnella lubricantis; assembly: GCF_014212015.1. Taxonomy (GTDB): domain Bacteria; phylum Bacillota; class Bacilli; order Paenibacillales; family Paenibacillaceae; genus Cohnella; species Cohnella lubricantis. The sequence continues at coordinate 35,056 of NZ_JACJVN010000061.1, read as the reverse complement.
CGGATCTCGTACTCCGGGTGCAGATTCTCCAGGCTGCCGAACACCGGCCATAGCACGCGGGCAACCAACATTTTCTCTCCACGACCGTGGTTCTCCAGCAGTCGGCGCTTCCGTTCGCCCCGGCTCTCGACCAGCGCCCGCTTCATCATCTGCTCGTAAGCTCGCGCGAACGCGGGGTCCGATTGGAACCATAAGTCTTCTTCACGATTCTCATTCGACGGTTGTTCCATTCGATCAGTTGGCGCCGATCGCCCGCGTACCCCTTCTCCATGCACACGCCTGCCGCTTCTAGAGCTAATCCCTACATTCTTCAACTCTCATGCCTCCTCGAAAAAAAATAAACAGGCCGCCCCATCCGGATCATCCGGAGAGAGCGGCCTGTGCTTCAGGACCATCGGTTTAGCTGCCTGACTGCTTGCTTCTATTTGATTAGAACATACACGATTGTTCGCGAGTCTGCAACCGATCGTCGTAACGCCAGCCTACCTATAACTCACATGCGCCGCCAGCGGCCCGTCGTTCGGCACGACGTGATAGTACGTAACGCCCGGCACGAACGGCAGCTCCTTGCCGTCCTTGTACAGACGCACGATATCGCCCTTCTCCCGCTTCCACTCGCAGCTGATCGCATGCCCCTGCTGCATTAGCAGAGCGTCGCCGCCGCTGTACAGGTCGATCTCCAGACGCCCATAATCGTCATACGTCTTATGCTTAGCAGCGATAAAAACCAAATTCGCCGCCGTCAGCTGCTCGTCGTTGTTCAGATCGACATGCGGCTCGCCGTTGATCGACCGCTTGTACAGACCCGCCCCGGCGTCGTACGCATACGACACTTTGTAGCTGGACAGCTCGAACTTCACATCTACCTGGGTCGCCGCGGGCTCCGCCGCCGCATCCGGGTTCTCGTCGAACGTCACCGTCGGCTGCTCCGCCGTGACATCATACTTATGCTTGTCCGCGCCCTCGTGGAGCTTCTCCAGCGTCGAATACAGATTGTGCGGCGCCTTCCGGAAGCTCTCCCGATAGAAGTAGGCACCCGCATTATTGATCTCGTCCAAATCCGCTTTGCCCGAATGCTGCAGCAGCGCAAGCGCGTCGTTGCTGGCGCCTGCGTGAACGAGCACGCCGCCGTACGACTCGCCAATGTCGATCAGATACGGCCGGATCGAGCGAATCGGACCGATCGGGCCGTCGAAGTCCTCATGGCTCTGGAAGATCGCCACCAGACGCGTAATGCCGCCCTCCGCGAGCACTTCCCATACCGTGTCGGCATTCGTCAAGCCGGACTGGGGACGCGCGGGAGCCAGATTGTTGATCATGACGGCGAACGGCCGTCTCGTGACGGCCTGCTCGATCGGCATGCCCGTCAGCGGCGCGAGGAACTCGGCGGTCGGAGCCTCCGAAGCGCTCGGCGCAGCGCTCGCTGAAGGGGCAGCCGAAGCCGTGGCAATCGGCGAAGCGTCGGCGGGCACCGCAGCTGCTCCATCTCCGCCGCCGCCGCAGGCGGATAATGCCGTGAAGCCGGCGGCTATGGCAAGAACGAACAAGCCTCGCTTCATCGGGCTCGCTAACATCATGCTCTTCATCTCGAGCACCTCCGTCGCTTTATCTCGACAATATTCTTGTCTTCGCCTATTAAACCATATTCGTCCATCCATTGTCTTGATCCCTTCGGCCCGTTCGCGCACCTCAATACACAAATACGCCCTCCGCATTCCTGCCTAAGCAGCAACACGAAGAGCGTCCTGTAGCCGAGTTTGAACCAATCGCAACCTCGATGAGCCTTATTTAATCGCACCCTGCATAACGCCCTTAATAATGAAGCGTTGACCGAACATATAGCCGATCAAGACCGGAAGGACCGTCAGCAGGATTGCCGGAATGAGCAATTCCCAGTTGTTCATATACGTGCCGTTGAATACCTTCATCTGAATCGGCATCGTGTAATGCTGCGGCTTGATCAGAATGAGCGACGGCAGCAAGTAGTCGTTCCACAGCCAAAGCACGTTCAGAATGGCGATCGTCACCGAAGTCGGCGCAAGCATCGGGAGCACAATTCGGAAGAACGTCTGTCTGCGATTGCACCCGTCGATGAAGGAAGCTTCCTCCGTCTCGAGCGGAATCGACTTGACGAACCCGTGATAGATGAAGACCGACAAGGCGCTGCCGAAGCCGATATACAGCATAATGAGCAGCGGAATCGGAATCGATTGGATGATCCCCAGCTTCGCCCCGTAAATATAAATGAGAGGAATCATGAGCGACTGGAACGGAATGATCATGGACGCAACCATAACCGCGAAGAATGAATTGTTGAACTTGGACGGCCGGCGAACCAGATGATAAGCGGTCATGGCCGAGAACAGCAGAATGAAGATGACGCTGAATGCGGTAATGATGACCGAGTTGAAGAACGTCACGCCGAAATTCATTTTCTCAAACGCATCGCCGAAATGAGCGAAGCTTAGGTTAGTCGGCAGCGCGAATGGACTCTCTAAGATCTCGCCGTTGCTCTTGAACGAGTTGACAATCAGCAGGAAGAACGGGAACGCGAACACAACGAACATCACGATGAATAGCACATAGAGCGAACTTGCCGAGATTCTCTTGCGGGCGAGCATCAGGCTTCAACCTCCATTCGCTTGCTGAAGTACACCTGGAAGCCCGTCACCAGCGCCACGATGACGAACAAGACAATCGCTTCCGCCTGCCCGACGCCGTATTTGTATTCCACGAACGCCTTCTGCACGACGTGCATGGACACCATCTCAGTGCTGCCGAACGGACCGCCTTCGGTCAGAGAGAAGTTGAGGTCGTAGACCATGAACGCGTTTTTCAACGATAAGAAGATCGTCACGACGAAGGCCGGAATCATCATCGGCATCACCATGCGAGTCAACCGCTGCCAAGCGTTCGCCCCATCGATCGTCGCCGCTTCCAGCATATCTTTAGGAACACTGATCAATCCCGCGATGAAAATAATCATCATGTAACCAGCCGATTGCCAGATGGTTACGATCACGATCGCCCAGAAGGCCATGTGCTCATCGCCAAGCCACCCCAATCGGAGCCACTCGATGCCCAGCTTCTCCCCGATCGACGGCAAGGACTGCACGAAGATGAACTGCCAGATATAACCGAGGACCAAGCCGCCGATCAAGTTCGGCGTGAAATACGCGGTACGGAAGAAGTTCTGGCCGCGAAGTCCCGATGTCACCAGATACGATAAGGCAAATCCAACTACGTTGACGAGTACAACCGTTGCACCTACGTATTTAATTGTCAGCCACATGGAATCCCAGAACCGCGTATCGCGGATCGCATCGACATAATTATGGAATCCTTTGAATACCGCAGGACTAGAAGGTGTCGCCATCTCCGTCAAGGTCAGATAGAAGCCGTAAATAAACGGAATCAATACGGCCATTGCGAAGAAGAGCATCGTCGGACCCGTGAAGAACAGTTGGTTGCCTAATCGCTTCAGTTTGTTTTTCTCCGTTAACATCGTTCTCTCCACCCACTTCGTAAAACAGTATTTGACGCTGAAGAGGGCGAGATTCTCGCCCTCCTGCCATTGATCTTGCTGACTGGCTATTGGTAACTGCAGTTGCTATAGAGTGCCGTTGCTTCTTTGTTGTTGCTTCTATTGTTAATCCGGCTGTGTTTTCTTATTGCTTCGACTTATAGTAAGTCTCGAACGCCTTCGCCAGGTCGGCGCGGGTCTCCTTGCCGGCAATATACTTCTGAATGTCCGGGCCGAGGATCGTCTGATAATCGGAAGCCGTCACATAGTTCGTGGTGAACGGCATCGTCTTGCCATTCTTCACGGCGTCTGCGATGGCTGCGCCCAGCGGGTTGGTAACCGTGTTCGGGTTGTTCTTGAAGCCCGAGATCACTTGGGACTTGTTGACGATAAAGTCTTGACCAGCCGGATCATAGACGAGCCAGTTCAGGAACGTCTTCGCAGCTTCTTGCTCTTCTGGCGTCGCATTCTTGTTAATAACGAGAACTTGCGTTGCGCCTGCAGCAATCTTGTTGTTCAGCGGGTTGTCCGGATTGTTGTCAACCGGAACCGGGATGAAGCCGAACTTGTCGCCTGCGACAGCCTTCAGAGAGTCGTACGCCCAGTTGCCGTTGAACAGCATAGCGGATTCGCCTTTGCCTACCGACAGATGCGCATCGTCATAGTATTGGCCCAGCGGACGCTCGCCGTATTTGTTGTAATCCTTGGATACCAGCATGTCCAGCGTGTCGTAGTAGCCGTTCCATACGGCGTTGTTCGCCAGATCCAGCGTTCCTGCCTTCAGTTGATCGGAGATCGTGTTCGGATCTTCCGCTTGGTTCAGGAACTGCGAGCTGAAGTGATTGGCGACGGACCAGTCGTCGGTCTCGTAGGCTACCGGGTACTTCACGCCGGATGCCTTGACTTTGTCGAGCAGATCCTTCAGCTTGTCGCGGGTGTTAATGGAAGACGGATCGAACGTGCCGCCTACCGCTTGGTCGAGAACCTTCTGGTTATAGACAAGTCCGAAGCCTTCGATCGCGAACGGGAATCCGATTACTTGGCCGGCCGCGTTCTTGAGCGCGCTCTCCGTATCCGCATTCCACTTCTCGTTGGACAGATCCGAAGTAATGTCTGCGTATTTGTGCAGCGCTGCGTCTGGATCGAACATCGCGATCGTAACCGTATCGCCGGAAGCCGTCATCTTGTCGAAAACATTCAGCGTGTCGCCTACTGCAGCCGAGTAAACTTCGACTTTGATATTCGGGTTGGCTGCCGTGAATTCCTTCGCAGCCTCTTCCCATTGGCTGGCGATCTCGCCTTTGCCGTTTGTAATCTTGATCGTTACCGGCTTGTCGTTCGCAGCCGGCGATGCGGATGCGCTGCCCGCTGGCGATGCCGCTGGCGAACCGGATGCATTGTTATTATTGTTGCCGCCGCAAGCGGTCAACGATACGGACAGTGCCGCCGTCAAGGCCACCATGCCCAGCTTGCTGTTGAACTTTCTGTCTTTGAGGAAATTCATGTTTTTTGCTCCCCTTATCTCGTATTGTCCTTCACAGGCAAATCTCCAGGATCTCCCCCGGCAAAGCAAGCTCATTTCTGATGATCCTGCGGAATGGAATCAACCGGTTGCTGGAGCACCACCACCTTTATTAGGCCCTTCGATACTCGATTCCATTAAAATCGTTCTTGTGCAAACGTTTGAACAAATGTTGGAAAACCGCTTACATAACCAGGCGTTAACCCTCTCCTGCCCTCTAATATACACGGATTCCCGCAAATATAAAAACGCTTGCATAAACAAATTCCGAATTGAGCAATCTTTTATCTTTCATTTTTTCTCGATTTCTCCGTTTATCTGACGTTTTCGCCGTTTGCAAAAATAGGTTTGTACTATTAATAAATGCAATCCGTGCTTTAAAACCTGTGCAAATCTGTGCACAAATCGCTGTTTTACCTCGTTTACACCCTACTTGGGTTCATGTATCATATTAGGTGTACTTGTCTCTACGCCACACTAATGCTAACGATTGCACTGATATGGAGGCCGCATATGGCTGTCACAATTAAAGATGTCGCCAAGAGAGCCGGTGTCTCTCCGTCTACCGTATCGCGCGTCCTATCCAACCACCCCCGCATAAGCAGGGAGACGTCGCGGAAGATTAAGGAGATCATGGAGGAGATGGGCTACCATTCGAATATAATGGCCCGCAGCCTCGTGTCCAACAAGACGAACACGCTTGGCATGATTCTCCCCAGACCGGCAGAGGAGCTGTTCCAGAACCAATTCTTCGCGTAGAGCATTCGCGGAATTACAACGCAAGCCTCACGCAACGGTTACGATCTGCTCATGACAGCCGGTCATTCGGAGCAAGGCGAGCTTGAAGCGGTCACCCGTCTCGTGAAGGGCCGCCGCGTAGACGGCATCATCCTGCTGCAATCTCGGCGCAACGATCCGATCGTTCATTTTCTGCAATCGGAAGCGTTCCCATTTATCCTAATCGGACATTATGCAGACGATGAGAGCATTCTGTGCGTGGACAACGACAACGTGCAGGCAGCTTATGACGCAACCGAGCATCTGATTGCGCAAGGGCATGAACGCATTGGCTTCGTCAGCGGACCGCCGAATTTGACCGTCTCGCAGGACCGGCTTGAAGGGTTCAAGCGCGCGATCGAAGCGAATCGTCTGCGCGTGCAGCCGGAGTGGATTGTCGAAGGCGAGTTCCTCCAGGAGAGCGGCTATCGCGCCATGTCCTTCTTCATGAACCTGCCCGAGCGGCCAACCGCCCTCGTCGTCGTAGACGACCTGGTCACGTTCGGCGTACTGCGCGGCTTGAATGAGCTTGGCTACAAGGTTCCCGATGATCTCAGTCTCGTCAGCTTCAATAATATCGCGCTTGCCGAACTGTCGTCGCCGCCGCTCAGCAGCATCGACATCGGCATTTACCAGCTGGGCTATATGGCTTCGCAATTGTTAATTCGCAAGATTGCCGGCGATAACCCTCAGCCTACCCGCGTCATCGTACCGCATCGCTTAATCGTCCGGGAATCTTCCCTTACTCGAATAACCAAATGGAGCTGAACGACAACATGATGACCTCATATCTTGAGAAAAAGCCATACTTGGTCGACGCCGTCATCGGCAACTCCCGGTTTCTCGCGTCCTTGCTGAAGACAGGACGCCTCGTCCGCTTCTGGTGGCCGAACGTCGATCTGCCGCAGCACGCCGACACGATCCGTTCCGGCATCCGCATGGCCGGCGCCGGCGAGCGTACCCGCTGGTTCGACAGCGAAGAAGGCGGTTGGACGCACCGTTCGGGCTATGTGCCGCGGACCAATATTTTCGCCGTGCAGGCGTCCTCCAAGGATTGCCCGATCGAAGCGCGCTCGGAGCTATATGCCGTTCCGGGGCAAGACGTGCTTGTATTCGACTACAAGTTCACGAATACCGGTTCTGTGCCGGCGTCGTTCTCGTTCTACTTCTACTCTTCGATCACGCCCTGTGAGAATCCGTTCTATCATACGACGCAATTCCATGAGCCAACGGACGCGATCGCTCATTTCCGGCACCGCTATTATTTTTTGGTTTCGGGTGCAAACGTATGCACAAGTTACCAAGCAGGCAACGCTTGGGACGCTGCCAGCGAAGGCCGCCTGAACGGCTCGGCGATCGACATGGTACCGGACGGCGCGATGGAGTGGGCATTCCAGAACGTCGCTCCCGGCGAGACGGCCGCCATGACGGTCTACCTCGCGGCCGGACACGATCTGGACAGCGCAGCCGCTGCGCTCGCTACCGCCAAGGACACGGGCGCAGAGGCGCTGCGCGATTGGACTCGGCGCTACTGGGAGACATACGTAGATTCCGCCGCTCCTTGCCCGATTGACCGCGAGGACGTCCGGGAGCTGTATGAGCGCTCCGTGCTGGCCATGAAGCTGATGGCTGACGAACAGACCGGCAGCATCATCGCCGCGCCGGAGTTCGACGAGTACTTCTCCCGCTGCGGCGGCTATGCCTTCTGCTGGGGAAGAGACGCGGCGTTCATCACGACCGCGCTCGACAAAGCCGGGTTATTGGAGCTGTCCACTCGCTTCTACGAGTGGACGCTGACCGCTCAGGACAAGGACGGCGCCTGGCAGCAACGCCATTATCACGACGGCTCCCTCGCGCCGTCCTGGGGACTTCAGATTGACGAAGGCGCCTCGATTCTATGGGGCATGCATCAGCATTATCTGGCTTTGGCGGTATCGGAGCGCGGCGAGTTCCTGAAGCTTGTGTGGGATTCCGTTCGCAGAGGCGCAGCCTTCCTCGTTCGTTCGATCGAATCGAACGGATTGCCGATGGCGAGCCGGGACCTGTGGGAAGAGCGCGAAGCGCAGCACACGTATTCGTCTGCGGCTGTCTTCGCAGGCCTTCGGGCTGCCGCGGCAATGGCTGACGTGCTCGGCGAAGCGGCGCTGGCCGGCGAATGGAACGCTGCGGCCGACCGCATTGCGCAGCAGATCGAAGCGCTCTGCTGGAACGAAGGCAAAGGCGTCTTCTACCGAGCCGTCAACTTGACCGTGGGTGAACGCGAGTACGAAGAGGCCGTTCAAGGCGGCTTGGCCGTCTCTCAATTGACAGATGCGAAAGGCTATGTCAAGAACCGCGTCACCTACGACCCGATCGTTGACGTGAGCCTGCTCGGTATCTCCGTGCCGTTCGAGGCCGTGAAGCCGGACCATCCGTATGCCGTACGTACGGCCGATACGATTGAAGCGCTGCTGACCAGCCCGACAGTGAGCGGCATTAAGCGGTACGAGGGCGACCCTTACATCGGCGGCAATCCTTGGATTCTGACGACGCTGTGGCTCGCGCAGTATCGCGCCAAGACCGGCCGTCTGGACGACGCCTGGAGGCTGCTCGATTGGGCGATCCAGCACCGCACCGAGTCCGGCCTGCTGCCGGAGCAAGTCGACCGCGAGACCGGCGAGACGGCTTGGGTTGTGCCGCTGACCTGGTCGCATGCAATGTTCATTCTGGCTGCGCATATGATCGCCGAAGCATCAGCCTAATAATACCGACAAATACAAACAGCGCCTAGCTTCGCACTCTCTCGTGCGTCTAGGCGCTTTCTCTATATGCGGAGCAGACTTCGGTCTCAGATGCTCCAGTGGAGCCACTCCTGTTGACGCTGTTCGAGCCCGCCGAGCCACTCGGCGGTTGCTTTGAACAGCTCTCTCTTATGTTCGCCGTTAGAGTACGTATGATTCGCTTGGAAAATAACGGCTTTCTCGCAGCGTCCCTCGCCGCGGAGCCAGAACGTCTTTTCGAGCAGGAACGTGTAATCAACGGGGATCACTTCGTCTCCTGTACCGTGCACGAGCAGAACGTCGCCCGAGAACTTCTGCGTCTCCTGGAACGGCTGGTGGTTGAGCAGAGAATCGAAGAAGGACGGGGTTAACGAGTAGCCTAGATAATCGGCCGCTCCCTTCGTCACCGCCTCGTCGTACGTTCTCCGTCCCACGATCCGAACAATGTCGTTGAACGGATAACCGACCGCCGACCAGAGCACGAGCGACTTGACGCGCCGATCGCGCGCAGCCGTCAGCAGCGCAACTGCGCCGCCCAAGCTGTGTCCGAGCAGCGTCACCCGCGTCGGATCGACGATATCCAGCCCCAGCGCATAATCAAGAACCGTCCTCGTCTGCTCGATCATCGAATCCAACCCATGCTCGCCATAGTTACCTTCGCTCTCGCCGCACCCGGCGAAGTCGAAGCGCAGCACCAGATTGCCCTGTTCCGCCAGCTCTCGCGCTGCCTGCACGAACAGCCGGTCCACGCCGATCCGGTTACCGACGAAGCCATGCGTGATAACGACCAGCGGCAGCTTGCGATCGCCTTGACAATTTGCCGCCGGCGGATATTGTATCGTCGCTGCTAGCGACATCTCCTCGTATCGAATCGACAGCGCGCGAACCATGGCGATCATCCTCCTGCGCGGAATTCCATTAATTCCGATTATTTTAGTATGTATTAGATTGTAGCATCTCCAGTGCTTCTGATCAAGCAGCTTAATACCTCTCATTGCGGGAATTCGGGAGCGCGGGGAAGGGAAATGCGAGGAACCGAATACTCTCATTAGCTGATTTCCCATCATCCCGGGGGGCTCTGATGCATGATTGCAATCCTGCATGATGGGGCACCTTAACCATATCTTGGCTTACAAAGGAGCCCGATCAGCCTATGAACGCCTTCATATCTTGGGTCAATAGCCACGTTGTGACGTCGATTCTCATCATCGGGGTCGTCTTCGCCGTCACCTACGTGTTCTCCAACCGCAAGTCGCTGTTCTGGAAAGAGTGAGTGTCCCTTCTGATATACCGATGTGAGCTCGCTGCAGCAGAGGCTGCTCATTTCAAGTTGGATGGATACGCGCCCCTCACAGAAGTCGATTTAATCGACTACATCGAGGAAGATGCGTCGTCAAACCTGCATGTAGTCGATCTGTTCGACCTCTTGGGCTCAGATCCCAGGTTTAGCCCTCAAGAGGTCGATCTCTTCGACCTCCTGGGCTCAGATTCCAGGTTTAGCCCTCAAGAGGTCGATCTGTTCGACCTCCTGGGCTCAGATTGCAGGTTTAGCCCTCAAGAGGTCGATCTGTTCGACCTCTTGGGCTCAGATCCCAGGTTTAGCCCTCAAGAGGTCGATCTGTTCGACCTCTTGGGCTCAGATTCCAGGTTTAGCCCTCAAGAGGTCGATCTGTTCGACCTCTTGGGCTCAGATTCCATGTTCCACCTATAAGAAGTCGATCTCTTCTACATCTTCGGTAAGCTTTGTGCCCCTTGGGCAAAAGCGATGCGTACGCATCCGGCTGAGCAGAGGGGATGAGCCCCAAAAAGAGAAAAAAACCGCATGGCGCCCCCCGACGTAGCCCGGCTTGGCGGGCAGTGGAAGGGGACGTCCTTGCGGTACGCAATCTAACTAGATTACTTATCCGAGACCAGCGCCTTGGCGGCGATGTCGGTCCGATTCTGCTTGCCCTCGAACGCGATGCGGTCAGCCGCCGCATACGCTTTAACCCGCGCGGCCGCGATGTCCGCCCCGAGGCCGACGACGCCGAGCACCCGTCCGCCGGCCGTGACGATGCGGCCGTCCTTCGCCGCCGTGCCCGCGTGGAACACGAGCGCGCCTTCCATCGCCGCCGCTTCCTCCAGCCCCGAGATCGGCAAGCCCTTCGGATACGAGCCCGGGTAGCCGCCGGAGGCGAGAATGACGCATACCGCCGCTTCGTCGCTCCAAGCGATGTCGATCTCGCCGAGCCTGCCATTCAGCGAAGCGAGGAAGATGTCCAGCAGATCCGTCTTCAGCCGCGGCAGCACGACCTGCGTCTCCGGATCGCCGAAGCGCGCGTTGAACTCGATCGTCTTCGGCCCGTCCTTCGTGATCATGAGCCCGGCGAACAGCACCCCGCGGAACGGCCGGCCCTCCGCCGCCATCGCGCGCGCCGTCGGCTTCACGATATTCTCGATGGCGTCCTCCACCACCGACGCCGGAATGTGCGGCAGCGGCGAATACGTGCCCATGCCGCCCGTGTTCGGCCCCTTGTCGCCGTCGAACGCCGGCTTGTGATCCTGCGCCGGCGACATCGGCCGCACCGTCTCGCCGTCGACGAACGCGAGGATCGACATCTCCTGCCCCTCGAGGAACTCCTCGATGACGACCTTCTCGCCCGCCGCGCCGAACGCGCCGCCGACCATCGTCTCGCGCAGCGCCGCTTCCGCTTCCTCGCGCGTGAAGCAGACGGTGACGCCCTTGCCCGCCGCCAGCCCGTCCGCCTTGATGACGATCGGCACCGGCTGCGAGCGCAAGTACGCCAGCGCCGTCTCGTAATCGGTGAACGTCTCGTAGCGCGCGGTCGGGATGTCGTACTTCTTCAGCAGATTCTTCATGAAGATCTTGCTGCCCTCGATCTCCGCCGCGTTCTTGCGAGGCCCGTACACCGGAATCTTCGCCGCCTCGAAGGCGTCGACGATGCCCGCCGCCAGCGGGTCGTCAGGACCGACGACGACCAGATCGATCGCGTTGTCGCACGAGAACTGGACGAGCCGGTCGAACTCCATCTCGCCAATGTCGACGTTCTCCGCCAGCTCGGCGATGCCCGCGTTGCCGGGCGCGCAGTACAGCTGCTTCACTTTGTCGCTCTTGCGGAGCGCCCAGACGATCGCGTGCTCGCGGCCGCCCCGGCCGATGACGAGTATGCGCACGGGTTATACGCCCCCTTCGGAGTGTTTGTTGATGACGGTCAGCGAGGTCTCGCCGCCCTGCACGTCAATCGTCTTCACGAGCAGCGAGATCCGGTTGTCCTCGTTCAGCAGGTCCCAATAGAACCGCGCCGTCTCCCGCTCGTCGTCGAACAGCGGAGCCAGCTGCGGCTCGCCCGCGAACGAAGGAAGCGGATTGCCGTCCCCCACGTAGGTCGAGATGAAGTGGCCGAATCCGGGAAGCGCCTTTTCATAGTGGAAAAAGTGTCTCTTCGTCTGCGCCTCATCGTTCTCGTTCGTCTTGAGGATCGACAGCTTGTACGCGTTCTGCTTGTCGTTCAAGTCCACCAGGCCGGAGATGCGCGGCGTGAAGTTCGGCGGGTCCGGCTCATACGTGCGCGTCCCGAGCGCCTGCTCGAACGTGCCGCCGCCCTTCAGCGCTTCCCAGATTGTGTCGGTCTGGTCGCCGTTCGTCACGATATGCGCGCTGCCAACGTGGCGCAGCGGATAATAGATGATCAGCGACGGATCGGACAGCTTCGCCGGATCGGCTGCCTCCGTGCGCAGGAACCCGTTCGTCTCCGGCACGAAGATCCGGTTGCGGCTGTTGTCGCTCCGTCCCATGATCCAATACACCTGCACGTAGCGCGTCGCGTCCGGCGTCAGCCCAATAATGATGCCCCGGCCCGGATAAGCGTTCGTCCGCAATTGCGCGACCGTCTGATCCGCCAGCGTTTGCCATTTCGCCATCGTATTCGTCGTCATGTCTCTTCTCTCGCCCCCTGCTCAGTGGTGGAACAGGCGTACGCCCGAGTATACCATGACCATGCCGTAATCGTTCGCCGCTTGCACCACTTCTTCGTCGCGCAGCGAGCTGCCGGCCTGAATGACGTACTTCACGCCGCTGCGGCTCGCCCGGTCGAGATTGTCGCGGAACGGCAGGAAGGCGTCGGAGCCGTACGAGACGCCTTGCAGGCCGCGAAGCCATTCGCGCTTCTCCTCCCGCGTCAAGCGGGCCGGCGCTTCGTCGAAGCAGCTCTCCCAAGCGGCTTGCTCGACCGGAGTCACTTCCTCTTCCAGCCACAGGTCGATCGCGTTGTTCTGCTCGGCGCGCGACAGCCCTTCGCGGAACTTCATGTTCAGCGCGGCCGGATGCTGGCGCAGATACCAGCGGTCCGCCTTGTCGCCGGCGAGGCGCGTGCAGTGAATGCGCGACTGCTGGCCCGCGCCGATGCCGATCGTCTGGCCGTCCAGCGCGTAGCAGATCGAGTTGGACTGCGTGTACTTAAGCGTGATGAGCGCCACGAGCATATCGCGCTTCGCGTCTTCTGTCAGTTCCTTGTTCGAGGTCACGACATGGTCGAAAACCGTTGCGTCCGGCACCGCATTGTTGCGTTCCTGCTGAAGCTTCATGCCGAACAGCGTGCGCGTCTCGATCGGGTCCGGCACGTAGTCCGGATCGATCTGCAGCACGAGGTACTTGCCGCCCTTCTTCTGCTTCAGAATGTCGAGCGCCTCGGGCGTGTAGCCCGGCGCCACGACGAGGTCGGACACCTCGCGCTTCAGCAGCAGCGCGGTGGATGCGTCCACGACGTCGCTCAGCGCGGCCGCGTCCCCGAAGGAGCTCATCCGGTCCGCGCCGCGCGCGCGGGCGTAAGCCGTTGCCAGCGGCGACAGCTCCATGCCGTCGACGAAGTACGCCTTCGCCAGCTCCGGCGTCATCGGCGCGTACACAGCCGCGCCGGCCGGGCTGACGTGCTTGAACGATGCCGCCGCCGGCAGGCCGGTCGCTTGGCGCAGCTCGCGCACGAGCTGGAACGCGTTCAGCGCGTCGAGCAGATTGATGAAGCCGGGGTCGCCGTTCACGACGGTCAGCGGCAGCGGCCGGCCGTCCGCCGAATAGATTTTCGCATCCTTCTGGTGCGGGTTCATGCCGTATCTCAACGCGATATCGTTATTCTCGCTCATGTGTCGTTCCTCGTCCCTTCTGAAATTCCGATTCGTCGTGCCTAATCGTCACGTTCCGTCCGTTCAACTTCACTCGCCCTTCCGCGATCCAGCGGACCGCCTGCGGCAGCAGTTCGTGCTCGATCGCATGAATCCGCGCCGTCAGCGTCTCCTCCGTATCGTCCCCGCGGATCTCGACCGCCTTCTGCGCGAGGATCGGCCCGGAGTCGAGCCCGCCGTCCACGAAGTGCACCGTCGCGCCCGCCACCTTCACTCCGTGCTCCAGCGCCTGGCGAACCGCCCGCATTCCGGGGAAGGCCGGCAGCAGCGAAGGATGCACGTTGATCATCCGCCCATCGTAAGGCTTCACGAGCACGTCGGTGATGATCCGCATGTAGCCGGCCAGCACGATGAGCTCCACGCCTTCCTCGCGCAGGCGGCCGACGATCTCTTCTTCATACGCTTCGCGGGAAGCATACGACTTCGGGTCGAAAAGATACGTCGGTACGCCCAGCGTCTCGGCTCGCCGCACGACCGGCGCTGCCGGCTTGTCGCATACGAGCAGCGCGATCTCGGCGGGGATGCCGCCGTCCCGCACCGCCTCGGCCAGCGCCTGGAAGTTGCTGCCGCTGCCCGACGCGAAGACGGCGACGCGCAGCTGGCTGCCGTTGCCGGCGGGCATTACAGCTCGGCGCCTCCGAACGTGACGATGCGGCTGCCCGAAGTGACTTGGCCGATGACGTACGCTTGCTCGCCTTGCGCCTGGGCGATCGCGACCGCTTGCTCCGCCTGCTCCGCGGGAACGATCAGCACCATGCCGACGCCCATGTTGAACGTCGTGAACATGTCGCGGTCCGTGATCGCGCCGCCCTGCTGCATCAGCTTGAAGATCGGCTGAATCGGCCACGAGCCGAGCTCGATGTCGACGTTCACGCCTTCCGGCAGCACGCGCGGAATGTTCTCGATGAAGCCGCCGCCCGTGATGTGCGCCATGCCTTTGATCTGCACGCTCTCCAGGAGAGTGAGGATCGACTTGACGTAGATGCGCGTCGGCTCGATGAGCACGTCGCCGAGCGTCTTGCCTTCCAGCTCGGGCAGCTTGTCCGCGTAGCCGTAGCCGATCGGCTCGATCAGCAGGCGGCGCACGAGCGAGTAGCCGTTAGAGTGCACGCCGCTCGAGCCGAGGCCGATAACGGCGTCGCCCGGCTTAATGGCAGAGCCGTCGATCGCCTTCGGGCGGTCGACGATGCCGACCGTGAAGCCGGCGATGTCATACTCGCCGTCCTGGTACATGCCCGGCATCTCGGCCGTCTCGCCGCCGATGAGCGCGCAGCCCGCCTGGCGGCAGCCTTCGGCGACGCCGCTGACGATCGCTTCGATCTTCTCCGGCACGAGCTTGCCGCATGCCAGATAATCGAGGAAGAAAAGCGGCTCGGCGCCCGTCACGACGACGTCGTTCACGCACATGGCGACGGCGTCGATGCCGATCGTGTCGTGCTTGTCGAGGGCGAACGCCAGCTTCAGCTTCGTGCCGACGCCGTCGGTGCCGGAGACGAGCACCGGCTCCTCGTATTTGTCCTTGTTCAGCGAGAAGAGCCCGCCGAACCCGCCGAGGCCGGTCAGCACCTCCGGACGGAACGTCCTCTGGACGTGCTTCTTCATC
Organism: Cohnella lubricantis; assembly: GCF_014212015.1. Taxonomy (GTDB): domain Bacteria; phylum Bacillota; class Bacilli; order Paenibacillales; family Paenibacillaceae; genus Cohnella; species Cohnella lubricantis. Next base: position 19,694 of record NZ_JACJVN010000061.1, on the reverse strand, counting down.
CGTTCGACGGCTTCGTTGCCCGCGGCAATGTCGACGCCGGCTTGTTTGTACGCTTCGGACACTTCGTTCACTCCTTCATATTGGTGATAAGCCGATGATTCGCTGCCCGTTGGAGCGGCAATCGTTCTTCCGGTCGCTGTTGTCCCCAGATTCTTCTGAATTGTGACCCCTAACAGGGGAAGAATCCGGGGACAAAGGCGATCACTTCGTTCCTCCAGAACGATTCCGCTCTATTGGCGGAATCTCACCAGTCTTGAAAATATCAATGACTTCACTTCGCTATGGGGGTCGCAGCAAGCTGCGACTGTGGAAGATTGGATTGTGTGTGAAATTTCATACACATTTGCCTCACATCGAGCGCAATAGCCCGATTGTGTGTGAAATTTCATACACATTTGGCCCATAACCGGTACGGAAGCGCGATTTTATACGAAATTTAGTATATATCGGGCCCGAAACCAAAAAATCGGTCGATTGTATATGAAAAATCATATACAATCCGCCCCGGCTGCAGCCGGGCACATCGGCCGCATGCTCGGTCGCCGCGCTCCGCCAACTCTGCTTCTCGCCCGCCGGCCCTCTACTCCTCGCCACGCCAGCGTCTCTGCTCCTTGCCCGCCAGCCCCCTACTCCTCGCCACGCCAGCGTCTCTGCTTCTCGCCCGCCGGCCCTCTACTCCTCACCACACCAGCATCTCTGCTCCTTGCCCGCCAGCCCCCTACTCCTCGCCACGCCAGCGTTTCTGCTTCTCGCCCGCCGGCCCTCAACTCCTCGCCACGCCAGCGCCACTCCGGCGCCCCAACTCCCGCAGCGCTTCAGTCGCAGCTGCAGCTGGTCGCCTTCGCCTGCTCGAATTGCACCTGCGTCGGGTAGTCGTGGTCGAAGCAGCTCATGCAGAGGCCGCGGTTCTTCTCGCCTTCATGCCCGCCGACCGCGTCCATGAGCCCTTCCTTCGTCAGGAAGTAGAGCGAGTCCGCGTTGATCGCCTTGCGGATCTCCTCGACCGACTTCGTGTTCGCGATCAGGTCGGCCGGGTTCGGCGTATCGATGCCGTAGTAGCACGGGTTCATGAACGGCGGCGACGTGATCCGCACGTGCACCTCGAGCGCGCCCGCTTCGCGGAGCATGTTCACGATGCGAAGCGATGTCGTGCCGCGCACGATCGAGTCGTCGATCATGACGACGCGCTTGCCTTCGACGACCCGGCGGACGGCGGACAGCTTCATCTTGACGCCCTTCTCGCGCAGCTCTTGGGAAGGCTGGATGAACGTCCGGCCGGTATATTTATTTTTGATGAGTCCAAGTTCGTATGGAATGCCGGTCTGCTCGGCGTAGCCGATCGCGGCGGAGATGCTCGAATCCGGCACGCCCGTCACGATGTCAGCGTCGACGAACGCTTCGAGCGCCAGCTTCTGCCCCATCCGCTTGCGCGCGGAGTGCAGATTCGTCTGGTAGATGTCGCTGTCCGGACGCGCGAAGTAGATGTACTCCATCGCGCAGATCGCGCGGCGCTCCATCTTCGCGAACCGCTCCTCGCGCAGGCCGTTCTTGTCGAGCACGAGCAGCTCGCCCGGCTCGACATCGCGCACGTACTCCGCGCCGATCGTCTCGAACGCGCACGTCTCCGAGGCGAACACGTACGCATCGCCGATGCGTCCCAGCACGAGCGGCCGGAAGCCGTTCGGATCGCACGCCGCGATGAGCCGGTCCTTCGTCATGATGAGGAAGGCGTAGCCCCCGATCAGCCGCGCGAACGCGTCCTTGACCGCTTCGACGAGATCCTTCGGCGAGCGGGCGATCAAGTGGGCGATGACCTCGGTATCGCTCGACGTCTGGAATATCGAGCCCTGTTCCTCCAGCTCGCGGCGAATGACCGGCTCGTTCACGATGTTGCCGTTCGTGCACACCGCCAGGTCGCCGTCGCGGTACTTGAACACGAGCGGCTGCGCGTTCGCCAGCTTGCTCGAGCCGGATGTCGAATAGCGGACGTGGCCGATCGCGCGGTCGCCGACGAGGCCGTCCAGCTTGTCGCGGTCGAACACTTCCTTCACGAGTCCCATGCCGCGATGGTAGTGGAACGCGCCTTCCTCGGACGTGCAGATGCCGCAGCTCTCCTCGCCGCGGTGCTGCAGCGCATGCAGACCGAAGTACGCGAGCTCCGACGCGCCGGGGTGACCGAACACCCCGAACACGCCGCACTCCTCCTTCACCTTGTCGAAAATCTCCTCATGGCTATGGCCCTCATTGTAATAGTCCCCGCTCCAGAACCGCGCGTCCGCAGCCGGCTGGTTCAGCCGCCCTGCTCCCGCCTCCGCCGACCAAGCCGAGCCGGTCGCAGAGCTCATTGTGCTCGGCTTTGACTGCTCCGCCGTCCTGATGGAATCATTCGCAGAGCTCATCGCTTCCGGCTTCGACTGCTCCGCCGTCCAGTCGGACCCGGTCGCGGCGGATCTCACTGCATCCGGCATGGGATCGCTTCCTTCCATTCGCGGCGGAATTCGTCCAGCGGCGCATCTACCACAACCTGCCCGTTCACGGCGATCGTGAGCGCATCCCCGCCGACAACGCCTAACCGCTGCACCGGGACGCCTTCCGCCTCCAGATAAGCGGCCAACCGATCCGCCTGCTCCGGCTTCGCGGACAGCAGAATGCGCGACTGCGATTCGCTGAACAGCGCGATGTCCGCGCGCAAGCCGGCCCGGAAGTCCACCTTCGCGCCAAGGCCGCGGCCGAAGCCGGACTCCGCCACCGCCGCCGCGAGGCCTCCTTCGGACAGATCGTGCGCCGAAGCGACAAGCCCCTCGCGGATCGCGCCGAGTACGGCCTTGTGCAGCCGCTGCTCGACAGCCAGATCCAGCTCCGGCGGGCGGCCTTCCGTCACGCCGTGCACGGCGTATTGGAACTCACTGCCGCCCAGCTCCGCCTTCGTCTCGCCGAGCAGGAAGATGATATCCCCCGAAGCCTTAAAGTCCTGCGTCGTAATGTGATCGATGTCGCGCACGAGGCCGACCATGCCGACGACCGGCGTCGGATAGATCGCGCCCTTCGCGTTCTCGTTATAGAGCGATACGTTGCCGCCGATGACCGGCGTCTCGAGGAAGCGGCACGCCTCGGCCATGCCGTCGACCGCCTTCTCCATCTGCCAGAACACCTCCGGCTTCTCCGGCGAACCGAAGTTCAGGTTGTCGGTGATCGCCAGCGGCTCGCCGCCGGAGCAGACGATATTGCGCGCCGCTTCCGCGACCGCGATCTTGCCTCCCACCTCCGGGTCGAGGTAGACGTAGCGGCCGTTGCAGTCGGTCGTCATCGCGAGCGCCTTGCGCGTGCCGCGAATCGTCACGACCGCCGCGTCCGAGCCCGGCACGACCGCCGTCTCGGTGCGCACTTGGTAATCGTACTGGCTGTACACCCACTCCTTGCTCGCTAGCGAGGGGGAGCCGAGCACTTTTCGCAACGCGGCATTGAGGTCCGTCGCTTGCTCGTAACGGTTCGTGTCGACCGAGCCGTTCTTCACGTAATAATCCGGCACCTTGGACGGCTTCTCGTAGATCGGGCAGTCGTCGACGAGCGCCTTGACCGGCATGTCGGCGACCTGCTCGCCCTTGTGGAACAAGCGCAGGCGGCCGTCGTCCGTCACCTTGCCCACCTTCGCGCAATGCAGCCCCCACCGTTCGAAAATCGCCTTCGCCTGCGCCTCATGCTGAGGCTCGGTGACGAACAACATCCGCTCCTGCGACTCGGACAGCATCATCTCGTAGGCGGTCATGCCCTCTTCGCGCTGCGGCACCTCGTCGAGGTACAGCTCCATGCCGTTGCCGGCTTTGCTCGCCATCTCTGCGCTGGAGCAGGTGAGGCCTGCTGCGCCCATGTCCTGAATGCCGAGCACGATGCCGGAGGCGATCAGCTCGAGCGTCGCTTCCATGACGAGCTTCTCCATGAACGGGTCTCCGACTTGGACCGCGGAGCGCTTCGCTTCGGATTCGGCGGTCAGGTCCTCGCTTGCGAACGTCGCGCCGTGGATGCCGTCGCGGCCGGTCGCCGGACCGACGTAGAACACCGGGTTGCCGACGCCTTTGGCGATGCCGCGCTGGATCTGGTCGTGGTCGATGAGGCCGACACACATCGCGTTGACGAGCGGGTTGCCCTCGTACGACTCGTCGAACATCACTTCGCCCGCGACGGTCGGAATGCCAATGCAGTTGCCGTAGCCGGCGATGCCGCTGACGACGTGCTCGAACAGGTACTTCACGCGGTCGCTCTCCAGCTTGCCGAAGCGCAGCGAGTTAAGCAGCGCGATCGGGCGGGAGCCCATCGAGAAGATGTCGCGGATGATGCCGCCGACGCCGGTCGCCGCGCCTTGGTAAGGCTCGACCGCGGACGGATGGTTATGCGATTCGATCTTGAAGACAACCGCCTGATTGTCGCCGATATCGACGATGCCGGCGCCTTCGCCCGGTCCCATCAGGACGCGGGGGCCGGTGACCGGGAACCTTTTCAACAGCGGCTTCGAGTTCTTGTACGCGCAATGCTCGGACCACATCACGCTGAACACGCCAATCTCCGTATAATTCGGCTTGCGGCCGAGAAATTCGCATATGAGTGCATATTCGGAATCGGATACGCCGAATTGCTTGTAGATCTTCTGCTCCGCGATCTGCTCGATCGTCGGTTCCTTCGCTGCTGTCTGCTGCGCCACTATCCGTTCCCCCTTTTTTAGCGGACTGCGGCGCCGCTTGCCGCGCCGGTCTTCGATGCGAATGCGTTAAGGACTGACTTGAACATGCCCGCTCCGTCTGCCGATCCGAGCAGCTCGCTGACCGCGCGCTCCGGGTGCGGCATCATGCCGACGACGTTGCCGCGCTCGTTGCAGATGCCGGCGATGTTCGCGACGGAGCCGTTCGGATTGTCGCCTTCGTAGGTGAAGACAATCTGGTTGTTCGCTTGAAGCTGCTTCAGCGTCTCGTCGTCGCAGTAGAAGTTGCCTTCGCCGTGCGCGATCGGGATGCGGATCGTCTCGCCGGTCTGATAAGCGTTCGTGAACGCGGTGTTCGCGTTCTCCACCTTCAGGTCGACCGGATGGCAGCGGAATTTGAGCGACTTGTTGCGGATGAGCGCTCCCGGCAGGAGGCCCGCTTCGGTGAGAATCTGGAAGCCGTTGCAGACGCCGAGGACGAACTTGCCGGCTTCAGCTGCCTTGCGCACTTCGTTCATGACCGGAGCGAGCTGTGCGATCGCGCCGCAGCGCAAGTAGTCGCCGTAGGAGAAGCCGCCCGGCACGAGGATGGCGTCATATTGGGACAGGTCGGTGGCCGTATGCCAGACGTAATCGACGGGCTGCTGCAGAACATCCTCGACCGCCTTGTACATGTCGATGTCGCAGTTGGAGCCCGGGAACACGAGAACCGCGAATTTCATCAGGCTCAGCCCTCCAGTTCGAAACGATAATCTTCGACGACGGTGTTCGCCAGCAGCTTCTCGCACATGGCCTTGACTTGCTTCTCCGCTTCCGCGCGGTCGTTCGTGTCGAGCTGAAGCTCCATATACTTGCCGATCCGGACTTTGGCGACTTCGCCGAAGCCGAGCGTCTGCAGCGAGTTCTGGACGGCGTTGCCCTGCGGGTCGAGCACGTTCTCTTTGATCGTTACGTATACCGTTGCTTTCATGATCGTTGTCTCCTCCTAGAGGGGGGATGGGATTTGGGCATGACGGACGGGCTTGCTATGGGAAAAAAGGTGTTTGGGAAGCCGCGCGCAATCCGCGCCTTGGCTTCGATGGCCGGCATGCCGCCGCTGGGCCTCTGTGTTTCGCGCGGCGGCGGGGCGGTCATGGGCAATCGCCGCATCGTTCGGCTATTGTCGTAAGCTGACGCGCCTCTAATGCAACGGCTCCGGCATCATGGGCGCTTCATGCGCTGCTGCTTACTCGGCTTCGGTCAGGCGCCGCTGAATCTCCTTGTACCGGGCCGAGGTTGCTTGGACGACCTCATCCGGCAGACGCGGCGGCGGACTGTTCTTGTCCCAATCCGAGCTCGCGAGGTACGCGCGGACCGGCTCCTTGTCCATGCTGTCGATCTCGACGTCCAGCTTGTAATTCTCCTGAGCCCAGAAGCGCGAGGAGTCCGGGGTGAACAGTTCGTCGATCAGAATGACTTCGTTATCGATAAGGCCGAATTCGAATTTGCAGTCGGCAAGGATGATGCCTTTGGTCTCGCAGTATTGGCGGCCGAACTCGTATAGCTTCAGGCTGCGGTCGCGCAGCTCCTCCGCCAGCTGTTGGCCGACGCGGCGCGCCATCTCCCCGAACGGGATGTCCTCGTCGTGGCCGACGTCGTTCTTGCCCGCGGGCGTGAAGATCGGCTCGGGCAGCTTCGAGTTCTTATGGAGGCCGGCCGGCAGCTTGATGCCGTTCACTTCGCCGTTCGACTGGTACTGGCGCCAGCCGCCGCCGGTGATGCAGCCGCGCACGACGCATTCGATGTCGATGCGCTTCGCCTTGCGGGCGACCATGATGCGGCCGGCCAGCTTCGGCTTGTCGGCATCGGCGACGACGTCTGCGCCGAGCCTGTTCACGTCGGTGTGAACGACATGGTTCGGGAGCAGGCCAGCGGTCTGCTCGAACCAGAAGGAGCTGAGGCCGTTGAGCACCCGGCCTTTGTCGGGCACGGGCGGGTCGAGCACATAATCGAACGCGGAGATGCGGTCGGTGACGACGATCAGGAGATGCTCTCCGAGATCGTACAGCTCCCGCACCTTGCCTTTATGAATGAGAGGAGCTTGGATGAGTCCTTCGGCGGTAGACAACGCTTCTGTCGGCATGGCGGCCTCCTTGTGGGTGGGCGGTAGGTAAGAGTTAGTTGGTTTGCGAACTAATTCCGGCACTTCGGCGCTTCGTACATACGAGTTAGTCGGATTTGAGACTAATTCAGGCCGAGACGCTCGAAGATCGTATCGACGTGCTTCAGATGCCAGCTTGGATCGAAGCAGTCGGCGATCTCGTCGGCGCCGAGCACCTCGGTGATCTCCGGCGTCGACTCGACGATCGCGCGGAAGTCGCGCTGCTCTTCCCACGCCTGCATCGCGCGCGGCTGCACGGTGTCGTACGCTTGCTCGCGGCTGAAGCCCTTGTCGATCAGCTTCGTCATGACGCGGCCGGAGAACGGCACGTTGTACGTGCTGCGCATGTTGCGGGCCATGTTCTCCGGGAACACCGTCAGGTTCTTCACGATGTTGCCGAAGCGGTTCAGCATGTAGTTGAGCAGCATCGTCGCGTCCGGCAGAATGATGCGCTCGACGGAGGAGTGCGAGATGTCGCGCTCATGCCACAGCGTCACGTCCTCGTACGCGGTGATCATGTGGCCGCGGATGACGCGCGACAGGCCGCTGATGTTCTCGCAGCCGATCGGGTTGCGCTTGTGCGGCATCGCGGACGAGCCCTTCTGTCCCTTCGCGAACGGCTCCTCAACTTCGCGGAACTCGCTCTTCTGCAGCGCGCGAATCTCCGTCGCGAACTTGTCGAGCGACGTCGCGATCAGCGCCAGCGTCGCCATATACTCGGCATGGCGGTCGCGCTGCAGCGTCTGCGTCGAGATCGGCGCGGCTTTGATGCCGAGCTTGTCGCAGACGAACTGCTCGACGAACGGATCGAGGTTCGCGTAAGTGCCGACGGCGCCGGACATCTTGCCGAATTGAACGCCGTCCGCCGCCCGTTTGAACCGCTCGAGGTTGCGCTTCATCTCCTCGTGCCAGAGCGCCATTTTCAGACCGAATGTGGTTGGCTCCGCATGAACGCCATGGGTGCGTCCCATCATCGGCGTCTTCTTATATTTGATCGCTTGGCCGCGCAGAATGTCGATGAATCCGACGATGTCCCGCTCCAGAATCTCGTTCGCTTGCTTCAATAGATAGCCGAGCGCCGTGTCGACGACGTCGGTCGAGGTCATGCCGTAATGCACCCACTTGCGCTCCGGGCCGAGGCTCTCGGAGACGGCGCGGGTGAAGGCGATGACGTCGTGGCGCGTCTCTTGCTCAATCTCGTAGATGCGATCGATATCGAACTTGGCGTTCTGGCGCAGCTTCACCGTGTCTTCCTTCGGAATGTGGCCGAGCTCGGCCCACGCTTCGCAGGCGCACAGCTCGACTTCAAGCCAAGCCTTGAATTTGTTCTCTTCAGTCCAGATGGCGCGCATCTCGGGACGGCTGTAACGTTCGATCATATTCCCTTAAACCCTCCAAATGTTCGATTGGGCGATCCATGCCAGCGCGGCATCCACGTTCGGAGCCAGCACGTTGACGTGACCCATCTTGCGGTTGTGCTTCGATTCCGCTTTGCCGTACAGATGAACTTTCGGCTCCACGCCGAGCCTCTCAGCCTCCGCGTCGGGCGTCTTCATCCATTCGAGCAGCGGCTGCACATGTTGGCCGAGCACGTTAACCATGACGACCGGCGTCAGCAGACCTGGATCGCCGAGCGGCAGATCGCAGATCGCGCGAATGTGCTGCTCGAATTGGGACGTGCGGCTTGCTTCTATTGTATAATGGCCGGAATTGTGCGGGCGAGGGGCCAGTTCGTTGATATACAAGGTGCCGTCCTCCTGCACGAACATCTCCACCGCGATCAAGCCGACGACGCCGAGCGTCTCCGCGATTGACACCGCCATCCGCTCCGCTTCGCGCCGCACTTCATCTGAGATGCGAGCCGGAACAATCGACAAGTGTAAAATGTTGTTCACATGCACGTTCTCCGCCGGCGGGAACGTCCGGATCTCGCCGGATGGCCGGCGAGCGGCAATGACCGAGATCTCCTTCTCGAAGGAGATGAACTTCTCGAGCACAAGCTCCGTGCCGGCACGTTCAGCCTCGGCCCAAGCCGGCTCCAGTTCCGCCTCCGCGCGCAGCACCCATTGGCCTTTGCCGTCGTAGCCGCCGGTCGCCGTCTTCAGCACGGCCGGCAAGCCGAGCCGCGCCGCCGCCCCGCGCAGCGCCTCAAGGCTCGCAACCTCCGCGTACGGCGCCACCTTCGCGCCCGCCGCCTCGATCGCGCGCTTCTCGCGCAGCCGATGCTGCGTCGTGTGCAGCAGCGCGCTGCCCTGCGGCACGTACGACTCCGCTTCGAGCATGGCGGCGACGCCGGCGTCCACGTTCTCGAACTCGTACGTGATAACGTCGGATCGCCGCGCCAGCTCGCGCGCCGCTTCGCGGTCGTCATAGCCTGCGACGATCTGCTCCGCCGTCTGGCCGCAAGGCGCGTCCGGCGTCGGGTCGAGCGTCACGAAGCGGAAGCCGAGCCGGCTGCCCGCATGCGCCAGCATCCGGCCGAGCTGCCCGCCGCCGAGAATGCCGATCGTCGCGCCGGGGAGGATAGGCCTTAATTGTTCCGTATCGCCTTTATTCGCTGTCGCGCCGCCGCCGGTACCTATGGCAGTGTCCGATCCAGCCGCACTGGCATCAGCGTCGGCCCCCGGCACCGCGCACCAATCGTCCGTGCATACCATGCCTTGTGCGCCAAGCGGCAGACTCTCCAGCTTAATCGGCTCTGTCATGCCAGCTCCCCGCTCTCAAGCACTTCCGCCGTAATCCGGGCGCGACGCGCCTCGACCCGCGCCTGCACATCCGGATCGAACGCGCCGATCATCTGCGCGGCGAGCAGCCCCGCGTTCGTCGCGCCCGCCGTGCCGATCGCCACCGTGGCGACCGGGATGCCGCCCGGCATCTGCACGATCGACAGCAGCGAGTCCAGCCCGTTCAAGGCTTGCGACTTGACGGGCACTCCGATGACGGGAAGGACGGTCTTCGCCGCCACCATTCCCGGCAGATGCGCGGCGCCTCCCGCGCCTGCAATAATGACTTTAAGTCCGCGAGCGGATGCGCTCTCGGCATATTCAAACATCAAGTCCGGCGTCCGATGCGCCGATACGACCTTCTTTTCATAGACAATATTCAATTCATCGAGGACCTCGCACGCGCGCTTCATCGTCTCCCAATCCGAGGTGCTCCCCATGATAACGCCGACCAGTGCCGACATGATCCCACCCTTTCTAAGCCTGCGATTAGTCCAAAACATACAAAAAGGCCGATAGGTAAACTGAACGCTGTCAGTATTCCCCATCAACCCCATCTTCTCTCGCGCAACCTCTTCTTCCGAGCTTTGGCCCATAGGACAACACAAAGGCGCGGCGCAGGACGGCGGAACATGCCGCAGGCGTCTAGCGCTTCACCTGAAGTCGATCCAAGAGCTCGTAGTCCGAAAATTTAAGGTTTCCGGGTAGAGACGATCGGGCCGTATTCCCGATGATATACGAGCCAAGCAATTTGCTTGATTTACGGTTCTAAGTTTACGCTAACCTGCCATCGATGTCAAATGAAAGGCGAACGTTCTAAAGGTCGAAAATTCAAATGTTCGGATTTGGACAAACTCCCTCCCTTGGGGGATTGATAGCGAAGTGCACTTGTCCGGCAAAAAAAAAGAAAGCCCCCGGGCAAACTCGTCGTTTCCCCAAGGGCGGCTTGCTATGCTTCATCGGCGAGAATGCTGGCCGATTCCGGGTAAGACTTCAATTATTGAACGTCCTTGCCGGTGAACAATTCCACTCTGTTCTTCACCAGCGCGGTATATTCGGCTTCCATCTTCTCTGCGCCCGCTTTGTCCAATTCTGCCAGGAAGTCGTCGTAGATCTTGTCGAAGTCTTCCGGCTTCGCCAGAATAGCTTGCGGGATGCGCTTCGTAATGATTTCCTGCGTCTTCTGGTAAATGACTTGATAGTCGCCGTCCGTCGGAACCTGCATGTTGTAGAGAGCTCCCCAATCTTTGATCGGCAAGTCCTTCTCGCTCGGGAACAGGTCCTTCCAGGTCGTCGCATTGTAGCCTGCCAGCGCTTTCTTCTCGGCGTCGGAGTAGCTGGCTACGATCTGGTCCGGGAAGTTCGTCGTGTAGTAGTTGCCCGTCGAATCCTTCACGCCGTCGCCATAGTGAGCGGTGAAGGTCGGGTACAAGCCGATGCCGGTCGTCTTGGCGAAGTTGGCGGCATCGTTAACCTTGGCATCCAGTACATCCTCCGGAATGACGCGCTTGCCGTCCACGACATTGTAATGCTTGCCTTCAATACCCCAGTTCATGAGCACTTGCCCTTCTTCGGAAGCGAGCCAATCCAAGAATTGGATTGCGCGAACCGGGTCCTTGCAAGCCGTCGTAATGCTGATGCCGTAGCCGTCAACGCCGACAGATTGAAGTTCATGGTCCTGGAATTGGTCATTCAGCGTGACCGGGAAGTGGCCGTACGTATATTCATCCTTGTCGGCCGACTTAAGGGCGTTCTCCGCGTTGCCGTACTCCCACTCCTGCGAGATCAGTCCCAGGACGCGGCCGCTCGCGATCTTCGCTTGATACTGGTCGTCCTTCTGAACGAAAGTGTCCTTGTCAAGCAGTCCTTCGTTGTACATGTGGTTCAACCACTTGAAGTATTCCTTCTCTTCCGGACGCTTGTAGTGCAGCTTCGCTTCATACGTCGTCGGGTCGACATAATATTCGCCGTCATCCGGCGCTCCCGTTGCGATGAAGGCCGGGTTCGTTACCGTAATCATGCTCTTCCAGCCATCGGCGTTCAGCAGCAGCGGGATCGTCGGCTGGCCGTCCGTCTCCGGATGCTTCGCCGCATATTCCTTCAGCACATTCTCAAAGTCCTGAACGGTCCTGATCTCCGGGTAGCCGAGCTCCTCCAGTACGCGAAGCTGGACTTCAAAGCCGCCGGTTGCGTCGAAATATTCATTGCCAACGCCGACGTTCGACGGGATGGCATAGATCGATTGATCGTCCACGCTGTATTTCATGCGGTTCATGCTGTCCTTCATGATCTCCTTAATATGCGGGGCATACTTATCAATCAGGTCAGTCAAATCGATGATCGCGCCGGCATCAACCAGCTTGCCAAGCTCGCCTTTAGCGAAGATCATATCCGGATATTGGCCGCTTGCGGCCATCAAAGCGATCTTGCTCTGGCCGCCGCCGCTGGCGACGTCATACTCTGCGTTAATGGTGACGCCGGTTGCCGCCGTAATCGCTTTGCCAACGTCATCTTGCATGTTGTTCCAATTAGGGCTTGTATCCGCGCCAAAGAACGAGAACGTAATTGGCGATGTATCCATTGCGCCGGCTTCAGCTGAACCGGAAGGGCTGCTGCTTGCTTCATTGCCGCTTGCGGAATTATTGTTGTTGTCGCCGCACGCGCTGAGCAACATGACACCTGCAAGCGATAGCAATGATAGCGTTCTGGTGCTGTTCCACTTCATTGAACTTCCCCCTTATGGATGATCAAGCATATATTGTACACAGGCGAGAAGCCTGGATGTACCGACTCGAATATCTCTGAAGTTAGCAATCATGCCTTCACGGCGCCTAGCGTCATTCCGCCTACGAAATACCGCTGCAAGAACGGATACACCACCAAGATTGGAACCGTAACGACAATCGTAATGGCCATCTTGATCGACTCCGGCGATACTTGCGCCATCTGATTGGCCAGGTCGTTCGCGTTCGTCATGGCGCTGCCTTGCTGCGTGCTGTCCAGAATCTTCATTAATTCGTACTGCAAGGTCGTGAGCGACGGCTTGTTGCCGTTATACAAGTACGTATCGAACCAAGAGTTCCATTGGCCGACCGCGAGGAATAGCGCGATCGTCGCCAGCACCGGTTTGCAGAGCGGCAATATAACCTTGTAGTAGATTTGGAAATCGTTCGCGCCATCCAGCTTGGCGGACTCTTGCAGCGCATAAGGCAAGCCGTCGATAAACGAGCGGATAACGAACACGTTAAACGCGCTGACGATGCCCGGAAGGACATAGACGCCGAAAGTGCCGAGCAAGTGCAGGTCGCGCATCAGGATGAAGACCGGAACCATGCCTCCGGAGAAGTACATCGTGAGCGCCAGGAACACGGAGATGAACTTGCGGCTTCTAAAATCGGGCCGGCTTAGCGTGAACGCCAGCATCGAAGCGCTCAGCAAGCCGAGCAGCGTACCGACGACCGTCCGAAGAATGGAGATCTTAAAGCCTTGAAGCAGCGTAGTGTAGCCAAATATCGTCTCGTAATTCTTAAGCGTGAACTCGCGTGGCCATAGATAGATGCCGCCGCGAACGGTGTCGGTGGAATCGTTCAGCGAGATCGCAAGCACGTTCAAGAACGGATACAGCGTGACCGCGACAATAATCGTCAGCACGGCATAATTGATGATGTTGAAGGTGCGTTCGCCTTTGGTTAAGTTGAATGCTTTGCTCGACATATGCCCGTCCTCCCTACATGATGCTTTCTTTCGCGAATTTCTTGAACAGGCCGTTCGCCGTAAACAGCAGGAGGACGCTGATCACGGAATTGAACATGCTGATGGCGGTACCGTAAGAGAAATGTGCGATCTTAATGCCGTAGTTAAGCGCGTACAAATCGAGCACTTGCGAGTAATCGGTCACCAGGTTGTTCCCGAGCAGCATCTGCTTCTCATAGCCGATGCTGAGCAGGTGTCCGATCGACATAATGAACAGCACCATAATGGTAGAACGGATACCCGGCAGCGTTATGTTCCACATCTGCCTGAAGCGCCCGGCGCCGTCGACTTTGGCCGCTTCGTAAAGCTCTTTGTCGATTCCAGTGATGGCCGCCAAATAGATGATCGCGTTCCATCCAGTCTCCTTCCAGATATCGGAGCTGGTTACAATTCCCCAGAACCAATGTCCTTTAGCCATGAATTGAATCGGTTCGTCCGCCAAGTGGAGCCACATGAGCAGTTGGTTGACAATCCCGTCAAGCGACAGCATGCTTGTGACGATGCCGGCTACGACAACCCAAGATACGAAGTGCGGCAAGTAGGAGATCGTCTGGGTGATTCTCTTAAAGGGCATGCTCTTCACTTCATTAAGCAAGACGGCGAACAGGATCGGGAAGATGAATCCCGCGATTAGTCCCATTCCGCTCATCGCGAGCGTATTCCGAAGAACCAAATAGAATTGATCGTCATGGAAGAGCCTGTTGAATTGGTCGAAGCCAACCCACTCTTGGTCGCCGAACGATTTGGCCGGCTTATAATTCTGGAAGGCCATCGTCCAGCCCCAGATAGGCAAGTAATTGAATATGAACAGCCAAATGACGAATGGGATAGACATCAAATACAAATATCGTTGGCGGATGAGATCGGACCAAAAGCTCCGCTTCTTCTTCCGCGGCGTGCCGGGTGCGTTAGCCGTGTGAGCTTTGCCCGCTGTTAGCGTTTCCATTCGTGTCGCTCCCCCTTCTGCTATAGGTCTATGATAGCTCCCGAGGGCTTGGAAAAATACGAGGCAGATTGAATGAAAAACCATGTGAGAATTAGAGGTTAAGATTGTGGAATAACCGTTCAAATTCTACTTTTTGCGATATGCGGAAGGGGCGACGCCGACATACTTGCGGAATTTGCCGTGGAAATAATCAACGTTGGAATAGCCTACACGTTCTGCCACTTGATAGACCTTCATTCCCTGCTCCAGCAATTCCTTCGCTCTGTCGATCCGCACCTTATCCAAATACGTATTGAAGGATTCGCCCATCTTGCTCTTGAACAGCTTGCCTAGGTACGAGCTGTTGTAGCCGAATACATCCGCCAGCGACTCCAGCTTCAAGTTCTCGGCGTAATTGCGGCGGATCAGCTCAACCATCTTCTGCACTTGCTTGTCATTGCCGTAGCTGCGGAACGCATCCGCCATCTTGCCCGCCAGTTCCGTCAACCGGGCGAGCAACCCGGAGAACCGATATTCTCCGTACAGCTTCAGCACCTCGGAGGCGAATGCCCGGCACTGTTCCCGGACCTCCGGGCGGTTCCGCTCCAGCTTCGAGAGCGCCTGCGTGAACAGCTGCGCAAAGACGGATTTGATGTCCTGTTCGTCCATTCCCGCGCCTCGCATAGCCTCTCCCGTCTCGAGAATCCACAAGACCGCTGCCTCTTGGCTGCCGATATCCAGCGCCAGAAGCAGCTTGTCTCCATCCGCCTCCCCGAAAGCGCGGTCCGTCTCCCGATCGGCCGGCATCAGAGCCATTGCCTCTTCCGCCCGATAGATATGATCGCCTTCCAGCAGGAAGCGGAGCTTCATTCCTTCCTCGGCAGCCCGGTAGGAACGCCTCAGCTCTTCCAGCCGTTCTACCGCTCCCCCGCTAACCGCCGTAAAGTCCACGCCGTTGTCCGAGCAGATTCTCTTCATCTCGCGATAGTTGGCCGCAGACTCCGTTGCCCTGCCCGCCAGGATGAGACCGAGATGGGGATCGAGCGAGAATACGACGCCTTTGCCTGAAGCTTCGAACGACTCGAACAAGCGGTTCTTGACATGGGAAGCGGTTGGCGCGTCGACTTCTCCTCTGCTCTGCAGCTTGATTAGCACCACATCATAGGGAGGCCCGCCGAACCGGAGCGCGTTCAAGGCCTCCTTCGGAGGCGACTGGCCTTCGCCGGTCAGCAGACTAACCGCTGTTCGCTCCAAGCTCCAGGAGAGAGAGGACAGCTTGCCATCCATTCCTTCCTGCTCGTCCAGCGTCCTCTTGAGACTAACAAGCGCCGAGGAGAGCTCATCCTCGTCTACCGGCTTCAGAATATAGCCGTCCGCTCTCATCAGCAGCGCTTCGCGGGCATAATCGAAGTCGGCGTGTCCGCTTAGAACGATGAACCGGGGCGCAGGATCGAACTGCTCCCGAATGGAGCGCATTAAGGCCAGACCATTCATTCCCGGCATACGAATATCGATAATCAGGAGATCCGGCTGCAGCTGCGGCAGCTTCGCCAGCGCATCCACCCCGTCAGACGCCACTCCGGCAACCGTGAACCCGAGTTCTTCCCAATCTACAATTGTGCGCAGACCCTCCCGGATCAAAGGCTCGTCGTCGACGATCAGTACCTTGTACATGTCATCACCCCTCCTCCACAGGAATCCAGAAGGCAATCCGGGTTCCCGAATGCTGTTCACTCTCGATACGAAGACCCGATACCGAGCCGTACGTCAGCAGCAGCCGCTGCTGGACATTGTGCAGACCGATCCGCGTCGACTCCTGATCCGCCAGCGAACGGAGGATCGCCTTCAGCTTCCCGGCCGGAATGCCGACGCCGTTATCCTCGACCACTACCTGAAGACCGCCTCGGCTGAGCTCTGCGCTCACCTTGACCCATCCGCCCTCAAAGCTTCGCTCCAAACCGTGGATAACGGAATTCTCCACTAGCGGCTGAATGAGAAGCGGTAGCAGCATGACGTCTTCCGCTTCGGGAGCCACATGAATCTCATACGTCAAACGCTCCTCGTGCCGGAACTTCTGAATCTCCAGGTAATACCTTACCATTTCGATCTCCTCGCGCAAGCTGATCTCGCGCCCGGTAATCTCCAGGCTCTTGCGCAGCAGCTTGCCTAGCATCTTGACGATGTTGGCAATATCCTTCTCGCCTCTCAAGTGCGCCTTCATGCGGATCGACTCCAACGCGTTATACAGGAAGTGCGGATTGACCTGGTTCGCCAGCATCTTCAGCTTGATCTCGCTCTGCTTGCGTTCAAGCTCGTTGGAATGCTGATGGGACAGCTTCAGTTCCTCCATCAACTCCTTGATATTCGCGACCATCTGGTTGAACTGCCGGGAGATCTGACCGATCTCATCCCCGCCATTAACCGACAGATCCGCATTGAAGTTGCCGATCGATACCTTGTTAATCTGCCGGCTGAACCTGCGCAGACGGTTCGTCACCACGGTGCAGATGAGATAGACGATCAGCACCGACAGAATCGCGAACAGCGAGATGACCTCCATGCCCACCTCATTGATCCGGTTCGCTTCCTCCACGATGCTGTCTACCGAGAAGATCGAGACGATCTTCAGGTCGGTAAAGCTGTTGTTTGGATAAAATTGATCGACGATCACTTTGGACCGAACGCCGTTGACCGTCAGTTCATACGTGCCCGGTTCCTTCTGAGACAAATTCGGTCCGAGAAATGTGTCGTCCAACCGCTTCCCTACAATGTTCGGGCGGTTAGAGGCGAAGGCGACACCCCTGCTGTCGAGAAGAATCGTCTCCGCATCCTCCTGCATTAGAATCGAACTTAAATATTCCGTATCGACATCGATGTCCAGCAAGCCATAGGATTGATTCTCCCGGAAGTGAATCGTGCGGACAAGGCTTAGCGAGTCCGGCAGGTAATACCAGCCGATCAAGCCTTTGTTCTTCATCGCCTCTTGGAACCAGAATGACTTCTCGGTCTCTTCGTCGAGCGGCACGAATTCCCCGTTATTGAGAAGCGTCGGATTATCGATATACAACTGGATTTGCGCCACTTCCGGATTGAACGATAGATAAGTCTTGAACGCATCATAATCCCTATAAGCGTCAACAATGTCGCTGACATTGGTGAACTTCATCGTAGCGATTCGCTCCAAGTCGGTGTCGACCATCAGCCGGGCCGACAGATCATTGGCGATCAGCAGCGTCTCTTCCGTGCGTGTCTTCACCCGTTCGACCGCATTCTCCGTCTGCTCAATCGCCTTGGTGAGCGCTGCTTCCCGGTATTCGCGAACGACATAGAGCCCGACGAGGACAATCGGCAGCATCAAGAACAAAATATAGGCGATGACGATCTTGCTGCGAAGCTTCATATCGTTGAACCGCATGAATAGCCGCCTCAGACCGAACCTCCCCTTTCACAACCGCCGGATTGTCGAAATAAGATATTGTTTGTCGATTTTCGCCTTCATTTAGGTTTAATTGTGAAGCAATCACTGCCTAACTTGCAAGCCTTGTCGGGAAATTGCCAGTATTTTTGGTGTAATTGTAGGGGTATTATCGAGGGCTCGGTCGGTATTACAATAAACAATTAATAAGCCAATCTTGAAGGCGTTTGCAGAATCTGCGAGCCATGGAAGGAGACCAATCAATTGAAGCACGCTGACGGCCCTTACCCATATCAGAACCCCGATCTTCCGCTCGAGACCCGGGTGAACGACCTGGTGTCCCGGTTTACATTGGAGGAGAAAATCAACCTGATGTGCCAATACCAAGACGAAGTTCCCCGCTTGGGCGTGAAGCCTTACAAGCACGGCACCGAAGCCGCTCATGGCATCGCATGGCTCGGCGAAGCGACCGCTTTCCCGCAGCCCGTCGGTCTCGCCTGCACATGGGATACGGAATTGCTGCGCCAGGTTGGCGAAGCAATCGGCACGGAGGCGCGCGGCTTCTTCCGCCGCGATCCCGGCAAGAACGGGCTGACGCTGTGGGCGCCGACCGTGGACATGGAGCGCGATCCCCGGTGGGGGCGCAACGAGGAAGCATACGGCGAGGACCCGGTGCTGGCCGGCAAGCTGACAGCTGCGCTTGCGCAAGGCATTCAAGGCGACCACCCCTTCTACTTGCGGGCCGTCGCCAGCTTGAAGCATTTTATCGGTAACAACAACGAGGTAGACCGCGGCGAATGCTCGGTCAGCATTGACCCCCGCAACATGCGCGAATATTACTTGAAGGCATTCGAGATTCCGTTCAAGGAAGGCGGCGCCCAGTCGATGATGACCGCCTACAATTCGGTTAACGGCGTGCCCGCCAACCTGAATCCGCAGGTGAACGACGTCGTCAAACGCGAATGGGGCATGAACGGCTTCGTCGTCAGCGATGCGGGAGACGTGCTCGGAACAGTTAAGGACCATAAGTACCTCGACCATTATAAGGATGCCGTCGCTCAATCGATCAAGAGCGGAATCGACAGCATTACCGACGACCACCCGATCTCCAAGCAGGCGATTCGCGACGCGCTGGCGGATGGAACGCTGACCGAGAACGACTTGGATATCGCGTTGCGCAACACGTTCCGCGTTCGGATGCGGCTCGGCGAATTCGATCCGGCGGACCGCAATCCATACGCCTCCATCGGAGAAGACGTCATTCTATCGGACGCTCATCGGCAGGTGTCGCTTGAAGCGGCTCGGAAGAACGTCGTGCTGCTCAAGAATGCCGATGATGCGCTGCCGCTAAATGCTGCGCGCGCGAGCAAGGTCGCTGTCGTCGGTCCGTTGGCCGACATCGTCTACCGCGACTGGTACAGCGGCACGCTGCCGTATACGGTGACGCCGCTTGAAGCGATTCGCGGCAAGCTGTCGGCTGCCGGAGGCGAGGCTCTCTATGCCAGCGGCAACGACTGCGTGAAGCTGACAGCGAACGGCAAGTTCGTGATGACGCGGCCGGACGGCAAGCTGGCGGCGGCAGCGGACTCCGCGGACAGCGCGGAGACGTTCGAGCTGACCGACTGGGGCTGGCGCGCGCATACTATCGTAGCCGGCAGCACGGGCAAATATGTCACGACGGCAGACGATGTGCATGTTACGGCTGATTCGGAGGAGATCTTCGGCTGGTTCACGAAGGAAGCGCTGCTGATCGACCGTCTGGCCGAAGGCAAGCTGGATGTGGCCGCATGGAACAATGCCAGAATCGGCATCGGCGAGGGCGGATTGCTGACGGTCGATCCCGAGAGGGCGGAGGAGCGCTCGTCGCTCGGTTCTCCCGAGGAGAGAGCGGCAGCTGCGCAGGCAGCCGTTCAAGTGACCGCGACGGCGTTCGATACCGTCTCGGTCGAAGATGGCATCGAGGAAGCCGTCTCAGCGGCACGCTCCGCGGACGCGGCAATCGTGTTCGTCGGCAACCATCCGCTCGTGAACGGCAAGGAGACGAT
>NZ_JACJVN010000060.1 GCF_014212015.1 Cohnella lubricantis | reverse complement strand
GGACCGCTTACACGTTCCACCTGCCCTGCTTCGCCCTCTGTAACCGGGCACGGCCCGCTTACACGTTCCTCTCACCCCGCTTCGCCCTCTGTAACCGGGCACGGCCCGCTTACACGTGCCACCTGCCCCGCTTCGCCCTCTGTAACCGGGCTTGGACCGCTTACACGTTCCTCACGCCCCGCTTCGCCCTCTGTAACCGGGCTTGGACCGCTTACACGTTCCTTCCGCCCTGCTTCGCCCTCTGTAACCGGGCTTGGACCGCTTACACGTTCCTTCCGCCCTGCTTCGCCCTCTGTAACCGGGCACGGCCCGCTTACACGTTCCTCTCACCCCGCTTCGCCCTCTGTAACCGGGCTTGGACCGCTTACACGTTCCTTCAGCCCCGCTTCGCCCTCTGTAACCGGGCACGGACCGCTTACACGTTCCACCCGCCCTGCTTCGCCCTCTGTAACCGGGCTTGGACCGCTTACACGTTCCACCTGCCCCGCTTCACCCTCTGTAACCGGGCACGGACCGCTTACACGTTCCTTCCGCCCTGCTTCGCCCTCTGTAACCGGGCACGGACCGCTTACGGAATCTAAAAGTGTGTCGGGGGGAGGCGGCGGCATGCGGGGCATCGTTCTGCAAGGGCTAGGTGAAGTGCGGAGGAAGCGATAGGAAATTGAATCCGCAACGGGGTTATACGCCGGCCCGGCGGCACGTATCCTTTTCGACCCGTCGCAACAACAAACGCGCCGCCCGATCCCGAAGGACCGGACGACGCGCGATTAGCTTCCCTATGGATTACCTTCACTCACTGCCGTCGCTCAACGCCGCAACTCAGCGCCGCCGCTCACCGCTTCGGCTCACTTCCATCGCTACCGTCGCCCAACAGCCGCGGTTCACCGCTATCTCCAACTAACTATCCTTGCTTCCCTATGTACACTCCCGCTGCTACAGCGTAACCCAGCCGAACTTGATCGAATGAATAACCGCCTGCGTGCGGTCGTCGACTTCCATCTTCTGCAGAATGCTGCTGACGTGATTCTTGACTGTCTTCTCGCTGATGAACAGGTGCTCGCCGATCGTCTTGTTGCTCTTGCCCTCGGCCATCAGCCGCAGCACTTCCGCCTCGCGGCGCGTGAGAGGGTTGTTGCCGCTTGGCACGAACTTGGTGATCGTCTCGCGGCTGGCTGCGGCGCCGGATGCGGCTCCGATCTCGTCGAGATACGTCATGCGGCGGAGCTGGTTGATCAGCTTGCCCGTCACCTTCGGATGGATGTAAGCGTGTCCCATCGCCACCGTGCGGATCGCGTTGATGAGCGACTCGGCCTCCATGTCCTTGAGCAGATAACCCGAAGCGCCCTTGCGAAGCGTCTCGAAGACGTAGCTCTCGTCATCGTGGATCGAGAGAATCAGCACCTTAATATCCGGGAAAATATCGCGAAGCCGCTCCGTGGCGATAACGCCGTTCTCCGTCGGCATGTTGATGTCCAGCAGCACGACGTCCGGCTTGATCCGGTTGCAGAATTCCAGCACCTGAATGCCGTCTCCGCACTCCCCGATGACCTCCAAGTCGGATTCCATGTTTAAGATTCGCTTCAACCCTTCGCGGAACAGCTGATGATCGTCAGCCAGCAATACCTTAATCTTGCGATTCGCCGTCGTGTTCTCCATAATCCCCCAACTCCTTTCGCAGCTTTGCGTTAATCGGAACTTGTATGGCAATGGCCGTCCCAAGCCCGGCGCCCGATTCGATCTCGATCTTCCCTTGCAGCAAGTCCACCCGCTCCATCATGCCGATCAGCCCGAATTTGGAGAAGCTCTTCGCCTTGGATTCGACGGACCCGACTTCGAAGCCGACTCCGTTGTCCCGGATGACGAGGTCGATGCGCTCCTCCTGGAACTGAATGTCCAGCGAGACGAACGTCGCTTCGGCATGCTTCTGTACGTTGTTGAACGCTTCCTGCACGAGCCTGAACATCGCGGCTTCCAGCGCGGAAGTCATCCGCCTCTCCTTGCCGGCGGCTTCGAACGTCGCCCGGATCTTCGTGCGTTCCTCGAAGTCCTGCACGAATTTGCGCAGCGTCGGCACGAGTCCGAGATCGTCTAAGGCCATAGGCCGGAGGTTAAAAATAATTTTGCGGATCTCGCTGAGATCGAGGCGAATCTGCGTCTTCAAGTCTATTAGTTCGCTTCGTATGACCTCCAATTCCTGCGTGCCCAGCATGCGCTCGGCAATCTCCGTTCGCAGCACCAGGTTAGCGAGCGACTGCGCCGGGCCGTCGTGAATCTCCCGGGCGATTCGCTTGCGCTCTTCCTCTTGGGCCAGAATAATCTTGAGCCCGATCAGCTGGCGGTTCTGTGTCGACTCGAGAATGCGGGTGACCTGCGTGAGATCGCCCGACAGGTAGCTCAGCACCACGTTCATCTGCGAGCCGATCGTCTCCGCCCGCTCGATCGACAGCTCCACGTTCTTGGTGCGGGCTTGAAGCTCGTTGCGGCGAGTCCTCAGATAACTCTCCTTCTCCCGATAGACCATCAGATCCAGCTGCAGAGCGGTCGCCTTCTCATAGGCAGCCTTGATGTCCTTCTCGGTGAAACGGACGAAGTCGCGGCTGACCTCCGTGAGCCGATGCCGCGCCAGCCGGTATTCCCGTTCGAGACGATCGACCTGATCGATCGTCTCGCTCGTCTCCTGCAGCACGCGGTCCAACTCTTGGGTCAGCGTCTGCAGCTCGCGCCTCGCCGCTTCGCCAATCTCAAATATCTGCATCTTGCTGTCTTCCATCACTTGAACGGCATTCTGGATGACCTGATCAATCTCCGCTATCCGATATTCCACGCCCGCGACTCTCCTTCTCTAACCCGAATTCATCATATCATAATTTCTGGGTCCTATGAATCTGATAGAGAGGCTTCAGGCCCATTGTTAAGAGATTGTAATCGTTTTGTTCTTGCCGTCGTAGGCCACTTTAAGACCCAGCTGTTCGGAGACGACGCGCAGCGGCGCGAGCGTCCGTCCGTTCTGGATGATCGGAGCCGCAGGCGTCGGCACGCGGACGCCGGTGGCGATCATATCGGAGCGGCCCATCCACAGCTCGACCATCTTGTCGCCCCGGATCATGCTGACCTTCTTCTCCGTCTGATCCCAGCCGATCTCGCCGCCCAGCGCGTCGGAGATGAAGCGCAGCGGCAAGTAGGTCGTGCCGTTCAGCACGAACGGCGCGGTATCGAGCTGCACGGCCTGGCCGCCGACCGTCGCTTCCTTGCTGCCGATCTTCAGAAGCAGGCTCGTCTCGTTCTCGGCCGCCGTGTTCGGCGGAATCTG
Organism: Cohnella lubricantis; assembly: GCF_014212015.1. Lineage (GTDB taxonomy): Bacteria > Bacillota > Bacilli > Paenibacillales > Paenibacillaceae > Cohnella > Cohnella lubricantis. The sequence goes on along the minus strand of NZ_JACJVN010000060.1, from coordinate 49,747 downwards.
CAGCGCCAGATTGTCGAACGCGACTTCGCCTTGCAGCGAGCGTTCGTCCTGATCCTTGGCGAGATTGACGACGTACAGCTTCGTCAGCTTCGCCGGAAAGGTCAGACCGCTGTCGGACAGATCGACGCGAATCGTTCTCCACCCGGTCCAGTCGATCTGCTTGGCAATATCCGCGTAGACCTTGTTCCCCTTCGCATCGAGGAATTCCGCCCGCAGCCAGTTGAAGCTGTTGTCGCCCAATACGTCGAGCGTCAGCGCGCTCGGTCCGCCGTCGACCGCGATGCCCTTGCCGCCATTGAGCACGGCGTAAGCGAAGCGGTCGACCGTGCCTCCGGTCGTGAAGTCGTACGTGAGGTTGAGCGCCTTCGTGCTCTCCTGGCCCGACAGCCCGGTGACGAGCGATACGCCGCCCTTCGTGGAATCGGCCGGCAAGCCCGAGAAGGTAATGCCGTAGCCGACGTTCTCGAAGTTCTCGAGCGTCTTCTCGGTGCCCGGCGCGAACACCGCCATCGTCGAGAAGCCGTCGTAGCGGGCGATCGCGTAGCCGATCTTGGTGCCTGAATCCACGCTCTGAATCGTCATCTTGCCGTCGTTCACGCTCGCCTTGAAGCCTTTGAACTCCCACTTGACGGAGGAGGCCGGGACGGCCAGCTCCCGTCCGTCCATCAGCCGCGCCGTCACCGGCACCGGGATGGTAGAGCCCGGCGTCAGGACCGTCGTGCTCGGCGCGATGCTCAGCTGCTCCAGTTGATCGCCGCCGACGACCTCAATGTCGACCGAAGCGCTGGCGCCGCCCGACTTGACGGTCAGCTTCGCCGTTCCCGGCTTCGCGGCCGTGAAGACGCCGTTCTGGAAAGAGCCGATCTCCGTCGTGCTGGCGCTCCATTGCGGCGTCAGGCCGGACGGGTCGATCGGGTTGTAATAGGTGTCGTACGCCTTGAGCGAGTAAGACGCCTGCTGTCCGATGAACAGCGTGCTCGGGCCGCTGGCCGCGATGCCCTTGATCGTGCCTTGCGGCGCGGTCGTGTAGACCCCGATGCCGTTGGAGACGAGGCGCTGCTGCGTTCCGAAGTACGTCGGATGCGCCAGCACCGGCGCGAACTCCCCTAGCGGGCGCGTCATCATCGTCGTCGAGCCGCCGCCGTCCAGATCGACGCCTTTGTACACGCCGAGCTGCAGCATGATCTGCTGAAGCTCCTTCAGCGTAACGCCCTTCAGCCCGCCGTTCTCCTCCACCGTGATCAGATAGACGGTCTTGCCGTCCTTCGAATAGCCGACGGCGGTCCGCGCCCGGTCGGCCGAACCGCTCACGCCGCTGATGTCGCGCGAGAAGGAAGCCGCCGCGCCGTTGTTCACCAGAATCGTGTGGCCGCCGACCAGCATCTGGAACGAGGACGGGTCATACGATTGGCCGGTCTTCTGGGAGACGAGGCTGTAGAGCGAGCTCACCTTGTCGCCGACCTTCAGATGGCCCGTGATGAAGTCGGCCGCTTCCTTGTGCCCGCGCAGAATATAGCCGTTCGCCGGGATCGGGGTCGCGATCTGCTTGCCCGCCGCGATCTCCGTCACGACGCCGTCCACGACGAGCGCTTCCGTCGGCGTCGTGCTGCTGGCCATCGGCCGCTGCGAAGCGGTCCAGTTGTCCGTGTAAATGTAGAGCTTGCCGTAGTGGCTGTAGCCGTTGTCCGGCTCCGTCATGTACGCGCCCTTGTTGATGCCGGTCAGCGCGAACGTCGCGCCGTCGGCGGCCGTGACGCTGCCCGTGAAGTTGAACAGGTCGATCATCGGCTGGCGGTCCTTCGTGACGGCGAACGCGTACATCCCTTGCAGCTGCGAGGTGCTGGCCAGCAGCTCGCCGGATTTGATGACGGCGCCGAAGGCCGCGCCTTCGCTAGTCGGAGACGTGTTGTACACGTCGGCGTTGATGCCGGCGACGGCGCCCGTCTCCTTCACCATGCCGCCGACCGATTGGTGCGTGGTGACACTATCATTCTTGCCTACCATTGTGTTCAATTGAACGTACGGATTCGATAGATCAATCTGCAGGACATGGACGAGCTGAGCCGCTTCGGCCGGATTCGAGGACACCCACTGATAGTCTAGTTGCTTCGCGCCAGAGGTGACCATCGACTCTCCCTGCTGCACGAGCTTATAGGTAGCGGCCGTAGCGGCTTCGGCTATCGAAGCTTGTCCGACGAATGGCACGGGAATCCCGGCGACAGCCCCGAAGACCAGCGTTCCGGCGACGACCGGCACGATGCACTTGCGACAGATACGATTAACGGTATGAAATGGCAAACGAGTCATTTAAGCTCTCCCATGAATAGTTAGTATGCAAAACTATGAGACCTTGGGAGCACTCTCCCAGATGTTCCTATTAATTAAGACTCAAAAACGCCCGAAAAGTTACATCGGGGCGCTGATTCTATGAAATTTTTCATTATGGGAAGATATGAGATTCGGAGGCGCGGGGAAAAGAGCCCGCAGGACTGTCCCCTGGACGAACCAGGAACAGCCTTGCGGGCTCTGTGCGTGCGCTTCTATTGAGGGTGAGTAAGCGTTAAGCCATTGCGCCTTGCTTCAGCACGTCGACCTTGTCCACGCGTTCCCACGGCAGGTCGAGGTCCGTACGGCCGAAGTGGCCGTATGCGGCGGTCTGCTTGTAGATCGGGCGGCGCAGGTCCAGCATCTTGATGATGCCGGCCGGGCGAAGATCGAAGTTGTCCCGCACGAGCTCAACGAGCTTCTCTTCGCTAACCTTGCCCGTGCCGTACGTATCCACGTTGATGGATACCGGATTCGCTACGCCGATCGCATACGCCAACTGGATCTCGCACTTGTCGGCGAGGCCGGCAGCGACGATGTTCTTCGCGACATAACGGGCGGCGTAAGCAGCGGAACGGTCAACCTTCGTCGGGTCCTTGCCGGAGAAGGCGCCGCCTCCGTGACGGGCATAGCCGCCATAGGTGTCGACGATGATCTTGCGGCCGGTCAGGCCGGCGTCGCCCTGCGGTCCGCCGATGACGAAGCGGCCGGTCGGGTTGATGAAGAACTTCGTCTCAGCGTCAATCCACTCAGACGGTACGACAGGCTTGATGACATGATTGCGAATGTCTTCTTGAATCTGCTCCAGCGAGATCTCTTCCGAGTGCTGCGTCGATACGACAATCGTGTCGACACGCGTCGGCTTGCCATCGACGTATTCGATCGTGACCTGCGTCTTGCCGTCCGGGCGCAGATAGTCGAGTGTGCCGTTCTTGCGCACTTCCGACAGGCGGCGGGACAGTCGATGCGCCAGGGCGATCGGCAGCGGCATCAGCTCCGGCGTCTCGTTCGTCGCGAAGCCGAACATGAGGCCTTGGTCGCCTGCGCCGATGTCGGCGTTCTCTTGGAGAACGTCCTTGCCGTCGCGGCTCTCCAGAGCGGCGTTAACGCCTTGGGCGATGTCCGCGGACTGCTCATTCAGCGAAGTCAGGACCGCGCACGTGCTGGCGTCGAAGCCGTACTTGGCGCGGGTATAACCGATCTCGCGAATGGTGCTGCGCACCAATGCCGGGATATCTACATAATCCGCCTTGGTGCTGATCTCTCCGATAACCAGAACAAGACCGGTTGCTACCGAGACCTCGCACGCAACGCGGGCATAAGGATCTACTTGAAGGAACGCGTCAAGCACCGCGTCAGATATCTGATCGCAAATTTTATCCGGATGGCCTTCCGTGACCGATTCGGATGTAAAGAGATGTCTTCCTTGAATCGACAACTCCCCCAACCTCCCCACACAAAAAATGAACCTTTTCCGGTAGGAAAAGGTTGTAGACAGACCTTCAGATGATAATAATACCCGAAATGTCGAGGGGTGTCAATGGAACCTTCGCCTATCCAGTTGGGGAGTTACAGCAGCGTCTGCTGGGCTTGCTGAACGAGCCGTTTGGTAATTCCGCCGCCTACCGCTCCCGCTTCTCGCGCCGTGATGTTGCCCAAATATTGTTCCCCGCCGCCGGCTGGAATACTCCCCAGCTCGCCCGCGAATTCGGCATCCATCGAGCCTGCGCCTGGCGATCCGAACGGAACGCCGAGCTCCGACGCGATCTCATACTTCATCTGGTTGAGCGCCTGCGCACATTCCGGAACGAGCTTGCGGTTTCTGCTTCTGCTTGCCATCTGGCTGGCACCTCCTTTGAATTATGACGGTCTTATTGTGCTCGGAACCGCCCAATCGGAAGCATCTAACATAATGGCTTGGCGGGAAAATAACGGCTCAAATAGCCGCATACGCAACCTGCGCATGCGGCTTCTGGGCTTCATTCGATTAACTCTGAATATATCCGATATAATTTAGCATTCGATCCAGCATGACAATGGCTTGCGCTCTTGTCGCGTTGTCCTGCGGCTGGAACGCGGTCGCCGACATGCCATTCATAATGCCGGCCGCGATGTTCTGCAGCACGGCCTCCTTAGCATAAGAGCTGACGCTGTTCTTGTCCTTGAAGGCGTTCAGCTCGCTGCCCGCATACGAGACGGACTTGCCTGCATAAGTCATCGCCCGCTGCATCATCAGCGCCATCTCTTCGCGCGTGATCGAGGCTTCCGGACGGAATCGGCCGTCGGTGCCGCCCTGCACGATTCCTGCCGCCGAGGCCGCGCCGATGTATGCCGCGTCCGAGCCGGAAGCATTCACATCATTATAGCGCGCCGCCGAGCTTCGGCTGCCTTCTAGACCGAGCGCCCGCACGATGTACTTCGCGAAGTCGCCGCGCGTAATGTTCGCATTCGGCTTGAAATAGTTGCCGCTCGCCCGGTCAATAATAAACTTGGATGCCAGCGTGTTCACGCTGTCCTTCGCCCACTCGATCTGGCTGACGTCGCTGTATACCCTTGAATTGCTGACCGCGGCATATAAGCCGTTGCCTTTGCGACTGGAGCTCATGATAACGGCATTGCCCGATCTCGTCAGCGTCGTCGGTGTGTAGAGAAGATCGTTGATCTCGTCGTCGAACCGCACGACCGACAGCTGCGCATCCTCGAAGTTAGCCCCGCCGGGAACCTTAATCGAACTGATCACTTCGTTATCGAACGCTTCGACTTCCTTCTTCACGCCATTGGCTACCGTGAACGCGGTAAAGTCAGCGGAAGGGGCAAGCAATCGGCCGCCCTGCAGGCTTAACATCGAATTCAGCTTCGGATCGCTTGCCTTCTCGATCTGGAGAAGCAGATAAGCGGAAGGGTCCGTACTTAAGATCTGGCTTAAGGTGCTGCTGTTGATCGCCAGCAGCGGATATTCCATCTGATAGACGCCGTAGTCGACCCGAATGACACCGCTTGGAGCGCGGGTGTTGGCATTGAGAATGCCCCTGATCGGAATGGCGACCATCGCGCCCGGTTCGCTCTCCGGCACGACAACATTCAGCATCGTCTGGGTGAAGGCATTGTTCGTCTTAAGCACGGAGAATGCCGTTGCAACCAAGTCGCCGTCGAGCGTGTATCGATTCGCTCCCGTGCCGGAGCTTAAGGTATCCGTCGCTGCCGTCGCATGCTCGATGTCGAACAGCAGTCCGCCTTCGCCGTTCGCCTTCACGTAGTTAGGCAGGCCGTTCGCGGAAGACGCGATCGATACCGGACCGAAGGAAGCAACGGCCTTGCCGGCGGAATCCAACAGCGACGTGCCCGATGAGGTGTACGTGACCGCCACCGTCTCGCCTGCCGGCGGAGCTGTTAAGAGCGCGAGCTTAACAGCTGGACCCGATACGTCAACCGCGCCAACCGTCAGTGTCACGCCGCCTGCCGCTACCCGGAATTGCGACGCGCTTGGCTCGGAAGTGCCATCCAAGCTGCCGCTGAAGAGCAGCGTGACGATCGAATCATCTACCGTTCCGCTTGAATAAATAACCGCCGAAGCCTCTCCCTGCGACACCTGATAGTTGTTGAAGGCAGCTGCGGGGTTACCCGCCATGTCCTTCAGCACGGACGTTCCCGGCATGTAGGAGACTTGCACCGAGCCCGAGCCGATCGCCTGCGGCATCGTCAGCTTAACGGTGTTGCCATCGATGCTGACCGAATTGACCGCGATGACCGTACCGTTCACGCGCACGAGGAAGTTCGTTCTGCCAGGCGTCGAGCCGCTGTCCAGCCCCTCATTGAACACGAGGCTGACCACCGAACCCGACACAGATCCGCCGTTCAAGGCGGGAGGCGTCAGATCGATGCCGTTCGTCACCGAGAAGTTGGTGAAGGCGGCCACGGCATTGCCGCTAATATCGCGAAGCGGAGCGCCGTCCGGCTGGTAGGAGATCGTCACCGGCTGTCCGGTCGTCGGCATCGTATTGAGGACGAACGTGAGCGTAGACCCATTCAACGCCAGCGTTCGGATGATGACCGGAGAGCCGTTGTATTGAACGGCAAATTGCGATGCCGCATTGCTAGCCAAGCTGTCTAGCACCTTGTTGAATTGCAGTGTCAGGACGCTGCCGTTGATCGTGCCGGCCAGCGGGGCAGGCAACGTGCCGGCCGCCGAGTTGGCGACGTCTCTGGAGCTCAGGTTCGCCGCCTCGTTAAGCGACAAGTCGCGGATCGGATGAGTGCCTGCCGTATACGCGATCGTGACCCTCTGCCCGACCGGAACGCTGTTCTGCAGCTTAACCGCCACCTGCTTGCCGGAGACCGTAACCGCCAGCGCCTGAACAGGCACGTCGCCAACGGTGACATAGAAGTTCCCGGCATCCGGCACCGAGGACTCATCGAGCTCCTCGCTGTAGTTCAGCAGCACCGACAGCCCGTCCATCGTCGCCGAGTTGAACTGCGGCTTCGTCGTGTCGGAACCGATCGTCTGGAAGCCCCAGTAGTAATCGTTCAGAATGCCGGGGAAGCCGTAGCCGCCCAAGCTCGTAATCGCGTTCCTGTCGATATAGATCGCATAGCCCGCGCCGGCCGCGAAGCGCGTCGCCGGGTCAGCCGGCGTCAGATTGACGGTCGTGGAGTCCGAAGGCGACACCGCGAGCCTCAGCGGGATCGTCGGCGCTGTCGGAGCAGACAGCTGCTTAATCCATGCGCCGCTAGCGTTCCCGATCGTCACCGCTTTGTTGAATTTGATGGCGAACAGGTTGGCGTCCACCGCGACGCTCTTCACGCCAGCAGACGGAGACAGCGAGACAACCTCCGGCGGCTGTACGTCCTGGATGACACGAATGCTCCAGTTGCTGCTGCCGGCATAGTTGTTGCCTGCGGCGTCATGGAAGGCAAGCGAATCGATGACAACCGTGTACGTCGTATTATTCGCGAAGGCGGCGCAATGTCCGACCGACGGCTTAATCGTCAGCGTGTCCGTATCGTAGCCGTCAACCGCTCCCGACTCCGCGGCGATCGTGCAGAACGCGGCGTTGCCCTGCTTAATCGTCACACTGCCGCTGCCGGCGTACATCTTCTCGCTAAATTTGATTTTTAGATAACCGTTCAATTCCCCCATGATGCCCCCGCTCGTCGGCGTGAAGTATTCAACCGTCGGAGGCGTGCGGTCCATCGCGGCCTTCGTCTTGAACGGCCACACCGTCGGGTCCGTGATACCGTACGGATTGTTGCCGAGGTCAAGCAATGCCCCCATGTCCATGAGAATGTAATAGTTTGTCGCGGAGTCGAGCTTGGCCAACCGAATCGTAACCGTCTTGTCTCTAATCGACACCGAGCCCGAAGTGACCGCGATCGTCTGCACCGTCGCATTGTCCGATTGGCGCTTGACATAGATGTTGCCTGAGCCCTTCTTCATTGGCTTCTGATAGTCTATCGTTAGCGCGATGGCTGCATCGGCGCTTACTTCGGCATAGCCAGGAGTCGGATTGTAGACGGGAGCGAGCGCAGCGTCCGGGGCAACCGTGAACTGCCACGTTGAGGTTCCCGCATACGGGCGGCCTGTGCTCTGGCTGGCGAAAGCACCTGCGTCGACGATAACGTTGTAATTCCCGTCCGTCAGCGGCGCATCCAAAGCGATCGTCGCAATCCTCGTCGGCTGCTCGAGCAGCACGCGGTTGACGTCCATCACGTCGATCGGAGCGCCTACCGTAGCCCAAGCGCCTGCATTCTCTCTCTGAACTGTAATATAGCCGGCACCTCGAATGATGTTCTCATCGAAGGTGAGGGTTAGATTGGTACTCGATGGAGCCAGCAGTTCGCCGGACGGCGGAACGAGCTGCCTCACGATCGGGCCATAGGTGCCACTCGCGTAAGCTGTAGAAGAATCGCCCCAGCCGCCCAACGGAACAATCATTTGGACGAACAGAGCGGCTGCGACGAATACGGCGATGGAACGGATTCGTGACAATTGCAATGGATAACCTCCCGCGAAGAGCATAGTCGTACTTTATATTTCGGCTCGAACGGGAGGGAAATTTAGGGTTGCGGGGAAAAGTGTGTCGTTAGACTTTTTCCATTTATTCCTGGTTATATACCCTATATCACTGACACTATCTTTCAGTTAAAATTCATTTATGATATATAAACTTACTTATTGAAGGATTGCGTAGCTATTAATTGCATAAAGGGAGTCATCTCACGTGATGGGGTTTAGGATGAAAGTGATGCAAACAGATTGGGATAAACAGGTGTCTACCCAGCTGTATAACAAGGTTGAGAACGAACGGAAGAAGAGGAACTACCCTAGCCTACAGGTATCTATTCAGATTAAAGATAAATTTTTCCACTGTATCACAGGGCTTTCAAAAAGGAAGCTTAGAAGTAGAGCAACTTTGGACTCTCTCTATTATCTAGGAAGCGTGAGCAAAATTTTTGTCAAAGGAGTCATTCTCAAACTTATACAAGATGGCAAGATGACCCTCGATGATTCAATAAGGTCATATGTTGATCTTCCCCCATTCGCCAACGATGTATTGATAAAGCACCTTTTGCATCATAGCAGCGGCCTATTCGATCCACTAGATACGGATCTTGCATTTCCGGACCTAATACAGGGCAAGAAGTGGACAATGCAGGAAGTCATTCAGAGCGTCCGAACAAGTACACCTTTATTCGAACCGGGTAGTGAACGGAGTTATTCCAATTCTGGCTATGTTCTACTGGGTAAAGCTGCAGAAGTTGTTGGCAAATGTCCTTTCTCCCAATTATTAAATGAGCTTATTCTAGAGCCTCTTCATTTAACACATACTCATTGTCCGTTTGAAAATGATTCGATGCCCGCTCGCCGGCTCTCGGCCGGGTATGACTCCCACTTCTATTGTATTGAAGGCAACGGGAAGATCGTCAGTCTAAGCAAGTATCCCATATCACTGTCTGGGAGCGGATTAATGTCTGGTTCCATTGTCTCCAATTCTTCTGATCTTTGTGTATTTATGCATAACTTGTTCGAGGGAAGTCTATTCGACGACAAGACTAAGAGACTGTCACGACTCTTCTTTGGAACAAAGAACTTAAATGGGGTCGTGTTCCGCGAACAGGTTGGCTATCTGCCCGGATATAAGAGCTTTGTCGGACACTCCTCCGATCATAATCTGAGTATCGCTGCTTTGGCGAATATATCCGATCGTAATTTGTTGGACGATGCCGTGGGGAACATAGTGGAAGAGTTGTTGCATTTAGAGCTAATTCAAGGGCACTCTTGTGCCGTATAACAATCGACCACCAACGTTTCTTCGCAACAAAGAGATAACCCGCCTCCATCTGGAGCACGGGCTATCTCTTTGTTATTTTCTTAGCTCTTGAAGAAACGCCTGCAGCGCCTCCCGCCAAGGCGGCAGATCTCGCAGCCCGTTCTGGCGAATCGCCGCATGATCCATCACCGAATTCGCTGGGCGAGGAGCCGGCCTCGGGAACTGCTCCGTCGTGCAGGGCTCCACCCGAACCGCGACGCCGCTCTCTTCGAAGATCGCACGAGCGAATTCATACCAAGAGCAGCTTCCCGTGTTCGAGGCATGGTAGATGCCATAGTGCTCTGTCTGGATCAGTTCGATCAGGAACTTCGCCAGATCGCGAGTATAGGTTGGCGAACCGATCTGATCCGCGACGACCGTCACCTGATCCCGCTCCGACGCCAGCTTCAGCATCGTCTTCACGAAGTTATTCCCGTACTTGCCGTACACCCAAGAAGTGCGCACGATGAAGTACCGATCCGCGAGCGACTGAACCAGCACTTCGCCGGCACGCTTCGACTTGCCATAGACCGACTGAGGGTTGGTGTTGTCATACTCATTGTATGGAGCAGAACCCGTCCCGTCGAAAACATAATCGGTACTGACATAGCAAAGCTTCGTTCCCGACTCTTGAGCGGCGATCGCCAGATTGCGCGTTCCGACCGCGTTCACCCGATAGGCTTCATCCGGCTCCGACTCGGCTTTGTCCACCGCGGTGTATGCCGCCGCATGGATGATTCCGTCCGGCTTCGTCTCCGCGATTGCAGCCCGGCACTGATCCAAGCTCGTTATATCCAGCTTGTCTCTCCCATAGCCGATAAGCTGGATACGCTCGTCGCCCATGCGGATTAGCTCTTGTCCAAGCTGTCCGTTCGCTCCCGTCACAAGTAACGTAAGCTTTGTCCCGTGCCTGGTCATTGGTCAGACCCCAGCCGATCCCCGTACTGCTTCTCGTAATACTGCTGGTAACTTCCGGAACGAACCCGCTCCATCCATTCTCGATTGTTCAAGTACCAACGAATCGTCTCTACAATACCCGATTCGTAATTGTACTTCGACTGCCATCCAAGCTCCCGGCGGATCTTCGTTGCATCAATCGCATATCGCCGATCATGGCCCAAGCGGTCGGTCACGAACGCGATCAGCGATTCTGGCTTGTTCAATTCCTTCAGAATCGTCTTCACGACCTGCAGGTTGTTCCGCTCGTTGTTGCCGCCGACATTATATACTTCGCCGTTAACTCCCTTGCGGATGACCAAGTCGATAGCGCTGCAGTGATCTTCGACATACAGCCAATCCCGCACATTCAGGCCGTCGCCGTATACCGGCAGAGGTTTGTCTTCCAGCGCGTTCTGGATCATCAGTGGAATGAGCTTCTCAGGGAATTGGAACGGTCCGTAGTTATTGGAGCAGCGCGTTATATTGACCGGCAAACCGAAGGTCTCGTGATAGGCGCGCACGAGCAGATCAGCTCCTGCCTTGCTGGCCGAGTATGGGCTGTTCGGCGCAAGCGGTGTCGTCTCCGAGAACAAGCCGGTCTCGCCGAGCGTCCCATAGACCTCGTCGGTCGACACTTGCACGTATTTGCTGACGCCATATTCCTTCGCGAGATCGAGCAGCGTCTGCGTTCCAAGAATGTTCGTCCGCACGAACACGTCCGGCTCCAGAATGCTGCGATCCACATGCGACTCGGCTGCGAAGTTGACGACGACGTCAATCCCTTGCTCGAACAGTGGGCGCAGTCCCTCTCGATCCGTGATGTCTACTTTCACGAAGTGATAATTGGGGTTGCCTTCAACCGAGCGCAGATTCTCCAGATTACCCGCATAAGTCAGGGAATCCACGTTAACGACTGTATCTTCCGGGTGCTCCCGCAGCACATAATGGACGAAGTTGCTTCCGATAAACCCGGCTCCGCCGGTGACGAGCAGTCTCATGATCTATATTCACCCTTCGAAAAAGAAATTGTAGTCCGCATCAGCCAAGAGCGGGTGTTGTCCGTCCTTCTCCGAGAGAATCGGCTTCGACGTCGGCCAATCGATACCGAGCGCCGGGTCGTTCCACGCGATTCCTCGGTCATGTTCGGGAGAATATAGTTCATCCACCTTGTACATGACTTCCGTATTCGGCACTAAAGTACAGAACCCGTGAGCGAAGCCTCGCGGCACGAGGAGTTGGCGTTTGTTCTCCGAAGAGAGAATAAATCCTTCCCACTGCCCGAACGTCGGCGAGCCGCTGCGAATGTCGACCACAACATCATATATTGCACCGACAATGACCCGAACGAGCTTCGTCTGAGCCTTGGGATTTAATTGGTAGTGCAGCCCTCGAAGAACGCCTGCTTCCGCAGACAAGGAGTGATTGTCCTGTACGAACTCGCACGTTATTCCGTGGGAGGCGAATGTTTGCGCGTTGTAGGATTCCATGAAGAAACCCCGGTTGTCTCCGAAGACAGCCGGTTCAATTAGCTTCACACCCGCCAGTCTGGTGTTGATCACTTTCACTTCGTTCTCTCCTTGCTATCCAATCTTATAGTTTCAGCTTGCCGAATTCTTCTCCGAAGAGAAGATCTTGCGCCAGCTCATTAGCTTTCGCAAGCGAAGCATGTGTACCGGCGTCGGTCCACCAGCCTTGAAGAATGTCATAGCGTAATTCGCCTGCTGCAATATAAGCGTTGTTAACGTCCGTGATCTCCAGCTCTCCGCGCCCGGATGGCGTGAGCGTACGAATAATATCGAATACGCGCGCATCAAACATATATATGCCGGTTACGGCATAGCTGCTCTTAGGCTCCTGCGGTTTTTCCTCGATCGATATAATTCGATCTCCAGCCAATTCCGGCACGCCATATCGCTTCGGATCGTGCACTTCTTGAATGAGAATCTTAGCGCCTCTGCCTTGCTTGCGGAAGCCCTCTACATAAGGCGCGATGCTGTCAGAGAAGACATTATCACCTAGGATGACAACCATGGAGTCGTCTCCTACGAATTGTTCCGCTAAACCCAGAGCCTGAGCAATACCGCCGGCTTCATCTTGAACCTTATAGGTGAAGGATACTCCTATCTCGCGCCCGCTTCCAAGCAGGTTCACGACGTCTCCCATATGCTCTTTGCCCGTTACGATGAGAATGTCCGTGATATCGGATTCCTTCATCTTGGCAATCGCGTGGAAGATCATCGGATACTTGCCGACAGGCAACAAGTGTTTATTCGTAACCTTCGTAAGGGGGTACAGGCGAGAGCCTGTACCTCCTGCTAAAATAATACCTTTCATTTAAGCCACTCCTTCACGACCCTCTCGTAGATCAACTAAAGAAAGCCTCTTCTAGTAAAATGCAAAGCGCGTGGTAAATCGGCAAATGTCTCTCTTGAATATCCGGAGTGCTATCCGAAGGGACTCGGATCACAACATCACATAAAGAAGCCATCTTACCACCGCCCCTCCCTGTAAGGCCGATGGTAACCAGTCCCTTTGCCTTCGCTACTTGAATCGCGCGAATCACATTCTTAGCGTTCCCAGATGTAGATATCCCAAGAAGAACATCGCTTCCCCTACCCAAGCCATAGACTTGCTGAGCGAAAATAAACTCCGGATTCATATCGTTAGCGTATGCCGACCAGAACGAAGTCGCCCCGACAAGAGAAATCGCCGGAAGCGCGCCTTGCAATTGTTCGGCAATCAAATGGCCTTCCCCAGGAAATAGAGCCTCGAGCTTATTACAATCATTATCAGGAAGTTCACGGCGAGACATGAATCCTTTCATAAGCTCGCCTACTATGTGCTCACAATCGGCCGCTGATCCACCGTTGCCGCATAGCAACAGCTTGCCACCACCGTTAAAGCTGTCCCGCAGCTTTTCGAAAGCAAATTGTATATCCGTAAGACACACTTCTAACTCCGGATACTTGCTGACCAGCTTATCAAGCGTAGGATTCATCATTTCCTCCGTGGGTCGTTAATGAGAAGACAACTTCCAACAATATTCTATCTCAAAGGCGATTGAAATTGTCTGTTCATATCAATTTACCGAAATTTTGTTTATGATATATGCTAATTCTCTTTCATCAGCACTGTTCCCATTCTGAGAAGGGATAAAAGAAGAACTGCAAGTCAGATCCAAGTAGATATAGTCATCGTTGCTCATATATTTCTCGTACTTATCCTTCTCGATTTCGATGGTAAAGCCGGTGTCTTCTTTAAATGTATTTGTTTCTATCGAGCTGCCATTAATGCTCACGGTAATGGCCACATCCTTAATCGAACGATCAGATTCTTGATGAGCCGTTAATGGCATATAACCAGAAATCTCGAGTTTACCGCTTCCCGTCTGTTTTAATGCGATGTTAGCTTCCTTGTTAACCCACACACTTTTCTGTGATGGATCGCCTTCGATCGCATAGGACCCCTTCAAGATATCTTGGCTGTCAACAATGGTCTGGCCTGATAAAACGTTAGGGTCAAACTCAGATAAGTCTCGGCCCTGATCTAAAGATATCTCCATTAATCCGACCGCGCCATTAAGCCCTTCCGCGGGAAGCGGTTTGTTTCCGCCGCCATACCACATCCAAAGTGAACTGGCGTTATCATCCATCCAGAAGGTAGTATCACATATTACAGAATCGTCCCAAGTACCGGATTTCCGATCAGCAAACAATCCATTATAATTTTGTTTCTTCCAATGTACACCGTCCAACGAAACCGCTAATCCTATGTCTCTTTTCTCACCCGCATCTCTTCCCGTGTAGACCATATAAAAGTATGGAGCGTTGTAAAACACACTCGGTTCGCCTAAGCCATTCTCATCGAAGGATCCCTTCGTTCCTACGTCGAGAATAGGATTTGCCACACTCTTCTCCCATACGACTCCATCTCTAGAACGTGCAACGCCCAGGCGCTGAACGCTCATCTCATCCATCCCCAAATAGTACATATAATAAAAGTCTTTGTGCTTGATAACATAAGGGTCAGCAACCCCCATAGAATCCCAAGTGTGATCGGGACCTGTCGTTAACACTGGATTAGATTCCTTATCGAATCTCAACCAATCATCCGATGTCGCCAAACCGACTGTAGCTTTGTTATCTGTAGAAGAAGCTCCTTGGTAGTAATAATAAACGTTATTGTCGATCTCTATAGCCGAACCATTCGCAGCTATGTACGAATCATCCCATAGGCCCCTATCACTAAGTTTGAGTACAGGATTGCCCTCGTACTTCGACCAATGTACTCCATCTACCGAGGTGGCTAATCCTGTCTGCCAAACTTCTCCGTTGTAACCGGAATAGTAGTTATAATAGGTGTTCCCCTTCTTAATGACAGACGGGTTTAACAGATCGACACTATCCCATTCTCCTGGCTCACCTCGTTGTAATACAGGGTCCACATGCTTTGTAATTTGAATGGGAACGCCTCCAACCACTTGGTAGGCATTATGGTTCAAATTAGCAGAGATTTCTCCACTCAATTGTAGAGGTGCAGTCGCGACGTCTTGTCCCTGTGCTTGTTCAGTCCCTATATCAAATTCCCTAGCGTTTCTTTCATTACGAACAAACAATATTGAGGAGATCACCAAATAGATCAATAAAAAAGCTATTAGAGGCTTCTTCAACACTTTCAAATTAACACTTCCCATACATAACGATTACCTACCTTGAATATAAACTTTCGTTAAAAGCAGTTAATTCTTCTGGCGTCCCGAGGACATGAACCCTCTCTAGAGGTATATCAACAATAGTCACTCGTTTACCTTCAGCAATTAATTGATTGTATAGGGGGGCAACATACTTTTCACCTTTTTCTTCCCTTGCTGAAGAAGAATAATACTTTTTATATACATTCGAATACGATTGAGCCGACGAAAACCAATATATCCCCACAGAGGCAAAATCCGAAACACGTTTCTTCTCCCTAACCTCTACGGCATTTTGCTCGGCATCTAATTTAACAAAGCTCCAAGATTCACCTGGTGCCTGGAAACATGGGATCCACCCTTCGCCTTGAATTGTCTCAGGAAGCAGATATTCAGGTTCTATATGAGTGTCGATATTGAATATCAGAAGCGGCAAAGAGGGATCCCATACAGATTCTCCAAACAATGCAGTCGTTGCCTGCCCATCGGTCAGTTCTTCAATCTCAATGATGTGTATATTGGATAGCCCTAGAGTGTGACAGGACTCTGTTATAAATGTACTTGACTGATCGCTTGACTTTACAATGAAAATATAGGTTGGAACCAGCTTGCGGAATGACTCCAAACTGATTAATGACCATTCAAAAAGAGTACGCCCCTTAGTCTCGATCTTATACTTTGGCTGCGTGTAACCCGCCTTCTGAAACCTGCTCCCGATTCCACCCATAGTTATAACAATATTAAGCATAAGTTCCTCCCCTTGAGAGTTTGCTTCTTCCCGATTCCACAATATCCTCTAGTTCGTTCAGGGAATACCGCACAAACTCATCGGGACGAATAGCCCGATCGTCTATATAAAACCCGCTTTCTCCGGGCCATGGCTTTCCATACAACACTTCATCATAAGGAACTTCCCATTTGTCCAACCAGTTCAAAATGATTCTAGCCGTATGCACATTGATCAATCCAAGATTGCCCTGATGAGTCTTCATATTCCGTGCTGTAAAAACGACAATACGGAATCCACTCTCTCTCCATTCCCTTAGCTTGTCTACAACTTCAAGATATGGCACCAAATCTTCGTATTTCTCATCTTTGGTCTTAATCGGACAAATCGTTCCATCAAGGTCGACAATAAGAGTCCCCTTATTTCCCATTGTTTTTCAACTCCTCAATAATATGAATGGCATTTAATACAAAGGCAAATACTTTCCGCGGATTGTCGATATGCAAGGGAAGCATGGACAGGAATAAAGAAGCCTCGAAAAGTCTTACAATAAAGATGTCAATGCCATATTGTTCAAGCTTATCCCGAAATACGGCTTGAGAGGTTGTGAGTTCTTTGATTTCAATGTCCAAATGGAACCCGCAGTTCGAATCCAAAGAAACTGTAAACATCTCATTATTGATATAATCATAGTTTCCAAATATAGAGTGAGAAAGTTTAGCCAAGTCATAGTATGGATTTACCCATAGATCCTCTTCCTGAACAGCCCCTTTCGGGTCAATGAATTTCATTAGGTTGGTACTCTTATCATACAAAATGTTCGAGAAACAAAGATCTCCATGCCCTATAACTTCATAGAATTCTTGATTATAGGAAGCGTACTTGTTATATAAGACATTATAATCAGCAAATACTTCATCAATGCTATTATACGACGTGCCGGTTTCTATCAGCATATGAAGTCGACTGTACTCGGGCAACTGCTTTAGAGTATTTATCCGTTCAAGAACTTTTGTATAATAGAGGTCATTTTGTGACTTTATATAACTATCTTTTGAAACCGATCTTCTAGGTCTATGAGTGATAAAGAAAAAGACCTTGTCCAAGAACGTTGCCAAATCATTCGGAGATATAGCTCCATGGATCCATTGGAGTGCCATATCAGGGATATTCAGTCTCTCCATTGTATAACTTGCAACACGTTCATTGTTGGTGAAATTATAAGGAGCGACGAACCACCCTTTCATCTCGGGAGGAAGTAGATGGTAATAGTCGTGCTCTTTTCTCATTTTTGACCTGTCCGATGAAGTTTTGGTTAGAGTAAAAAGGTCTCCTTTGAGCGCATTGAAGTGACGCGCTTCGAACCCCCCCGAAAAGAACTGCAGAAAATTTTGAAGCTTCGAAATATCCACCACAAAATCGTTTGGCTTCAAAACAGATTCTTCCTCGAAGTTTGATGGATAGAATACATTCCCCCGAGTTGATACATGATCAAGAAAGTTCAAATAGCCACTGCCCTCGGGGAAATAATAGATTAAGGGGTCATTTTGATGTATGGTCATTATCGTATCAATATACATCGCTTTTTTGAGTGCTAATAAAAAATGGTCCTCATTAATAATTACAGCATACGACATGAAGTGAACAAAAATTGAATGACGACTAGTTTCTTTAATTGTTTGCCGTAGATTCTCAATGTCCGCAATATCCCGAATCAAGTAGAAGTTATCAACTGGAATATCGGTCATTTCAAAAAGCAATTCTTTGATTTTATTTGACAGCTTAGTTCTCTTGTGCAATATTTCCCCGAAAGTCGAATTACCCACAACGTTAGAAATACTCGACGAAGGATGAAAACGGTCATCAAATATGAAATGTAAATTCTTCTGGTCAGCCATAGGAACCCTCAACTTTCTACCAAATTCCAACTACTTTCTGAACTGATACTGGATATGATAATTATTATTGCTCTGCAGCAAATTTTCTCTTTTATTCACAAAGTGAAAAATAATCTGATTGATTAGAGCGGAAATCCCACCAATCGTTAGCACACCAAATCCCACAATTTTGTACAGCATGCCGCTGTCTCCATGAATCTTACTTGAAGCCCATACCCCATTTAACACGCGCATAAGTTCATCCAAGTTATACTCACTTGTTAATGTACAAGTGACGTAATAGAATACTCCGCCCTCCAATAACCATATTAACAAGGTTAATCCAAACAGAATGGGGAATCTGCCGCGAACTAGTTTTTTGGCGAAGGTATAATATAACTTTAGTGATTCCATAAATTCTAGCAATAAAAGCCCCTTACTAGATTGACTATGTGATAGAGTAAGTTGCTTACTATACCTATAGGAAAAAGGAAAAGAAAAGAATGCGAACAGCGTTACTGCAACGAATAAAAACAGTATAATCAACAATGCATAATGAGTTGTTCCCGTATAAGCAGATAGGACTACAGCAAAGATAAGGAGCAGTAAAGTATCGAAAAATCGTTCTACCCAAACACTTACAAAGCCCATTTTAAAGCTCTTACATAGCTTCGAGAATTCGGATACTCGAAACATTTCTCCAATCTTAAAGGGGATTACCATATTAACCCACGCCGTTATTGTGTATATCTTCAATAACTGAAGAAATGAAAACTTCCGTTCAATGAAAATAATATATAGCCTTGTTATCCTTAAAAGATGTGATGCAATATATAGAAGAACAGCAGCTACCACATAAAAGGGAAAAGAAAGCTTTAGTCGGCTATCATCGAATGCAATCAAGTTTAAGATCGTATACATCAGACCCAAACAAACTGAAAAACAAAATATCACAGAAGTTAACATTCGTAACCGCATTTGAGTTGTCCTCACTTGTTAGAAGTCTTGACTACTATACTGCTATAATTATCAATCAACTTGATTCGATGATCTTCAGACATAAACCGCTTCTTATTAAGTGCATATTTCTTAAGCAACTTAAGTACAACAATAGCCTGATTGAACAATTTCACATTCGACACTTGATCCTCTTCGCGCCAAGAGATCGGAAAAAATATGATGCGATGCTTCTTGTAAACACTAGCCAGTATCATGCAATAATTGAAAGTCAAATTATCCGGAAACCATCGATAGTATTCATCTTTAAGCATCTTAGTACTATAGCAATTTAATCCCGAACCTAAGTCGTAAATTTTTTCCCTGCTTATAAGTGAAAAAAGGGCATTATATACTTTATTACCAAAGGTTCTGAATGCAGAATAACCCTGTAAGCGTGCCCCTTTCTGGAACCGTGCTCCTAATAAGCAGTCAGATTGTCGATGTATCCCTTTATCAAGATATGGAATAATATCATCAATATTTCCTTGATCATCCCCATGCAATACGATGACGTGATCAAATCCATTCTCAACTGCATATTGGAAAGCAACCTTATGGGAGCCACCTAGTCCATAATTCTCATTATTTCGATGAAGTCTTATATTTAGGTCGTTGTTTCTTTCAATATAATCAATTACTGCTCGTTCACCATTATCTGTACTGATATTGTTTACAACTAATATTTCGGTTACCCATTTCCTTACGCCCTTATCGATCTGATTTAACACCCTAGTTATTTGCTGTTCACAGTTATACATTGGAATGAATAACAAGATTTTGTCCATTATTTTGCACCACCATTTATACTTGATCTATGGAAAGACCATTTTTCTATTAGAAGCCTCATGAATATATAATTTGTCGCAAGAGAAAAGGGGGTACAAATAACTTTGCCAGCGAGTTCTAAGTTAATAGATATAATCCCCTCTACTGGGACTAATAGTTGCGCTATTAACCGAATTAACAATGAAAACAGGATAATAGAACATAATTGATATAGTAAATATATAAAGAATTTCATCCCCTTCGATTTTACACATACTTCCAAGAACACCTTGCGTGTCGCTGCGAAGAAAACGAAGGTAACCGATAATGACGCACTAGTAATATTACCCCAGAATGCATTAACGTCAAATCGCTCTATAAGCAAAGAGAACAATAGGAAGTCTAGTAACCACCCGACTCCGGAAATTCCAGCAAAGGAAATGAATTGTCGTAAAAAATGACGAATTCAAGAGCCCTCCTTTAACATCCTGCTTTTTTCACTTTATCATACTATCGCGATAAATCGATGAATATTGACACCATTCGCCTTTGAAACTATGCTGAAAGAGCACATAATAGCAAAAATACAATTGAGGGCCGAGGAAAATAGCATGATAAAGCTAAGTGTTTTCGAAAGAAATAACAATAACTTTGACCTTGTACGACTAATTGCGGCACTATCAGTGATTTGGGCACATTCGTATGCGATTGCCCCAAAAGCAGGTAAGGCAGATTTCTTAGCCCGCCTTACCCAAGTTACTCACTCAGGGGAAGTCGCCGTTTTTATCTTCTTCTTCTTAAGTGGAGCATTAATCTTCAAGAGTGCAAAAGACTCATCATCAACCTTTTCGTTTGCAGTCAAACGGTTTTTTCGGATTTACCCCGCCCTTGTGGCATGCGTACTTTTCATCGTTGTTATCGGATCGCTATTGACCAATTTAGACATTAGTGAATATTTCACAAATGATCAAGTTCATCGTTATATAAAGAATAACTTAAGTCTCATTTGGAACGAACATTTTCTTCCGGGCGTATTTACTGACCATCCCGATCAGGGGTTAAACGGATCTCTATGGTCGATAACATTAGAAGCTAGACTCTATTTAATGGTTGCTGTATTGAGCTTGTTTGGAGTGCTGCGCGAACGAGAAACAGCAAATATTGCTTTATTTCTTCTAATAGCGGCAGTTGGCATTTCTCCTCAATTAGTTCCTCTTATTGGTTCTGATATGGGTTTGCTTGGGCTTAATGTATTTCCACAATATACGATAACATTCTTGTTGGGGGGGCTGGTTTTTTATAACAACAATCACTTTAGAATTAATGGCTCCTTGGTTATCATATTTACTATTCTTCTAATATGTTGTGAAGGCTTCATTCACAACAAATATTATATTATGTTGTTTTTCATTTCACTTGCATACTACATTGGCACTTCATCACTAACAGTAAAGCTTCACCTTCCAATTGATATCTCTTATGGTGTATATCTATACGGATGGCCATCTTCACAGTTGGTATATGAAATGTTACCGCAACTGCAACCTGAAGTTAATGCGCTATTGTCATGTATATTGGCAAGTTTACTTGCAACCGCATCATGGTACTTTGTAGAGAAGCCATCTATTAAATTGGCTCGTCGCATTACACAATGGATGCAAACAAACCATGGGAAGAAGCAGATCACAATGTGAGATTGTCTCGATGATAGTGTGCGACAAAAAATGTTGGAATTCCTTCTCGTGTATGAAATCTAATAATTTCTTTTAATGATAGATCCGTTTGAAGACCGATATCTTTAACAGCTTGTTCATTTGCAGGCTCCAATACGACGTAATAGTCAAACTTGGCCGGTCTATTATTAATATCCTCAATCAACTGCTCTATGCTAGTTTCAGACCAAATTTCCTTCGTTCCTCCAGTTGCCGTTGCTACCCCCATCCAATACCCCCATTGCGGAAATAAAATTACGGCATCTGGTGGGATCTCTTGTGCAAATTCAGCTAATCGATTAATTGAATCGCTATAATAACCTACTCCACCTGTACGTTTAAGATTGGAATAGATATTTGAATTGTTGTTAACATAAGTGGCGGCTAACAGTACAAAGAATACTGCAACAACGCATTTAATGACCAGCTTATTTTTGAGTCGATCCTTTATACACGAATAAATCCCATAACCAGCACCAGTCCCTGATAAATATGTTAGAGGTAATAGCATAACAAAATGCTGATATCCTAAAGATGGCCCAATAATTATACCAAATACAATGTGGCAACCAATTAGTGCCATTGTTAGAACCGTAAGGATGTAGAGTCTATGTTGAATGGCATCTTGTTTATTAAACCATTCCGTAAACCTTAAGGATAAAAATATTAATGCAATCAACACACTAATTATAAAGACTATTTCCCCTACTACTACACCAACATGAAGACGTTGTCCAACCATTGTGGTAGCCATAACGTCTCCACCAGACAAATTCTTTACTAGTTCCCACACATGATGAAAACGAGCCAAAAAGCCGATGTCCCCGTGTTCACCAATTTCATATGCGCTATTTAAAGAACGCAGGGTAGTTAAGTATCCCTGAATTCCTTGCGTTACAAAGATCGAGAAATGCGCATAGATAAATGGGAGATAACCCCCTATAAAGGAAACGATAAACGTACTAAGTGTTTTAATTACAACTTTTTTTTGTTTTATCGAAAATAACAATATCAATAGCACGCCAAAGAACACAAGGGCATAACCAGTATAAATAAAATAGCCCCATGCGCTAAAACCAAGTAGAAGACCAATAAGAACCATAGTTCTTATTGAATATTTATTGTTCGATCTCATTTCAAAAATGAAACGCGTAAATAAAAGCAATGACAGTATGAAAGTAATAAGTGGAAATAATTGAAGGTAGTATTGGGTCCTCCAAGCCAGCACAAACGAAGGGTCTATAGCAATCATCATTGCACTAAAACTTGCTATTGTCTTATTTTCAGTGGCCCAACGAATTATGATGTAACAAAAATATACAATAATCAATCCATATGAAAGGTGCAGTAAACGAATTGAAAAAATATTGTACCCTATAACGCTCCACACTAATTTACCAATATAGGCTGGGGTTGCCCCTCCATATAAGGAGCTTAATAAAGGATATTCATAAGGCGAAAACAACATATTGTCAGGGAATATCCATGCAGGTATAGTCCCTTGGTGCCCAATATAGGCTGCATAATAATCAGGAAGTACGGAATCCATGTATAGGCCAGGCAACGAGATTCTTATTAGGGAGACGAGTAAGAATAATCCCAAAGGTAGAAATGGACTAGCGATAGCGGGATTCATCTTTCTTAAATACACTGTAATTGTCTGCTTCATAAAGGACTCCTAAACTGTTAGAACTGGAGATGCCTCCAGTTCCTTGATTTCTAGTTCCAGCCAATACTTTCACTTAGGCATTATGATGATGCCGTTTCTGTCACTTGAACAGATTTTTCATTCTGAATTTGTATTGTAGGTTGACGCTTTCTTTTTAGTACAGGCTTATCAACGAAAATTATCATTAAGTAAGAAACAGAAATCGTAGCGGCAAAAGATACTGCGAAGAACATAAATGAACGGTCATATCCATAGACCGTGAGGAACCATCCCCCCACAGTCGTGTGAAGCAGATAAATTGGATACGATAAATCACCTAAAAGCTTGTCAGTTTTTGATGATTTATCACAATCCATAGAGACAATAACCCAAGCAGAAAGTAAAATCGAAGCATATAAACCATAGGTCCAAGGCCAAGAATCACGAATGTACCAAACTAGTCCGTGAACAATCCAGACAAAGAAACTTAATTTGGGCGCGGATAAAGCTCGTAAATGACGGATATAATGTGCGACTAGTGCTCCTACCGCAAATGGAAGAAAACAAGGCAAGAATTCTGAATAACGGTCTGTAAAACTTGAAGGAGTTATTCCGTAATGATAATTAACAAACAAGCCCAGCAAAGCTCCAATCCAGGCAGCTGAAACATGTCTAGCCATTAAGGGAATTAAAAAATATACTAGCCATTCAATAGCCAATGCGTTTGCAACTGGAACAGGAAAAGTACTATTGTGGAAAAATGGCATCAAAGTAAAAGAGAAAAGCCATTCATTCTCTGGGGGCATAGCAAATTGCGGATTTAGCAATTGAAGGTTGATCCCTTCACGAGAAAGAATAAAAATAGTTATAATCCCTATCATCAGGGCAACCCAGTAAGCAGGCATTATCCTAAGAAATCGATTTTGTATATATGCCAACAATCCTTTAGGTGCGAATCCATATTTATTATTTAACACGTATGTCATCAAATAACCACTTAAAACAAAGAAACCCCAAACTGCATATGCAGCGGGACCATCCACCATCCCTGACCATAAGTGAGATATCACCACTAGGAATGCCAAGAAAAACCGCCATGTACCAAAACTGATGAGGCGAAATTGCGGCCTTGATAATAAAGACATTATTATGCTCCTTTTTTAATCAATTTGAGATTCTATTGCCTCAAAAGCAACCTAAGATCATGTAATTGATATATAACACAATCAGCAAGCGTAGCACTGCATATCGCATTACTATTCGATTTTAGTAAAACATTCAACTTAACCCCCGCTTGCATTCCTGCCTGAATATCTGATTCCTTGTCTCCTACCAATATCGAAGCATTCAAGTCTATCTCATACTCCTCAGCAGCTCTCAATATCATCCCCGGATTAGGCTTTCGATCAAAACTATCCTTCTTATATTCACCTATTCCAAACTCTGGATGATAAGGACAGTAATACACCTTCGTAATGTGAATGCCTTCATCAACACACCGCCTAAGCATCCACTCATTCAGCTTATTGAAATCTTCCTCCGTATAGTATCCCCTGCCGATTCCAGCCTGATTAGTTATAACAATCAGCAAGTAACCTCGTTCTTGGAAGTGCCGCATGACGTCGAAGATTCCATCTATAAACTCAAAGTCTTCTATCTTATAGACATAATTCTTCTCCACGTTAATGACTCCATCGCGGTCAAGAAATAATGCCTTATTCTTACTCATAGAACCAGTTCCTTCTCTGCGCGGTAATAGTCAGAGGGGATACCGATATCTATAAAGTAACCCTCACTCTTATAGGCAACAAACCGCTTTTTGTTATAACAAGCCTGCAGATAATCCGTTTCAAACGAGAATCGTTCAGGTATCGACACATCAGCCAATTCATTCTTGTTTATGATATAGACTCCGCCATTAATGTAGCCCCGTTGCATATGTTGCTTCTCTTTGAAGCCCTCTATCCGGTTATCTTCTGACAGGAGAAGAGTCCCGTACCGATCGAAATCACACATCTGTTTGGCAGCAATTGTAAGGGAAGCCTTGTTATCCTGATGGAACGACAGCATTCCGTGAAGATCTTTAACCTCAAAATAGGTATCTCCATTTAAGATAAGCACCTGGTCCCCATGAATTTCCGTCAACCCCTTCTTAATGGCACCCCCGGTGCCAAGAGGCTCTTCTTCAATGGAGTAGTGCAAAGCAAGGGATTTATACGAGTCTTTAAAGTAGGCACTAATTGCTTCATGCTTATAACCTGTGCAGAGTACCACACGACTCACATGATTGCGGATTAAATATTCAAATAGATAAGTGAGAAAGGGGACTCCTCGAATAGGAGCCATCGGTTTTGGCACGTCTGCCACCGCTTCTCTCAACCGCGTCCCGAAACCTCCTGCTAGTATAACGGCCTCCATCGCTCTTGTCCCCCTTATCATTAAACACGCCAAGCTTCTGTTCCATTCTTCGTAAAGTGGAAATTCATCGCTGTCCCATCCTGCTTCTTCAGTTGCTCTATCACTCGCAATCTTCTCACGGGGTCAACCATAAACATCATGAAGCCGCCGCCGCCGGCCCCGGATACCTTCCCCGCGTAGGCTCCGGCTTCAATCGCAATATCATAGACATGATCGATATGCGAATTTGATATAGATGAAGCCATGCGCTTCTTTGCTTCCCAAGACTTTCCGAGATACTTGGCAAAGGTGAGAATATCGCCTTTAAGGACAGCTTCCTTCATGATTAGTGCATCGGCTTTTAGCTCATGCATAGCATCCAACGATTTCTGATTTTTACTTTCTGCGCTCTTCACTTGCTCATCGATAATCTTGGCGGATTCTCGAGACGCCCCTGTGTAATATAGAACAATCGAATGCTCGAGTTCGTTCAAGATCCAATTTTTCACACGCAACGGATTCACAACGACTCGATCATTATCATAGAACTCGATGAAGTTAACTCCGCCGAATGTAGCCGCATACTGATCTTGGCGGCCGCCGCTTAAACCTACGTCAATGCGCTCGATTTGGTAAGCGAGCTGCGCCATATCATACTCGCCTAGTGGAAGGCTCAGCCACTCCGAGAAGGCCTGGAGGATAGCAACCACCATCGTTGAAGACGATCCTAACCCTGAACCAGCAGGGGCATCGGAATAAGTCGTCATCTTGAAAGACAGCGGCTCCTTAAGGTCATAGTCACGAACAATTCGGTTATAGACGCCCTTATGAAGGTCAAGCTTGCCGTTCAATTCCATCTCGGTGATAGACTCACTCTCAACGTACTCGCCGCGGTCAGCCGCATAGAATGATATTCGATTGTCGTCTGTCACTTCAATCGTGCAATAGGCATACATATCTATGGTAGCATTGAGAACGTACCCGCCGAACTCATTGCAATAAGGGGATACATCCGTCCCTCCGCCAGCTAAACCCAGACGCAATGGAGCCTTTGACCTAATAATCATGAAGTGACCTCCATACGCAAGTCCTCTTGAATAGCCTCTATCACGCTTGTTTTTGTAAAATGCTTCTGCACATAACGTATTGCCCTCTGAGCAATAATCGGGAGCATCTCCAGATTGTTATAGAGCTCGATTACCTCACTCGCGAATTCATTCGAGCTATCCGCCTCGATCAAGCAGCCCTGAATATCCTTCAGTCCTTCGGATCCAACAGTGGTAGTAACAATAGGGCAGCCATTAAACATGGCCTCAACGACCTTGCCCTTCACACCCGCGCCGTAGCGCAATGGAACGACAACCAGACGGCATTCTCTATAATATCGTGCCAATTCTTCATCGCTCACAAAGCCCGTAACGATTAAGGAACTGGATTGAAGATCTCTGATCTCATCCGGAGGATTAGATCCTACGACATACAGCTTCATATCCGGATATCGAGCTCGGATCTTCGGGAAGACAGTATCCGTGAACCATAGAACCGCATCCACATTAGGCTTATGCCCGAATCCCCCGACGAATAGCAAATCTCTTCTATTGCTAAAGTCCTGAGCATCTAACAGTTCTACCTCAACTGAATCATAGATATAGGCAGGAATCGCTCTTGCCTTAACCGTCGGAAATAGCTTGTTGATCTCGTCAACCTCTACTTGAGATGGATAATAAGAGACATCAGATTTCGCCATCAACTCGAACTCAATCTTCTTCCACTCTTCGGAGGATTGAAGTAGAGCCGCGTTCCCAGTCAGTTGATATTCCCGCAATTCTCTTAAGAAGTGCAAATCATGTCCGTAATAAATAACTTTTGAGTTTGAATACTTCCGAATTTTATCGATGTACTTAATGGAGATGTGTGGCCGATTGAGATAAGTGACATCAATATATTTGCCGTTTAGCTCAAGCCATTCGTCAATATGCTTCGCATGCCAATTGCCATACAGAACCTCGATACCCATCTGCTGCAGCATCGATGTATAGGGCTCTTGGCGATAGAAGTTATCGCCGATGAACTTCACATTAAAGCCCATGTTAATAAACAGCTTTAAATACTGAAACACCGTTCGGCTCCCGGCATCCTTATCAACGTTCGGCACATAATGATCCACTACCAGCATCGTTCTATGCGCCCTGCTTCGATCCCTGGCTTGGAATACGTGCTGGGCGTTGCCGAACTGCTGTTGCAGCTCCGTTCTCCACTTATCAATGAACTTCTGTCTGTTCTGAATCTGATAGCTCTTAATTCCCGCCCCGGTGTCGGTTCCATGAGATATTCCTTCGAAGTGGACGACTATGGATTGAGGCTGAAGTGCCACTTTGTAACCGTGTTTCCTCACCTCAAAGGCTAGGTCAGAATCTTCGAAATAAGCAGGAACATATCGCTCATCGAACCCGCCAATCTCCTTCCAGAGCTCTGTACGAATCATGATTGCGGCGCCGGAGATATAGTCGACTTCCTTAACATAGTTATATTGGGGCAGCTCTGGGTCATCCAGACGCCCATAGTTCCATCCGGATGCGTCGTTCCAAATAATCCCTCCAGCTTCTTGCAAGCGGCCATCAGGATAAACAAGCTTAGAGCCAACCATACCGATAGACTCATCGTTTTCAACAAGCGTCAACAATGAAGATAACCAGTTAGCCTGTACATTCGTATCATTGTTCAGGAAGAAGATATACTTGCCATTCGCATATTGAGCCGCATTGTTGCAATTCAGAAGAAATCCCCTATTGGTTCCATCGCGAATGACCGTGATATTCTCAACAATGTCTCCGATCTTGATCGTATCATCCGTAGACATATCGTCAGCGACAATAATCTCGTATTCAATTCCGTTCGTGTGCTCGAGAATGGAAGCCAAGCACCCATACGTATAATGCCATTGATTGTAAACAGGGATAATGATGGATACATCCGGCTTGGCAACTTTAGGGAAAATCAGTCTCCTTGAGGTATCGACATGGTGCTTAACTTCAATTTCCTGCGAAGGTGCCCCCGACTGCCTCCCCAGATAGTTCTCTACTCGATTCTCGAGTAATCCGCTGCGTTCCGTTTTTAAGTAAAATAAAAATTTCTTGATGTTTGATCCATTCAAGTTCCGCGCGATTTTGCCCGGCTCAGTCAGCGCTACTTTAAGCATTCGTGCAAACAGCTTTCTTTTACTGTTAGCAGGCACAACGGCATCCCTTAATTTATAGTACCGTTTTAACGCCTTCCATCCGCCTGAAGCCAGAATATTGTTTAGCTTGCGCTCTTGTTCCAGAAGCATCTCGATATGGCCATTCAAGTTGTGGATTTGGGTATCCTTCTGAGATAACTGCTCTTGAATTTGAAATTCATGATGAGCAAGTCTCTCTTGAATCATGGCAATTTGATCATTGCTCTTCTGATTCTCTGCACTTAGTTCAATCTGAGTTTGTTTGCCTTCCTCGATCAATAGATTCTTCGCCGATATTTCATTCTCAAGGCGTTCAATCATCAGTATCAAATCATTTAAGCGATTCTTTTCTTTCAATTCCTCTGATAGAATTTCTTTTGTCTGTGAAAGCTCTCGTATTATTTCATCCTTATGTTCATCGTTAAGGCTCTTCTTATCTTTCAACTCTTCCGCAAGTATTTCTTTCGTACGCAAGAGTTCCTGTACTAATTCATTCTTAAATGCAATCTCCTGAGCATTCGTCTGCAATTGGTTGCGAGATCGCTCGATTTGTTCATCAAGCTTCTTTAGATGAGCATTGCGCTCTTCCACTTCGCTCTGAAGCGATAGTATTCTATCAACTAGCTTCTGGTACTGAACCTCTGGGTTCGTCATCACAGAATGGATCTGGATATTATCCAAGGGCTGTGCCGAACATATAGCAACTATATATTTGCCCTCATTAAGAGTAGTCTCGGCGCCGTCTAATAAGCGGTAGCCGGCATTACTGGCCCCTGTCCCGACAACAGATACGACTTCATTCTTCTGATAATAGAACTCTACATGGGGGAAATGGGAATTCAGAAACAAAAAAAATTCATGCTTGTAGAACTCTTTCACATGAAATGGATTGTGGTGCTTTGGCATATCTGTATACCAATGCTTGTCCGGCGTAGACATGATAAGCATCCCGTCTTGTTTAAGCACGCGCTTGATTTCTAACAGAAACTTGGTTTGCGTAGCCTCATCTACATGCTCAATGGTCTCGAACGACACAACAATGTCAATCGACTGATCCTCTATACCTTCAAGGCAATCTACTGAACCTTGTCTAAATTTAAGATTGTCTGCTCTATACTTAAGCTGAGCCTCTGCAATCGTCTCAGAGCTCAGGTCAATTCCATATACTTGGGCTGCCAACCTAGACAGCATGTACGATCCATAACCCTCTCCACAAGCGGCATCAAGCACCACTTTGCCCCGAACAAGCGGTTCAACCGATAGATAACGTTGCTTATGTTCAATTTCCAATTGCTTATCGGTCTCGTTCGGAATGAACCTCTCCCCGGTAAAATGCATTGAACTGACCACCTTATTGAAGTTGATTGAATTCTACATTGTCGAGTACAAGCAGCCCTTGAAGCGCATCTCGGCGAGTAGACATTACCTGAAATACAAACGCATCGTGAACCCAGCTATGCTGAACGTGATCCTCTAACGTTCCCGATGCAACCGCTGGCGAGATGGTGTAGGTCCCCTTGTTCAACTGAGGAAGTTGAAATGCAAAGCTGTAACTCACCGTTTGATGCGACTTAACATCGTCTATGTCAGCGTCGATCACGACATTGTTGCATTCCGCAATAATATTGCCAAGTCGATCCTTAATGCTGAACCCGACAAGAGGATTCTCTATATTCTCATGCGAGACTAGTTTGATAATGAGCTTAACTGCTTGTCCAGGGAAGAACAGCGCAGACTTCTCATTCGTGATTCCATCAAGCATCGTAATACCAGTTATGCGTGCTTTGTTATCTCCAAGTACATCCAAGTTAGCCGGGAGATCATCCACTTCGTCCTGGGATATTGAAGTGTCGGGTACTGCTTGAGCCTGTAAGGCTTCGGACTTTGTAATCTTGGAACCCATCATATAAGCTTGATACTGTTTGGCCAGTTCGCGCGGAGATCCATCCTCTATCATTGCGCCTTCATTAATCCATATGGCCCGGTCACAATAATTTGTTATGGTCGCCATGTCGTGGGACACAAAGAGCACGGTTTTATTCTGTTTAAACTCTTCTATTTTACGGAAGCATTTCTGCTGAAACCGTATGTCTCCTACGCTTAAGGCTTCGTCAATAATTAGAATTTCCGGATCCACATTGATTGCGACAGCGAAGGCTAACCGGACAAACATTCCGCTTGAATAGATCTTGACCGGCTGGTGGACGAAGTCGCCGATATCTGCAAAGGAGAGAATATCATCTAGCTTCTCGTCCATCTTCTCTTTCGAAAATCCTCTAATCGTACCATTCAAATATATATTCTCGATTCCTGTATACTCCGGGTTAAATCCCGCTCCTAATTCAAGCAAGGCAGAGATCGAGCCATCTACTTTCAAAGAGCCGCTAGTTGGCGTCAGAACTCCAGTAATCATCTTTAGCAATGTTGATTTGCCAGACCCGTTCTTTCCTATTATGCCAACGGTTTCGTTCTTGGCTATCGAGAAGCTCACATCATTGACGGCATAAAATTCTTTATGATACTTTCGGCCGAATGGATTGATCGCCTCTTTCAATCGATCAACAGGTTTATCATAGAGTTTGTATACCTTTGTGATTCGATTCAGCGATATTGCGGTTTGGTCGCTCATTTCCCTAACTCCTTACAGAACGTCTGCGAAATGTGGCCGCAGTTTCTTGAAGATAAATGTACCCGCCGCAAGCAGCAATACTGTCGCAAACCAGAAATTAAGGGTCAGCATGGGATGCTCCCAGAACCACTTATGATAGATGAATGTATCTCTATATCCTTCAACCAAGTAGTAGGCAGGGTTTAATTTTAACCACCAGCGATAGCGTTCCGGAACTATATCTAATGAATAGAAGATCGGAGTTAACCAGAACCCGAACTGAATTAACATGGCTATGAACTGACCAATATCCTTAAGAAAGATGACTAGCGAAGAGGTAATCCATGAAACCCCTAGTGTAAATAAAAAAATGCAGGCCAAGTAATAGAACGTCTGCAAGTAATAGAGTGTGGGATTGTATCCATAGACAAGGAACATGAAAATCAAAAATAGGATAAAGAATAAGTGAACGAATAACGCGGAGTAGATCTTCACAATCGGTAAAATGCTAACTCGAAAGACCACTTTCTTCACGAGATAGGCATTGTCAATAATCGCATTAGTTCCCGATTGAATGCTATCCGAGATCATAAACCACGGAATCATCGCTGAAGCAAGCCAAAGTATAAAGGGGATGTTATCGACTGGCATGCTTTTAAATCCAACTTGGAAGACAAACCAAAATATCACTATCTGAATGGTAGGCTGCACGAAACCCCATACAACCCCAAGGAATGAACCTAAATATTTTGTTTTAAAATCCTTCTTGGCTAAATCAAGGATGAAGTTCTGCTTTGATATGAAATCTTTGATAAAATGTGACACCATAGCTGAAAATGCTCCTCGCGTTGCTCAAAAATGGGCTTAACGATCCTAGACTTAATATTACTATTGTTCGACAAATCTGGCTATATGGATCCAAGAATTTACAAACTCCCACTTACCGCAACTCATACCCTCCACGTACCAGAACAATCAAATCGCTCTTCGAATTTGGATCAGCCTGAATACCGCGGCCGCCGCGAGGGAACAATATCAGATGATTGTTGCCGACTGGCTTGCCCGGCGCGATATCGACTCCATCTGTCATGTCAGACAATCCATTAGCATCTTCACTGTATGCAATTGCCTTGCCCGTGCGTACGATCAATTCTCCGCCATCTTGCACGATAATCTTCTGTCCGAATGGCACAGTGACAACGGCGAGACTCGATGATGAAGTGCCTCCCGAGACTCCTCCTGGCTTGGTGGCTTCCGCTATCTTCTGATCGACATAACTCTTCGTGACGATCGGGTCGGAGCTGCTGCCTGGAGTTCCAGAAGATCCATCAGCCAAAGCAGACTGATACCAGCCAATACCTCCGACGATTCCTGCTGCCGCTACAACTGCAGTGAGAAATTTAAACTTGGTGCGCATTCTATTATCTCCTCTCTCATATCACATTAGAGTTGCTTGAATCACTTGCGACATTGGTCTGAAGAACGGGAGCTCCTAATTGATGCCTTTTCCCATCCCAGTAGAACGAGTGCATACTTAACTTTTTGCGTAACCACAATGGAATTAAGCGATAAGCAAGTCCCATCCGATAGCCGACATATTTCGCCCCAGCTTCTGCGAACCACCTTGGAATCAAATATCCATATCCATCGTGTATCAGCATGCCAAGTTGTTGTCTGATTAACTTGATGCCTTCCTTCTCAGCGGTGGCATATTGTAATATCCAATCATTCATTCGAAGGAAAACGCCAATGTCGAAGTTGCGCTGGAACTGCTTGCGCAAAGTATAATTGTGAGAGTGAAGAACCTCTGCCTTCGGATTGTATACGATCGTGAGTCCTTCTAGAATGCACTTCGCTGCAAACAACATGTCTTCGTTCATGATAGTCGTCTCGGGGAAGCCTCCAACTTGCTGGAACAGATCGGAGCGGATTGCCGAGCAAACATTCGAGAAGAAGAAGAGCTTAATGCCCCGCTCAGGTAAATCCTTCATTGATTTGAACATAGCCTGCTGCGGATAGTTAATCTCACGCGTCATCCGTTCGAGTGCATTCGCATCCGTACGGGCTTCTTGTCTGCCATATACCGCAGCTACCTGCGAATCGTTGAGAGGTTTGAGCAACTCTTCCACAAATCGGTCATTCATCGGCTGGGCATCTTGGGTCATGAAGACTAACACATCGCCTGTCGCATGCTTGGCAGCAAGGTTCCGTGTTCCTCCATGATCAAATTGCTCTCTAGCAATCTGAATAACTCGCGCACCGCAATCAGCCGCAAGTGAAGCGGTCATATCCGTCGATTGTGAATCAACAATAACAATCTCATGGGGAGGTTTGGTTTGATTTCGCAATTGAACAAACAATTCAGGAAGATAAGCCTCCGCATTCAAAGTCGGTATGATAACGGATGCACGCAATGGCTCTCTCCCCTTTCATATGTTTCAGTTCATTATATCAACATTCATATTGAACGTCCCTCTAGGGCTGAACATTCCCTATCTTTGTCAGAGCGTCCTCCGAGAGTACGAATGGTCTCACTATCGTAATCGCCTTCGGAACCTTCTTCAACTCGTTGGACTTCTCAGTATATGCATCCGCAATAGCCTTAATTGCATCCGCCTGCTTCTGCTTGTTCTCCTCGTCGCCAACTTCGCTGTATTGCGTCCACAATTGATATCGAGTCTGGATCGCTTCTTCATAGAACGTGACATCAAATGGTGCGTTTGCAATAGCTTCGTCGATAAGCCTCGCCTCTTCGTCCGTCTTACGCTCTAGTTCAGCAAGCGAGATCTCCAATCTTGGCGTTATACGGAAGTGAGGCTCTGCCTTCTTAAGTTCATCGATGTATTGGTGCGCCAGCGTCGAATACTGTTGATCATTCGTTTGTTGGTACGCAGTCAGATAATAGTTAATTAACTGTCCATAGATAAATGGATGATCCGATACCTTCTTCAGACCATTAGTCAAGGGTTCCACTAACTCCTCGAGCGGCTTCTGCTGAGATGCCCATGTGGCGCTCTTGTACAAATTCGAATTCGCCGAGAAGGAGTTACTTATAACTACAATCAGATAGATCAGCAATACGCCCCACACCGCCGCAGTGCCCCCTCGGATCCGGAAGTGCACCGCCAGCTTTTGCTCATTCAGAATGGGCTCTCGATGCTGCCCGGCAAGCACGCCAAGACAGAAGAATACCAGAAGCCCAAAGAACAGATACGACATCTCAAAATCAATCAGGCTATGCAACAACACGCTAATAGGAATCAGCGCATAAAGAACGGTGTTCTCTCGATCATCAAGCCGATTCTTAAAGTACCGGAATAAGTAGGAGGCGATCAGCGCAATGATGCCTCCACCGATGATCACAATGCCAATCAAGCCCGTATCAAGCAACAACTCAAACAAATAGCTGTGCGGTTGAGCACTAAGGTACGGATACATTTGGTACGTATCGTACAGCGCTTCCCAGGTCCCTCCGCCACCGCCTATGATCGGATGCAGCTTCCACATCTTGATGGAATCTTTGTAGAATACAAACCGTTCTAGAACACTATGGGTATTGAGCGTCAAATTGCCAATTCTCGCTTCTAACTGTGCTGGCAAGAGCGAATTCAGCCAACCTGCTTTAAGTACAGCGGCACCGACAATAGAGACAATCACGAGTACGAATGGAATGAGCAACCTTCCGAATCGCTTCTGTGTTGCCTCAGTCATAGTTCGTCTATCGAACCGTTCAGCGACATATACGAATGCGGTCATCACCAGAGCAGCGATCAGCAGTCGAATCCATCCGCCGATCGACGTGCTCGCGAAGAAGCCGACAGTTGATACCGGCTGACCAGCCGCCATCTGCTGCTGAATTCGGTTATATACGTCAATGCCTCGATCAGCGAGATCCGATTGAATCGCAAGACTGATGAGTAGCGCAAGAACGAAATAGACGAGTAACCAAACCTGTCTCCTCATCCCTACCAGCAAGAGAGCAATAATTGCAACGATAGGCAGCATCAGCATAGCGCCCCGCGACAATGTCAGCAGAAGCGACGTAACGATCGGCACAAGCATGAACCCATACAACAGCTTGACATTTCGCGATACGTCCCTTGTCATCTCAAACAGAGCGATTAACAACAGCGTCAGCAAGAATGCAGCATAAGCATTCGCATAGGTGAAGACAGAAGTTAATCGTACGCCATCTCCGAAGGATAATGCATCCAATAAGTATTTGTTACCCAGCAGATAGGAGAAACTAACAATTACAAGAATGCTGCCAATGCCGAAGTAGAGGCGAATGATCCATTGAAGCAGCCTGGGCTGATCGGCGATTAGAATTCCTAGTATAAAGAATGCATAGAGCGTTAGTGACGAGTAGAATGTATTGCGCGCAAGGTAAGCCGATTCTGCATGCCACGTACCGATCATGTACATAATTGGAAGGATCAAACCGGCAATTGCAAGCAAGTGTCTCCTCTCCAGCGCTTCCTTCCGCGCAAACTTTACAATAGCAAGAACGAACGCCGGGAAAGCGAACAGAACACCGTAGTACAGTTTCTTCTCGAAGTAGAATTGACTCATGCTATGCAAGCCTGCTCCGTTAAAGAACCCGTATTGGAATGGCCACGTTATGCTGAACAGTGCCAACAGAGCAAATATGGCCCACCCCCACGCAGGAATAGTCTGCGCTGCATTCACTTTCTTACTCTTCACTTGCTGCTTTGCCTTCAACCTCTTTGTCCTCCTCAATAAGCCCCGCTGCCCTTAACAACCGTCGGAATCGTTTTTAAGAGAATCTTGAACTCAAGTGCTAAGCTCCACCGTTCTATATATTGAATATCCAGGTCGACTCTCTCGTCGAAAGTCACATCACTGCGTCCGCTCACTTGCCAAAGCCCCGTCATCCCCGGTCTCACGTCTAACCTTCGCCAGTGAACGTCGGTATATTGATTCGCTTCTTCCGGTTCTGGAGGACGAGGTCCGATTAGACTCATATCTCCGACGATGACATTGATTAACTGCGGCAGCTCATCAAGGGAGTACTTCCGTAGGAACGTCCCGATTGGCGTAATTCGGGGATCACGTTTGAGCTTAAAGGCAGGACCTTCCATCTCATGCTTCTCTAACAGTTCTTGCTTCAACTCTTCTGCGTTCTGCACCATGGAGCGGAACTTATACATCATGAATGGAAGACCATTCTTACCAAGCCGCTTCTGCTTATATATAACCGGCCCCTTCGAAGTCGTCTTAATTGCAATTATCAAGGCAAATAATACCGGTGACAGAACAATTAGAGCGAGAAGCGAGAGCACAATATCCATCATCCGCTTGGTTAACAGGTTGATCCCCCTAAGCGGCGTCTTCACCACCTGCATGCTCGGGAAGTTGAAGTCGTGTCTATATTCGTAGATAGAACTAAGGTGGTCGAATTGCTCCGGAACGATGCGGATGTCGAGTTGATATTTATTAAGCCGTTGAAGCAACGGATTAATAACCTCACGAGCCGATGGTATCGTAATGTAGACAATATCCGCTTTCTCATGCTGAATTATTTGTTCCAGCTCATCCACTCTGCCAATTATGTTGCTTCCGCTCTCTTTATCATCGAGAAATCCCACAAACCTGGCACCATAGAAGTTGTACTTCCGCATCTGAGCCAGCAGTGACTTGCCAATTCTACCTGCGCCAACGATAAGAATGTTCTCTTGAATCACTCCCGTCGACTTGAGTCTCATCAGCAGCCAGTTTCGCAAATAACGGGTTGCTGCCGTCTCGACAATAACTAGAATTGTGAACAGAATGAGCATCACGCGAGAGTAGTGCATCGTGTTCTTCATCAAGAACGTGATCCCTATCGTGATTAAGAAACTTGTCCCTGTCGCAGTAATCACTGACACAATCTCGTCGGATAGATTGCTCTCTTTGTCCAAGCGATAGAACCGTTTCTGGTAGAGATGAATTAGAAGTATTCCTATGAAACATATGAAATATAGAGAATAATCATCTATGACCGGTATTTGCGAGCCCCATGTTGAGAGATTCGAGAGTGTCGCCTCTGGATAATTGGGAAGGATCTTGTAGATGAATAGAATGACATAGGTCACAAGATATAAGATCAACTCTAATGCAACAAGGGCATACTGCACCCATTTGATCTGTGTGTCACTTCTTGCTTTTTCCTTGACGAGTTGTTCCAGCATAGTCATATTAGGCTCTTGCAGAGTAGGCCCTATTGGCGCTTCCAGGTTCATCAGCCTGCCCCTTTGATTCATAAGTTTGTCCCTATTATAGCATACGAAAGTAAATCATTGTCGAATAACAAAGACGCCAGAACTATACAGTTCCGGCGTCGTTATCGAATCTTAAGGATTGAAATAGTTCCAAACCATCTGCTTGGATGCAATCAGCATCTTGTAGCCATTGAACTCATGGTAGACGTTGAGCGTGAATTTGTCATCGTCTTCAATCTGATTCAGAATGTCCGGGTCTTCGAATACAATGGTCTTTGTCTTGCCCTGGCCTACTTCGAGTTCTTCTTCACCATCTTCAGCATTATCGAGTACGAACGTTTTGGTATAGGTCGCACCAATCAGATCATCATTCACGAATTCTAGCACCAATTTATGATCATCCGCGATTTGCTCCACGTTCGTCTCAGCCGCTAGGTCATAATCGAACTGGAACCTTATTCCGTCATTCAAGAAGTCACCCGCCCCACTAAGAGAGACATTCTTCGTCGCATAAATCTTGCTCATCGACAAATTGTAATTCAGGAATGGAATATCTACTAAATCGTTCTTCGGCGCGCTAGCAGCTTTATAGATTCGGTATTTAACTGGCTTGGCCACAGAACCGCTGTTGGCCGCTGCACCGCCCGCATCGCCGTTCTCGCCGCCTCCGCTGCTTCCGCTCGTAATTTGCTGTCCAACGACATACTCAACGAAGTCATTCGTGAAGCTCTTCGGCACTTGTGTCCAACCGCTCAGCAGCACGCTTCCGTCTGGGTAGACCGTATCCTTGAATTCCGAGAACTGCAGCGGAATCGTCGCCCCTTTGGAGTTAGTGATATATCCTCCGAGCTGTACGGGAGTTACAGACCGCTTCTCATTATTCTGATAAGTGAATTCGGTATAGAACAAGTCGTATTTATCGAGTTCATACAGTGCTGATTGGTTTAGCTTAACCCTAGCTTGTTGGCCGATATTCGGAATATAATACGTATCGCTTCCATCCTCATAGAGCGGTATCGGCGTGGTTTGTGTCCCGCTGAAATGATATAGCGTCTTGTACGCATCAGAATCCGCTACCTTCTCAGTCACATCGAATTGGATGTTATTCAACGTATTCACATAATCTGTTTGAGCTTGTACTACATAGTTGTAACTCTCTCCCGGGCCAACCTGTGCAATTTGATCCAATACCTTCGTCTGCGTTGACGTTACCGGCACCTTCACGCCATTAATCGTGAATGCACCGCTCAGATCAAGAATGGGCTGCGCTTTCGTTGAACGGTTAACGACCTGTAGGTCGGCCAGCATCACATCACTATTGCTGATCGAGCTGCGCAGGACATTCTGGAGCCTGATCTCAAAGTCCTTGTAATTGAACGACCCTGTAAGAGTCTGCGTGCTCTGAACCTGTGTTACCTTGTTCGGAATCTGGAATGCACCGATAGGTAGATTAAGATTATTCTCGGCATCCTTAATTGACATGACAAGCGATAGACCGCTCTTCACCGTACCAGCCGGAACAGTACCGTAAAGGGATATGAGCTTCCTCTCACCAGGCTGTACCGCAACCTTGTCTAAACTGCCCCCATCCACGTCAAATACCGCTCCGTTATCTGTCTGGAGATGGAATTGCGCTTGGGAAAGGTTAATCTGCTTGTACCCTTTGTTCTCCACGAGGTAACTCAATGTAATGTATTCATTCTCGCCATCGCTAGAGATGACATAGGATTTGATTGCGTCTTTAATGACCGTATTGTTGTATATGACATCCTTAGGCATGAACACCGCTGTCTTCTCTGAGTATCCTGCTGGATACTTTATCGTGCCTAGACTGCGTTCATATCCGCTAACGGAGAAGTCCCACTTCACGACAGTGAATAGGAGATCCGTGAGCTTCGTTTCTTTGTCCACCGTGGAGTAGTATGTAATATTCACCGACGAATTAGCCGTCACTTTGGTAATCGACTTATCGGCATTGCTGACTTTGAGACTGAATACTTTCCCCGACGCTGATTTGACTTTGATCCAATAATCGGTGAGATCCAGATCTGAATTCCCGTTATTCGTTACCGTCACCGTAAAAGCCAGTACCTTGCCTTGATCCTGAGTTAGAAACTGAGCTGATTGAAGTTTAAGTGAACCGCCTGTACCAAGCGCAACAGACAGCTTAGGAGCTGTTACCGTTGCTGCTGAAGCCGTGCTAATACCTTGATTGAAAATAACCGTACTTTGACCGATCAGCATGGCCGCAACGGCAGTTGCTGCGACAATCTTGGCTGCCTTTGATACCAACCTAACCCCTCCTCCATAGTCCCTGTTACCATATTCACTTCTTGATATTAAAGTCAGATTAATTTGATCTGAACTTCTGCTAAATATTAGACAGAGGATGGTGGCAAAAGGTTTCGTTAATAGAATAAAAAAAAGGATGGGCTTTCGCCCATCCTTTCTTTGTTATAACTGACTATTACTTGACGTTAACCGTTACTACGAATACGTTGCTATCCAGAACGATAGTCAGCGTAGCCGTGCCGTCATCAATAGCAGTCGGATTGGAGTTGCTTTGAGTAACGATGCTCGTGTTGGAGGAAGCAAGTGCGTCAGCCGCAGCGATTTGCTTAGCAACGCCGTATTGGTCATAACCAACGATTGCGCCATCTTTCCAACCACCTGCAGCCGTACCGAACAGAGCTTCGTTCAGGTCAGTGCCAATCGTTACAGACAAGCTGCTCTTCTTCTGAACGTACTTGGTCAGGTTGCTCTCGGAGTCAACGACTTTCACTGCAATCGTAGCAATCTTCGCAGAGTCTACGAATACGTCAACGTTTTGCGTACCAGTCTTAGTCGTTCCAGCAAGCGTACCAATGTTCAGACCGGAGTATACCAAGGAAGTAGAATCAGTGCCGTTGTAGGTAATGGAAGCAACCGAGTTCGTCTGAGCCGAAGCAGAAGTACCTACCTCGTAAATCTTGTTGCCAGCCGTATCCTTTGCGTATACTTTGACATCAACGTTAGTCTCGCCGAGCTTCTTGTCAGCAGCTGCGATGTCGCCATAGATGTCCAGCGTTACGGAAGTAGGCTCAACGATGTAACCAGCGAAAGCGCCAGCCTTAACTGCAGAAGCAGCGATCGAAGCTTTCTTGCCGCCCGTTGCAACCGATACAGTTGCACCAGCAGTGTCCGTGCCGGAAACCGGTGCGAACGTAACTTCAGCTACGCCATCAACGAACGCGCCAGCGGAAACGCTGAACGGCGTACCCGACTTGTTGATCGTGACAGTCAGAGCGTCAAGAGCGTCTTCATTCAGGCCCGTTCCCGTATACGTTTCGCCGTATTGGTCAAGTGCCGTCACTTTAACAACTTCAGTGATACCGGAGTTCAGAACTTGTTTAACAGACGTCTTGTCGATCTTCAGGCTCGTCAGTTCAGCCGTCTTCTTAACAGTTACAGTGAACGGCTTGGAGATCTTAACATCGTTGAATTCAGCCGTTACGATAATCGTAGCCGTGCCTGCAGCGATACCCGTTACATTGCCCGTGAACGAGTCAACAGATGCAACAGCAGGGTTCTGCGAACGGTAGGACCAAGTTACGCCCAGTACATCGCCGTTTTGGTCTTTTGCTTCAACCGTAAGTGGGATGTTGTCGCCTACATACAGGGTAGAAACAGCTTCAGAAGCGTCGAGCGAGATATTGGAGATTTCAACCGGCTTGAGGAGCGAATCCACAACCGTGATGATCGTGTTGCCCGTCTCCATCGTCTTGTCGTCGTCATAAGTCAGCGTTACGTTGACAACGGAATATTCAGCAGCGTCGTTCGGAATGCCGTCATCAATAGCTTCCAAGCTAGTGTTGACAACTGCTTCGTTGGAGGAAGCAACTTCCAGAGCAACAGCCAGGTCAAAGTCAGGCGTGATGTCGTTGCCAGCAGCGTCCTTGATCACTACTTCAACGTCATTGCCTTCAGCGACAGTCGTTGCAGCGAAGCCGATAGAAGCAGGAGCTACAGCCGTGTACGTGAAGTCAGCCGAAGCCTTATCCAGGATGATAGCTGCGTCAACTGCGGAAGCAACGCCATTTACCGTTACAGTGTAAGCTTCTTCTTCAGAGAGAGCGTCAGCAAGCTTAACCGTAGCAACGTTCTTGTTAACGGATACGGACTCGACAGCCTTGATCGTGTACTCGTCGTCCTTCAGGGAGACGATAACGTCAGCAGCGTCGATCTCAGCAACGTCTTGGGTGAAGGACAGTTCAACAGCCTTGGAGTTGATAGCTTTAGCAGCCGTCAGCTCAAGAGCGTCGAAGCCTTCCAGACCCAGAACCGTACCAAGCTTCTTGCCTTGGCCTTCAACAACCGTGTTCAGAGCCGTTACGATAACGGAATAAGTGCTGCCGCGCGTAGCTGCTGCAGAGAAATCCGTGCCTTCCGGAAGGAGGCCCTTCTCTACTGCCAGCGTCGGAACGTTAGCGTAGTTGTCGCCCAGCGTGTCTACGCCCAGAGCGCGAAGAACAACAGCTGCGAATTGTTGGTTCGTGATGTTAGTGCCCCAGCCGAACGAAGTCGGGGAGTTACCTTCGATCAGCTTCTCTTCTTGAGCCCAAGAGAGGAAGCCGTCGTAGTAACCAGCAGGAACGTCAGCGAACGTGTGCGTCTTAGCATGCGCTTGAGCTGCAGCTTCTTTGCCGAACAGGCGGGAAAGGAGGACTGCAACGTCTTGGCGCTTCCAGTTAGCGTCGGCCATCAGGTCACCGTTCTGGTCACCTTTAACGATGCCGAGGTCTTTCAGGTATGTTCCAGCGTCAGCCGGAGTGGATGGGGTTGCTGCGGAAGCCATGGAAGCGAACACGCCGAATACCATGACGATCGCGAGCAGAAGAGATAAACTTTTCTTCATAACCTTTTTTTCTCCTCCTTGAAAAGGAATCTGTAGTTTTGCATGTTTAGATGATTGGTAGCTCGAATCTCTCATCTGTGTGTCACCCCCTTTCCGGAGTAGAGCGTTGTCTATAATTGATGTCTACGGTCATGTTCTGATAGGAAACATGTCGCAGAAACTTGTAAACAAGCGAAAATAAGCCGGCAATATATGCCATCTAGGTTATTATACACGGGCTCTTACCGACCGTAAAGAGTTTTTCCCCTAAACGGTAGAGTTCGAGACTTCTGTCTCTCTCCTCAAAAGCCGCATGATGTTAGACGCAACGCGTTCAAAAAAGTTGCGACTTTAGCGAGTTTCTTCAAATCTTTTTTTAAATCTTTTTCTGTCGAGACGTGCCGATGCTTGTCGCACCGTTTATGTAGCGGATGCTGCGGGTCTTGCTCGTTCTTGCTTGTCTAGCGGGCCTTGCTTCCTCTCTTGCTTCATCAGTATATCTCACGCAGCTTCGGCGCGTCATTGCCAAATTAATTCCATTCGACCCATCTTCGGCTAAAGGGAAGAGACAGAATCGGCCTAGCGATTCTGTCTCTCTAGCCAAGCAATTAACTCAACGTCTTCGGGAAGATATCCGTGCTCTTCTTGAGCAGCTCCACCGCGATCTTGCCGGCTTCGGCTCGCGTCATGTTCGCCTTCGGATTGAAGCTGTACAGCGGCTTCTTCTCCCCGGCTTGGCTGCCCGCGGATCCCGTCATGATCTTCGCCTTGTTGACGGCTTCTACCGCCGGACGGGCATAATACTGGATCGTGCCCGAGTCGACGAACGACTTGGCGAGACTCGCCTCGAGCTTCGAATCGTTCGCCGACATCTTCAGCTTCAGAGCCCGAGCGATCATGACCGCGGCGTCCTGTCTCGTAATCGGCAGGCTTGGCCCGAAGAAGCCCTCTTCGAGGCCCGTGACAATACCCGCACGAGCCGCCGTCTCGATGTAGCGATAATCCCACGTCGTCGTGCTGGCGCCCGCCGTATCGAAGAACGTCACATTGTCTTCGTCATAGTTCAGCGGAAGGTTGAGGCCCTTCACGAGCAGCGTCGCGAATTCGCCTCGGCTCGTCGTGTCGTTCGCGCCGAACTCGCCGGTCCGCGCATTCTTCATGATCCCCTTCGCATACAGGCCGTTCAGAATATTGCGCGCCCACGTGTGGCCCGTGACATCGACGAAGCCTCTGCTCATCTTCATAACCTTGTAATAGCCGAAGTCGTCGAACGGAACGGTGATCGTGTGCTTCTTCGTGTCCACCTCGCCGCCAATGTTCTCCCACTTGCCTTGGTCCGTATAGCGGAACACCGTAATCATGTAATCCACGTCGTCCACGACGCTCGCATTGTAAGTAAGCGTAAGCTCGCCGCGGTTCGTCGGCACAATCTTGCGCTCCGGTTCAAAGTGAGTGAAGTCGCCCTGCGCCACGTTGCCCGGCGCGCCCTCTACCATCGCGCTCTCGATGGAGTGAGGAGGCAGGCCGTTCGTAGCCGGCTTATAGCCGGGATCGTCAATGTTCTTCAGCTCGCCTGCGCCGCCGCTAATCCAATAGACCGGCGAGACCAGCGTGAAGTTCGAGGTGTTCTCGTTGTTCTGGTACTTCACGCGGTCGAAGTCGTTGAGCGCGATCTGGATCGCGCCCCGATCGGTCCGCGAATCTGTGTCGTTCGTGCCGATGATCTGGCCGTAATCGTTCTTGCGTTCGACCACGCCCGTCTCCGGGTCCGCGATGCCGAACAGTATCTGCGTATCCGGATACAGCTTCGTAATCTTGTCCGCGTTCAAGTTCGGATTCGCCGTCTTGAGCACCGTCCCCTTCGGGAACGTCAGCGACAGCTGCTTGTTGAACACATCGAACTTGGTGGACATCTCCTTCATGAACTCGCTGTACACCTGAACGGTGGAAGCATAGAACACCGTCACCGTGGTCTGTGTCGTCGA
The DNA here is from genome assembly GCF_014212015.1 of Cohnella lubricantis. Lineage (GTDB taxonomy): Bacteria > Bacillota > Bacilli > Paenibacillales > Paenibacillaceae > Cohnella > Cohnella lubricantis. The sequence goes on along the minus strand of NZ_JACJVN010000060.1, from coordinate 5,457 downwards.
TCCGCCGCGAATGATCTCGATGTCGATATCCGTTGCCTTGTCCGCCTTCAGCCCTACGTAATCGTAGGTGAAGCGATCCGTCAGGTCCGTCCGCTTCGTCGCGCCAACGCCGTCAATCAGGACATCCGTCGCGCCTTCCGCTTCAATATCGAAGTGAACGAAGTTCTTGTTCACGACGATCTGATCGCCGACGGTCGCCGCCGGGGCGAGAATCCGGAATGCGGACACTTCGCGCACGATATCCAGCGTCTGAGAGGATGCGGCGCCGGAGTTGTTGATCAGCTCAAGCGTATAGACGAGGGAGCCCGGCGCCGTATGCGGCATGCTCTCCAGCCTCAGAATGAACTGCTCTTGGTCGCCGGAGAATTGATAGGCCCGCGTCTCGCCGGTGGTCGGGTCCATGAATGTACCGTTAGTCACGAGTGTGCTCACGCTTGAGATCGGAAGATCCAAGAGCACATCCGAGCCTTGCTTAAGCTTCAGGAAGGACGCGCCGTAGCCGCGGATGACCAGGTCGTAGCTCTGGTCGCCCGTGGTGAGCTGGTTCGCTCCCGTCGGCGTGAACTTGACCGATGGCGCGAAGATCGCCGCCAGCTCCGATTCGGAATAATCGCTCACATCCGCCTCGTCGAAGTCGGGGCCGCCCGGGAGCACCGGCAAGAAGCGGTCGATCTTCGGAACGTTAGTGTCGATCAAGTAGATCTTGACTTCTTTGACGACTTCCTGGCTAACGCCCGTCGCGGCAACCGTATTGACGCCTTTGAAAATCAATCGGTTCTCGCCGAACACCAGCGGGCCGCTAAGTCCGACATCGAGCGTCAGGTTGAACGGGCTCGTCATCAGGTTCGATAGATAGTTCGATTGCGTCGAATCGAACGGTCCCGTCTTGATCTCTTCGCCGTTAATGAAGAACTGCGCTCCGCTCAGATTGCTGAAGCCCATGTATTGGCCGCTGATCGTAATCTCATTGTTCTGGCGGGAATCGAACTCGAGCGACTGCCCGTCGTACAGGTTGGCCAGATAAATGTAGCTCTTCTGCACATATGCGATCTGCGCCTTGTAGACGGCCGACGAGCTGTTCAGCTTGAACTGCACGCTCTGCTGGCCGTTCAGGAAGTTGCTGATTCGATACACGCGCTGTGTCGTCGAGATGTTCGCCGGCTGGGCGACATTATTGGCAATTGTAAGCGAGTTCGTGCTGATCGGCAGATAGGATCCCGCCAGAACATCCGATGCGGTCAGCGCCGACGGAGACTCGACCATCACATAGAACGTCGAATCCGTCACTTCCGCTCCCTTCAGCGGCTCCTTCGCCAGATCGGCGATGTCGCCGGGCGCGCTCTCCTTGAAGTCCGGGAGGTACCACATGTTCGAGATGATCTTCTCGCCGGGCAGGTAGTTGAACTTGCCTCTGAAGATCGCGTTGAATGTTCCGTAGGTCACTTCCAGCTTCACGTTCTGGACCTTGTCCGAACTGGTGCCGTTGGCGGAGGTCAGCGTGAACGCCCCTTCCGGAAGCGTGAAGCGAACGAGCTTGTACAGCGGATTGCCGTCAGGTCCCGGGATGTCGGTCTCCGAGTCGCCGGCAGTCGCTTGGAACGCGACCGTCGACGATGTTCCGCTGTCGTTGATCTCGTACGTCGCAGTGCCGTCGAACGAAGCGTTCGACGCGTTCGCCGGAACGAGCATTCTCACCACAAGACCGGCATCTACGCCTACTGCGTTCGCACCATCCGTAATCGAAGGGACATTGCCTCCGGAGACCTTATACGGCTCATAGTTGCCGCCCGACAGCACCCATACTTCGGTGAACGGCTGCAGCGGATCGAAGTAGTACAATTCCCGCTTAATATTAATCGTATTCGAGCCGTTCGTGATGCTCATATCGAGCGTATTCAGACCCGGGTTGAGCGACAGTCCCGGCGAGAAGAACGTGCCGTCCTCCAGCACGGAAGCCAGCAGCGGCGATCCGCCGTTGACGCTCAGCGTCACCTTGTTCGCATTCTTCGCCACGCCTTGGAGCATCACGGTGCCGACGGAGACGACCGCCTGCACGCCTTCGTTAATGTCCAGCTGCGTGGCGCCCGCGTGAGCGGTCAAGCTCTGCAGATAAGGCACTTGGTCGTACAGCACGTAGAACACGTCCGAACGCTGCATCGAGCCTTGAAGAGCGGTGAACGTAATCCGGTTCATACCGCCGAACAGCGCCAGGTTGCTCGCTGTGAAGCGATTCGTCGAGCCGTTGTCCGCTTGCACGACGCCGGTCGTGAAGCGAGCCGGGTCGGGGGACCACGTGCCGTCGCTGCTATTCAAGTTCAGCAGATCGATGCGTACGCTCATCGTGTCCGCTTGAATGTTCGAGAACGCGCCTTGAATCGTCAATTCGTCGTTGCTCGTCACATAGGCATTCGCGCGCGTAAGATGAGGTACCGACGTATCCGATGCCGGCCGATCGATCGTCAATAGAGACGTCGACCGGAGCGTCGTATTGTCCGGAATGAAGTAGGTCGCATTGGACGCGGCGCTTGCCTGCTTAAGCTGTCCAAGCGGAACCAGCGTCACCACTAGAACAATAGCAAGGAATGCAGAAAGTATTTTTCTCACTAAGAAGCCTCCTTCTGTATGTTTAGAGTCTAAAGACCCTAATTCGCGGATGCGGCAAGATATTCCATTAGACGTCATAAATCTATGAAAGTTGCTCTCTGATGTTATCGGATTCTATCAACGAATGATGAAGCGCGGAAATGAAAAAAAGACCCGATCTCCCACATCGGAACGCTCCGAGATGGAAGATTGAGTCTTAGGTCTTAGATATAACGATTCATTCAAAAGATGAGTTACTTGGACCGCGTATTCGCTTGCTGCCTCAAGAGCAGCCGATTGATGAAGTCGATGACCGGCCGCTTCGTCTTGTCCACGATGCCGATGACTTCCGCGCCGATCTGCAGCAGGAACAGCAGGACGCAGATAACGATGAACGTCACCCAGTTGCCCATGCCCGAGCTCGACGCCACCGATTGAATGACGGCGCAGGCGCCGAAGAACGCCGCGATGCCGTAGATGATGAGAACGGTCTTGCGATGGCTGAAGCCGAGCTGCTGCAGACGGTGATGCAAGTGTCCTTTGTCCGGAGCGAAGATCGGCTTCTTCTGCACCCAGCGCCGCACGATGGCGAAGAACGTGTCCGACAGCGGCACCCCGATGATGAGGATTGGCGTCACGAACGATACGACGGTAATCTGCTTGAACCCGAGCATCGACAGCATCGCCAGCGAGAAGCCGAGGAAGAGCGAGCCCGAGTCGCCCATGAAGATCTTCGCCGGATGGAAGTTGTAGTGCAGGAACCCCATCACGCCGCCGAGCAGCACTGCCGCCAGCAGAATAACCGAGCTCTGGCCCATCAGCGCTGACATGACGAGAATCGTCGCGATCGCGATGCCGGATACCCCTGCCGCCAATCCGTCCAAGCCGTCGATTAGGTTAATCGCGTTCGTGACGCCGACGATCCAGATGATCGTCAGCGGAATGCCCAGCCAATCGCCCATCGGCTGCATGGCGGATCCGAACGGAATGTTCACGAGATTAATCTGAATATCAAAGCCGAAGACGACGATGCAAGCGGCGGCAATCTGAACGAGAAACTTCAGCTTCGCATTCAGTTGGAATCTGTCGTCCAGAGCCCCGAGAAGCACGATCATCGTGCCGCCGACCAACAGAGCCCGAATGAGGCTCTCGTCATGGTCGCTCAGGAAGCTGTCCGGCAGCCATGGCATAAAGCACAGAATCGTTACGGTAAAAGCAGCGTAAATGGCAAGCCCGCCCATGCGCGGCATAATGCGCGTGTGCACCTTGCGGTGATCCGGCACGTCCATGGCGCCAATCTTGATAGCAAAACTCTTGACGAGCGGAGTCAGCGCTAGCGCTATAGCAAGCGCCGTTACAAAACCGGCAATTCCGACTCCAACCAACCAGCCTGTCGACATCTTCAACTCCCCTTTGTGTGTACACCGGAATGAATTATAATCCGGGCGCACAGCTTTAACAAGGCACCCTGCCCGCCGAATTCCGGCGAATTTGCGCTGATAAGTTCATTTTCATGAAACTTTCATGCTGCTTTATCTTGTTTTCAGAACGTTATCTCCGTCTTTGACGACTTTGAGCGCGAATTTAGGAAGTACCAACATTCTCTTGTACCGCTTCGGCTCCTGCAGAAGCCTATACAGCCATTCCAGCCCGAGCTTGCGGAAGGCCGCCGGCGCCCGCTTGAGCTTGCCGGAGATAACGTCGAAGCTGCCGCCTACGCCCATCATGACCGGCACGCCGAGCTCCTGCTCGTACTTCGCGAGCCATGGCTCCTGATTCGCGACCGAGCGGGCGACGAACAGCAGGTCGGGATTCGCCCGGCGGATCTCCGCGATCACTTCTAGGTCTTCTTCATCTGTGAAAAAGCCGTTGCGCTTCCCGGCGAACCGGACGCCCGGATACTGCCGCTTCAGGTTCGCTTCCGCGGCGTCAAGGATCTCCTGCGTCGTGCCGAGCAGATAGACGCTCCAGCCCCGCTTGTCCCCTTCCCGCATGAGCTCCTGCATGAGATCGAAGCCCGCGACGCGTTCGGCGACCGGCTGCTTCACGTGCCGGGCCGCCCATACGACCCCCGCGCCGTCCGGCACGACGAGGTCGGCCGTCTCCAGAATCGTCTGATACCGCGAATCCTCCTGCGCCGCCATCAGCATGATCGGGTTGCCGGTCACGATGCGCTGCGGCTTCCGCTCTTCAATCGCGCGGATCAAATAGTCCACCGTCTCCCGCATGTTCATCTTGGAGAAGGGCACGCCATATATGGAGACGGTAGGATACGGCCTAAAGTTGCTGTCTGCTGACAAAAAAAGTCACCTTCTATCTCGATTGGCTAGAAATAGCGCGATTGATCAAGAATTCAACGATGCGTTCGGCCGGTCGGACGGCTTCGGCCTTGAGCCGATGGATGGCGTCTGCCTTGGCCGCGCGCCATTGTCCTGGATGGTCGAGCAGGCTCGCGGCGCGCTCCGCGAACGCTTCCGGATCGAGCGCCTCGGTCGTGCCGATCGGCTGTTCGCCGAGACGGCCGAGGAACTGGTCGATCTTCGGGTCGTACGACAACCCGAGCAGCGGCACCTCGCGGTTCGCGGCATAGATGAGCGAGTGCAGCCGCATCCCGAACATCAGCGCGCAGCGATCGACTTCGCGCAGCATCGCCTGCGGCGCCTCGTGCGCCGGAGCCAGCTCCGCCTGCGCGCCGAGGCGCCCGAGCCGTTCCATCACGTACCGCGAAGCGTCTTCGTCGCTTCCGTGATGGAACGGCAGCATCCGCAGCCGGACGCTTCGCCGTCCGGCCAGCGCCGCCAGCGCGGCGGCCGCGCGGTCGAGGTCCGCGCGGTCGCCGCGCCAGAACCGCACGGACACGCCGACGATCGGCGG
>NZ_JACJVN010000059.1 GCF_014212015.1 Cohnella lubricantis | reverse complement strand
CCTCTCCATGGCAACTTGCGTGCACCCCTGTTCAGTGAGCCATTCGCCAAGTTCCTCTAGCTCATGGGTCATCGTTCCGAAGGTGCGAAGCTCAGACTTGGGCGCTCGATCGAGAGGACCCGCGAGTACACAAGCGACAACTGTTTCTTGATGAACATCTAAGCCGGCACAGCGTTCAACAATCGCCTCCATCATGGTAGACCAACCTCCAAAATAGGGTGGGGGGGGCCTGGACAACCTGAAACGAACGAAAATTTTTTATACGGACTCTACGGTCCAATAGCCTGTGCTTCAAAGGTTGTCCGAACAGTTTTTTGCGCGGGATCTAGGTCACCGAAAAAAACCACGAACTGAACTGGCCCCTTACTCGCCAGTATCGTCCGTGGCACACTGCACGAAACCTATTTCATCATAGCCTGTGGCCTTTACGGGCATGAAAGTTTTTTGCGTCCATCGAAACTTAACGTGTATAATGGTGTTCAAATCCAAGCGCATAAAGCGCTTGCGGAAGCATACCGGGGAGGAAGCACAGTTGCGTTGGTTCGAAATTACCGTCTTAGCGGCGGAACAGTCTCAAGAGATGGTTGCCCATTATATGAACGAGCTTGGCGCGGGAGGCGTCTCGATCGAGGAGTCGTGGACCGAAGACAAGCCTCGAGATACCTCCTTCGGCCAGTGGTACGATAAGCCGCTCAACAATATCAAGGCAGGCTACGCCGAGATCAAAGGTTATTTTCCGGAAGGGACCGATCCGACACAGCTTATCGAGCAATTGACGTTGCTGCTGCGCGGACTGCCGGAGTTCGGCTATGACGCCGGGGAGTATACGATCAGCTCGGCTGAGGTGAACGAAGACGAATGGGCGGAAGCTTGGAAAAAGTATTTCAAGCCGCTCCAAGTAACTGAGCAGTTGACGATCAAGCCGACCTGGGAAGCGTATGAACCGCGCGAAGGCGAGCTTATCATCGAGCTGGACCCGGGCATGGCGTTCGGCACCGGCACGCATCCGACGACGGCGCTATGTTTGCGTACGCTCGAAGGAGCGATCCATGGCGGCGAGACGGTTATCGACGTCGGCACAGGCTCCGGCATTCTCTCGATCGGAGCGATCCGCTTAGGTGCGAAGCAGGTGCTCGCGCTTGACTTGGACCCGATCGCGGTGTCGAGCGCGACCGAGAACGTCAAGCTGAATGGGCTGCAGGACGTCATCGAAGTCCGCCAGAGCGACCTGCTCGGCGTGCTGAGCCAGCCGGCAACGGCGGACAGCGTACAGCCGCCGGTTGATCTGGTCGTCGCCAACATTCTGGCGGAGATCATCCTTCTTTTCATCACGGATGTCATGGATGTGCTGAAGCCGGGCGGCATCTATATCGCCAGCGGGATCTATAAGAACAAAGAGGAAGACGTAGCTTCGGCGTTGCTGGCTGCAGGCTTCGAAATCATCGATCGCGTCCGCCAGGAAGACTGGATCGCATTCGTGGCGGGCAAGCCGGGAGGCTCTGACGAATGAATTTTCTGCCGTATCCTATCAGCGAACTGCCCTTCGTCATTCTGACGATGCTGATCGCCTTCACGGTTCACGAATTCGCGCACGCGTGGACAGCCTGGAAGTTCGGGGATACGACCGCTTATGAGCAGGGGCGAGTCACGCTTAATCCGATGGCGCATCTCGATCTGTTCGGGATGCTGTTCCTGATCGTCGCGGGCTTCGGCTGGGCGAAGCCCGTCCCCGTGCGCAGAAGCCGGTTCAAGCGGCCGCGGCTGATGAGCATCCTCGTCACCGCGGCGGGACCGGTCAGCAACCTGCTGCTCGCCTTGGTTGTCTTGCTCGTCATCTACGCTCTCGTTGCTTGGGGCGTGCTTGACCGTCCATCGTCAGCGGCCGTCAATACGCTCGTTACATTCCTGCATTATTGGCTTACGATTAACGTGATCTTGTTCTTATTCAATCTTATACCGCTTCCGCCGCTGGACGGCTACCGGATCGTTGAGGAGTTCGCGCCGCTCAGCTGGCGGATTCGCATGGCGCAGAACGAGCAATGGGGTATCTTCGTATTCTTGCTTCTGGTCTTCATTCCGCCGCTTCGAGACGTGACGATCGATCCGCTGTTCTCGCTGACCCGGCCCATTCTGGAAGGAATGCATGGGATCGCGTCGTCCATCTTCGGCTCGCATCCGGAATCTCCGATTCTGCCGTCGCTTATCGGCTGGAAATTTTAGCGGCCAGTAGCGGAGAAGCGGGCAGACAGGGTATGATGTAGCTTGGGAATTGAACGGGAGGATGTCCGCTAATGCAACGTTACTTCGTTCCTCCCGGGCAGATCGGCGAATCGGCCGTGACGCTGCTGGGAGATGACGCCCGTCATCTGGCAACTGTTATGCGGGCGAAGCCCGGCGATGAGTTCATCGTCTGCGACGGCTCGGGAATCGAACTGCTGGCCAAAGCGCAGACCGTTGAAGCGGCCCAGGTGGTCGCGGACATCGTCAGCAGGCAAGCTTCGGCAGCGGAGACGGCTTGGCGCGTCACCGTCGCCCAGAGCCTGCCCAAGGGAGACAAGCTGGAGACGGTTATTCAGAAGGGAACCGAAGCCGGGGCGCACGCTTTCCGGCCGTTCTTGTCGCAGCGCACGATCGTTCAATACGACGAGCGCAAGGAGGCCAAACGGCTTGAGCGCTGGCGCAAAATCGCGAAGGAAGCGGCCGAGCAAGCGCATCGGGGCATCGTGCCGGAGGTTGCTTCGGTCTGCTCGTGGAAGGCGCTCATAAGCTCGTTCGACGAATATGATTTGACCTTGCTTTGCTATGAAGAAGAAGGGCGGCGAGGGAGCGGGCTACAGCCCGTTCTCGCCGCCTTCAACCATGATATTGCAGCGGATTCGGCGCGCGAGCCGCGCGTGCTGCTGATCGTCGGCCCCGAAGGCGGCATCACGCCGCAGGAGGCAGAGCAGGCTGCCGCCGCCGGCGCGAAGGCGGTCGGCCTCGGCCGGCGCATACTGCGAACCGAGACGGCCGCGCTCGTGGCCCTCGCGGCCATCGCGTACGAATCCGGAGAGCTGGGAGGATGAATGGGATGCCATCGGTGGCATTTTATACGTTAGGCTGCAAAGTGAACTTCTATGATACCGAAGCGATGTGGCAGCTGTTCAAGAAGGAAGGCTACGAGCAGGTCGACTTCGAGACGACGACTGCGGACGTGTACGTGATCAACACGTGCACGGTGACGAATACGGGCGACAAGAAGAGCCGCCAGATCATCCGCCGCGCCGTGCGCCGCAACCCCGACGCCGTCATTGCGGTAACGGGCTGCTATGCCCAGACGTCGCCGGCCGAGATTATGGAGATCGAAGGCGTCGACCTTGTCGTCGGCACGCAGGACCGCGACAAGCTGATGACGTACATCGGGGACATTCAGCGCGATCGCAAGCCGATGAATGCCGTTCGCAACATTATGAAGACGCGTGAGTTCGAAGAGCTCGACGTTCCCGCGTTCGCCGATCGGACGCGCGCCTTCTTGAAGATCCAAGAAGGCTGCAACAACTTCTGCACGTTCTGCATCATTCCGTGGTCGCGCGGGCTGTCGCGCAGCCGCGATCCGGAGAGCGTGCTGAATCAAGCTCGCCAGCTCGTGGCATCGGGCTACAAGGAGATTGTCCTGACCGGCATTCATACGGGCGGATACGGCGACGATCTGGAGGGGTACCGTCTGGCGAATCTGCTCGAGGACCTCGACAAGATCGACGGGCTGGAGCGGATCCGGATCAGCTCCATCGAAGCGAGCCAGATCGACGATCATGTGATCGCCGTGCTGAACAGCTCAAAGAAGATGTGCCGCCACCTGCACATCCCGCTGCAGGCCGGGGACGACGCCATCCTGAAGCGGATGCGCCGCAAGTACACGACGGCCGAATTCGCGGAGAAGATCGAGAAGATCAAGAAGGCGATGCCGGGCGTGGCGATCACGACCGACGTCATCGTCGGCTTCCCCGGCGAGACGGAGGAGCAGTTCGAGAACGGGTATAAGTTCATGGAGCAGATTGGCTTCTCGGAGATGCACGTGTTCCCGTATTCGAAGCGGACCGGCACGCCGGCCGCGCGGATGGACGATCAGGTGGATGAGGAAGTGAAGCACGAGCGCGTGCACAAGCTGATCGACCTGTCGGAGAAGCTGCAGGCTGCCTACAGCAAGCAGTGGGAAGGCCGCGAGCTTGACGTTATTACAGAACGCGTCGTTGTTGGCGACGATGGCAAGACGCGCCTGGCCGGTTATTCGGACAACTATCTGCTGATCGAGATCGAAGGCGATGAGAGCCTGTACCGGAAGCACTGCCGCGTTCGCCTGACGAAGAGCGGCGTGAACGAGAACGCCGGCGAGCTGGTAGAGGTGCTCGAGGTCAAAGCGCCGGTTGCTCTTCAAGCCTAATTAGATTGGCGCCACAAGAGATTTCATTACGACGGGAAGGCTAGCAGGTCGCCGGCGGTAATGGAATCTCTTGCTGTACATAGAACAGACGAGAGGTGTCGGCATGAAGGAAGAAGGGAACGGCCCGAATCGAGAACAATATCGCGCGGATAATGCTCTGACAGGAGCGGGTATATCGAGCGGGAATGCCGCGGACGGGGATGGCCATGGCCGGTTCCCCATATGGCAGCCCGGTCAGCCGCTGGCTCCGTTCATTGATCATACGCTGCTGAAGGCCGAAGCGAGGGCAGCCGACTTCGCGAAGCTGTGCGAGGAAGCGCTGGAGCATCGGTTCTATAGCGTCTGCGTGAATGGCCGCTGGGTTCGCCAATGCCGCGAGCGCCTGAGCGGAACGGACGTTAAGGTGTGCGCGGTCGTCGGTTTTCCGTTAGGCGCCGGCGCCACCCGGGCGAAAGCGTTCGAAGCGGCCGCTGCCGTCGAGGACGGTGCCTCCGAGATCGATATGGTCATCTCGCTCGGCAAGCTGTTGGATGCGGATCTAGCTGGCGTCGAGAAGGATATCGCTTCAGTTGTCCAAGCGGTGCAAGGCGGCGCGCTCGTCAAAGTCATTCTGGAGACCGGAGCGCTGTCGGATGAGCAGGTCGTGAGCGCATGCCGGATTGCCGAAGCTGCGGGGGCGGATTACGTCAAGACGTCGACCGGCTTCGGGCCGGGCGGCGCAACAGAGGCGCACGTGCGGCTCATGCGCGGCAGCGTCTCGGCGCAGCTCGGCGTCAAGGCGTCGGGAGGTATCCGCGGCGAGCAAGATGCCGTACGGATGCTGCTGGCCGGCGCGAGCCGGATCGGCACGAGCGCCGGCGTCGCCATCGTTAGCGGCGGCGCAGCAGCATATAGGCAGCCGGCAGCGCCAGCAGCGAGCAAGCAATATTGAACATCGTCTGCGCATGCGCGATCTGCGCAGCCGGATCGCCGGGCGCGATCCAGGATGCCGCGGCGAGCAGCGCTCCCCGCAGCGGATAGAACAGCAGGGCGCCGGATATGTTGAGGACGATTTGCGCTAGCGCGACGAACCGTCCGCCTCTGCCGCCGCTCAGCGATGCCAGCAGCCCGGTGAAGCAAGTGCCCACGTTGGCGCCGAGCATAATTGCGACGCCAGTCGCCGGCGACATGACGCCGCCGTCGGCCAGTCCCATGGACATGGCAATGACGGCCGAGCTCGAGTGGACGGCGGCGGTAATCGCCGCGCCGCCAAGCAAGCCCCAGACCGGCGAGCTCTCGGCATGCGTCATCATGTCCATGAACATGTCGCTGGTCTGCAGCGTCGGTCCGACCGATTGCAGCACGGCGAAGCCGAATAGCAGCAAGCCGAAGCCGGCTAGCGCCGCGGATCCGTATCGCAACGGCGGCGCGTAACGCCTAGGCAGCGCCGGAAGCGCGCGCATCTCGCCGGACAGCGCCGTCCACAGCCAGATGACGAATGCCGCCGCGAGCATCGGCAGCGCATAGCGATGAAGCCGCAGGCTCATTAACTCGGTCGTCAGGCACGTGCCGACGTTCGTTCCGAGAATGATGCCGAAGCTGTTCGCGAGCGGAAGCAGGCGGGCATTCACAAGGCCGATCGTCAGCACCGTCACAGCAGTGCCGCTCTGCATAAGCGCGGAAGAGAATGTGCCGGCGAGGAAGCCCTTGAACGGCGTCGACGTCGTGCGCTCCAACGCGGCGGGCAGCCGGCTGCCCGCCCATTGCCGGAGTGCGACCTCCATCAGCTTCATGCCGCCGAGCAGCAGCGCGAGACCGAAGACGGATGCCGAGACGATATACATAATCATAAGTCAGGCGCTCCTTTACCAAACCTTATCGAACCTAATACAAGCTCCATTCCCAAATCTATGCGATCATCGGACAAGTCATGTCCGGAAAGGCGGATCATGCCATGAACAACAACTCAGCAGCCCAAGCGGCCATGTTCCTGAACCGCTCTCGCCGTCCGCGGCTGGAGCAAGGACACCCTTGGATTTATGCGAATGAGATCGAGCGCAAGGAGGGCGAGGCAGAGCCCGGCGATCTGGTTGAGGTGCGCGACCACAAAGGGCAATACCTCGCGACCGGCTATTGGAATCCCGCATCGCAAATTACGGTGCGCATCGTATCCTACCAGCCGCTGGCGGCGATGGACGCGGACTGGTTCCGCGGGCGCTTGCGGCAATGCGCGGCGTTCCGGCAGCGCTTCGTTGGCGCGGAGAAGTCGTGCCGGGTCGTGTTCGGAGAAGCAGACTTCCTCCCCGGGCTTGTCGTGGACCGGTTCGAGGACGTGCTCGTCGTGCAGGTTCTGACGCTTGGCATGGACAAAGCGCGGGAGCAATGGCTTGAAGCGCTGGTTGACGTCTTCTCCCCGAAGGGCGTCTATGAGCGAAGCGATGTCGGCGTGCGTACGCTGGAAGGCTTGGAGGAGCGAACGGGCGCGCTGTACGGCGAGTGCCCGCGCTTCATCGAGATCGAAGAGAACGGCCTCAAGGTCGAAGTAGATATCGAAGGCGGTCAGAAAACGGGGTATTTCTTCGATCAGCGCGAGAATCGCGCTTCGATTCAGCCGCTCATGAAGGGCTGGGGCGTGCGCAGCGGCATTACGTTAGAGGAACGCGAGACGGAGGAAGGGAGCAAGCTTGTGCCCGTCAACGCGAAGGGCAACGAGGTGACGTTCCCATATTGGGACGGCGCGACGGTGCTCGAATGCTTCGCCCACACGGGAAGCTTCACGCTGCATGCCTGCCAATACGGCGCGAAGAAGGTGACGTGTCTGGATGTGTCGGCGCATGCGATCGAGACGGCTCGCCGCAATGCGGAGCGCAACGGCTTCACGGACCGTGTCGAATTCGTGACGGCGGACGCGTTCGAGTTCTTGCGCCAGCAGGTGCAAGGCCGCGAAGAGCGGGCTGCGCGCGCCGGCAGCGCTCCGGGCAAGAAGGTTGATACATCCAAGCCGCTGGCGGCGGAAGGACGGACTTGGGACGTCGTCATTCTCGATCCGCCGGCTTTCGCGAAGACGAAGCGAGCGGTGCCCGGCGCGATTCGCGGGTACAAGGAGATCAACCTGCAAGCGATGAAGCTGATCAACGAGGGCGGGTATCTGGTGACCGCGAGCTGCTCCTATCATGTGCGCCCGGATCTGTTCATGGAGACGATTCTGGAGGCGGCGGCCGACGCGGGCAAGACGCTTCGCCGCATCGTCTGGCAAGGAGCCGGCAAGGACCATCCGCAGCTGGGCGGAGTCGAAGAAGGCCACTATTTGAAATTCGGCATTTTCGAAGTGCGGAGCCGCAAGGAATTATGACATTGTTCGACACAAATCGAAATGTTAAGAAAATGTGAGTGTCGAAACCTGTAACTTTTTTAACGTCTTTCCGATACATTTGGTGTAGAGAGAGATTCCAAATGACGGAAGGAGATGTTGATGATGGATGTCCTATGCTTCGGACGGCGCGCCGTACCGCTGCAGAACAGGGCGAACAGGCTGGAGAGCCGCAAACTGCTGAACGACCGCATGAAGGAAATGGCATTGGATCTTGATTTTAGGCGCAAGTGGAAGACGGTAACCAACGTGGAGCTGATGACGCAGGCGGCGATCTTCCAATTCTCGGACGGCACGAAGCTCTATCTGAACATCTCCTGAGAGCGAATCATTTGTTCGACATATATCGACGTTTGCGGAGGGCGGGGCGCTGTTACAGTGCCTCGCTTGTTTGCCTGCAGGCGACTGACAGCGTGAACAACTCGTCCGGTTGCCTGTGGTCATTAGACAGCGCGAACAGCTCGTTGGTTGCCAGTGGGTATCAGAAAGCGCAAACAGTTCGTATGGTTGCCAGTGGTCATCAGACAGCGCGGACGATTCGCCTATGCCTGGGCTGCGTTCTGTGGAATCGCATCGCAGTTCCGCAGATACGCGACTCCGAATCAATGGGTCCCGATCCGCTCCGCCGCTGCCTTGTTGTATTTTGTACAACTAGATTTCTCGAATTAGCGGGTTTACGCTGCTCTAGTTGCAAATCTGCACTTAGTTCCTCTCCAAGCCTCCTAAATGGCGGTCCGCCTCTAAACTAAGTGTACTTATGCAACTAGCTAATCGAATCACTTCTGGATAGAGAATCTAAGTGTACAAATGCAACTAGACTATCGACCGCACGATCAACCACCGTACCATCCAACTCCCACACCATCAACTCCCTCACCATCAACCACTGCACACCCCCCGCTCTAGACCTCCTCACCTGGGCACCCTCCCCCTGCGCACCCTCCCCCTCTCGCATCATCCAGCGCCCGCACTCCGCCCCGCTCATTCTGTCTAGTCGAGGTAGAACGCTAAGCCTTCCTTCGCCAGCGCGTACCAGACGATCCGCTCTCCGTTACCGGTGGCGACGGGTCTGACCCAGCCTTTAACGACTAGACTGTTCATGTGCTTCATCGTCGTGCGATAGTTGATGCTCAAGTGGCGGGTGACGTCGACGGGGCGGAACGGCCTTGCCAATCGGATCGCCATTCGAATGATTTCTCTCTCGGCGAGCGCGTCTAACTTAACAGGAAGGACGTCCCCCTGGAATTGGCTCGGCAGCAGTCGAAGCAGGGTGATGACCAGCTCAGGCCGGCCCTCGACATCGTCATAAGCGAACGAGGCGACACGATAGCCCAGCCCCTGCAGGAACAATTCGCGGTTCAGCTCGCCCGAATAACCGTTGCGGTCCATGTCCCTTACATGCTTGGCGAAGCCTTTGATCTCCCACAGGAAGACGGGAGCCCCGGACGGCGTCCACGCGAAGTCGGCAAAGTACGACCGTCCTCGCCAATCCATGATCTCGTATTCGGGATGGAGATCCTCCAGATTCCCCTTCAAGGGCCACCACACGTTGCGTAGAAAAAGCTTCTCGGCATGAAAGTTCCGGCTTAGCAGCCTTCCTTTCCGCTCGCCCGTCCTTCTCTCGATATGACGGGTCAAGAACGATTCATAAGCCTGCTCGAATTCCATAGTCACACCTCCATGTACACAAAGCCAAAAACGCCCCGAACCCTACTGCCGCAACGGGCAAATGGGTCGGGACGTTCTTCGTCTCTTGGCTAATATGATAACTTGTCATTCGGAGCTTGTCATCCCGAATATTCGCTTGCGAGCGATTCGCCGATACCACTGCGTTCTGCGCTCGTCCAGCCAACGTTCTACGTCCAAGTTTCTTCGCTTTCCGCCTTCAATCCGCCATTGCTTCGGAGTTGCCGCCTTCATTTTTGCCAAATCGAACAAGTGTGCGCATTAGCCCGGATATGGTACAATGGAGAGACAAACAACGAACGGTCGGAGGGGTTGGAAGAATGGCGCTTAGACTCATTGTCGGCAGATCCGGAAGCGGCAAGACCAGAGCATGTCTCGACGAGATTCGCCAGAAGCTGGCGGACAATCCCGAAGGGCCGCCGCTGATCCTGCTCGTGCCGGAGCAGGCGACGTTCCAGGCCGAGTACGCGATGGCGACTACGCCCGGCCTTAAGGGCTTCATGCGCGCGCAGGTGCTCAGCTTCCGCCGTCTCGCTTATCGCGTGATGCAGGAGACGGGCGGCCTTGCGGCGGTGCCGATTAACGAGAATGGCAAAGCGATGCTCGTACATAAAGCGCTCGTGCGACGGCGCGAGGAGCTTAAGCTGTTCAAGGGCTCTGCGGAAGCCGTCGGACTGACGGATAAGCTTGGCGAGCTTTTCACCGAGTGGAGAAGGTACGGGACGGACAGCGATCGGCTGGAACGCCTCCGCTACGCGGCCGAGTCCTCCTCGGCTTCCATTCTGCTGAAGGACAAGCTGCACGATTTGACGCTCTTGTTCGGGGACCTCGAACGCGAGCTAACCGGGAAGTGGCTCGACGGAGAGGACGCGCTCGCCCGGCTCGCGGAAGGCATTCCGCATGCGCCGCTGCTGAATGGCGCAGAGGTGTGGATGGACGGCTTCCACGGCTTCACGCCGAACGAGTACGCCGTCATCGATGCGCTGCTGAAGCGGGTATCCCGCGTCTCCGCGGCGCTGTGCCTTGACCGGCCTTACGGAGCCGGCGAACGGCCGGACGAGCTGGAGCTGTTCCATCCGACGGCGGAGACATCCGTCCGCTTAAGCGAGCTGGCGCTCGCCGCAGGAGTAGAGCTGGAGCCTCCGGTTGTGCTGAATCCGCCCGTGCTTCCCCGGTTCGCCCGGAGCCCTGCGCTGGCCCATCTGGAGATGTCCTACGATAATGCCCGCTTATCGTGGAGAGGCGATCTGTCGGCGCTTACGCCGGAAGGCGGATTGTCGCTGCATGCGGCGGCGAACCGCCGGGCGGAAGCGGAAGCGGTCGCCCGCGATATGCTCCGCCGCGTAAGGGAAGAGGGCGGCCGCTGGCGGGAGATGGCGGTCTTCGTTCGGCGTCTGGAGGATTATGCCGACCTGCTCGGACAGGTGTTCGATGACTATGGCATTCCTTACTTCCTGGACGGCAAAGCGTCTGCGTCGCATCACCCGCTTGTCGAATTCGTCCGATCAGCGCTGGAGACAGTGGTATCGGGCTGGCGCACGGACCCTCTTCTGCGCTGCGCGAAGACCGATCTGCTGCAGCCGGAGAGCGGCATCGTCACACGGGAAGAAGTCGACCGGCTGGAGAATTACGTGCTAGCCGCGGGCATCGACGGCTGGCGCTGGCATGACGACCGCTCCTGGCGCCCGCTCGGCGGCGGTGATCTCGAGGCGGAGGACGACCCCGAGCGCGGCGCCCGCGCGATGGAGCGGATCCGCCGTACGCGGGACGCCTTGGCCGGCCCGCTGCGCCGCATGGAGCAGCGCTTCAAGAAGGCTGGCTCCGTGCGGGATCAGTGTGAAGCGCTCTATCTGCTGCTGGAGGAGTCCGGCGCCG
Source organism: Cohnella lubricantis (assembly GCF_014212015.1). Lineage (GTDB taxonomy): Bacteria > Bacillota > Bacilli > Paenibacillales > Paenibacillaceae > Cohnella > Cohnella lubricantis. Next base: position 50,843 of record NZ_JACJVN010000059.1, on the reverse strand, counting down.
CGGATACATTGGAGCGTTGGAGCGCCGCGGACGAAGCTGCCGGCGAGCCCGGCAAGGCGCGAATGCACCGCCCGCTGTGGGACGGCGTGCTCGATCTGCTCGACCAGATGGTCGAGATGGTCGGCGGCGAGAAGCCGGATGTCGCCTTGTTCGCCGGCATGGTCGACGCGGGCCTTGAGCAGCTGAAGCTGGGCGCGGTGCCGCCGTCGCTGGACGGCGTGCTCGTCGGAAGCCCGGAGCGGACCCGCTCGGACCGGATCGAGGTGCTCTACCTGCTCGGCGTGAACGACGGCGTCATGCCGATGGCGGTGCGCGAGAACGGCGTGCTGTCGGAGGAGGAGCGCGAGGACTTGGCGGCCGCGGGCATCGAGATGGCGCCGGGCGCGAAGCGCAGGCTGCTGGATGAGCGATTCCTCGCTTATTGGACGCTGACGACGCCGTCGCGCCATCTGTGGATCAGCTATCCGCTCGCCGACGAAGAAGGCGCGGGGCTTATCCCATCCGAGATTATTCGTCGGTTGAAAAAGCGTTTTCCCGGGCTGCCGGAGCATCAGCTGTCGGCGGAGCCCGTCCCCGAAGAGACGGACGACCGTCAGCTTGCTTATGCCGTTCATCCCGGACGGGCCTTAACATCGCTCGTGACGATGCTTCGCCACTGGCGGCAAGGAGGCCATCTCTCGCCCGGCTGGTGGTCGGTCTATCGCTGGATGACCGAGCGCGGCGAGTGGAGGGAACGTCTCGCCCGGCTGCTCTCCTCGCTTCAATACCGGAACGAGGAGCGCCCGCTGACCGAGCGGACCAGCCTGCTGCTGTACGGCGACCGTCTGCTGTCCAGCGTGTCGCGGATGGAGCGGTTCGTCGCCTGCCCGTTCCGGCACTTCTCCTCGCACGGCTTAAGGCTGCGGGAGAGGCAGCTGTATCGGGTGGACGCGCCGGACATCGGCCAGCTGTTCCATGCCGCCTTGCGCCAGACGACGGAGAAGCTGCTCGCGGAAGGGCCGGCTGGAGCCGATGCCGTCCGCTGGCAACTGGAGGCGGCCGCCGCTGTCGAGCGGCTGCTGCCGAAGGTGCAGTCGCAGATTCTGCTGTCGTCCCATCGCCATCAGGCGATGGCGCGCAAGCTGAAGGATATCGTCGCGCGGGCTTCGACCATGCTCGGCGAGCATGCGCGCGTATCGGCGTTCAAGCCGGTCGGGCTCGAGATCGACTTCGGGCCGTCCGGCACGCTGCCTCCGCTCTCGCTGAATCTCGGCCGTGGCCGATGGATGGATATCGTCGGCCGAATCGACCGCGTCGACGCCGCGGATACGCCGGAGGGGCTGCTGCTGCGGATCATGGATTACAAATCCGGCGATGTCAAGCTGAAGCTGGACGAGGTCGCCCACGGCTTGTCGCTGCAGATGCTGGCGTACCTGGATGTCGTCGTCAGCCATGCGCCGCATTGGCTCGGCCGTCCGGCCAGCCCGGCTGGCGTGCTTTATTTTCACGTACACAATCCGCTCTTGAACACCTTGAACGGCATGTCGCGCGCGGACGCGGAGCAGGCGATGCTGAAGGAGTTCCGCATGCAGGGCCTCGTCTTGGCCGACGGCGACGCGGTCACGCTGATGGACGGCTCGCTCGCTTCCGGCGGCAAATCGTCCGTCGTGCCCGTGGAGTTCAAGAAGGACGGCTCCTTCTCGTCCCGCTCTCAGGTGGCGGACGCCGGCCAATGGGATGTGCTGCGCCGTTCGGTGCGCGGAAGCATGAAGCGGATCGGCCGCCGGATCGCGGACGGGGACGTGGCGATCGCGCCGTACCGAATGGACAAGAAGAGCCCTTGCACGGTGTGCGAATTCCGTCCGGTGTGTCAGTTCGACGGCCAGCTGGAGGGCAATCGCTATCAGATGCTCGCTAAGCCGAGCGATAAGGATCAGGTATGGCAATGGCTGGACAATCGGGCCGAAGGGGAGGAGGAAACGCTATGACGCGCTTCGGAATGGAAGCGACCCATCATAAACCGGCGGGCAGCAAGTGGACGGACGAGCAGTGGGCCGCCATCGCTGCGGAAGGCACGAATATTCTCGTCGCGGCTGCCGCAGGCTCCGGGAAGACGGCCGTCCTCGTCGAGCGGATTATCTCCCGCATCGCGGATGAGGAGCGGCCGCTGGACGTCGACGCGCTGCTCGTCGCCACCTTCACCAAGGCGGCTGCCGCCGAGATGAAGGAGCGGATCCGCATCGCCCTCGAGGACGAGCTGGAGAAGAGGCCGGACTCCGCGCACCTGCGCCGCCAGCTGGCGCTGCTGCCGCGAGCTTCGATCACGACGCTGCATTCCTTCTGCATGGAGGTTATCGAGAAGTACGCGCCGCTCATCGGGCTTGACCCGGGCTTTCGGATCGCGAACGAGACAGAGGCCGAGCTGCTGCGCATGGATACGCTCGACGCGCTGTTCGAGGAGCGTTACGAGGCCGAAGGAGAGCAGGGTACGCTGGCGGGGCTCGCGGACCGCTTCGGCGGCGAGCGCAGCGACGAGCCGCTGCACCGGCTCGTGCTGGAGCTGCATGACTTCGCGGGCAGCCATCCGTGGCCCGAGTGGTGGCTGAAGGAGACGGCCGCCCGGTTCAAGGTGGCGGACGCGGACGAGCTGTCCCGAAGCGAATGGGTGGACAGCATGCGCAAGGACGTGCTCCTGTCGCTCGAAGGCGCGCTGCAGCTGCTGGATACAGGCATCGGCATCGCGGATAGTCCCGGCGGACCCGTACCTTACGGAGCTACGCTGGCGGACGACCGCAGGCTGATCGCCTCGCTGCTCGATGCGGTGGCCGGCGAACCATGGGAGAGCTGGAACGCGGCGTTCGCCGCCGCCCAGTTCGGCCGGCTGAAGCCGTGCCGCGGCGACGACTACGATCCGGAGCTGCAGGAACGGGTCAAAGGGCTTCGCGACGAAGTGAAGAAGACGGTGTCGCGGCTGGCGGAGGAGTGGTTCGTTCGCACGCCTGAGCAGTATGCAGCCGAGCTTCGCCGGATGGCGCCGGACATGGCCGCGCTGGCGGAGCTGGCCGCCGCCTTCGGCGAGCGGTACGAAGCGGCTAAGCGCGGCAAGGGACTGCTCGACTTCGGCGATCTCGAGCATTACGCGCTGCGGATTCTTCGCGATCCGGCTTCGACGCCGGAGCGGTCCGTGCCGTCTGCCGCCGCGCTCGATTACCGCAATCGGTTCGCGGAAATCTTGCTGGACGAATACCAGGACACGAACGAGGTGCAGGAAGCGATCGTCTCGCTGATCGCCCGGCATTCCCCGGGCAATGTGTTCATGGTCGGCGACGTGAAGCAGAGCATCTACCGGTTCCGCTTGGCGGAGCCGGGGCTGTTCCTAGCCAAGTACAAGTCGTATGACGTCTGGACGGCTACAGGCGGGAGCACGTCTGCTGATGAGCCGGCGGCGGCGGAGCGCACATCCGCATCCGTAGCCGCATCCGCTTCCGGCGGCGCTGGCGATGGTCTGCGTATCGACCTGGCGCGCAACTTCCGCAGCAGGCCTCGCGTCGTCGATGCGGTGAACCACGTCTTCCGCCTTATTCTGCGGGAGAAGGTCGGCGAGATGAATTACGATCGCCGGGCCGAGCTCGTGTACGGGGAAGGCTATCCGGCTGAAGCCCAATCCGAATCAGGCGTTCTGCCGGCGTCTTCGCCATACGCGACGGAGCTGATCTTGATCGACGCAGGAGCTAAAGTCGAGGCTGGCGCTCCCGAAGGAGGCGCGGCGGCGGAGTCCGGCGACTCCGAGACCGAGCCGGACGCGGCCGGCATGGAAGCGGCTGAAGCCGAGTTGGAGTCGGCGCAGCTGGAGGCGCGCTGCATCGCAGCCGAGATCAAACGGCTGATGGGCCAGGACGGCAGCGGCGCCGAGCCGTTCGCCGTCTATGACGGGCGCAGCAAGATGTACCGTCCGCTCGCCTACCGGGACATTGTCATTCTGCTCCGCGCGGCGACGTCTCTGGCTCCTTCGGTGCTGGAAGAATTTAAGGCGGCGGGCATCCCCGCCTATGCGGAGCTGGCGACGGGCTACTTCGCGGCGACGGAAGTGGATGTCATGCTCTCGCTGCTGCACTTGATCGACAACCCGGATCAGGACATTCCGCTGGCGGGCGTCCTTCGTTCGCCGCTGGTGGGGCTTGATGCGGAGCAGCTTGCCTTGATCCGGCTGCGCCGCCGCCAAGGCTCGTATTGGCAGGCGGTGTGCGCCGCCGCTTCGGAAGCGAGCAACGAAGCTCGCGCCATAGTGGACACGCAAGCAGGGACGCCTGCGGATGCGATGGATCCGGCCGAAGCGGCTCCTCTTGACCGGCAATTAGCCGATCGGCTGCGTGCGTTTCTGGCCAAGCTGGAGTCGTGGCGGAGCTTCGCAAGGCGGGAACCGATCGGCGAGCTGCTGAACAAGCTCTACCGTGACACGGGCTACTATGACTTCGTAGGCGGCCTGCCCGGCGGCATTCAGCGGCAAGCCAACCTGCGCGCGCTGGTCGACCGCGCGCGGCAGTTCGAACGCAACGCCACCTCGCGCGGCCTCTTCCGCTTCCTTCGGTTCCTCGGACGCATGAGAGATACCGGCTCCGATCTCGGCGCTGCCAGAGCGCTTGGCGAGCAGGAAGACGTCGTGCGCGTCGTCTCCATCCACAAGAGCAAAGGGCTGGAATTCCCGGTTGTCTTCGCGGCGGGTCTGGGCCGCGGATTCAACAAACAGGACTTGAACGGCTTGTTCCTGAAGCACAAGAAGCTGGGCTTCGGTCCCAAGATCGTCGATCCCGAGACGCGCGTCGCTTATCCATCGCTGCCTCAGCTGGCAATTCGCCGCCGCTTGAAGGCGGAGATGCTCGCGGAGGAGATGCGAGTTCTGTACGTAGCGCTGACGCGGCCGAAGGAGAAGCTTATTCTCGTCGGGACGACGAAGAATGCGGAGAAGGACCTGAACAAATGGCGGGAGCTGGCGGAGACCGGCGGCGACGGTCTGCCCGATTACGCCATTGCGGCGGCGAATCGCTACTTGGATTGGGTCGGTCCCGCTGCGGCGTTGACGGGAGCGGAATGGGATCTTCGCGAAGCTGGCGGCGCAGCGGCGGCCGATGAAGCGGCAGTTGCTTCTGCAGCCGCAGCCGCACCCTCAACAGGGGGTTCGTCTTCTGCTTCGCCATATAGTACGCCGCGTTGGCGCTGCCGCGTGCTGCCGGCTTCCGTTCTGACGCAAGGTTCTCAGGAGCCGGAGACGCAGCAGGACAGCGGGGATACGCTGTGGAATCTGGCGCTGCAGCTCTCGCCGGTATCGGTAACGGAGACGGCTGCTGGGCTGCGAGCATATGAAGCGCTGAGCTGGCAGGATCCGAACGCCGAAGCGTCGCGGCTGGCCGCCAAGACGTCCATCACGGCGCTGAAGCGGCAGCAGGCCGAGCGGGAAGCCGCCGAACGCGCGCGCCCAACGCATGCGGGCGCAGGCGGTATGGGCATGGTGGAATCAAGCGTGCCGCCGATCGAATCGGAGCCGGAATGGGATGAAGCGGAACGGACTACCCGCTTCGATACGGAGGAGCTCCCCGAGACCGCGTCACGCACGTTCCGCCTTCGCCGTCCGCGTTTCTTGGGCGACAAGAAGCTGACGCCGGCCGAACGGGGCACAGTCGTTCACTTGGCGATGCAGCATCTGCCTATCAAACCCGGTACCGATATAGGTGAAGTGGAAGAGATGCTGAATCAATTGGTGGAGCGGAGAATATGGTCGGCCGAGCAGCGCCAAAGCGTTGCTGCCGAAGCGATAGCGGCGTTCTGCCGGACGGAGCTGTACAGCCGGATGTGCGCGGCGCGAACCGTGTGGCGGGAAATTCCGTTCAGCTACGGCATCCCAGCCGGGGATGCCTATTCGGACGCCGGCGCTGCGGCAGAGGAGATCGTGCTCATTCAAGGCGTTATCGACTGTTTGTTCCCGGAAGAAGACGGCTTAGTGCTCGTCGATTATAAGACCGACCGCGTGCCGCTTGGCAACTGGGAAGAGGCGGCTGAGAATCATCGCTTCCAGATTGAGCGCTACGCGAAGGCGATTGGCGATATTCTCGGACAGCGGGTGAAGGAAGGCTATATCTACTTCATAGAAGGCGAACGAACGGTTCGTTTGCTATAATAACGAGATCGGGAGGTGAACATTTCCATGGATAAGAAACGTACTTACACCGTTCCGGTGCTGCTTATTATAGCGACGCTGCTCTTCTTCGTCATCGTGGTGCTATACTCCAAGCTGCTGCTGACCGAACAATCGGCCAAGACGGACAAAGGAATACGGCTAGCCTCAAGCTACACCTATTGCATGCTGCTAGCGTCAACCCTGAATGACGATGTCGGCCGCTTGTCCGGCACCGTATCTGCCGAAGAAAGGCTGCCGATCAAAGGCGATATAGGCAAGCTCGAGCTGGAGATGGGCGAATGCGGATCCAGCGTGATGGTGAAGGCGCAAGAGTTGAACGGTTCGACGCCTGAGCAAGCGATGCTCGCTTTGAACGGCGTTGCGCAGCCGCTTGAAGCCAAGCTGCGGAATCTAGGTGACCATGACGGTCCTCTAACGGCTGAAGAATCAGCGATTGTTCAAAAGGTTCAAACAGCCGGCGCCGAGATCCAGAAGACGCTGCAAGCGTACACCGTGCCGACCGGCGACGACCGGTATCGGCAGATGGCTTCGGGCGTCGAATGGCCCGATATCGCGCTTCAAGCATTTAAGCAACTGCAAGATTTGGCCGCTGCGCTTCAATAACCTTTCGCCCAGGAACCACTCCTTCCTCATAGGCATATGCTGAGTCAGCGAGATTCGCATATGCGATTCAGGAGGATGAACGATGGAGAAGAATGAAATGAAGCGGCTCTGCGAGAAGCACATGCACCGTTACGTGGAGCTTCAAGCGGCGGACGGCACGCGTTACGACGGTATTGTGGAATATGTCGATGAGCATACGGTATGCCTGGCAGTGCCCGGGGCTTATCCCGATTCGAGGGCATTCTTCCCGGGGCCGTTCTATCCGGGATTCGGTTACGGGTTCGGCTCTCCGTTCTTCCGGCCGCGCCGGTTCGCCCGATTCGCGTTCCCGCTGGCGGCGCTTGCCGGCTTGTCGCTGCTGCCGTATTACTGGTGATTGAATGACAGGCTGCGCTTACTGCCGTGTGCATAGGCTGCAGCCTGTTTTCGTTCTGAACAGCTGTCGGACGGGCTTTAAACGGAATGCCGAAGAACGATTTGGGATCGTTCCTCAATTTCCGTATGGGCATAAGTTGACACTCCCTTCGCCGATAACCTATAATGAGGTTTGATAACCGTGTGTTGTGGTCTGTTCCGGAGGGAGGGAAAACTGGTGTCCGAAACGAAAGTTCGCAAAAATGAATCACTCGACGCTGCACTCCGCCGCTTCAAGAAGTCCATCGCAAAAGACGGCGTTCTCGCGGAACTGAAAAAACGTAAGCACTACGAGAAACCGAGCGTCAAACGGAAGAAGAAATCCGAGGCTGCTCGTAAACGGAAGTTCTAGGAGGAGTTTGAGCAACATGAGCCTCGCGGAACGTTTGAATGATGACATGAAGCAAGCGATGAAGGCACAGGACAAGTTCCGGCTTTCCACGATTCGAATGGTTCGTGCGTCGGTCAAGAATCAAGAGATTGAATTGCGCCGGCCGCTTGAAGATAACGAAGTGCTCGATATTCTGAGCCGCGAAGTCAAACAACGCAAAGATTCCCTCCAGGAATTTACGAAGGCGGGCCGCGACGATCTGGCTAAGGATTTAGAGGCAGAGATCGCAATCATTGCCCAATATCTTCCCGAGCAGCTGAACGAAGAAGAAATCAAAGCAATTGTTACGCAGACCATTCAAGAGACCGGTGCTTCTTCTAAAGCAGATATGGGGAAGTTGATGGGGGCTTTGATGCCGAAGGTGAAGGGACGCGCCGATGGCAAGCTCGTCAACCAAATCGTCCAGCAACTTTTGCAATGATTTTCCCGAGACAACAAGCAAAGCACTCCCTTCGGGGAGTGCTTTTTGCGTTGTTTAGGCTATGATCCGGGGGCTCGTCTACTTTTTGGGGGTGCGTTATTTTCCGTGTCCCGATTGCATATGTTTTAGCGTAAAGGAGGGAGGCGCGTCATGCCGCGAGTCGTCCGCAAGCTTCGGAATTGGACCGCTCGAATCCTCGACCTGCCGCAAGATGTCGTGCTTGACCTCCCGCGGGTGACGATGATCGGAGGCATCCAATTGACGGTGGAGAACCATCGTGGCGTGCTTCATTTCGCGCCGACCTCTTTGCGTCTTGCGATGGAGAAGGGCGAATTGGAAGTGACGGGACACGAATTGGTCATTCGCAATATCGGAACCGACGATGTATTGGTGGAAGGCGAGATTACGGGAGTGCTGATCAAGAGATGAACTCTCCGCCCCGATGAAGCCGATCGGCGGCGGAAAAGCCGCGTCGGACGAGCAATTGGCGGACAAGCTTCATGCCGAAAGGATGAGTCTCATGAAGGGTAACTGGCTTCAATACATAAGGGGCATCGTAACGGTTAAGCTGATAGCCGGCGACGCGGACGTGTTCCTTCGGGATGCGGTCGCGGAGCTGGAGCTTTGGGATATCGGTTATGCGCCGGGCGGCAAGCTCGTATTCCGAGTGACGGTGCCCGACTTCTTCCGCATGCGGCCGGCTCTTCGGCGTGCGGGAGCCCGCATTCGGATCATGGATCGCAGCGGTCTCCCGTTCCAGATGGCGCGCTTGTCCCGCCGCAAGACATTCGCCGCAGGCATGCTCGGCTTCATTGTCTCGCTGTACCTTCTGTCTACTCTCGTGTGGGACGTGCAGGTCGAAGGAACGGAGCGGATTCCGGCGGATCAGATCCTTCAAGCGGCGCGGGCAGAGGGCATCTATCCTTACCAGTGGTCGTTCCGGCTGAAGGATTCGTCGGAGCTGGCGAGTCTGCTGGCGCAACGTATTCCCGGGATCTCCTGGGTTGGCATAGACAAGCAGGGCACGAAAGTCACGATTACCGTCGTCGAGTCGGCCAAGCCCGAGCAGCTGCCGCCGAACACGCCGCGCGATCTTATCGCGAAGACGGATGCGGTCGTCTCCCGGATCGTAGCCGAGGGCGGCAAACCCAAAGTCATTCGCAATGAACGGGTGCGCAAGGGGGATGTGCTGATCTCGGGCATCGTCGGCGAAGGCGACCGAACGCAAGCCGTTGTCGCCAAAGGCGAAGTGCTCGGAATCGTCTGGCACGAATATCGGATCGTCTCCCCGATGACCACCCGGGTCAAAGGGTATACCGGCCTAGAGCAAGAACGAAGCTACTTGCTGCTCGGGAACCGTGCGCTGCAGATCGGAGGATACGGCCAGCCGGAATACGATCAGTTCGAAGTGATGCCGGACACCCGTCGGCTGACCATCGGCGGCTGGACGCTTCCGTTCGGCATTTACAAGGAGCTGGAGAAGGAGGTCCAGGCGGAGGATCATAAGCTGACGGAAGCCGAGGCCAAGGAAGCCGGACTTCGGCAGGCACGCGCAGAAGTGCTTCGGAAGAGCGGCATGGGGGCCGTCATCAAGGCGGAAAAACTTTTGCATGAACAAACGGAGAATGGTAAAGTGATCTTAAATGTTCTATTTGAAGTTGAACAATCTATCGCGGTCGAACGTCCAATTGTTAACGCGGTTCCATCCGTTCCTGCGCCTCAAGCCGGCACGGAAGGGAACGATGGCCGGTAATGGGCGCTGCGGCCGGCAGGACTAGCATGCAGGGGGAATGAGGCTTTTTGGCGGAAACCAAGCAAATCATCACGATACCGCTCCGCAATGCGGCTGAGGGAATGGCGTTATTCGGACCGCAGGACAAGCACCTTCGCTGGATTCAAGAGCAATCGGAATCGCTGATTCATTCCCGGGAAGCGGAGATCGTCGTGGAAGGCCCTGAATCGGAGGTCCGCAGCTTGCAGCAATTGTTCGAGACGCTGCTGCAGTTGATCCGCAGCGGGCTGCCGCTCGGCGAACGGGACATCCGATATGCGCATGATCTGGCGCTGGAGATGAAGGCTGACCAGCTGCTCGCGCTGTTCCAGGGCGAGATCACAACGACGTTCCGCGGCAAGCCGATCGTTCCCAAGACGCTTGGACAGCGTCATTACGTGACTACCATTCGCAAGAAGGATATTGTCTTCGGCATCGGTCCAGCCGGCACGGGCAAGACCTATCTGGCCGTCGTGACGGCGGTGGCCGCGCTGAAGGAAGGCAAGGTGAAGCGCATTCTGCTGACCCGGCCGGCAGTTGAAGCAGGCGAGAGCCTCGGCTTTCTCCCCGGAGACTTGCAGGAGAAGGTCGATCCGTACCTGCGGCCGCTGTACGACGCGCTTAACGACGTGCTCGGCGCGGAAGGCGTAGCCAAGGCGATGGAGCGCGGCATGATCGAGATCGCGCCGCTCGCTTATATGCGCGGGCGCACGCTGGACGATTCGTTCGTGATTCTGGACGAAGCGCAGAATACGACCGGCGAACAGATGAAGATGTTCTTGACGCGCCTCGGTTTCGGCTCCCATATGATCATTACCGGCGACGTCACGCAGATCGACCTGCCCAAGGGCAAGAGGTCTGGGTTGATCGAAGCGCAGCGCATCCTGAAGGACATTCCGGAGATCGGCATCGTGACGTTCACCGAGCAAGACGTCGTACGCCACCCTTTGGTGCAGAAGATCATTCTCGCCTACAACCGCGACGATCAAGAACAACCAACGTAAAGGAGAGGACGCCGGATGAATCGGAAACGAAGGGGCCCGGCGGAGGCTGCGTCATCCTTTTCGGCAGGGGGCTGGAAGCACAGCGGGGCAGTGAAGCTGTTATTGCTGCTCGTGTTTGTGCTGCTTTTTTATTTCAGTCTCGCTACCAGGCTAGTGCCTGAGACTTACGATATTACGCTGGGCGGCAAGAGCCCCAGCGACATCAAAGCGCCTATACAGGTCACAGACGAGAAAGCGACGCTGGAGGCACAGGAGAAGGCGGCCGAACGAGTCGGTCCCGTCTATTCCACCGTCGCGCTGCATAACGAGGTGCTGATCGACGAGATTCTCGTGCGGATCGCCCAATTGAACCAGGACGATCAGGTGACCGAGCAGAATAAGGTCGATATCTATCGCAACGAGATTCCTTCCCGCCTGGATTCCTTCATCTCGCATTTTATATCGGCTAATGCCGGTTCCTCGACTTATTCGGCAACGCTGTTCGAGGAGATGAGGAGTGTCGTCGAGGATCAGAAGTATACGATCCCTCAGGAGACATTCTACAAGCTCCCGCAGCTAACGAGCGAGGAGATCGGCGAGATGCGGCCCGTGGCGACGAGCGTCGTGCGGCAGTTGATGAGCGAATCGCTGGCGGACGCGGAGACGGCGCGCATGAAGGTGGCCGAGCTGGTCAACGGCAGCTCTTTGTCCAAGAAGGCGCAGCGAGAGACGGTCCAGGAGCTGGCGAGATTCGTGCTGACGCCGAATCGGTTCTATGACAAGGACGCAACCGAAGCGGCGAAGCTGGAAGCGAAGCAGAACACGCCGCCTGTCGTCATCAAGCAAGGCGAGATTCTTGTCGAGAAGGGCGTAACGATCACGCAGGATTTGTACGATCGACTGGATAGCTTGGGGCTTCTGAAGGAACAGAAGAACTACCTGCCGCAGCTTGGCGTTCTGCTGCTGTCGATTCTATTCGTACTGGCGATTTACGTCTACGGCGAGATGACGAACGGCGGCGCATCCGGCGGCAAGTCGGACGGCACGTCGAAGCGCACTAACGTTCATCTGCTGATGCTGCTCATTATTTTCGCGATTAATTTGCTTATGATGCATCTGGTTGCGCTTGCGCACAATGACAGGTGGCCGGATATCGAATTCCTGGCGCCGGTCGCGCTGGGCTGCATGCTGGTCACGCTGCTGTTGGACATGCACCTGGGTCTCTTATGCGGGCTGCTGTTCACGATATTCTCGAGCATCATTCTGAACGTTGGCCAGCAATCGGTATTTGATTTTCGATACGGATTCATCGCAGCGGTCGTCTCGTTCACGTCCGTGCTTGCGATCCATCGGGCCAGCCAGCGCTCTTCGATTCTAAAAGCCGGCATCATGATCAGCTTGTTCGGTTCGGTCGCCGTCTTTGCGCTTATGCTTGTCGAGACGGATATCGACCGTGTTCGGCTGCTGGAATCGGTCGGCTTCATGTTCGCCAGCGGCCTGTTGACGGCGGTGCTCGTCATCGGCATGATGCCGTTCTTCGAATTGACGTTCGGCATCTTGTCCGCGTTGAAGCTGGTCGAATTGTCGAATCCGAACCATCCGTTGCTGCGCAAGCTGCTGACGGAGACGCCGGGAACGTATCATCACAGCCTCATGGTCGGCAACTTGTCAGAAGCGGCGGCGGAAGCTGTCGGCGCCAATGGGCTGCTGTGCCGCGTCGGATCGTTCTATCACGACGTCGGCAAGACGAAGCGCCCGAACTACTTCATCGAGAATCAGAACGGCGGCGTTAACCCGCACGACAAGCTCGATCCGAAGGTGAGCGCGTCAATTATTATCGCCCATGCGAAGGACGGCGCGGAGATGCTGAAGCAGCATAAGCTGCCGAAGCCGATCCGTGATATCGCCGAACAGCATCACGGCACGACCTTCTTGAAATTCTTCTACTACAAGGCGGCGAAGCAGGCTGAAGAGCAGGGCAAGCCGAACGAATGGACGGAAGACGACTTCCGCTATCCCGGCCCGAAAGCCCAGTCGAAGGAAGCGGCGATTGTCGGCATCGCGGACAGCGTGGAAGCCGCGGTTCGTTCGCTCGCTCACCCGACTGTCGAGCAAGTAGAGAATATTATCGGCAAGATTATTAAGGACCGGCTGGACGATCAGCAGTTCAACGAATGCGATCTCACCTTGCGCGAGATGGACCAGATCGCCCATACGCTCAAGGAGACGGTCATCGGCATGTTTCACTCGCGAATCGAGTATCCTGACGAGAAGGACATCAAAAATCGTAAAGAAATAAAGGAGCAGCAAGGATGACACTGGCGCTGGAATGGATCGACGAGAGAGAGTATTCAGATGAAGAAGCAGAGAGCGGCTGGCCGCAATTGCTGGAGCGGCTGCTCCAAATAGCGGGCCAAGCCGAAGGCGTCGAAGAAGGCGTCGTGACGGTTACGTTGACGGATGATGAAGGCATTCGCGAGCTGAACAAGGAATACCGCGGCCTGGACAAGCCGACGGACGTGCTGTCGTTCCCGCTGCGGGGCGGCGAAGAGCCGAACATCCATTATGACGACGACTTCGAGACGCTGGAAGGCGGCAATCCGGAGGACGTTGGCGGCGATCCCTTCGCAGAGCTTCTCGGCGACATCGTGATCTCGGTTCCGCGCATGCATGCGCAGGCGGATGATTATGGGCACAGCGCGGAGCGCGAGCTCGGCTTCCTGTTCGTGCATGGATTCTTGCACTTGCTCGGGTACGACCATGAGAGCGAGGAGCAGGAGAAGGACATGTTCGCGAAGCAGGAAGCGGTGCTGTCGAAAGCGGGGCTGACCCGGTGAACGCGAACGGCAGGCGCCGCTGGAATCGTACGGAGCGCGAATCGTTCCGGCACGCGACCGAAGGCATACAATATGCGATGAAGAACGAACCGCATATGCGAATGCACCTTGGCGCCGCCATTATCGTGCTGGCTGCTGCCGCATGGCTGAAGCTGCCGATCGAAGGCTGGCTGTGGATCCTCTCGGCCGTGGCGGCCGTCTGGGTGACGGAGCTGCTCAACACTGCCGTCGAACGCGCAGTTGATCTCGCCTCCCCGGATTCGAACCACTTGGCGAAGGTCGCCAAAGACGCTGCGGCCGGAGCGGTTCTCGTCGCTTCCCTCTACTCGGCGGCGATCGGTGTCCTTGTCTTGGGACCTCCCATATGGGACCGCCTGTTTGGCGGCTGACGATGGAAATTCGATGGAGAAGCACAGGGAGATTACAGGAATCTTAGGGAAACGATGAGGAGCTGGAGACCATGAGCTTAAGCCAGGGGACCCATGAACGGCTGCTGAAGGCTGCCGAAGAGGCGATGAAGCGCGCCTACGTGCCCTATTCGAAGTTCCAGGTCGGCGCCGCGCTGCTGGATGCCGAGGGTAACGTCCATTATGGCTGCAATATTGAGAACGCCGCATACAGCCCGACCAACTGCGCCGAACGAACCGCATTGTTCCGCGCGATCGCCGATGGGCACGCCGCAGGATCGTTCAAGGCGATCGCCGTTATCGGCGATACCCCAGGACCGATTACGCCTTGCGGCGTCTGCCGCCAAGTGATCTCGGAGCTGTGCTCGCCCGATATGCCGGTCATTATGGGCAACCTCAAAGGGGATATTCGGGTGAGCACGGTGTCTGAGCTGCTTCCTGGCGCATTTACGCCGCGAGATTTGGAGTATGGAAAGAAGGATAATTCAGTTGACTGAGAAGTTTAAATCAGGCTTCGTCGCGATAGTCGGACGGCCGAACGTCGGAAAGTCGACGCTTATGAACCAAGTGATCGGACAGAAGATCGCGATTATGTCGGACAAGCCGCAGACGACGCGCAACAAGATTCACGGCGTGTATACGACGGACAACGCTCAGATCGTATTCCTCGATACGCCGGGTATTCATAAGCCGAATTCCAAGCTCGGCGACTATATGGTGAAGTCCGCGCAGAGCGCGCTGCAGGAAGTAGAGGCCGTCTTGTTCCTCATCGACGTATCCGAGGAGCTTGGCGGAGGCGACCGCTTCATCATTGAATTGCTGAAGAAGGTCCAAACACCGGTCATTCTCGTCCTGAACAAGATTGACAAAGTGCATCCGGAACAATTGCTTCCGGTTATCGAGAAATACTCGAAGCTTCACTCTTTCGCCGACATCGTGCCGGTATCGGCCGTCCACGGCAGCAACGTTCAGACACTGCTTAACCAGCTCGTCGGCTATTTGCCGGAGGGTCCGATGTATTATCCGGCCGATCAAGTGACGGACCATCCCGAGCAGTTCGTCTGCGCCGAGCTGATCCGCGAGAAGATCTTGCAGCTGACGAGGGAAGAGATTCCGCATTCGATCGCCGTAGAGATCGAGAGCATGGGCACCTCGGACAACGGCGTCGTACGAATCGGAGCGGTGATCTACGTCGAACGCCAATCCCAGAAGGGGATCGTCATCGGCAAGAACGGCGCGATGCTGAAGCAAGTCGGCAAGATGGCGCGCGAAGACATGGAGCGGCTGCTCGGCTCGAAGATCTTCCTGGAGCTGTGGGTGAAGGTCAAAGAAGATTGGCGCAACCGCGAATCCGTGCTCAAATCGCTGGGATTCCGCCACGACTGAGGCAGGCGGCGTGCCGCAATCGGCGAGCCCAAACAAGATGTGTCAGGCATATCGCTGGACGGTCAGAGGCATCCTAAGGGACGGAATATGCAATTCATTTCCGTCAGGAGAGGATGAGGCGCTGTGCGGGACTTCACGTGGCACGTGTTTACGCAGACCGGCGATATCGAAGCCTACTTGCTGTATAAGGAAATGAACAAGCTCGGGACGGCCGGCGCGGAGCCGGCTGACATTCCCGATCCGCTCGAGAGCGATTCCGTCGCCGAACCGGCATCGCCTTGATCGGCGGGCTTGCGATGGACGGAGGGCAGGTCCGATGCTGTATCGGATGGAAGGAATCGTCATACGAGGCACCGATTATGGCGAAGGCAACAAGATCATCACCATTCTCACGCCGTCTCACGGCAAGCAAGGAATCGTAGTCAGAGGGGCTCGCAAGCTGAAGAGCCGCTACTCGTCGCTGGCGCAGCCATTCACGCACGGCGACTTCTCTTTCTTCAAATCCGGTCAGCTTGGCACGCTGAGCAGCGGGGAGATCATCGAGCCGTACCGCGAGCTGAGGGAAGGCATCGAGACGGCCGCCTACGCTTCTTACGCGGCCGAGCTGTGCGACCGGGGCATCGGAGAAGAAGATGCGGGAGGCTACTTATTTCATCAATTAAAAGCTTGCTTCGCGGCTCTGGCTGAAGGCAAAGATCCGCAAATCGTGATTCGCGCCTTCGAGATGAAGATCGCGGGCAGCGCCGGTTATGCTCCTCTGTTGGACGAATGCGCCAGCTGCGGGCGAACCGGCGTTCCATTTCGCTTTAGCCCCGCGGCAGGCGGCGCTTTGTGCGGCAATTGCCGCCACAAGGACCCATCCGCGATGGAGCTGAGCGATGCGACGTGGAAGCTGCTGCGGCTGTTCGCAGCGCTCGATCTTCGCCGGCTTGGGCAGATCAGCGTCAAGGATACATACAAGCTCCAGCTTCGAGCTGCTATGCGGAAGTGGATGGATCATCATTTGGGCCTGAAGCTCAAATCGCAGCATTTTCTCGATCAATGGGAGCGGTTGGCCGACCGTCCTGTACCGGAACAGCAGCCTCCAAGATCGCCGGAAGCGGCGGAAGGAACCGATTAAGGATCAACTTCCAGTGCTGCGAACGATCCCCACTCCTCTTCGCCAGACACTTGTGATAAACTAATCGTGAACTCATTCACAATCTGCAATGAGACATTGCAGATTTTTTATTGTCCGGGGATGTTTAACCGAGAGGAGACTGCGGATGAATCCATTCATGCAATTCAAGAAAGCGTCCCGCATGCAGGTGATCCCTGTCATGCTTATTCCCGTCGCGCTTGGCGCTCTAGGCGCATACGTATGGGACGGGCAGTTAAATATAGGGCTGCTGCTGCTTACGTTGGCTGGCTCCGGAGCGGCTCACCTGTTCTCGAACATGGTGAACGACCTGTGGGACTTCAAGAACGGGACGGACGGCGCGGCACAGGCTACTGAGGGTGCGATCTCCACGAATTCCGGGTACTTGACGAAGGGGATCTGGACGCTTCGAAAATTCGCAGCGGTGACGTGGGCGTTGTTCGGCGTCGCGGCGGTTTGCGGAATCGTGCTTAGTCTCATCAGCGGCTGGATGGCGTTCGTGTTCGGCGCGCTCGGAGGCTTGATCGCTTATTTCTACGTGGCGCCGCCGATCCGATTCGGCTACCGCGGCAAGGGCTATAGCGAGGTTGCCATTCTGCTCTCGTTCGGCGTCTTGCCGGTGATGGGCTCGTATTACGTCCAGACGTCCGAGCTGGATTACCGGGCGCTGCTGCTGTCGCTGCCGATTGGGCTTCTGACGACGCTGATCTTGTTTAATCATCACTTTCTGCATTGGCAAGCCGACCGCCAAGCGGGCAAGAAGACGCTGGTCGTCGTCTGGGGCGAACGCCGGGCGCTTGGCTTCTCCCGTACGCTGCTGCTGCTCGCTGTGCTGAGCCATATCGCGTGCGTCGTTTTCGGCGTGCTGCCGGTGTACGCGCTCATCGGACTGCTGGCGGCGATTCCGCTCTACTCGGTGTACGGCAAGCTGAAGGACACGAACCCGTCCCACGCCTATGGGCCGCTCATGGGCGCTTCGGTCAAGGCGACGTTCCGCTGCGGCTATGTCCTCATCTTGTCGCTGATCGTGCAGGGATTGCTGCTTTAATTAGAAATGCCCAGTGAGTAAGGAGCAGAGGCGGAAGTCGTTCTGGAGAAACGAAGTTGGTCGCCTTTGTCCCCGGATTCCGTCCCTATTATGGGGTATCTAATCAAAGGAATCTGGGGGCAACAGCGATCGGAAGAATGATTCCCGCCGTCGCTCCCAACCTCACTGGCAAATAAGGAGACGATACCATGGAAGAGAGACAACTCGTATTCGGCGATTTCCATACGATTCTGGATGAGGGCAAGGTTTGGAAGATGGGCGGCTTCCCGCTGCCGGACGGCTCGTTCTGGGAATACCGCGAGCCTGACGCCGTCGTCATCGTGCGCAACGGCATCCTGTATGTCCGCGCGAAGCTGAGCCGCCAGAACGATCGTATTCAAATTCTCGATAACGCCAAGCACATGTACTACTCCGTAGACGACGTCGTCGTGCCGGAGAACGGCGAAGTCGAGTTCGAGTTCCAACTGCGCTGCCGTACGCAGGGCACCGCGCTGAACGATCTGTACGACGGCTACGTGTCGCTGAATCTGCTCGACTTCACGACTGGCGCCGCGCTGGACTTCTTCGCGGGCAACGATAAATACGCGAGCGTCTACGCGATTCTGCCGTTCCCGGGTGTCGAGGTGCCGCCTTCGGACAAGACGCGATATTTCTGCATTTTCAAAGAAGATACCGACTTCCAGCCTCGCGAGTTCAATACGTACAAGATCACCTACAACCGCGCCGAAGATGAAGCGGTCTTCTATCTGAACGGACATGAGGTTCGCCGCGAGAAGGGCGTCCCGGTCAAGTTCAACCGGTTTACGATCGCGCTCGGCATCATGACCGAGAAGGATCTGTCGCCGGAAGGCAGCGTCTCGGTGCACGGCCAGACCGTCATCGCCGAGTATTCGCCCGTCACCGTGACGATTCGGGAGTAGGAAGCTGCTGCCGAACACATCGATCCTATTTGACATCCCCGGCATCCTTCGGCTAGAATAAGGCATATTAATGGCAAGCATGCTTGTTGAAGGAGAAAGAGTAACCGATTGACGGTCGGCAATGCAGCGAGCCGGGGGCAGTGGAAGCCCGGTGCGGCGAATCGGCGAAGGGCGCTCCGGAGAGCATGGCCATGAACGTGCAAAGAGTGGGCTGAGGCGCAAGCCGCTGAACCGAAGAACGTTCCGACGGAACGCTATATGGATTCAGCTGGATCAAGCGAGCCAAGGCCAAGTAGGGTGGAACCGCGGGACATACGCTCCCGTCCCTACGTCTGCAGAGAGCGGACGTGGAGACGGGGGCTTTTTCTATTGTTTTCGAACCGTGGCGTGGCCTAGGTGCGGCGCAGCGGCGGAACCCCTTTTCTAAACGGATGTTCGAATGCGGTAGATTACGCCATTCAGACGCTCCCCCGGGAGCAGAAGGAGTCGAAGAAGAATGCCGAAGATGAACTTTCAGCAGATGATGCTGACGCTGCAGCAGTTCTGGGCGGAACAGAACTGCATCGTTGTGCAGCCTTACGATGTGGAGAAGGGTGCGGGCACGATGAATCCGATGACGTTCCTGCGCGCGATCGGTCCCGAGCCGTGGAACGTCGCTTATGTGGAGCCTTCACGCCGTCCGGCGGACGGCCGTTACGGGGAGAACCCGAACCGCCTGTACCAGCATCACCAATTCCAGGTTATTATGAAGCCGTCGCCGGATAACATCCAGGAGCTGTACCTGGAGAGCTTGAGGCGCCTCGGCATCGATCCTCGCGACCATGACATCCGGTTCGTCGAAGACAACTGGGAGAACCCATCGCTCGGCTGCGCGGGACTTGGCTGGGAAGTGTGGCTGGACGGCATGGAGATAACCCAGTTCACTTATTTCCAGCAAGTCGGCGGGATCGAGTGCCATCCGGTGTCCGCGGAGATCACTTATGGCATGGAGCGGCTGGCTTCTTATATTCAAGACAAAGAGAACGTGTACGACCTCGAATGGGTAGAAGGCTTCAGCTACGGCGACGTGTTCAAGCATCCCGAGTACGAGCATTCCAAATATACGTTCGAAGTGTCCGATGCCGCGATGCTGTTCCAGCTGTTCTCGACTTACGAGGCCGAAGCGAAGCGTGCGATGGATGAGAATCTGGTTTTCCCCGCATACGACTATGTCCTGAAATGCTCGCATACGTTCAACCTGCTGGACGCGCGCGGCGCGGTCAGCGTAACGGAGCGTACGGGCTACATCGGCCGGGTGCGGAATCTGGCGCGTCAAGTAGCCGCAACCTTCCTGCAGGAGCGGGAGCGTCTCGGATTCCCGCTGCTGAAGAGAGGAGTGGAGATCGATGGCTAAAGATTTGCTGTTAGAGATCGGGCTGGAGGAAGTGCCTGCGCGTTTCGTGCGCGCCGCGATGGACCAGCTCAAGGAGAAGACAGAGAAGTGGCTGGAGAGCAGCCGTCTGACCTATAAAGAAGTGAAGGCTTATGCGACACCGCGCCGTCTCGCCGTTCTGGTCGAGGAGCTGGCGGAGAAGCAAGCGGATGTGAGCGAAGAAGTGAAGGGACCGGCTCGCAAGATTGCGAAGGACGAGTCCGGCGCTTGGTCCAAGGCAGCGCTAGGCTTCGCGCGCAGCCAAGGCGTAGAGCCGGAAGAACTGTTCTTCAAGGAACTCGCAGGTGTGGAGTACGTCTATGCCAACAAATCCAGCATCGGTGTAGAGACTGCATCGCTGTTGCCGGAGGCGCTGACTGCGTTGATCACTTCGCTCACGTTCCCGAAAAATATGCGTTGGGGCTCGTACGAGCTTCGCTATGTCCGTCCCATTCGCTGGATCGTCGCCCTGCACGGCGCGGACGTCGTGCCGTTCGAGATTACGGGCGTGGCGACCGGCCGCACGACGCGCGGCCACCGGTTCCTCGGCAACGACGCGGTGATCGATGAGCCTTCGCAATACGCGGCGAAGCTGCGCGAGCAGCATGTCATCGCGGACGTCGAAGAACGCGAAGCGCTTATCGTAGAGGGTATCCGCAAGCTGGGCGAAGAACGCGGCTGGCATATCGCGGTCAAGGACGATCTGCTCGAGGAAGTGCTCTTCCTCGTCGAGACGCCGACCGTCTTGACCGGCTCGTTCGATCCCGCCTTCCTCAACATCCCGCAGGAAGTGCTCATCACCTCGATGCGCGAGCATCAGCGGTATTTCCCGGTGCTGAACGCGGAAGGCAAGCTGCAGCCGTACTTCGTGACGGTCCGCAACGGCGACTCGCAGTCGCTGGACGTTGTATCGAAGGGCAACGAGAAGGTGCTGCGCGCCCGTCTCTCCGATGCGAAGTTCTTCTATGAGGAAGACCAGAAGGCGAAGATTCCGGACTTCCTCGCGAAGCTGGAGAACATCGTCTATCACGAGGAGCTCGGCACGGTGGCCGACAAGGTGCGCCGCATCCGCGTCGTCGCGGATCGCTTGGCGTCTCAGCTTCGATTGGACGATACGGCCCGCGCCGACGTCTCCCGAGCCGCCGATCTGTGCAAGTTCGACCTCGTGACGCAGATGGTCTATGAGTTCCCCGAGCTGCAAGGCATCATGGGCGAGGATTACGCGCTGAAGGCCGGCGAGAAGAGCGCCGTCGCGAAGGCGATCAACGAGCACTACTCGCCGCGCAACGCAGGCGACACGCCGCCGGAGTCATTGATCGGCGCCATCGTCGGCATCGCCGACAAGCTCGACACGATCGTCGGCTGCTTCTCGATCGGCATCGTGCCGACAGGCTCGCAAGACCCGTATGCGCTGCGCCGCCAGGCGTCGGGCATCGTGTCGACGCTGCTGGCGCATGAGCTGGAGCTGACGCTGCCGGAGCTGTTCCGGCTGGGGCTGGACGTTCACGCCGCCGCTCGCCCGCTGAAGCGGGAAGCGTTCGATATCGCGAAGGATCTCGGCGAATTCTTCTCGCTGCGCGTGAAGAACGTGCTGACCGAGCAGCAGATCCGCTACGACATCGTCGACGCGGTGCTCGGCGCTGGCACGGGCGACGTCCGCCGCACGATTCTGCGGGCGCAGGCGCTGCAAGCCGAGGCGGATGAGAGCCGCAAGGAAGCGTTCCGTCCGGCGGTGGAAGCGTTCGGCCGGGTGTGCAATCTTGCCGCCAAAGCCGGCGATTCGCGCCAGGTGGACGCCCGCCTGTTCGAGCATGCCGCCGAAGGCGCGCTGTACGAAGCATGGCAGCAGGCGCACGGACAATTCACGAAGGCGCTGGTGGAAGCGCGCGCGGTGGATGCGCTTGAGGCGCTCAAGTCGATGACGAGCGCGATCAACGAATTTTTCGACGCGGTTATGGTCATGGCTGACGACGAAGCGGTTCGAAGCAACCGCCTGTCGCTGCTCGCTAATATTGCCGACGACGTCAAGACGTTCGCCGACTTCTCGAAGTGGGTTGGCTGAGAAATCGACTAGGGGGCGATGACGATGGCGTCAGGAAGCTTGACGGTCTATGTCGTATCCGACTCCGCCGGCGATACCGGCGAGCTGGCCGTGCGAGCGGCGGCGGCGCAATTCCATCCGCTCGAAGTGCAAATTCGGCGCGTCGGGTTCATCTCGACGACCGAGGCGATCGAGGCCGTGCTGGACATGGCCTCCTGCGATAACGGCGTTCTGCTCTACACGCTGGTCATTCCAAAGCTGCGGGAATATATGAACGAGCGCGCCGAAGCGAAGGGGGTCGTCACCATCGACCTCCTCGGCCCTCTCATCGAGAATATGGAGCGGCTGTTCGGCAGGCCGTCGCGGCATGAGCCCGGCTTGAACCATGTGCTGGACGCCGACTACTTCCGCAAAGTGGAGGCGGTGGAGTTCGCCGTTCGCTACGACGATGCCCGAGATGTCACCGGCATTATGAAGGCGGACATTGTGCTGACCGGCGTCTCTCGGACCTCGAAGACGCCGCTGTCGATGGTGCTCGCGCACAAGACGTACAAGGTGGCCAATGTTCCGCTGGTGCCGGAGCTGGTTCCGCCGAGGGAGCTGTTCCTCGTCAACCCGAAGAAGGTGATCGGGCTGACGATTCGCGCCGACGCCTTGAACGCCATTCGCAAGGAGCGGCTCAAAGCGCTCGGGCTTCCGGACTCCGCCTCTTATGCGACGCAGGAGAGAATCGAGCAGGAATTGAAGTATGCAAGCCAGATCATGAGCCGTATCGGCTGCGCCGTCATCGACGTGTCGAGCAAAGCGGTGGAGGAGACCGCCAGCCTGATCATTGAGCATCTGGAGCTCAAGTGAAGGTGACCGCCGACCGCTGTCCTGTCTAATTGCCAATTAGTTCTATGACCAGTCATTCCGATTCGGAATGGCTGGTTGTTGCATGAAGCGGCATTAGAGGGAACAATTGTAATTTCTTCGACAAATTTGCACCAGAAGTCTTGACATCCCCCGTCGCAAGGTTTATCATTTTGAAATTTAATGGGGCGAAGGCAGGATTTTGCACGCGATTAGCGTATATAATAATACGGCAAACTTTGGACGGGACGAGTGGTGATGTCGGATGATCCCGTTAAGGAATCGGGTGGTAGTGGATGGAGACGCATGCCCGGTCAAAGCGGAGATTGCCCAGACCGTTCGCGATTGCGGAGCCGCCGCCTTAATGGTCTCTTCGCACAATCATCGGCTCGTGCCGGAGCCGGGCGTGGAGATCGTGACGGTAGATGCCGGCGACCAGGCAGCCGATTTGTATATCGCGAATGCGATCACAAGGTCGGATGTGCTGGTGACGGGCGATTATGGCTTGGCTGCTCTCGGATTGGCCAAAGGCGCTGCGGTGCTCACTCCTAGGGGCAAGCGAATAACGGAGGACGATATCGACGGTCTGCTCGCCCAGAGGCATCACTCCGCCAGACTTCGCCGGGGAGGCAAACGAACCAAGGGTCCGCCTCCATTCACCGAAGAAGACCGCGCCAGATTTCTACAAAAACTGACTTTTCTATTGCGGGGGATGCAGGAGAATCAGCTGCCTTAGCGAAGATTATAACGTGCCGTGTCTAACCGATCCGCCGTCCCATTAACGGAGGTTCGTCCGGGCGGATTCTGAAGAGTAGCGGCGCGTTGCGCGCGCCTTCAATCGGAAGAATCGCGTCAAGAGAAGGTGAAATAGAATGAACTACGGCATGATACCGCAGGAGACGATCGACGAGGTGCTCCGCCGTTACGACATTGCGGAGACGGTGGGGCGTTACGTTCATCTGACGAAGCAAGGCAAGTACCTCAAGGGGCTGTGTCCGTTCCACTCCGAGAAGACGCCTTCGTTCACCGTGACGCCGGAGAAGCAGATCTATCATTGCTACGGCTGCGGCAAAGGCGGCAACGTGATCAAGTTTGTCATGGAGATGGAGAATGAGACGTTCCCCGAGGCCGTGAAGCGAATGGCTGAAGAAGCCGGCATTGCCGTGACATGGTCTCATGGAGGGACGGATCACGAAGAGCTCACTCCTCGGCAGAAGGAACAGGAGAAGCTGCGCGAAGCCAATGAATTCGCGAAGAAGCTGTTCACGTTCGTTCTGCGCAACACGGCAGCCGGCAAGCCTGCGATGGATTACCTGCGTTCGCGCGGATTCACGGACAAGCTGATCGAGGAATTCGGAATCGGCTATGCGCCATCGCGTTGGGATACGCTGGAGAAGGCGCTGGCGCGCAACGGCTTCGACTTGCCGGAGATGGAGCAAGGCGGACTGCTCTTAAAGAAGCAGGAAAGCGAAGGATATGTGGACCGGTTCCGCGATCGGGTCATGTTCCCGATCAACGGCAACGACGGGCGGGCTATCGCTTTCGCCGGAAGGCTGATGAGCGACGGACAGCCGAAGTACTTGAACTCGCCGGAGACGCCGCTGTTCGCCAAGAGCCGGACGCTGTACCGGCTGTATGAAGCTCGCGGAGCAATCCGCAAGACGAGGCAGGCGGTGCTGTTCGAAGGCTATGTAGATGTGATCAAGGCATGGTCGGCCGGCGTGACGAACGGAGTCGCCACGATGGGAACGGCGCTAACCGCCGATCATGCGGCCGTGCTCAGACGGTTCGCCGACGAAGTCATCGTCTGCTATGACGGAGACGACGCGGGACAAGCGGCTGCGGCCAAGAGCTTGCCGCTGCTGGAGCAAGCGGGATTTCAAGTGCGGGTTGGGCTGCTTCCCCCAGGTATGGATCCGGATGAATATATCGGATCTTACGGCCCGGAAGCGTTCGTCCGGGAAGTGATCGAGGGGGCCGTGTCGGCCATTAAATTTAAGCTCATCTATTTAAGGAAATCCCATATACTCCTAGAAGATGATGGGAAGATCCGGTATTTGCGGGATGCAGTTAAGCTGGTGGCCCGCCAAGACTCTCCGACAGAACGGGAGATTCTGCTGAAGGAGCTGTCGCAGGAATTCAACATTTCGCTCGATACGCTTAAGCAGGAAACGGCGGATGTTCGCAGACAAGAGAAATTGGGAACATCTGGGGATATTCCGGACGGAACGTGGAATAATGTATGGAATGAATACCGATCAGGGGCCAGACACCCTCCTTTAGAGCCTGCGTACCTTCAAGCGGAACGGCGGCTCATTTCCTGGATGATGCAGGATGCGCAGACGGCCTTCCTCGTCCAGAATCGGATGGGGGACCGTTTCTACGTAGAGGATCACGCCGCTGTCGCTGCTTATTTATATAGTTATTATTCGCAAGGCAACGTTCCGGATGTCGGTCGGTTCATCTCGTTCTTGCAGGATGACCGGCTGGAACGGACAGTTACAGCCATCGCGCTTGAAGACGCTCCTTTCGACGAGAGAGCACTGGAAGATTGTCTTCGAACAGTTGGCCAGGCATCGCTCGTTCGTGATATCGAGCGCAAGAAAGAAGAGATGCTTCGAGCGGAACGAGCTGGCGACATTGCGCTTGCCGTACAGATTGGAACAGAGATTATTGCCCTGGAGAAGAAGCGGAAGGAAGGATAACCGCTGCGAATCCGGGGAGGAGGGAGTCGGAAATGGCGAACGATCAACACACCGGGTTGGAGACGGAATTAACGCTCGAGCAAGTCAAAGCCCAAATGATTGAGCAGGGCAAGAAAAAGGGAGCCCTGACCTATAAAGATATTATGGAGAAGCTGTCTCCATACGATCAGGACGCGGATCAGATCGACGAGTTCTTCGAGCAGCTGGCTGATCTTGGCATCGAAGTCGTTAACGATCATGACGAGATTGGCCGTTCGAACGATGAAGAGGGCCACGACGAGTTCAGCTTCGACGATGACCTGTCCTTGCCGCCAGGCATCAAGATCAATGATCCCGTTCGGATGTATTTGAAGGAGATCGGACGAGTACCATTGCTTGGTGCCGACGATGAAGTCGAACTGGCGAAGAAGATCGAGACCGGCGGATATGAAGGCGAAGAAGCGAAGAAGAGATTGGCGGAAGCCAACCTTCGTCTCGTCGTCAGCATCGCCAAGCGTTACGTCGGACGAGGCATGCTCTTCCTGGATTTGATTCAAGAAGGCAACATGGGATTGCTGAAGGCGGTCGAGAAATTCGACCATACGAAGGGTTACAAGTTCAGTACGTACGCGACTTGGTGGATTCGCCAGGCCATTACGCGGGCCATTGCGGACCAAGCCCGAACGATCCGGATTCCAGTTCACATGGTGGAGACGATCAACAAGCTGATCCGCGTATCCCGCCAACTGCTGCAGGAGCTTGGACGCGAACCGACGCCGGAAGAGATTGCTGAACAGATGGAACTGAGCGTGGACAAAGTTCGCGAGATTATGAAGATCGCGCAGGAGCCGGTATCGCTGGAGACGCCGATCGGCGAAGAAGACGATTCGCATCTGGGCGACTTCATTGAGGACCAAGAGGCTCTCGCTCCGGCTGATGCTGCCGCTTATGAGCTGCTGAAGGAGCAATTGGAAGATGTTCTGGATACGCTCACGGAGAGAGAAGAGAACGTGCTGCGTCTTCGCTTCGGCCTTGACGACGGACGGACGCGGACATTGGAAGAAGTCGGCAAAGTATTTGGCGTTACGCGCGAACGGATTCGCCAGATCGAGGCGAAGGCGCTGCGCAAGCTTCGCCATCCGAGCCGCAGCAAGCGGCTAAAAGATTTCCTCGAATAAGCCGATACAGGTATTAGCCTGTTTAGGGGGACCTTCTGCCGAGACGGCTCGAAGGTCTTTTTGTTCAATTGCGGCGAGAGGAGCCGGATTCATGCCAGTATCGGAAGATGAGAAGAAGAAGCTAATCGTCAAAGAAATCGAATCATGGCAGCGGGGCAAGATGCTTCCCGATCAATATTGCAACTTCTTGCTCAATTTATATTTGGACGATCTGTCCGATCGGCCGAAGAATGCGGTCGGAGCGGCGATGCGCAAAATCGGGAAAGCAACCGGCAAACAATGGTTCCTTTCATTTGGAATTTTTGTATTGATTTGTTTGGTTGTACTTCATTTTAGCGTGTTTCCCCTCGTATTGCAAATCGGGCTGATCGGCCTGGGAACCGCCGGATTCATCGCCGCAGGCGTGAGATGGCGTGCCGATCTGCCGCATCGGGCTTATTTGTTTATCGGTTCGGGCATGCTTCTTCTGCCGGGAGCCGGCATTGCGGTGCTTCGCCTTCACGGCTGGGAATCCGGAGCTGGCCCAATGGTGCTGCTCATGGTGTGTGCGATCGTCTGGATTGCATGCGGCATCGCGGTCAGATTCGGTGTGCTGCACTGGTTCGGGTGGCTTGCGATTATTGCGTTGTACGCGATAACGCTGGCCAAGCGAGCCTCGGATCCTTCCGCGCTGGAAGTGCAGATTTTCTGGCTGCCTGCATCGCTGCTGTTCGCGTGGCTTAGCTGGTTTATACACGTGAAGCTTCGTTCGGCTGGAACAGTGCTATTCGCGACGGCGCTTATCTTGTGGTTCATGCCGGAGATTTACGCGGCTCTTCTGCATATGGATGAGCAGCAGATTCAGATTGGCTTGCTGATTAAGACGGCTCTGCTCGGGTTCGGGTTATACAGGTTCAGAAAACAATGGATGGAATGGGTTGTTGGTTCATGATGCAATCGCAAAATAACGGTTCTGGCGCGAAGCTGTCAGAGCGGCTCTCCGCACTCGCGGCTTGGGTCCCTCAGGGCGCTCGCTTCGCGGATATCGGAACGGATCATGCGCTTCTGCCGGTTTATTTGGCGGAGGCGGGCAGGGTAAAGTCGGCTGTGGCCGGCGATGTGAACAAAGGGCCGGTCGAAGCGGCAAGACGGCAAGTAGCTTCAGCGGGGTTAAATGACATCATCTCGGTTCGTCAAGGAGATGGGTTGACGGTGCTTGCGCCGGGAGAAGTCGATACGGTGTGCATCGCAGGAATGGGCGGAAGCCTGATGGTGCGCTTGCTGAACCAAGCGGGCGAACGATTGGATGGCGTCCGCACGTTGATTCTGTCTCCGCATGTCGCTGAAGACCAAGTGAGACATTGGCTTGTCGGGCATGCGTATGTGCTGGAAGGCGAGCGGCTGATCGAGGAGGACGGCGAGATCTACACGGTGCTGCGGGCGGTTCAAGCCGATCGGCAAGAAGCCGATCGGCGCAACGGAGAGCTGTACGATCCAAGCGGATTGGGCTTCAAGGTACCGGCTGCGTCCGCCATACCGCAGGAGCTGCTGTACGAGATGGGTCCCCTGCTGCTTCGCAGTTCAGATGAAGCGTTCCGCCGGAAGTGGCTGGCGGAGATCGCGAAGCGGGAGACGATCATCGGCCGGCTGCGTCTGTCAACGGGCGAAGAAGCGGTCCGCAAAGCGAAGGAATGGGAAGAGACGATTCGGATGCTGAAGGAGGTGCTCGCATGCTGGCCCGCGGAGAGACTGTCATCCAACTGATGGAGCAGCTGGCGCCGAAGCATTATGCGGTGCCGGACGATCGGATCGGTCTGCAGATCGGTTCGCTGCGCAAGGAGATCCGGAAGGCGCTCGTGACGCTGGACGTGACGCCTGCCGTCGTAGAGGAAGCGGTCCGGATCGGCGCCGAGCTTATTCTCGCGCACCACGCGCCGCTGTACCGTCCGCTTAAGCACCTGCAGACGGATACGCCGGAAGGCGCCCTGATGGCGAGTCTGATCAAGAACGACATCGCCGTCTATGTCGCGCATACGAATCTCGATACGGCTGACGGCGGCATGAATGATTGGATGGCTGAAGCGCTCGGGCTGGAAGGCCGAGGCGTGCTGGAGGAAGTCCATACCGACAAGCTGTTTAAACTGGCCGTGTTCGTGCCGATCAGCCATCAAGACGCCGTTCGCGATGCGATGTTCCAGGCAGGCGCGGGCTGGATTGGCAATTACAGCCGCTGCAGCTTTAACATCGAAGGCACCGGCACGTTCCTGCCGAGCGAAGGGACGAATCCTTATCTCGGCAAGCCGGGCAAGCTGGAACGGGCTGCCGAGGTGCGGATCGAGACCGTTGTGCCGCACAGCGTTCACCGGAAGGTCATTCAAGCGATGCTGAAGGCGCATCCTTACGAAGAGGTTGCTTACGACCTGTACCCGATGGATTTGAAGGGCCGAACGTTCGGTTTGGGCCGCGTAGGCGTTCTGCCGCAGCCGGAGACGCTGGACGCCTTCGCCGAACGGGTTAAATCAGCCTTCGACGTCCCATTCGTTCGCATCGTCGGCGACGGATCCCGCAGTATCCGCAAGGTGGCGGTGCTCGGCGGCTCCGGCTCGCGCTACATCCGTCATGCCAAGTTCGCCGGCGCCGACGTGCTTGTGACCGGAGACATCGACTATCACACAGCGCATGACGCCGACGCCATGGGGCTAGCCATCGTCGATCCCGGACACAACGCAGAGAAGATCATGAAGCCGAAGACAGCGCAATGGCTGGAGGAGCGGCTGCGGGAGAAGGGCTATGCCACCGAAGTCATCGCGTCCTGTATCAACACAGAGCCGTTTAAGCTTCGTTAAGCCGGGGCGCGGCTTAAGCGATCCGCCCCATTTCCGACAATCATTGCCGTTGTGTCGAAGCGCAATTCGCGTTATACTAATCGTTGCGTATCGGAAAGTTTGACAGACAATCGCTGGCGGCACTTGTGCCGCGAGAGGAAAGTCCGGGCTCCATAGGGCAGGATGCTGGATAACGTCCAGTCGGCGCGAGCCGAAGGATAGTGCCACAGAAATGGACCGCCGATGACAATCCCCGCAAAGTGACGTTAAGCTGCGAAGCTTAATCCGATTACTTTGCGGGGGCCCCGATAAACTTTATTGGGGTTTGTACAGGCAAGGGTGGAACCGTGGTGTAAGAGACCACGAGGGGCATGGGTGACTATGCCCCTGGTAAACCCCATCTGGAGCAAGACCTAATGGAACGCAGCGGCTCTCGAAGCCGCAGCCCTTGCCCGGGGCGCGTTCGGGTTGGTCGCTGGAGCGTGCCGGCAACGGCAAGCCTAGATAGATGATTGTCGCTTCCATCCGTGGGAGGGCCGCCAGGTCCGCGGTACCACCGGAAGTACAGAACCCGGCTTACGGCAAACTTTCCGGCAAGCAACTTAAAGCCCCCAAGGCGTATGCCTTGGGGGCTTTAAGTCGTTACGGCGGCTTTACCGTGCATGCTTGCCGCAGAATGTGTTATGCGGCGGGAGTCTCGTCTTCTGGCTCTTCGCCGAATCTCTTCATCATTAGCAATAGTACGGTAATCAGGACAAAAGCGATAAGAGCCAGCAGAGGAATCGTAATGAAGCCGAACCAGTCGAGATAATCGACGTTGCAAGGAACGCCCGTCCGGCACGGGAGCAGGCTGTCCAGACCGGGAACCTTTTGCTCCATATAATGGTACAACGAGAACAGGCCGCCGATAACGCTGAGCGGCAAGACGTAGCCTGCGATGCTGCGGTCATCCTTGAGCGCTGCGCGCCCCAGCAGGAGCGCGAGAGGGTACATGAAGATGCGCTGGAACCAGCACAGATTGCAAGGGATGTAGTGCAAGATCTCGCTTAAGTAGAGGCTGCCGCCGGTCGCCGCGAGCGACACCAGCCAGGCCATATAAAGGCCGTAGTTCCGAATCCAAGCCGACACGTCGCGGCCCCCTTCGTAGTCTGTCTATTCCGCTTCCTTCAACGCTTTGTCAATCTCGGCTTTTAACCGGTCGGTGTCCAGCGCCTGCTTGTCGGTCAACTGCACGCCATTCAACAGCACAGTCGGCGTTCCCGGGAATCGGTGGCTCGATGCCAGTTCGTATTGGGCATCCACTTCATCCTTGTAGGTCTGGTTGTCGATATCCGACTTCAGCGTATCGTAGTCGATCTGAAGCTTCAGATTCTTCGCCAGATTCACGAGATACTCCGGGGTAGCCCAGGTCGTTCTCTCGTCCTGCTGATTCTGGAAGAGGGCGTCGTAGTATTTCCAGAACTCGTCCTCATTCTGATGGAAGACTGATTGCGCGGCAAGCGCCGCATAGGTGGAGTCCGACTCCGGCGAGATAATCGGATAGTTTAAGAATGAGATCGACACCAAGCCTTTATCGACGTAGTCCTTCTTGATCTCGGGCAGGATGCTCAAGCTGAACGCCTGGCAGGTCGGACACTTGAAGTCGACGAATTCAGCCAGCTTCACTTTGGCGTCGGCCGAACCGAGCGTCGGCACTTGATCATAGTCAATCGCGATCGGCTTCGGCTTCGGCTGGAAGACAAACGCGAAGACGATAAGCGCGACAACGACTACGACAGTCGACCAAACCAGAATCTTTTTATTTCTCTTTCTCTTAAGCTCCTGTTGTTGGCGAAGCTTCTTGATTTCCGCTTTGCTCTGGGCTTTCTGCAATGACCTCTTCCTTTCTCCCCATCGGTACCGATAAGTGCCTGCTGATCCACAATCTATTGTACAAGCAATTGCTTAAAAATTCATGAGAACGGCGCAGATTTCGCAAAAATGCCTCGAACGAAAACGCGGGAACGCGCTTCGGTTCGAGGCAGGCGTTGGATAACTGGATAGAGGTTTAGAGAATTATCTTGAGAATGAACGAACTCCCAGCCCGACCGGCGAAAATAATTGATATTAATTCGCGAAGAACGAGTTCCTCGCTCGCTGGGCGTATTACCGTTGCATTAAGCGCCGCCGAACAGCCTGCTCAGTTGCTGCCGAATCCAATCCGGCAGCGTCTGCGCCGGCTCCGTGAGATCCGACGGCGCTTGATCGGCGTTGGCCGCTCCTGCCGTTCCTGCGGCGTCAGTCTCGCTGCGGGTGCTGGCCGCTTTGACCGCCGCATTCACATCGATCTGCCCGTAGCCGTACTGGCTGTCCTTGCCGGCAGCGCCTAAATCTTTGGCGGTCTGACGAAGTAAGGCCATGACCTGTTCATTGCTCAGGCCGGGATTGGCCGACCGCACCAACGACGCGAGCGCCGATACGTGCGGGCAAGCCATCGACGTGCCGGAGAGGGCGGCGTAGCGGCTGCCAGGATACGTGCTGGCGATCGATGTGCCCGGCGCCGCTACGTCGATATAATCGCCATAGTTCGAATATTCGGCGAGGCTCTCGTCCGGGTCGGTCGCTCCGACGGCGAACACCTCCGGATAAGCGGCAGGATAGCCGGGTCGGTCGGTGTTGTCGTTGCCGCTGGCAGCGATAAGCACGACGCCGTGGTCGTAGGCGTACTTGATCGCCTCATGCAGGAATTGGGCTTCGGCGTAGTTGCCTAAGCTCATGTTAATGACATCCGCGCCGTGGTCCGTCGCCCACAAGATTCCTTCGGCCACGGAGTACGTCGTTCCAGCGCCTGTACTGTCCAACGCCTTAACCGGCATTATCTTCGTGAACCAGGTCATGCCGGCGATGCCTTCGTTGTTGTTGACCTGAGCGGCGATAATGCCCGCTACATGCGTGCCGTGTCCGACATCGTCGTCAGGCGGCTGCGACGGATCAATGACGTTGTAGCCCTCCACCAGACGGCCTTGAAGGTCCGGGTGGTCGGCCTGCACGCCTGTGTCCACGATAGCCACAATCATATCGTCCTCGCCGCGGGTGACGTTCCAGCCTTTCTCCGTGGCAATCTCCGGCAGGTTCCATTGATACTGGTTGTACAGCGTATCGTTAGGCACGACATTGGCTTTGACGTCGGAGCCTGTCTTCACGTCATTCGTTAAATAGAGATAGTGCGGCTCCATGAAGATCGGGTTCCATTTGGCAAAATAGGCTTTTAGCTCATCCATCTTATGCGTCTTGGAGCGGAACAAATAAATCGAATCGCGGTGCCTGACGACCGACAGGCTTAACTCCTTATGCAATTGCAGGAGCTCCCGCGGCGTCAGCGGCTCCCGGAATTTAACGACAATCTCGTCCACGGCGTAGTGGCTGGCGTTGCCGTTGTCCTCGCCATTGCGAACCGTCGTATCTTGATTCGTATTCGGCTTGACAGATTCGACGCGATAGCGGCCTTCCGCCGGATAAGGCGTCAGCCGCATATTGCGGCGCTGATGCCGTTCTACTTCCTCGATGACGTCCGTACGGACAAGAGCGGTCACGCCTTCGCCCGGTTTGCCGCTCGGCTGCGCCAGCACGAAGTGGCTCTTGCCGCCGTAACGGAATGTTGGCGATTCATAGGCCTGGCCTTGCTTCAAAGCTGCTTTGGCTTCATCCATATGCTTGGTAGCAGCCCGAAGCAGCCCTTGCGGCGCTTTGCCCTCCATAATCGTCTTGCCTCCCGAGACCCATGAGACCGATATCATATGGGGATGATCCTTTACCGCTTGCCGCAAATGGGAGGCTTTCTCGCCGTCTGCCAGCGCCGCATGTTCCTTCAAGAAATGGGACATATCGCGGGTACAGTCGATGCGGCATAGCTTCTCCGTCGCTTGCATGTCCTGGAGAACCCGGGCGTGCTTGGAAGCCGTCTCTTCGGCCACGGTCCTTGCGCGAGGCGGTGAAGCGCCGTTCCGAATGGGAGACGGAGCAGGGGAGACGGCGTATGGACTTGGAGAAGCGCCAGGCGATTTGGCAACCCGCGGAGGCACGACCAACGGAACGAGGAACAGGGCGACGGCAACCGTGAACAGCAATCCAACCCATTCGGAACGGCGCATCCGGATTGACCTCCTTCGCAAGTATATCGGGATTAAGAGCTATGATTAGGTTGAGGAGGCGGGTCAAAATTATACGGCAATTTTCTGCCCTGGCAGTACCGTTTCCGTCCGATTTATGGTACGATGATTTTGATTGTCGCCGCGTCTATACGCCGCGATGCTTTTGTGATGAACACTTATGAATATTCAGCTTGACCCGCCCATCCGAAGAAGCTCTCGGGCGCCGGAACTTCATTTGAGTTGCTTGTGGACAACGAAAGGGGAACGCATTTATGCAAAGCGCCAACGTAAAGGCGATTGCCGAATCCGCCAGGGACAAATTGAGAACAGCTATCAAAGAACTGGAATCCTTCTTGAACGCCAATGCTCTTCCGCAGCTAACGAACGAACAATCCACGGAGGAATCGATTGCCGTTCACGCGGGACTGCTCTCCGATCTGCGCCATTTGCTTGTCTTCTCCGAAGTGGCTTATGAGAAGCTCGGCGCCATTCTGCGCCGTCCGAATTTCGATCTGGACCTTGCGGAACGGACGCTTTATGAAGTTTACCATCAGTGCGTCAACTCGTTCTTCTACCCGAAGAATGAGGGGTATTCAGAAGACGGACGCTATGCCTATACAGGGCAAGATGCCATTCGTTTCCGCGCCAAGCCGGTACGAGCCGTTCGGGATGTCGTCATGAATATCTCCACGGTGTATGAAGAGCTGCGCGAGGAGCTGGCTTATTACGAGAGCGAGTACTTAACGCAACGCCGTATGCAGGGACAATCCAAGTAAGGAAGGTTCTGCGGCTGCGGCCTTCAACCCCCACCCTCCGATCCGCATACCGCAACTAGCGGTGCGCACACTACGATCGGGGGGTGAGTCATTTTATGCCGCAAGGCGTCGCTTGCAGTGTTAGCAATTGTTCGTATTGGGGCGAAGGCAACCGCTGCGCAGCCCAAGAGATCGCGATCGAGATTGATGCTCATGCGTATCGAGGTACCGGCGGCGAGGAATTCGCAGACGAGTTGTTCGGGGGACATCAAGATCAAGCGGATCAATCGTCGGAGACCTGTTGCCTTACCTTCAAGCCGAAAAGCTGATTTTCTCGATTCGACTTCCAGATGAGGGCGAATCTCCTAATCGGGTCTTTCCGAGCCTTGGGCTAATGTTGTACAATGGAAGGGATATGTACAACGATGACCCCAGGAGCGATAAGGAATGTCCGATATGAGAGTCACAACGGATCCGCGCATCATGAAGGAATTGCTTCTGTCCCAAATCATGTCGGGTATCGATCCCTTCGCCCAGTCGGTTCAAACCGCTCAGCAGGACGGAGACGGCGATAGCGTATTCGCGCAATTGCTTAGTCAATTGACGGCTCCTTCGCTCGATTCCCTCAACGGCTCGGACGACAACGATTCGCTGTTAGGCCTCGACCTGAACACAGGAGCAGCATCCTTGCAATCCATGCTTGGACTTAGCGGAGTCAGCGGGAACGCAGCCGGGCTGTTATCAAGAGAAGGCGATACATTCGCTTATGATGAACTCATTCAACAGGCGGCGGCTCAATTCGGAGTCGATCCCGCTTTGATCAAAGGCGTCATTCAATCGGAATCTTCTTTTCGTTCGGATGCCGTATCTTCCGCCGGAGCTAAAGGACTTATGCAGTTGATGGACGGTACCGCTCAAGGATTAGGCGTAACAGATTCGTTCGACCCTGCTCAGAATATTAGCGGCGGCACCCGGTATTTGTCCTATCTGCTGCGCAAATACGACGGCAGCGAAGCGGTGGCGCTCGCAGCGTACAACGCAGGTCCGGGAACGGTGGATAAGCTAGGCATCGGGGATGACCAGGAGCTTGCGTCCAAGCTGTCGTTGCTTCCGGAAGAGACGCAAGGCTATGTTCGGAAAGTGCTTCAAGCCCGCGACGCTTGGACTTCGCCAGCTTAATAGGCGAAGAGTAGAGCGAACGAGAATAAGTACGAAGGGATCAAAGCGGATGAAGCCATCTTGCTTTGATCTTTTTTATGAATAGGAGTTTGTCAGGTGAAAATTACTTATTTCGATCATTGCGCGTCCACTCCGCCTTACGAACAAGTCGTCCGCACGGTCGGCGAGCTGATGACGCTGCATTATGCCAATTCCGGCGCGCTGCATCGCGCAGGCGGAGAAGCGCTTAAGCTCGTGGAGCGGGCGCGGGCTTCCGTCGCATCGGCATTCGGAGCCAAGCCGGAGGAAGTGTTGTTCACTTCCGGCGGGACGGAGAGCAATAACTTGGCGATCAAGGGAACGCTGGAAGCTTCCCGCAAGCCCGAGAAGCATTGGATTACGACGTCGATTGAGCATGCCTCCGTCTTCAATACGGCGAAGCAGATGGAGCGGTTGGGCGTTCAAGTGAGCGTTATTCAGCCCGATGCTTCGGGCCATGTATCGGCAGCGGACGTTGAGGCGGCGATTCGGCCGGAGACCGTCCTTGTCAGCGTCATGCATGTTAACAATGAGACAGGCGCCATTCAGCCGATCGAGGAGATCGGCCGCCTGCTGTCCGCCTATCCGCAAATCCGCTTCCACGTCGACGGCGTACAGGCAATCGGCAAAGTGCCGCTGACGTGGACCACGGCGGGTGTCGACCTATACTCCGCATCCTCTCACAAGTTCCGGGGTCCGAAGGGAGCCGGCTTCCTTCTCATGAAGGACAGCATACAGCTGGAGCCATTGCTCGCCGGAGGCGGTCAAGAGGACGGTCTGCGAAGCGGGACCCACAATGTGCCGGGCATCGTGGCGACCGCCCAAGCGCTGCGGCTGACGATGGAATCGATGGAGCGCCGCGTGCTGCGCATGCGGCAGCTGCGAAGCCTTCTGATTGAGTATATTCGCGAGATGCCGGAATTGATTCTGAATTCGGGCGAAGACGATGCGCTCTTTGCTCCGCACATCTTGAACGTCTCTTATCCTGGCATGCGGCCGGAAGTTATCGTTCATATGCTGGAGGAACGCGGCATCTTGATCTCGACCCAATCGGCCTGCTCCTCGAAGAGCTTAAAGCCGAGCCGCGTGTTGGCCGCGATGGGATTGGATGAAGCGAGAGCTTCGGGCAGCATTCGCATCAGCTTCGGCGACGAGCATACGGAGGAACATATTAAGCTGCTGGCGGAAGCTCTCCGGGCGACGATCGCCAAGCTGAAGCCGCTGGAGAGGGGTTCGCGATGAAGTACGATCTGATCGTCGTAAGGCTGGGAGAACTGACGATTAAGGGGCGCAACCGGGGACGGTTCGAAGGCTTGATGCTGACGAGAATCCGGCAGTCGCTCGCTGCGTTCCCGGCGCTGGAATACGAGCGGACGTACGGCCGCATCTACATCCGGCTGGGAGACGAGAACTATGAGGGTATCGAGGCAAGGCTCAAGGACGTATTCGGCGTGTACTCGTTCAGCCCTGCGATTCGTTCGGGCCATGCGTTGGAAGAAGTGCAGGAGAAGGCGCTGGCCCTCATGAACAGTCTGGAACCCGCGCCTAGCACCTTCAAGGTAACCGTGAAGCGGGCGTGGAAAGTATACCCGCACGATTCTCAAGAGATGAATCACCTAATTGGCGCCCACGTGCTGCGGAATACGCCGCCGCTGAAGGTTGACGTCCGCCATCCCGATGTCGAGCTGAAGGTCGATATTCAGCCTGAAGGAGTCTACCTGTCATGCGAGGTTGTCCCGGGCGCCGGCGGTTTCCCCCTTGGGATGAACGGCAAGGCGATGCTGCTGCTCTCTGGGGGCATCGACAGCCCGGTCGCCGGCTGGATGGCGATGCGCAAAGGCCTCGAGATCGAAGCAGTGCACTTCCACAGCTATCCGTTCACGAGTGAGCAGGCGACGGAGAAGGTTCTCTCGCTAACCCAGCGTCTCGCGCATTACGGCGGATCGATTAAGCTGCACCTTGTGCCGTTCACGGAACTGCAGACCCGCATGGTTCAGAGCGGGCACGAGCATCTAATCATAACGCTCATGCGCCGGACAATGCTGCGAATTGCCGAACGGCTGGCTGAGAAGCACGGGGCGCTCGCCATCGTCACGGGGGACAGTCTCGGTCAAGTGGCAAGCCAGACGCTGGGCAGTATGAACGTGATCGGGCGAACCGTATCGCTTCCGCTGCTTCGTCCATTAGTCATGATGGACAAGCAAGAGATTATCCGGCATGCCGAGCGGATCGGCACGTACGAGACTTCTATTCTTCCTTACGAAGATTGCTGTACGCTGTTCGTTCCGAAGTCGCCCGCGACGAATCCGAATCTTCGCATCGTCGAGAAGGTGGAGGGCTACCTGGGTTCGGAGCTGGAGACGTTGATCGAAGCCGCGGTCCAAGGGACGGAGACCATCGTCATGACGCCGTCCGGAAGAGCGAAGCCGAAGCGGGAGGCAGCGTCTGATGAGTCTTCCGCGAGAGTCGAGCAGCCGGTTGACGCTTCTGCCGGTAAGCCCGCGAGCGACCAAGATGAAGATCGCTGGTTCTAACAGAAGGCTGCTTCTGCATGAACTGCAGACATAAGAAGACCGTCCGTTCGGCGCAAGCCGGCTGGACGGTCTTCTGTCATTCCTGTTCAGTTGCAGGTTTAGGCGCTGCAGAGTTCTTCGACTTTCGCTTGCGCGCTTTGGATACGCTGGTCCGCCATCCGCCAACGAGCACCGCGATGATCATGAGGACGATAAAGGTCCAGCTCAGCGCTTGATGATCGTGGAACAGGCCTTCGAGCTGAGGCTCGTGCGTTACCATCTTGGCAGCCGTATAGGCAAGCACGGCCGAGCCGAGATAGATGATCCAAGGGAATCTGCCAATGAGCTTGACGAATATCGTGCTTCCCCATACGATCACCGGAATGCTGATCAGCAAGCCGAGCACGACGAGCAGCACGCTGCCATGCGCCGCGCCCGCGACGGCGATGACGTTGTCTAACCCCATCGCGGCGTCGGCGATGACGATCGTGCGAACCGCTCCCCATAACGACGAGCCGCCTTGAATATCATCGTGGTGTTCTTCTTGAACGAGCAGCTTGTAGGCAATCCATAGAAGAACGACTCCCCCAATCGCGAGGAGGAACGGAATTTTGAGCAGATATACGACGAGCAGCGTAGCGACGACCCGAATGAGTACGGCGCCGCCCATGCCCAGCCATATGGCTTTCTTCTGATGCTCCTTAGGCAAGTTGCGGGCAGCGAGACCGATTACGATTGCATTATCTCCGGCGAGCAGCAAATCAATGAAGATAATGGTCAACAGCGCTGCCAAGAAGTCCAAACTTAGGATGTCCATCGATCTCTTTCCCCCCCTGTACAATCCACCTCTACATACGCGAGAAGCGCTAATTGGATTCATCTTCTCGCAAAAAAACTTTCGCATATCCGCGCGGGCCTGTACATAAATCTCATCTGAGGAGGTGTTCGGATGGGAATTGGGGAGAGCTTGATGGTATTCGCCGAGATCGTGCTGATCAACCTGCTGCTCAGCGGAGATAACGCGATCGTCATCGCGATGGCCGCCCGCCGTTTGCCGCCGGACAAGCGGCAATCCGCTGTCTGGTGGGGAACGCTTGCCGCGGTGGTGCTCCGCTGCGGCTTGACGCTTGCTGCCGTTAAGCTGCTAGGCATCCCCTTCATGCAGACGGCAGGCGCATTGCTGCTGTTCGCCATTGCTTTGAAGCTGATGCTGGACAACCACGGAGGGGCAGAGATTGAGCGCCGTTCCGCGAAGAATACCTTGATCGGAGCCGTCTGGACGATTGTCGCAGCGGACTTTGTCATGAGCCTCGACAACGTGCTGGCCATCGCTGCCATCGCCCGCGGCGACGCCGTTCTCCTGTTCATCGGGATTGCCATGAGCATTCCGATTATGATCTGGGGAAGCTCGTTCATTATGCGAATGCTTGATCGGCTTCCGTTCCTTGTCTATATCGGAGGCGCGCTTCTCGCTTACGCCGCTGGGGATATGCTGATGAAGGATCCCGCTTGGGCAAGACGGCTTCCGCAAGCAGCCGATCAGTTTACGCATGCAGCGCCGTACGCGGCGGCGGCTTTGCTGATCTCCTGCGCGCTGTGGCTGAAGCGCCGCCGCCGCGCCTGACAGCCATGAACGAAGAGGCGGCCCGGAAGGCACATTTTTCCCGGGGCGAACTGGTTTTTTCTCCCGCAATCCAGTACACTTAAAGAATAAGCTGCCATCCTACCTCGATCGGCTATCGCAGAAATTGGGAGCAGGCTTTGCAGTCTAGAGATAAAGTGGGGGAGCGTCGTGAACAAGCAATCCGCCGCGGTTGGCGTATTGATATTGGCTGCGGGATTGATCATCCTGTTGGGCAAGCTGGGAGTTTTTGCATTTATCGGAGCATTATTCTGGCCGCTAATTATTTTGATTCCGGGCATATTGCTTCATGTGTTATTCTTCGGCAGATTGCTTCCGGCTATAGCACTCATTCCGGCTGCCATCCTGACGATCGTATCTGTGATTCTGCTGATCGGCAATTGGTTCGACTGGGGCGTCATGAAGTACCTGTGGCCGTTCTTCTTGCTGGCTGTATCCGCAGGCTTGTACGAGTATTACATATTCGGGCAAATTCGTTCCCGCGGCATTTGGACGGCGGCAGTCGCGCTGGCCATCTTGTCGGTCGTCCTCTTTATCTTCACGCTGCTCTGGTCGTGGGGCATTTACATTATCGCCATCGCGCTGATTGCCGTCGGGATCTGGCTCGTATGGCGCCGGCCTCGGTTCCGCTGATCGTTGCCAGAAGAAGCTGCAGACGTTTCCGCTTGCTAAATGCGGGAAGTGGTCTATAATAGAAGGGATGTAGGTGGAAGCGCCGGCCTCGCGTCGGCGTTTTGTTGTGATACGAGGGAGAACAGGGGTTGGCGACTTTCTGCCGTCTGCATCGGGAACAAGCGCGGATGAACGAACCCTTCAAGCAGACGCCGTTATTCGCTGCCCCCTCATATAAAGATAGGAGTGGAACTATGCATCCAAGAGATCGCATTCGCAATATCGCCATTATCGCACACGTTGACCACGGCAAGACAACACTGGTGGACCAGCTGCTTCGCCAATCCGGAACTTTCCGGGAGAATGAACAGGTGCAGGAGCGTGCGATGGACTCCAACGATCTGGAGCGGGAGCGCGGTATTACGATCCTGGCCAAGAACACGGCCGTTCATTACAAGGACTACTTGATCAACATCGTTGATACCCCGGGACACGCTGACTTCGGCGGCGAAGTCGAACGGATCATGAAGATGGTCGACGGCGTTCTGCTTGTCGTCGACGCCTTCGAGGGCTGCATGCCGCAGACGAAGTTCGTGCTGCGCAAAGCGCTTGAAGCCGGCCTCACGCCCATCGTCGTCGTCAACAAGATCGACCGTCCGGCGGCTCGTCCGGCGGAGGTCATCGACGAAGTGCTGGAGCTCTTCATCGAGCTGGAAGCGAACGACGAGCAGCTCGACTTCCCGGTCGTATACGCGTCCGGCCTGAACGGCATCTCCAGCCTCGAGGCGGACAACCTGACGCCTACAATGGAGCCGCTGTTCGAGACGATCGTCGGCAACATCCCGCACCCGACGGAAGATACCGAGCAGCCGTTGCAATTCCTTGTTACGCTGCTTGATTACAACGAATATTTGGGCCGCATTCCGATCGGCCGCGTCAACCGCGGCCGGATTCGCCAAGGCCAGCCTGTTGCCGTGCTCGATCGCGAAGGCAAGCTGCGCCAAGCCCGCATTGAGAAGCTGTTCGGCTTCCAAGGCCTCAAGCGCGTCGAGATGGAAGAAGCGGCAGCTGGCGACATTATTGCGATCGCCGGCATTAAGGATATCAACATCGGCGAGACGATCGCCGATCCTGCGAATCCTGAAGCGCTGCCGGTGTTGAAGATCGACGAGCCGACGCTGCAGATGCGCTTCCTCGTCAACAACAGCCCGTTCGCCGGACGCGAAGGCAAGTTCGTCACTTCCCGCAAGCTGCGCGAGCGCCTCTTCAAGGAGCTGGAGACGGACGTCTCGCTGCGCGTTGAAGAGACGGACAGCCCCGACGTCTTCATCGTCAGCGGCCGCGGCGAGCTTCACCTCGGCATTCTGATCGAGAACATGCGCCGCGAAGGCTACGAGCTGCAGGTGTCGAAGCCGGAGGTAATCATCCGCGAGATCGACGGCGTGAAGAGCGAGCCGATCGAGCGTCTGCTCATCGACGTGCCGGAAGAGAGCATGGGCAACGTCATGGAGAGTCTCGGCACGCGCAAAGCCGAGATGGTCAACATGATCAACAACGGCAACGGCCAGATCCGTCTGGAATTCCTCATTCCGGCGCGCGGCCTGATCGGCTATCGTACGAACTTCCTGACCTTGACCCGCGGCTACGGCGTCATGAACCACGCGTTCGACAGCTACGGGCCGATGGCGGGCGGGCAAGTCGGCGGGCGCCATCAAGGCGTGCTGATCGCAAGCGAGACCGGAACGTCGACGATGTACGGCATGATGGGCGTAGAAGACCGCGGCATCCTGTTCCTGGAGCCGGGTACGGAAGTATACGAAGGCATGATCGTTGGCGAGCATACCCGCGACAACGACATCATCGTGAACATCTGTAAAGAGAAGGCGCTGAACAACATTCGGACAGCGAATAAGGAAGAGACGGTTAAGCTCAAGACGCCTCGCCTGATGTCGCTTGAAGAAGCGCTGGAATATTTGAACGACGACGAGCTGTGCGAGATTACGCCGAAGTCGTTCCGCTTGCGCAAGAAGATCTTGAACAAGAGCGAGCGCGACCGGTTCGACAAGCAGCGCAAGATGGCGGAATCCGGCGTTTAATCGCCGGTTCCGACTGGTGCGAATGCGGCGGCAAGCCGAAGCGTAGGAGGGATTCCGGATGCAGACCTGGTTTCACGACCACCCCATTATTTCCTATCTGCTTATTCTCGCGTTTACGATCTACATCTTTAACGCCGTGTTCCGCATGGGACGGCTTCCTCTGTTGAAGGAAGTGATCGTTCACATCGTCATGGCGATCGGATGCCTTGTACTGCTTGTTCTGCAGTTAGATAAGCTGCCGATCATTCAATGCATGGCGGTCGCCGTCGTCATGATGCTCATGCTGAGAGGCCGTCAGATGTATGACAAATGGAGAGGCAAGAAAGGCGGCGACTCCGCCGCTAACCAAGCGGAGCATAGATAAGGAGACCGGGGGGAACCGTTATGCGGCTCACGGACACACTATTCTATTGGCTGCAGATGAAGCTGATGACCGATCGCCGTCCGGAGGACGAGGCGGCTCGGGCATCGCTTCGCTATTTTGCGCAAATATTGTCGGAAGATCACGGTTTGCAATCGATTCGAGTCGCTTCGTGCGATCACTCGAAGATTTACGTCACCTACGAAGACCGGGAGCATGCAGAGCAGACCGTATGGTTCGACCGGGAGGCTGCCGAGCAGCTTGGCAATGACCTATATGGCGCTGCCGAAGATCCGGCCTGAGGTTGACGACTCCGAGGTGAACAGATGAGCTCAACTGCACCTTTGCCTCCGCGTTCCCGCGGCAATGCCGCCGGAACTGCGGGCGTGAAGAAGAAACCTAAACGCCGTCCAAGACGTTGGGTGAGACTATTATTTAGCTTACTAGCTCTTATTATTATCGTTCTTGCCGTTTATGCGGGAGCATTGTGGAAGCAAGCGCAAGAGGCTTTGGAAGATATTGCGTTAAAGCCCGGCGTTGGAGCCGCCGAGCCAATCGCGTCGGCGGATCGGGCTCAGGTGAAGCCGCTGGCGATGCTGCTGCTTGGCATGGACACGCGCAAGCAGACCGGAAGCATGAACACGGACGTCATCATGGTCATCGCGATGAATCCGAAGTCCAACACGGCGACGGTCGTCTCGGTGCCCCGCGACTCCAATCTGGAGATGTCCGGCTACAAGCGGCAGAAGGTGAATGCCTTCTATGCGGGGTTCCATCGCACGGCGAAGTCGGAAGAGGATCTGGAAGGCGAAGCCGCCGACGCTTACGCGCGGGATAAATCGCGGGAGATGTTCGCGGAGTTCTTCGACATCCCGATCGATTATACCGCCGTTATTAATTTCCAAGGCTTCGTCGACGTCGTCGACAAGCTGGGCGGCATCGACGTCTACGTCGACCAGGACATGAGATATAATGACAGCGCAGACGGAACGCACATCGATCTGCAGAAGGGCGACCAGCATCTGGACGGCGGCGAAGCGCTTGACTTCGTCCGTTACCGCAAGTCCAATGACGGAACCGCGGCATCGAGC
This sequence comes from Cohnella lubricantis, assembly GCF_014212015.1. Classification (GTDB taxonomy): domain Bacteria; phylum Bacillota; class Bacilli; order Paenibacillales; family Paenibacillaceae; genus Cohnella; species Cohnella lubricantis. Next base: position 6,985 of record NZ_JACJVN010000059.1, on the reverse strand, counting down.
GACTTCGCCCGCAACGACCGGCAGAGCCGGGTGCTCGCGGCGATCGTCGACAAGATGAAGACGATCGGCGGCGTCAGCAAGCTGCCGGGCGTCATCGGGGCGGTTGGCGACAACATGCGAACCGACATTCCGAAGGCCCAGATCACGAATATGCTCAAAGCGTACTACGATATCAACAGCAGCGACATCCGCTTCATTCCGCTCGAAGGCGTGTGGAAGAGTCCTTACGTTTATCTGAATCAGGATAAAGTAGAGGAAGCGAAGCAGGCCCTCGCCGAGGAGTTGTCGGCGGAGGGACGTTCGGCATCCCAACAATCCGAGCCCGCTGCTGCTGCTTCGCCTTCCGAAGACGAATAACCGCTCTCACCGAGCGATTCAGCAGGCTTCAAGCGATCCGGCTTCCATCGGGCGTATGCCAACCTTGGCGTTTGCCGCTTGGAATCGGAATCGGCCCTATGCTATAATAGGGCCATCGAGTAGGAGCCGAGGCCGTAATGGCTCCCGAAGAGCAAGGGGGACGGCGGATGACGGAGACGTTGGCAGCTGTTAGCCGAGAGCGATTCCGAATGCTAAGCGATGGAGGCATCGTCAAGTGCGGACATGCGCCTGCGCCTTCGGCCGTCCAAGAGGCTCGCCCCGTCACGCTCAGCGCTGTCTGCCGCGCTCGTATCGTCGGCCAAGCAATCCCATCAGCAAAGCCCAGTGAATATCTCACTGGGCTTTTATTTTTTTAATCGGAGGTGCGGTTATGGTCAATAATTTGCCCGCGATTCCACTCCATCTCGTACACGTTATGGTTGCCGGAGCCGACTGGCGGGTGCGCTGCGCCGCCCGCTCCCGTCTCGAGCATGTTGACGCCGCCGTTCGCTCCTGCTTGCTTCGCCCCGCGGTTCCATTCCATCTCGTACACGTTGTGGTTGCCGGAGCCGACAGGCGGATTCGTGGCTCCGCCGTTGGCATTCGCGTCAAGCTTATGCATGCCGGCGCCATTCCCTCGGCGCTGCGTAACGTCGTTCCCCGGAGACTGCTGAGTACCCTGCGTTCCGCGATTCGTCTGCATCTGCGGCACGCCGGCGCCGCCTCCGGCCGTCGTCCCTCCGTCCGGGGAAGCCGGCGGCACGACGCTGTGCGGCATCTGCGGCACGAGCCGCCCGACGATGTCGGCCAGCTCTTCCGCGAAGCCTGCAACGGGCCGCCCGTTGGCGACGTCCTGCCGAATCTCGCGAATCCGCTCGTCGAGATCCATGTCGGCAGTAACCAGCGCGTCAACGCCGTAAGGATCTTTGCGGAACGCTTCCGCAACCGCGTATTTGATCGTCCCGACACGGGATCTAGGCAGCGTCTTCTCGACATCGATGCCCACGATCGCGTATTTGCCGAAGACGACGCAATTCGCGTCGCTCACGCCTTTGACGCCTTTGGCCAGCTGCTCCAGATGGGCCGCGACCGCTTGCGGATTGCTGATGCCCGGCGAGGCAACGGCACGAGGTGTAACGTTCTGCGCCGTAATTCCTTGATTGTTATTGGGCGCAGGGGAGGCTTGGTTCGTTCCGCAGCCCGCTGCGCTTAACGCCAGGCTTGCGATCAGCAGGCTTGCCGCTACGCCGCGGCTTCCATTGCGGACGATCATGGTCAATCACCATCCTTGATGTTTATCCAACCTGATCTCATTGTTCCCCGTCGTCAACCTTCGATTCAGGAATGGCCAAATTCGCCAAAATCCGTCGAACCCGGGAGGTACTGCCGATGTCAAAAATCTATGTGATCGATACGAACGTGCTGCTGCACGATCCGATGGCCATGTTCTCCTTCGAAGAGAACGAGGTCGTCATTCCGTCCGTCGTCCTGGAGGAGATCGACTCCAAGAAACGTCTGGCGGACGAGATCGGACGCAATGCCAGGTTCGTATCGCGGGAGCTCGATCGGATACGCGAGGGCGGACATCTGCATAACGGCGTCGCGCTGGAGAACGGCGGCTTAGTCAAGGTGGAGTTAAACCACCGCAGCTTCATTCGCGTTCAAGAGCTGTTCGGCGAGATGACCAACGACAATCGCATTCTGGCGGTAGCGTTGAACTACCACATAGAGGAGCAGGAGAAGCAGGAGCCGCGGCCAGTCATCCTGGTCAGCAAGGATGTGCTCGTTCGCGTGAAGGCCGACGTACTCGGCATTACGGCCGAGGATTATCTGTCCGATCGAGTCGTTGCGCCGTCCGATCAATACACGGGTCATCTGTCGCTCTTCGTGCATCCTTCCGTGATCGACGAGTTCTACACATACCGGTTCCTAGGCATCAATCATCTGGGTCTGAAAATGAAGCTGCACCCGCACGAGTTCGTCATACTCCGCGACGAGATGGGGACATCCAAGTCCGCGCTGCTCAAGGTGAGCTCAGACGGCCATCGCCTGGAGCCGCTTCACTTGAGCAACGATCCGGTATGGGGCATCACCGCCCGGAACGCGCAGCAGCGGATGGCGCTCGAATTGCTGCTCAACGACGACATTCCGCTTGTCTCGCTGTCCGGCCGAGCGGGAACGGGTAAGACGCTGCTGACGCTGGCGGCAGGGCTGATGAAGGTCGAAGACGAGCATAAGTACAAGAAGCTGCTCATTGCCAGGCCCGTCGTGCCGATGGGCAAGGATATCGGGTATTTGCCGGGCGAGAAGGAGGAGAAGCTTCGTCCATGGATGCAGCCGATCTATGACAATCTGGAATATCTGTTCGATACGAAGAAGTCGGGGGATTTGGATAAAATTCTGATGGGGCTTGGCAGCATTCAGGTCGAAGCGCTCACCTATATCCGGGGGCGTTCTATTCCAGGGCAATTCATCATCATTGACGAAGCGCAAAATTTAAGCAAGCACGAAGTGAAGACAATCGTCTCCCGCGTCGGCGAGAACAGCAAGATTGTGCTGCTCGGCGATCCGGAGCAGATTGACCATCCGTACCTCGATGCGCAGAGCAACGGCTTAACGCATCTGATTGAGAGCTTCAAGGAGGAGAGCGCCAGCGGGCATGTCAAGCTGGAGAAGGGCGAGCGCTCGAAGCTCGCCCAACTGGCAGCCGACCTGCTCTAGAGGCGAGTCGAGCAGCAAGAGCCGAAGCGAATTGTGCTTCGGCTCTTGCTGCATCCGCGAAAACTAAGGACAATCCTTCCGCTTCCTGCTATCATAAATACTGTCAATGTTTGCAGAACCGAATCGGAGGGGGAATCCGCTTGGCTCGCCGCAAGACACTGCTCGTTCTCATCATACTCGGCCTGATGGCGCTCTTCCTGTCGCCTTGGACGGCCGCTCCGCTGCCAGAGCCGGAACCGTCGAGTCCGCCGGAGCAGCCGTACGAGCCGCTCTCTGTCACGGCGGCCGCTGAAGAGGAGAGCCCCGCCGATCTGTCGATCGCCGCCGTCATCGATCAAGCTGGATTTAATCAGTTGAGGAGCCAGAGCGGCGAGTACCAGACTCGCCATCCGGACGTCAGCGTGCGCTGGACGCGCATCGATCCGGCGTCAGCCACGCTTGCAGGCGACATTCAAGCAGGCATCGAGGCATCGGATATGGCGCTCGTGCCGAACGAATGGGTGCGGGATCTGGCCGTCAGCGGCGAGCTGCAACCGGTCGATTCGGCGTTCAACGGCGACGCGCTGTCGGAGCAGTTCGGCGCCGTTATCGCGCAGATGAAATGGAATGGCTATCTGTGGGGCGTCCCCCGCGGCCTCGACCCTTATGTCCTGCTATGGAATAAGAACGTGCTGTCGCTGCTCCAATCGGACACGGCCGCGTTCGCCCCGCCGCTTAGCCTGGAGCAATGGGAAGTGCTGCCGCAGCTGATGGCGGAGAAGGGGTTGATTGCTTCCTGGCTCGCCATCGACAGCGCGGATCCGCTGGCTATATTAGCCTGGCTTGGCGAGGCGACTGGGCAAGGGCAGGATGAGCTTCTCGATCGTTCAAGCGATATTTGGAGCAGCGATGCCTTCGACCGTGCGCTCAACCTGCTGGACGAACAGCGCGCCGGCATCGCAGATAGCAGAGGCAATGCGGACTTCTGGGATGCCTTCGCTGCCGGACAATACGCCGCGGCAATCGCCAAAGGTTCGGCGGCTAAGCAAGCGCTGGCGGATCTGCCAGTCGCGGCCAGATCGGGAATTGCCATCGACCGCTCCATCTGGGAGACATCCTTCGTCTGGCCTAACGGAACGAGCTTCGTGTTATCCTCCCATTCGGAGCAGGAGGAAGCCGCCATGCGGTGGGTAGCCGAGATGACGGCATCCGGCAGCCAACTGGACAACTATGAGGAGGAGGGCCTTCTTCCGGTCAGCCGTTCTATATATGGCCGTCTTGCCGGAGACGAGGGCATATTGGCTTCCTCGGCCGCCAGCCTGTTCCCGAATCAAGCGCCGCTTGCGGCGGAGCCGGGATTGCCGATTCGGATCGCCCGCTTGGGGGCGATGTGGAGCGACTGGTACCAAGGCCGATTGCCGACTGGGGAATGGAAGGAACGATGGCTCGGATCACTTGCCGATACGAAGCCGTACAATTAGCTGTCCCTGCGTCAAGCCGACGGAATCCGCTTTGACGAACGAGATCAGCTGCTGCGGGTAGAAGCCGAGATCGAATTCGCGCTCTAGATCGGCTCGCGTCGTGTCGGGCAGCTCAAGCCCGTTGAACACGAGCTTGTCGATGTGGAACCGTATGGCGTTCTCGGGCTCATTCTCTACGGTATAATGCCCTTCGATGCCGACCTGAATGGCGCCGTTGCTGCCTTCAATTCTCATGATGTCAGGCTCGAAGGTGATCGTTAGCTGCTTCATTCGTTCGTCTTGGCTGCGCAAGTAATCGTTCAACTGCGAATCCGAGACGGTGATCGTCGCCTTCAGCCCGCTCGTCTGGAGCATCTCCGGATGCTCATCGATCCACTGCGGCAAGTTGTTCATCGCTGTCGCGAGCGAATTGAACTGCTGCCGTACTTCGAATATGCCGACATTCTGCCAATACGCCTGCATCTCATCCATTAACTGCCGCAGGCGATCCGCGTCTCCGCTAGCCGCAATCGCCCGGTCAAGCTCTTGTTGCAAGGCGAGGACGCGATCGCGCTGCGCGCGCAAATTGTTCTCGACCTGCTCCAGATCCTGCTTGTTGCGCTGAAGCGTATCGTAGCCCTCCTTGATCTCCTTGTATTGGGCGCTGTATTGGTCCAGAATTTGGTCATCCGACGAGAAGATGATATCCATCATCTCCCATGTCTTCAGCAGATCCGACAACGATCGAGAATTCAGCAGGGCGGCCCACAAGATATCCTTGTCGCCCATATAATAAGATCGCAGCACGCGTCCCGCCTTCTCTCGCTGGGCGGCGATCGCGATCTCTTGGGCGGCGAGCCGCTGCTCGGCCTTGCCGATCTCGGTTTGGGTAGCTTCGCGAAGACCGGAGATCCTCTCGATCTCGCGGTCGATCTCGACGACGGACAGGCTCTTCTCCAGCAGGCGCCTCGTCTCTTCGTCGACCCCGTCGGTCGGATCCGCGTAGACCGGCGCCAGCATGCCGGCCCGAGAGAGCGGCAATAGCGCCAAGAGCAGCAGGAGCAGCGCGAACGGACGAACTCCGGCCGGGATGCGCTTCATCGGGAGTTCCCCCTTTCAAGCCGGACAAGCGGCGCGGTACTCCAATCTATGATTTCAGAGCCGCTTTCATACTTCCTAGCTATTATAATATGATTGGGAAACAGCCGGAAAGGAGAGATTTCCCATGCGCCAGCCGCAGGAACGCACGCCGCTTGCCGCTGCGATCGAAGCCGCCATCGCTTCTTCAAGCCGGCGGGGCGAGACGACGGACGGTAAGCTTCAGCGCTGCTTGACGTTTCGCGATTATATGGAGATCTGCCTCTACGATCCGGCCCACGGGTATTATCGCAGCGGATCGGCCGCAAGGGTCGGACGGGAGGGAGACTTCTACACGAGCGCTTACGTCGGCGATGTGATGGGGGAGCGGCTGGGCAACTGGCTGTTCAAGCTGGCGCAAGAGCGGTTCGGCGTCGCGAGAAGAGTGGAGCTCGTCGATTGGGGCGGCGGGACCGGCCGATTGGCCAGCCAGATGCTTGGCGGCTGGAAGGAGGCTGCCGGGGAAGCGGCGGAGGCGGAGGCGAAGTCGGTGCGCCTGACGGTCGTGGACCGCAGCCCGGAGCATCGGCGGCAAGCCGCAGCGCTGCTGTCGGAGCCTATCCGAGCGGGCGAAGCGCGGGTGATGGACGAGAGCGCAGCGATGGCTGAGCCATGGCGAGAGAGACCGGCGATCGTCGTCGCCAACGAGCTGATCGACGCGATGCCGGTGCATCGGATCTGTGTGCGGCAAGGCCGGGTGCGGGAGTGGGGCGTCACTTGGAACGAAGCGAAGGAGCGGCTGGAAGCGTGCTGGACCGAGCCGAGCACGACGCGGCTGGCGGAGGAGCTTGCGCGCATGAAGACCAGCCTTCGCGAAGGGCAGACGGCCGAGATCGGCCTCGACGGGGCCGATTGGGTTGCCGCGCTGGCGGGCAAGCTGGGCGATGCCGTCCTTGTGCTCATCGATTACGGAGATGAAGCGCGGGAGCTGACGGCTGAGCACCGGATGGAAGGCACGCTCATGTGCTACCGCCGCCATGTGGCGTCCACCGATCCGTTCGCCGCTCCGGGAGAGCAGGACATAACGGCGCACGTGAACTTCACGCTGCTCTCGGGCGCGGCGGAGGAGGCCGGCTGGCAGCGGCTGTGGTACGGAACGCAGCGCCGGTTCCTTACCGAAGCCGGGGTGCTGGAGCAGCTCGCGGCCCATGACAGCGCCGACCCGTTCCATCCGGCGGCTCGGCGCAACCGGGCCATCCGTCAGCTGCTGCTATCCGACGGAATGAGCGAGCTGTTCAAAGTGCTCGTGCTTGCCCGGACGAAGGGTTGACGTTAGGGCCGAACACCTTTCCTCACCCGAATGGTTGTTAACCAAAAAACTTTCATGCCCG
>NZ_JACJVN010000006.1 GCF_014212015.1 Cohnella lubricantis | reverse complement strand
GCGCGCATGTAGGCGATCTAGTCGACTTCCTGGGCGCCATTCCGGCGTTCGGCGAGCATGTAGTCGATCTGGTCGACTTCCTGGTCGCCATTCCGGCGATTGGCGCGCATGTAGGCGATCTGGTCGACTTCCTGGGCGCCATTCCGGCGATTGGCGCGCATGTAGGCGATCTAGTCGACTTCCTGGTCGCCATTCCAGCGTCAGGCGCGCATGTAGTCGATCTGGTCGACTTCCTTGTCGCCATTCCAGCGTCAGGCGCGCATGTAGTCGATCTAGTCGACTTCCTGGGCGCCATTCCAGCGTCAGGCGCGCATGTAGTCGATCTAGTCGACTTCCTGGTCGCCATTCCAGCGTCAGAAGCGCATGTAGTCGATCTGGTCGACTTCTTGGACGCCATTCCGGCGTTCGGCGTGCTTGTTGCCGATCCGGCGGTCTTCTTCGGCGGCACTTCGCAAATCTCTTGTCGACAACGGTCGGTGTGCCGGGCCTATCTCAATCCTATGTCATGGTAACGGTTGTCCGCTGTCTCGCGCACGAGCGCCTTCAGTGCGGCGATCGCCTGCTCCTCGGCCTGTCGTGCGGCCTCGAACAGCAATATCCGCTCCGCATCCGGCAGGCCGGGCTCGGCCGCGATTCGCTCGAACAGCCGCGAGACCTCGCCGTAACACTCGGCCGCAGCCGCGACTTCCGGCCATGCGCCTGCCCTTTGCGCCGCATGCTCGTCCACCTCGCGTGTCACCGCCGCAGCCTGCGACCGCACTCCCGCCGCACCGGCCGTGTACTCGGCCAGATCACGCTTAAACGCGGCATAGGTCGCGAACGTCTCGCGGGCGCCGTCCCGATCGTAGTCGCCGCTCCGCAGCGCCGTCACGATTGCGTCATAAGCCGCGCGGCCGCAGGCATAACCCCGCTCCGGCAGCGCCAGGTCATGCGTCTCCCACTTAAAAATCGCCTGAAGAAACGATTCCTTCACGATCGCATGCTCGTCCATCGGGATTCGGCCCTCGATGATTTGATAGTACCAATACGGCGTTCCGTTGTTGCCGAAGCGCTCATAGGGCAGTTCGCGAAGCTGCGAATCCCGCCCGTCCGAATAATAGAGCACGCTTCTTTCATCGTCGTAACCCGCCGCGACGACGAATTCGCCATGCCAGAACACGGCTCCGGCGCCGCGGTCGATCGATGCCTTGATCTCGGCGATCGCCAGCTCCCGATACAGCGGCCACGTCGGCTGGAAGACGAATCCCATGTGCTGCGAAGACGTCATTCCGGTGAAGTCTGCCGCCAGGAAATTCTCGGAATGCCAGTTGTAAGCCGTCGCGGATTCCGCCGTCAGCCGCCGGTTCACTGTGAATCGGAACCCCGTCACGGTCATGCCCGACAGCATGGCCTTCGACCCGCGGAACCACCCCCTGTGAATTAATACCGCGTGAAGCGCGTCCGTATAAGGGCGTCGCTCCGACCGCATTCGCAGCCCTTCCAGCACAACCATTCCCATCTCGCGTCACGTCGCTTTCCTCTTTATCTCGCGGAGGATATCCCCCACCGCGGAACGGTATCGCGCCTTGGATCGGGGTATTGCCGGGACAGCTCCCGAAAGAGCTCCATCGCCCGCTCCTCAAGCGCGGCCGCCTGCTCCAACGCCCCGATAAGTCCCTGCGCGTTCTCCAAGCTCCAGCCGTCGAACAAGCCCGCAAGCTCTCCGTACCGGCTGCCCGCCTCCGCCAACTGCGGCCACAGATGGGCGACTTCCGCCAAGTAACGCCGAATCTCGTCCCTTGCATATACGAACGATGAGAGGATATACCGCGCTCCGCCCTCGTCGTAATCTCCGCTTCTCAAAGCCTGAGTCAGATACGAGTAAGCGAGCCGGCCGGAGCCGATATCCGTATTCGGCAGCGTTCTGTACGGAGTGTCCCAGTCGTGCAGCGCGAGCCGGACGGACTCGAGAACCATCGTCTCCAGCGGCACCCGAACCGCCCCGCCGAACGTGCGAGCATACCAGAACTCCGTGAAGTTGAGGCCGAAGTTATCGTACAATACAATGCGGTCGTCGCTGGAGTATCCGTCCTGTATGTAGAAAATCCGGTCTTCGTCGTCATACCCGTGAATGACTCCGAACTCCGGGAGCCAATAGATGACGCCGACGCCTTCATCGAGACTTCTCTTCACCCAACGGATGGCGTCCTGCTGATAGAATCGAAAGGTCGGATGCCGGCTTCGGCCTCCGTCCCATATCGTCAGTACCCCGATGTTGTCGACGCCGGGGCTGTGCTCATCGCCCCAATTGCCATAGGCGGACACCGACAGCGGCAGCAGGCGCTCGTGGACGGAGAACTTGAACGCCATGCCGGTCAAGCCGGAGAGCATATACTTCGGTCCCTCGAACATTCCGGCCGCGGTCAGCACCGCATGGAGGCTGTCGGCGAATGACTTCGACTCTCGCTTCATGCGGATATCCTTCAGATAAACGCCGCTCATCTAACCATTCCCTCCGTCGATCCGATTCAACATGTCCGCACACCTCTCGCGAAGCTTGTTCTTCAGCCACTTCGGCGCTAGAATCGCCTCCCACGAAGCCGTCGCCAGATGCCTCATGAACGCGTCGATATCGTGAAAATCCACCTCGTACACGCCCGCCTCTTCCGAAGCTCGCGCGGTGAAGCCATTCCAGTTCCCGCCGGCCAGCGCGTCCTTTAGCCGCAATCTCGCCGTGAACGGCTTGCGCACGGGCAGCGCCTCCGCTTCCGGCATGCCGGCCTCCGACTCGGCCGGGTCGAAGCTCCGGTCCGTCACCGTCAGATCATCGATACCGTCCAATCTGAACAACTGATGCTTGGACGTGGATTCGCAATAGGCCGCCACGTAATCCGTATTGTAGTGCGACAGAAGCCGCAGCGGATGAACGGTCCGGCTGCTGCCCTCGTATCCGAGCCGGACCGCGCGGGCTTCGCGGATCGCGCTGGACAATCGCAGCATTGTCTGCAGCAGCTTCGGATTCGCGTCGAAGAGCGGCAGCCGGCTGTATATCTCCGTCTCTTCTTCGCCGGTGAACCGATCGAGCAAATGGGCGACGCGGCGTGCGGCTTCGGCGTTATCATAGTTGTATTGCCGGTAACGGTGAACGAGGAAACGAAGCACCTTCTTCTCCTCTTCGGTCATATACAAATGCGGGAGCACGTACGTCTGATCCTCGTACGTGTAGCCGCGATGCTTGGCCAGATAGACGAGCGGGGCTCTCAGGGTCGATTCCATATATTCGATATCGCGCTGCGCCTGCCGCCGGGAGATCTCGAACTTCTCCGCGATCGAGCCGCTGTTCGGATAGCCGCCTACCCGGATCTGTTGATCAAACCACTGAATCCGGTGGATCTGGCTCATAGGGACCAGGCTCCTTCCTGAACGAATCCTTCCTCACCGCTCCATTACACCACGAGCGCCGGACACGGGCAAGCAGTTCCAGCAGCAAGCCCGTTCCTTCATCGAAGAAACGGGCCTGCCGGCAAGCGATTCAGACGACAGCAGAATCGACTCGGGCTTGCTCCGAGCCTTGACATCTCTTGCACACCTTCAAAGCGGTGCCGTCGGACTTCGTCCGGGGATACAACAGTTTGATTCGGCGAGTACCGCATACCGGACAAGTCCCGCGTCCGCGGGACGGCAAACTCCATAGCACGCGGCCCCTCTTCGTTTTGGCCATTTTAGAGACCCCTTTGCAATGTTCGAATGGTGGTGTTACGGCCCCATTATAGAACAACTGGTACGACATATAATGTCGTACCAGTTGGGTTGGATAGATGATTTATTCAACGTCTTAATCGAACTTGTACGTCCAGAACCGCTCATACCCGAATCGCTCCTGGATATCCGGATCGGCGAACGTCTTGTTGCCGAGCATCGGCGCGATCTGGAACTGGGAGCGATGCGCTTCGATGGACGCCAGCTTCTGGGACATGAACTCCCTCACATCGTGGCGCACGTCGGGCTGCCCGATCTCGTCTATATTTTTGGCGAAGGCCATGCACAGAACGACAGGTCTCTCTCCCGCCGGCAGCTTGCCCACCGTGCGAACGACCGCCGCACCGCAAGCGTCATGGTCCGGATGAACTGCATATCCAGGGTAGAAAGTATAAATCCGCGAAGGCCGAACCTCCGCAATCACGGCGCCGATCTTCTCATCCAGCAGGTCCTGGTCCTCGAACTCGATCGTCTTGTCATGGAATCCGAGCATCCGCAAATCTTGAATGCCGATCGCGCGGCACGATTGCTCCAGCTCCTGCTTGCGGATCGACGGCAGCGTCACGCGATTCGCGAAGGGCGGAACGCCCATGTTGCGCCCCATCTCCCCAAGCGTCAGGCAAGCGTAAGTCACCTGCGCTCCGTTCTTGATATGCTGGGCCAGCGTGCCCGACAAGCCGAAGCATTCGTCATCCGGATGCGGCAGTACGACTAGAATATGGGTCCCCATCGATTCGTTCATCCCCTTTCCTCAGAACGGCTCGCGGCTAAGCTGCAAAGCGACGACCAGCTTGCCTTCGCTATTGTGGCCTGCCATGATCAGCCGATCCGTCTCGCTCTCTTCGTAATGCGTCAGACCTTCCGTGTATACCCAGCCCTGGCCCAGCTTCAATCCGACGCGATAATAGGGATCAACTCCCGAGATCGAGCCATGCGAGAAGCGGATGACGGCGTTGCTAATGAAGTTCGCAGCCGGATGCTTCGAGCTATCATGATGGGCGGCGTATGCCCCGGTTGTCATCTCCATGTGAACGTATATATCTTGGTCTGTGAAAAGCTCAATTCTGCGCTGAACCTCCGACGGTATAATGCGCTGCATCATCGTGGTCTCCCCCCAATCTGAACGAATAGGCGCACATATTGCAGATTCGCCTCGTTATCATCTAACATTAGAAAACCTGCTTGCCGATGTCAAGGCGACCCGACTGAACAGCCTTCCCCCCGTCAGCCATGCTCCTCTTCTAGCTGCTTATAGTGGATGATTTTCTCCTCGATCTTGCCCAGATGGCAATACAGGTCAGCTAGCTGGCTCCGAATGCTCCGCTCATGCAGCTCCAGAAGCTCGCGGCGTTGCCGGACCGTCGTCTCTCCTTCGCTGCGCAGCGAGGAGAACCGGATCATCTCCTGAATCGGCATCCCCGTCTCGCGCAATCGAATTAAGAATTCAAGCCAGGCAACATCCGATTCCGAGTACAGCCGATAGCCGTTGGCATCCCGTTCGATTCCCCGAATGAGACTGATCTTCTCGTAATACCGAAGCGTGTGGGCGGTTAGCCCCGTAAGCTGCGAGACCTCTTGAATTGTATAGGTTGTCTTCGTCATGAGACCATTATATCAAAAATCAGCTTGCCTTAGAGCGCGCTCTAAACGATACGATAGCTCCATCGCGAATGGCGGCCGAAGCGCGATATTAAATTAGGAAGCAGCAGATGGAGGTTGTCCGATGACGGATGAACGTTATGAACGCGGATGGGAGCAGCTGTTGAGAATTGACGGCGAGGGCGGCAAGCGCGTTATCGAATCGCTGCGGGATATCGCTCCCGACCTGGGCCGGTATGTGGTTGAATTTGCCTTCGGCGATATTTACGCCCGGCCGGGACTGGATGCCCGGCAGAGACAATTGGCGACGATCGCCTCCCTCACGACGCTGGGAGGATGTGAATCGCAGTTGAATGTCCATATCAACGCGGCTCTGAACGTTGGGCTCACGGCAAGCGAAGTGGTGGAGACCCTCATGCATTGTGCGCCATATACGGGCTTTCCGCGAGTGCTGAACGCCGTATTCGTGGCCAAGCGGATTTTCGCGGAAAGGGAGCATCATGTGATAGGGGGACGGGGAGACAGCGGGGACGGGTAACAAAGCCAAAGTTCAGGTGCCACATCTCATTTGAGAAGCAAAACCCCCGCTGGCCGGCTCTGACGGCTTGCGGGGGTGCTTGGCGCAGAATGGCGCGCGTTCTGTAACCCGGCTTCGCCCGCTTACAGCGCGTCAGCTCGCGTTGCTCGGTTCTGTAACCCGGCTTCGCCGGCTTACAGCGTGTCAGCTTGCGTTGCTCGGTTCTGTAACCCGGCTTCGCCCGCTTACAGCGCGTCAGCTTGCGTTGCTCGGTTCTGTAACCCGGCTCCGCCCGCTTACAGCGCGTCAGCTCGCGTTGCTCGGTTCTGTAACCCGGCTTCGCCCGCTTACAGCGCGTCAGCTTGCGTTGCTCGGTTCTGTAACCCGGCTTCGCCCGCTTACAGCGTGTCAGCTTGCGTTGCTCGGCTCTGTAACCCGGCGTGCGCCGGTTACGTCCGGAACCGGCCTTGCAGCCGGCCGAGCAGGACGTCGGCCAGAATGGCCAGCGCCGCCGCCGGGATCGCGCCCGCATAGATCTGCACGTTGTTGCGCAGATTGAGCCCGGCATAGATCTCGCGGCCGAGCCCGTCGCCGCCGATCAGCGGCGCGAGCGTCGCGACGCCGATCGCGATGACGGCGGCGACGCGCAGCCCCGCCGTCAAGAACGGCAGAGACAGCGGCATCTGGATTCGCAGCAGCAATTGCAGCTGGTTCATGCCGACCCCGCGGCCCGCGTCGACCACACTCTTGTCGACCTGCTTCAGGCCGACGTACGTATGCCGGATGACCGGAAGCAGCGAATAGAGGAACAGGCCGACGACGATCGTCTTGAAGCCAAGCCCGAGGAAGATCATCAGCAGCGCCAGCAGCGCCAGGCTCGGCAGCACTTGAATGACATTGGCCACCGCCAGAATGACGGAAGCGAGCCGTTCATTCTTCGCGCTGACGACGCCGAGCGGGATGCCCACGACGAGCGCGAGCCCCAGGCCGCACAGCACCATGACGATATGTCCCCACGTTAAGCTGAGCAGATGCGGCCAGTTGTCCTGCAGGTAAGTCAGCAGATTGGTATTCCCCATACGTCTCACCTCCTACGTTCAAATTCGCGCGTTCGCGCAGGGTTGCGTGAATTGGGCCGACGGCGATCAATACGTCTCCCGTTCGGCATTCGGCCGTCGCGTAAGATTACGTCCTCATCAGTCCCTACTTCGGCAGCCCTTACTTCAGCAACCCTTACCTCATCAGTCCTTACACCAGCAATCCTTACTTCAACAAGCCCTGCTTCTGCAGATACTCCACCGCGACTTCTTGCGGCGTGCGCTTGTTCACGTCTACTTCGTAGTTCAGCGACGTCATCGTCTCCGCGTCGATCTTGCCGATGAGCGGCGAGATCGCGTCTTCGATGCCCGGATACTTCTCCAGCGTGTCATTGCGCACGACCGGCGATGCGTCATACGGCGGGAAGAACTGCTTGTCGTCCGCCAGCGTCTGCAGGTTGTACTGCTTGATGCCGGGGTCGGTCGTATAAGCGAGCACGACGTCCACTTCCTTGTCCGCGACCGCCTTGTAGACGAGAGAGATCTCCATCGGGAACGTCTTGGCGAACTTGAAGCCATATACATCAGTGAAGGCATTATAGCCGTCGTTCTCCCGTTCGAGCCACGTCGTATCCACGCCGATCCGCATATCGCCGGCCAGATCCTTCAAGTCGGACACTGACTTCAGCCCGTTCTCATCCGCGACTTCCTTGCGCACGGTGAAGGCATACGTATTCTCGAAGCCGAGCCCGTCGAACCACTTGAAGCCGTAGGTCTTGTCGAACCCTTCCTGCGCCTGCTTCAGCACTTCCGCGCGGTCCTTCGTATCTTCAATATCGAAGTAGCCGTTGAAGATCTCCCCCGAATACAGCGTAGCCATCTGAATATCGCCCGCCTTCATCGACTGAATAACGATCGGGCTGGCCGCGAGGTCGGGCACAATGTCGACCTTCACATCGGTCTGGTCTTCGATCAACGCTTTGTACATCTCGGCGAGAATCTTCGGCTCCGTGTACGTCTGCGTTCCGATCTTAATCGAGCCGGATGCGGCGCTACCGCCGTTCTTCCCTCCGCATGCGGTGACGACAACGGATAACATCAGGACAATTGCAGCGACGATAAAAAGTTGTTTTCTCATATCTTCCTCCTATGATTGCAGTTCATGAATTACCTTAAATAAGCGATGCTTCCGACTTGGACGTTCTCGCCCGCTTCGACAGATGCTTCTCCAGCGCCCCCAGCAGGCGGTCGGCGAGCAGCGCCAGCACGATCGCGCAAGCGGCCGCGGAGACGATCAGCTCCGTCCGGTTCACGCCGATGCCCGAGACGATGAGCTGTCCCAAGCCGCCGGCGCCGATCAGAGCCGCGAGCGTCGTCCAGCTGATCACGTACACCGTCGTCAGGCGAATGCCGGACATGATGTACGGGAATGCAAGCGGAAGCTGAATCTGCAGCAGTTGCTGCGTTCGGCTGTAGCCCATCCCCCTGGCCGATTCCAGAATCGAAGGGTCGACCGATTGGAACCCCGCGTACGTGTTGCGCAGAATCGGCAGCAGCGAATATAGGAACAAGGCGAAGATGGCAGGCTTAACGCCAATTCCCAGCAGCGGGATGAGCAGAGCGAGCAGCGCGAGGCTCGGGATCGTCTGGAACAGATTCGCAATGGTGAAAATAACGCTGTGCACCCACTTCTTCCGATTGCCGGACAAGTAAATGCCAAGCGGCACCGCCACGAGGACGCCGAGCAGAATGGCGACGGCGGATATGGTCAGATGCTCCCGCGCCGCTGTCAGCAGATCCGGGTAGCGGTCCCGCCAGAATTCCAGATAATCAGCCCACATTGGCCGTCTCCCCCGATTCTTCGGAATAGACCTCCGCCAGATGGCTGACCACGGACCCTCTGGTGATGAGGCCGACGAATTCGTTGTCGTCCCGGATGACCGGCACATTCGGCAGCTGGTGCGCGCTCATCAGCTGCAACGCAACGGATAGCGGTGTATTCGTCTTCACCGCATGCTCGATTGGCTTCATGACGTCGGCCACCGTCTTGCTCTCGTCCGTGTAATGGTCGAGAACCTGATAGATCGACACCGATCCGACGAGACGGTTGCCCTTGTCGACGATGAGGAGCGAATCGACGCGCCGCTTCTCCATCATCTTCACCGCTTCGGCCAAGCCTCTGGTCGGGGAAGCGACCGCAGGCGATTCGACCATGACGTCGCTCGCAACAGGGAGGCTGCCGCGCAGCGGATGCTCCAGCTGCATTCTTTTCTGACCGATGAAGCTCTTCACGAAGTCGTTCGCCGGATGGCGCAGAATTCGCTCCGGCGGTCCCGCCTGCACGATCTCGCCGTCATTCATCAGGACGATCGTGTCGGCGAGCTTAATCGCTTCGTCCATGTCGTGCGTGACGAATACGATCGTCTTCTTCAGCTCGTGCTGCAGCCGAATGAGCTCATCCTGCAGCTGCTCGCGGCTGATCGGGTCGAGCGCGCTGAACGGCTCATCCATCAGAATGATCGACGGGTCCGCCGCCAGCGCCCGAATGACGCCGATGCGCTGCTGTTGGCCGCCGCTAAGCTCCGACGGATAGCGGTTCCCGAAGATGCGCGGGTCCAGCCCGACCATCGACAACAGCTCGTTCACCTTGCTCGCGATTCTCGCTTTGTCCCACTTCAGCATCCGGGGCACGACGCCGACGTTCCGCGCGATGTTCATGTGCGGGAACAGGCCGATGTTCTGGATCACGTAACCGATCTTGCGCCGCAGCGCAACCGGGTCCACTGTCGAGATGTCCTGCCCATCGACCAGAATATGGCCGGAGGACGGACTGATGAGCCGGTTGATCAGCTTCATCGTCGTCGTCTTGCCGCAGCCGCTGGGACCGATCAGCACCGTAATCTCACCCTGCTTAATCTCCAGATTCAAGTTCTTGAGCACTTGATGCCCGTCGTCGTAAACCTTGTTAACGCCGTCAAATTGGATCATGATATCTCCTCCTTATCCTCGGCGGATCTATATTTGATATGACAAAACAAGACCAGTGCAGAGCACCGTCCTACTCTCCGGCTATTCACATGTTCGATGCGCGAACGCGATTAGATAGAGGCTGAAGCGGTAATGCGAGGAGGAAGCGGATTGCGAACTGCGGACTGCCACAGAATGGGCTGTAAAGGATACCGCTGTTATTTCGCTGGGTTTTTATTACTATAACAAACATATGGATAACTGACAACCTTAATTACATAAATAAGTTGTTTGTAAAAGTTTGGACGGACCTGTTAATTAAGAAAGACCCCGAGCGAATTGCGCTCGAGGCCTTAATGGGCAATGCCTATCTCTTAGTTAATAAAATCAACGTATTGAAGCAGCCGCTTCAGCATGACGGCCGCTTCCGCGCGCGTCGCGTTGTTGTCCGGCACGAAGGCGGAAGAGGTGATGCCGGAGATAATCCCGGCTTGGACGGCTTCGGATACGGCGTCCTTCGCCCACGCGTCAATGTCGGCGCGGTCGTTAAACGCGTTCAGCGAATCCGCTTGAGCGGCGGCCGGGTGGCCGGCAGCGCTTAGCGCGTTGGCCGCCATCACCGCCATCTGTTCGCGGGTGATCGGCGCGTCCGGCTTGAAGGTTCCATCGGCATAGCCGCTGACCAGCTCAGCTTGAACGGCGGCACCAATGGAACCGGCATACCAAGCATCCGCCTGCACATCGCTGAAGGAAGCCGATTCAGCATCCGGGCTCAGCGCCATGGAACGCACGAGCAGCGTCGCGAACTCGGCGCGGGTAATGTTCTGTCCCGGCGCGAAGTTCGAGTCGGTCACGCCGCTGATGATCATCTTGGAGGTCAGCAGCTCGATATCCGACTTCGCCCAGTGCTCCTTGATATCATCGAACGACTTGGCGTACGTCGCAACCGAATAGATGCTGTTGCCGTTCCGTTTGAATACCGCATGAGTAGCCCCATCTTGTCCTGTGGTGAATACCGTCGGCACGAAGGACATAGCCCCGGTAGCAGGATCAAAGACGAAGCCTGTCGATGTGTTCGGGTCGATCGATTGGTGAACGACCATCTCGCGGCTGACATACGTGCGGCCGAAGTCATTCAGCTCGATCGTCTTGCCGCTGCCTTCAGCCGTGACAGCGAAATCGATGGAACGATCCAACGACTGGGCACCCCGCTTATTGGCTGCTGCTTTAATCTGATCGTTGATATTCGATCCTGGCGAGGAGATATTCACATGAATGATAGCGTTCGACGTTCCAAGCTCTTGCGCGATGGCATTCAGGTCCAGAACCGCTAGCGGCAGAGAGTAGGATTCTTCGCCCGATTGGAGGAGAATAACCGCATTCGGAGCGTTCTGCACGCCTTCCGCGAGCGCGGATGCCGGTAGAGAGACGCTGGTCGTCCCATTCGCCGCTATGGCGTCGATCGCGATGGAGATGACTGGCTGGCTCGCATCGCTCTTCTGCAGTTGGCTGAACGAATCGGCAAGCGCCTGATTGTCGACGGTGACGGTCGTCGTCACTTGGCCGTCGGGGCCGGTGACGCTGACGGACTTGACTTTGCTGGGGTCGATGCTGACTTGCCCGTCCTTACCGGGAGCGGCGGCGCCCGGATCGATGATTACGGTACCAGAGCCGGGGCTTCCAGGAGTGCCCGGATTGTCCGGGTTGCCAGGGTTGCCAGGGTTGTCCGGGCTGCCGGGGTCGCTCGAATTATCTGGAGCCGTCACGGTTAAATTCTGCTGGGCAACCATGGTTCCCCGCCCTGCGACCACCTGGTAAGTTCCGGCAGGCTCATTGCTGCCCAACACGAACGAATCCGTGAAGACGCCGTCGGTTACTTCGACGATATTGAAGAACACGATATCTCCCGTAGGACGCACCACTTTGATAATAACTTCGCTATCCGAAGTCGTTCCCGAGATCGTCACCTTGCCGCCGAGCTCGATCGAGTTTATCGGATTAAGCGTCACCTGCGGCGCCGATTCAGCCGCCGATGCCATGATCGGCACGGCCGTCATGGAACCCGACAGTGCCAGGACTGCCGCCAGCGACATTTTGGTTAAGAGCTTTTGAGGTTTCACGCGCATTGTTTCCTCGCTTTCATCGTAGTCGTTGAAGCTGCCCCCTAAGAGGCAGCTTCAACTGGTTATACTGGAACGGCTCAGAAATTAATTGTTGTTGTCCTAGAGATTCTAGTAATCCTGCAGATCCTCGTTCGATTCCATCTCAGCCTCAGTGAACCGTGTAGCCAAATCGTAACCGACAGAGGAAGGATCATTCGTATATTGATCCACGACGTAAGCTCTTACCGTATAATCATGATTGGTCGTGTCGGTTGCGTCGGCTGCGTTGAAGTGAGCCGTAAACGTTCCGATATCATCCAGAACATCCGTATGAATGGCGGCAATGCTTACCGGCTTCTCCCCGTCCATCAGTTGGAAGATGACCGTCGCCTGACTTCCTAAGTACGAAGCATAAGGAGCTACCTTAACAGAAGCGGTGATGCCGTTGGCGCTATCCGTCTTGACAGGTCCCATAGCAAAACTCATTTGGACCGGATGAGAGAATAGTTCTACGTCCCGATTATCATATCCGTCTGCATCGATATAAAAATAGTAAGTGGTAAACTCTTCAAAGACACCTTGCCGAATCGTGATTTTCCCTGGACTGATCGTGTAATCCTCCTGCGCTAGCTCTTGATCCTGTCCTGTGTTGTCATTATAAATCCCTACACCCGAGATATGTTCTCTCCATACGGGATCATCGTCAAACGTGATGACGCTAGGCGCATCCGTATAAGCATCGCCTGAGATGTTATAAGGAGCATCAGCAGTCAGCTCTTCGGTTGTCACAGCCTCAGTCAACACGTTGCCGAACGAATTCTTCAACGTGCTGCCCGCTATCCGAATTTGAACCTCGCCCGTCAATGCTTCATGGAAATAAACCAACAATTGACTGTCATTCAGGATGACGTCGTCATCTGTCCCAAGCGGCAAGAAGGTACTGCCATGATCCAGCGAATAGGACACGGCGGTCTTCAGATTCGATTCGTCTGTCCCCGGCGTATTGTCTGCCAGATTCCCGTCGTTCGTATCAAACTCGACAACAGCCGTATGGCTGCTGATGAGATACGCATCATCCAGCTCCGGCGGATACAGAGTATTCGGGAACACTGCTTCGGTCGTAATCGGATTGGCCAAAGCATGGCCCGATTCGCTCTTCAGCGTATTCGCCGCGATATGAACCTGAATATTCGGATCAACCAACGGGTCGGCGAAGTGCAGCAAGATTGTCTGACCTGTAATCGTTACCGTCGTGGAAGCGGCCAGCGCGTGAGGCGCTCCGCCATTGACGCTTAAGGCGATCCCAGCCTTCAGCGCATCGTTCGAAGCGGTATTGTTGAGAATCGGCGCGTCGAAGTAGAGCGTCAAGTCATGGTTCGTATTGCTGAACTTGGAATAGTCATAAGCCGGCGAATCCGGATTAGCTGTGTCAATCAGGTCCGTTACTACGTCCCAGCTATCTTTCAAGGAATTGCCGTTCTCATCTTGCAACACATAGTAATAAATTACGAATTGGTATCCATTGCCGACAAGCGGTTTGCTTAGCGTGATCACAAGTTGGTTGCCGGATGTAACGGCTGACTCTATCCAGTCGTTGTTCGGCAGCGAACTACCATCCTTGCGGATATAGATGTAATTCACTAAATTGTAGCCATTGCGAATGTAAATATTATCATCAAACGTAAGAGTGACCTTGGTATTGCCTTCGCTAAGCTCCAGCGACTGGTATTCGGGACCGGTGAGGTCGCTAAAGGTAATGGCAGGCGTTGTCACTACATTAGACGGTACCCCAACGCTGTTCTTCAGTGCGCCGGCACCAATCTTCACTTGGTAATCGCCCGCCGCTAACGGTGAGTCGAAATAAATAGTCAAATAATTACTTCCACTGATGTAAACCTCGGCATCCTCAGCCAGCTGTTCAAACGAATCTCCGCCATCCGAGGATATTGTGACAGCAGCTTTCAGTTCATCATCGCTCAAGCCATTCTTGTATATATTTTGATCGTAGTTTACATAAATTCTAGAGTAGCTTGAATACTCATCTTTAGAGCTGGAACTATACGTCGGAGCCTTCGTATTGACGCCAACAGTGAACTCCGAATTTGTAATACCCGGAGCGCTCTGCACCGCGCCTGCCAATACCTTGATGGAATATTGCGTCGCGTCTGCCAGCGGCGAAGCGAAGTCAATATTCAACAGATCATCGCTCACCGTCACGATGTCGTCGCTGTCCAGTTCGCTATAGTCCGGATCGCCGTTCTTCCTAATCTGCACGAATTCGTGCGGATCATAATTGTATGTCGCGCCGGAGACTGAATACGTCGCCGCCGTTACCGACGTGTTCAGCGTAATCGTCACATCATTCTCGTCGGTCAGCGCAACACTTTGGAAAGCGGGAATTGTATAAGACGAGAACAACTCGCTAATCAACTCAGACGTCTGTTGATAGCCGGAATCCTCGCTGCCTTGAAGCGTGCCTGCAAGGATTCGGATCTGGTAGGAGCCATTCGGCATTGTGCTGTTCAGATGCACGATCAGCTCTCCGGCATCCGATATCTCCAATGTGCCTCCGCCTTCAGACACCGACATATAATAACCGATATACTGAGGCTTCAAACCAACTCTCGATGCCTGATCTGTCACGCCAGGCTTCACTTCAACCGGCTCATTGAAGGTCACGATAATATCTCGATTATTGTTGCTGAAGACCGCGCGCTCTATTGTAATATCTGAACCCGCCGCATAAGCAGCAGGCGCAACATTGGCCAGCAGCGTTACGGCCAAGACCGCCATTACGGTCGCAAGCGACAGCCATCTTCTTAAATTCTGCTTCATATCAGAACCTCGTTTCCATTCAAATTTGTCACTAACCTATGCATCCCTGCTCGATCGACCGGTCAACCATCCGCTTCCTTCGCTCCAAGCATCTCTCCTTATTCTTCAATCTGAACTCTGAATGACAGAGTTGTGTGCATACATATTCGACAATACGCTCGTCCACTGAAAGAAGAATGAAAGAATATCTGTCACGAAACAACAAAACCCGCGCGGCTATTGGCCTCGCGGGTCTCTGATAACAATTGTCATGTCGTTTGAAGTCGAGTGTACAGCTCTATTAATTCCTTAGAAGGATCGAGATGCAGCTCCTGATGAAGCACCTTGACGTACCTTCGATAAAGCTTGGCCAGCGAAGCCCGATCCTTCTTGGCGGCATAGGCGCGAAGCAGCAGGCTCGCCGTCTCTTCGTCTAGCTCGTTGCGGTCGAACAGCTTATTCAAGAGCTGGACCGCTGTGTCTTCCTCCCGATGCTCCAGCAGCGCTGCCGCCAGCCTCTTGGCGAATGCAGCATACAGGGCGGACAAGCGTTCTGTATCGTTCATCGCCCAGCCGAACCCCTTCTCTCCGAACAGCTCGCCGGCATACAGCTTCTCTATCTCCATCGCCTTGTCCAGATCGTCTGCTGCCCACTCTGCTTGCTGATGGATTCGTTCCTCGAACTCGGCATAATCAATGCTTGCGTCTGTCAGGTCCAGTCCGTACCCTTCGCTATCCGACAAGACCATCGACTTCAACCCATGCGGCGCCAACGCTTTGCGCAGCTGATAGATGGATGTGTTCAGATAGGTATCCGCATTCTTGGACGCCATATCGCCGAATACGTCGTACAGAATTCTCGCTCTCGATACGATCCTGCCGGGATGGATCAGGAGGTAGCCGAACAGCTCCGCGCTCTTGCGGGAGATCCACTTCACGCTGCCATACGCGGTGCTGACCTCCAAGCCGCCTAAGACATCTATGCGAACCCGGTCCGTCTTAGGCTCCGTCCGCTCCGCTTCGGCGAACGAATGAACCGCTCTAGCCCGCATGACCGCCTTCTCGATCCGCTCCGGCGACACGGGCTTCACGATATAATCGAGCGCGGATAATTCAAAGGCATCCAGCGCGTAATCCTTATGCGACGTGACGAAAATGATGTACAGATCAGGATGGGCCATCGCCATCCGCTCGGCAAACTGCATGCCGCTCTCCTGCGGCATGCTGATATCGACGAAGGCCGCATGGACCTCATGCTCGTCGATGCAGCGGGAGGCCGAGGCCGTATCGAAGAAGCATCCCGCAACCTCTACATCGGCAAGCTTGCCCAGCATCTTGGACATAATGAGATGCATCGCCTTCTCATCGTCGATGACGATAACCCTCATATCGCGTCGATCTCCTTCCATGTTCGCTGTCGAACGTTCGCCGTCTTGGTTGACGGGAGGGTGAAGTAGAAGGTGCTGCCTTGCCCCGGAACAGATGTATACCCGATGTCGCCGCCGTTCAACCGCACGAACTTGCCGCACAGATATAACCCTAACCCCGTCCCCCGTTCGCCATCGGTGCCTGGAGCGGAACCTGGCTGCACTTCGTGGAACAACGTTTTCCCAACTTCACTATCTACGCCTGCTCCGGAATCCTTCACCGATACGATCATATGACCGCCATGATCGGCCGCCTCCACCTGAATCCAGCCGCCAGTCCCGGTATACTTAATCGCGTTGAGCATGAGATTCCGCAGGACCAGCTCCATCATATCCTTGTCTGCGTACACCTCGGAACCCTCTTGCACGGAGACGGACATTCGAATCCGCTTCCGCTCCAGGTGATGCTTGAGCGTCTGGGCCGCTTGATGAATACTCGGTTCCAGCTCCCATACCATCGGGTGGAAGTTAATCTTGTCTCTCTGACTGCGAACCCAGTCCAATAGATTCTCCACCAGCAGGTGGGTATCCCGGACTTGGCCGCCAATCTTCTGGAAAATATGGGATTCTTCACTTCCCGGTTCGATGAAATCCTCTTCGATAATCTCCGATAAATTAACCATCATAGCGAGAGGATCGCGAATATCATGAGCCACTACCGCGAACAGCTTGTCCTTGAAGGCGTTCAATTCTTCCAATTGACTGGCATTGGCCAGCAGCTGCTCTTGGTACAGAACGGCCTGCGTCACATCGCTGAAGATAATCAGTTTGCCCATCTCCATGCCTGCCTGATCATAGATCGTGGATATTCTCACTTGGTACTGGCGAAGCTCTTGCCCTTGCCTAATGGCGATACGGCTCTCATCGGCCCCCCCGGCCGCGATCTTCGCCAATAGCTCCGGATTCGATGCGAACACCTTATGGACGGACACCGTCTGTCCGTTCCATAACCGCAGCTCCCTCAGCATTCCTCTCGCGGCTTCATTCACGTGGGATAGATTATGGTCATAATCGAGAATGACGACGCCGTCCTGCATCGTCTCGAACACCTTCTGATAAGCGATGGGAACCAGCCGAAGCAGGTTAAACCGATAGATCCCCCATAGATAGGCGAAGCTGGATATCGCGAAGCCGAACGGCGTCAGATCCACCTCCGCACGACCGAATATCGCCAGGTAAATCATATTCAACAACCATGGAGCCGCGCCGCTGACCATCAGCATCACCACTTGCCGACGAACAATCGGTATGGACTTCGCATACATGCGAAGATACAATGCCATGCCAACCACGGCTTCCACGTTAAAATAACCGAAATGCAGCCAATACAAAGGACCCTTCGTTATGACGACAGAGGATAGATTCGAATCGCTCGGATCAAACCGCAGCTCGCGGTAGAAGAGATGATGGATATCATTCGTCAATTGCGAGATCAAGATGATTACGGGGATCGCGAACAAGAGGACAGCCGCCCATCTCTTCAGGTAAGCTCGATTCCCTGTGTAGACAATGGCGAGAAGAAGCCAGAAGGTCACGATGAATGGAATGCCGATGTATTGCACATTGAGCCAGAGCTTCGCCTGCTGTAGATTCGTGCTTATGATCTGGCAAGCATACCCGAAGGAGTAGAACGAAGCGGCCAGCATGGCCCAAGCACAGTATTGGGCTACGTCCTGTCTTCTCTTCCGATAGGCGAGATAAGATACAACCAGCATGAGAGCCGTTGCCGCTAACAAGACTTCAGACAGGCCGACTCTTAAACTCAGGACGCTCACCTCCGCTAGCCGATTCAATCAGGATACTGTTATATTCGACATTGTTCTCGGTTTCCTCCAGTGAACTTCAAAAAAAAAACCGCTCGGCAGCATTAAGCTGTCAAGCGGTGACGAGCGAAGGATAGGATTCGATTAACGGCTCTGCGCCTTGCCTTGGTTCCAGAGGCTCTCCATCTGCTCCAGCGATCTGCCCTTGGTCTCCGGCACGAAGAAGACCGTGAAGAGGACCGCAATAACGGACAGGATGCCGAATGTCCAATAGGTTGCCGCAGGGCCTGCCCAATCCAGTAGAGGCGGGAAGGATTGCGAGACGGCATAGTCCGCAGCCCAGAGGAACATCGAAGCGATCGACGTCGCCAAGCCGCGCACCCGGTTCGGGAAGATCTCGGAGAGCATCACCCATACGACCGGGCCGAGCGAGATAGCGAATGCCGCCGTGTAGATCAGGATCAAGACCAGCACCGTATATCCAGAGCTGTGACCGGTGTTGAAGAGAAGGCCGATCACTCCGAGGCATACAGCCATGATCGATACGCCGGTCAGCAGAAGCGCCTTGCGGCCGACCTTGTCGATGAGCCAGATCGACACGACGGTGAAGACCATGTTCACCGCGCCGACCAGAATCGTCTGAATGAGCGCTGCGTTCGTCCCCGCTCCCGTCTGCTTCAGGATCTCGGGAGCGTAGTACAGAATCGCGTTAATGCCGGTTACTTGCTGGAATATCGCCAGACCAATGCCGACGAACATCGCGAATCGAAGGCCCGGTTTGAACAAGTCGCGGATCGAGCCGCGCTCTTCACGGAACGATGCTTTGATATCAAGCACTTCCTGCTTGGCCGCTTCTTCTCCGTGGATCCGAAGCAGAATGCTCAGCGCCTTCTCCGGCTTGCCGTTCTTGATCAGCCAGCGCGGGCTCTCCGGCACGAGGAACAGCAGAGCCATGAAGATTATGCCCGGTACCGCGCCGACGCCGAACATCCAACGCCAGCCGGTCGAGATGTCCCAAGCGTCAGAGCCTGCGCCAGCGATGCCCGAGTTGACGAAGTAGGTGAAGAAGATGCCGGTTACGATGGCGAACTGGTTCAGAGCGACCAGCCGTCCGCGATAGCGGGCCGGAGCGATCTCCGCATTGTAGATGGGGCAGAGCGTCGACGTGATGCCAATGCCGATGCCGCTGACCATCCGGGCGATAATGTAGCCCGAGAATGTGGACGGAAGCGCCGTAGCGACCGAACCGATAATGAATAGAACGGCTGCGCTGATCAGCACTTTCTTGCGGCCTAGGCCGTCGCTGAGCCAGCCGGATGAGATGGCGCCGACGACGGCGCCGATGATCAAGCTGGATACCGCCCAGCCTTCGCCGAATTCGCTCAAGTTGAAGCGCTCGTCCAAGAAGCCGACAGCGCCGGAGACGACCGCTGTGTCGAAGCCGAACAACAAGCCGCCGACCGCGCCGATGATGGAGATGAGAAGCACGTATTTCATATTCAGCTGTTCGCCGCTGCGGGACTTAGCTGTTATGGATGCCATTGGTGATCTGTCCTTTCCCTAGCGATTGGACTTCAGTATAGCACCAGGAGGGCGACGGACGGCGCATGATCTTCTTCACTAATTTGCGTAGTTCCCGCACAATTATTTTGCCAGCGGGGAGTTTGGGGCAGATTCGACCGCGAATCGCACAATATTGCGCGATACCGCAAAATAATCCATGTCGGCGAAGCAGACCCGGGAAGGTGTACGCCGATCACTTCAGCTGCGAACGGTATTCCGAAGGGGCGACGCCGGTTACCTTTTTGAACACGCGGCTGAAGTAGTTAGGGTCCTTGTAGCCGACCTGGTAGCTCACTTCCTTCAGGCTCAGGTCCTCCTCCTCGATCAATTGCTTGGCGCGGTCGATGCGCAGGCCGGTCAGGTAATCGATGAACGTCTCGCCGACGTGCTGCTTGAACACCTTGCTGAAGTAGAACGGGTTCAGATGAACCGACTCTGCTGCCTCCTCGAGCGACAGCTCCTCGGAATAATGCTGGCGGATATACTGCTTGGCCCGATCGATCACCGTCGACGTCTGCTCCTCGCGAATCTCCCGGATCCGCCGAAGGGCGGATGCGACATAGCTCTGCCAGCCCTCGCTGTCAGCTCCCTGCCCGGGAACCCGGGGGCCTCCGCCCGCCTTCAAATCCTCGAACAGGCACACCTGGTCCGAGCATGTGGAGGCGAACACGGCTTCGAAGTAGGACTGCCGCAGGCCTTCTGCCCCGCTCTGAAGCGAACCGATGCCGATGGAGATCTCCGTCTTCAGCAGAGGCTGGACAACGTCGTTCAGCTTGCGCGCGAGGCGGATCGGCTCCTCCTTCCAATCGTCCGCAGCCTGAGGCGGCTTCCGCAGGAAGACAGCCAGATGGCGCTCCACGATGGAGCTGACGAGGCACGGCCCGAACGACTTCGCGGTTCGCCGAATCGTCTCGTACAGCGGTTTGCGGTCCTCCGCGCTATCGTGCCCGGGGAAGGCGATGACGAGGCAGCGGCAATCCTCTAGCGGGAATTCCAGCCACTGCGCGAGCTGCTCCGGACCTTCGCCCGCCACTTGATCGACCATCAGGATAAGAGCGAGCTCATTCTCTACGAGAGGCTGAAGCGTGGACACTTTGTTCCGAAGGGTCAGATGTTCGGCCCGCTTCGATCTCTCCTGGTCGAGCTCGTCCGCCAACCGCTGCAGCAGCGAGGCTACCTGCTCCCGGCTGGCCGGCTTGACGATATACTCCTTGACGCCGAGCGTCAGCGCTTCCTGCGCATAGTGGAACGAATCGTACGCGGTCACGAGCACGAACTTCGCATCGGGCAGCAGCTTGCGAATCTCCCGCAGCGCCTCAAGCCCCTGGATGCCCGGCATCTGGACATCCATTAGCACGATATTCGGCCTTCGCTCCTCCGCCAGCTCGATCGCCCGCCTGCCATTCTCGGCCTGCACAATCTCGAAGGTGTCCGGGAGCATCCGCTGGACGATCCACTCGAGGCCTTCTCTCTCCAGCGCTTCATCATCCGCGATCAATAGGCGGTACATCGGCGGGTTCCTCCTTCGGTGTCATCGGTATGCGGATCGTGAACGTCGTGCCTTGCCCAGGCTCGCTCCGAATCTGGATGGCATCGCTGCGTCCGGTGAACAGCTGTATTCTTCGGAAAACGTTGCGTGTGCCTAGGCCGGCCGAGATCGGCGCGGCATGTGGATGCGGCTGCGGCGAGGCTTGCGGCTGCGGCGAGGCTTGCGGCTGCGGCTGAGCTTCCGGCTCATAATCGAGCTGCAGCAGCGCTAGGCGGATCGCTTCGTCCATGCCGGCGCCGTTGTCTGCGACTTCGATGACGGCGTCGCCGCCTTCCCGCGCGATAGCCAGCCTGATGACGGCGCCCGCTTCCATGCTCTCGATGCCGTGCACGAACGCGTTCTCGACGAGCGGCTGAACGGTCAGCGCCGGAATCCTCGCCGGCAAGGCGGCATCGTCGATGTCGGTCTCGAACCGGACGCGGCTGCCGAATCGGGCTTGCTGAATGGCGACGTACTCCATGACGTGCCCCAGCTCGTCGCGCAGCGAGACCGGCTCGTCCAGTCTGCGAAGACGGTATCGAATGAGCTTGGACATGGAGACGATAAGATCGGACGTCCGCTCCGCTCCTTCCAGGAGCGCGAGCTTGGATAGCACGTTCAAGGAGTTGAACAGGAAGTGCGGCTGAATCTGGCTCTGCAGCGCGCGCAGCTCCAGCTCCTTGACGAAGCGGTCCTGCTCGAGCCGTTCCTTGTCCCGATCGGCGGCTGCTTGAAGCGACTCGATCATCTGGACGAAGGCGTTCGTCAGGATGCCCAGCTCGTCCTTGGCAGAGGCGTTGAGGCGGGCATCGGATCGGGACTGAGCGCCCGGATTGGTTTGGGCTTGGTCATGAGCTTGAGCGACGCTGCCGGTTGGGGAGCGGGCATTGGGATCGTCAGGTTCCCAGTTGGCCCGGCCGGCAGTCAAAGCTGCATCAGCCGGTTCCGCAAGCGGCATCCCCTGAGAGATGCGGCGAGCCATGCGAACGAGCCGCCCGACGGGATCGGTCACGCTGCGAGATACCCAGAGGGCGAGCCCTACGCCGAGAAGCGTCTGCACGGCGATGACGGCGGCTCCCAGTCGGTTCATTCGCTCGTTCTCCCGTTGGATCTGCAGGAAGACCGGGCGGTCGACGCCAAGCTCGAGATCGACGAGATGCGAGCCCTCCTCGCGAATGAACCCGGCTGTCTTCTCCGCGGATTCATACTGCGCCAGCGCTTCCTTCGGCGTTGCGGACGCAGCCTCCGCTGCTTGGCGTTCCTGCTCGGCGAGCGTGTCGATCAAGTTCAGATAGCCTTCCGCTTGCGAGGCAAGGGAAGGCAGCTGGCCAAGCTGATGGAGCGTATCCCCGCTAAAGCGCAGCTCATCGTTCAGTTGCTCCATCTCGGTGAGAAGCTCCGGCCCCGGATCGAGCAGATAATTGTAGAGCGCCTGAAGCGATTCGTCCGCGCTCTGAACTGACTGCTTGTAAGCGAGAATCCGGTTCATCATCCGGTCGTAGCCGCCTTGAACGAGCGCAGAGCTTCGGAATAGGAAGAAGATCACGGTATTCGCCGCGAGAACTAGAAGCGGAATGACAATGAGCAGCTTCGCGCGAATCGTCATGGGCAGCTCTCCAAAGGGACACAGGCTTGACTGGACACGCCGTCTTCGCTTGCGGCGAGCGCGGCACGGTCCAGCACAGCCGTGCCGGTATAGTGCAGCTCTTCGATCTTCTTGCCCTGCATATAGTCGTGAAGCAGGGTGACAGCCTTCTCGCCGATCTGCCCCGGCTGTTGAACGATCACCGCCGCAATCCGGCCTCGGCCGATCTCCTGTCGGGTATTGCCCGGATCGTCGAACCCGAACACGAGGAGGCCGTCCGCTTGCCGATGGTCGGCCGCTTCTGCGATACCGAGCGCATCCAGCGCGCTGAAGCCGATTACGGCCTTCAGGTCCGGATGTTCGCGCAACATATCCTCCGTCTGCTCTTCCGCCTGCAAGCGGGAGATGTTAGAGGTACGCACATCCGCGATGACGAGATCGGGATGCCTGGCGATGACGCTGCGGAAGCCTTCCAGGCGGAGCTGCTGGTTGCTCGCTTCGCTGCCGAGCAGGACGCCGAGCTCCCCCTTGTCGCCGACGCTGCGCACGACGAGCTCGCCCATGCGCCGGCCTGCCTCCAAGTTGTCCGTTCCGACATATGCCGCCCGCGCGCTGTCCGGCTCGTCCGCGTCAATCGTCAGAACAGGGATCCCGCTGGCGGACGCCTGATCGATCAAGCTCGCGTAGGCAAGGTCGTTCTGGCCTTGCACAAGCAGGCCGTCAAAGCCCTCCGCGATCGCCTTCTCGAGCAGCCGGGTCTGCTCCGAGGGATTAATCCGAGTAGGCCCCATATATTCGAGTTCCATTCCGTAACGCTCGGCGGCCGCCGCAGCACCCGCTTCGACGGATTGCCAGAACGGATTGTCCTGCTCCTGCGAGATCAGGGCGATTCGGGTTCGTTCGCCCGCCGTTGCCGCGGCTTCTGCCCCATTCTCCGGTTTGAGCTGCGAGGTCAAATCTCGCGTATGCTGAACAGTCATCGCGAAGCCCGCGAGCAGACCGGCGAACAGCAGCGCAAGAAGGATGAGTGCTCCGTTCCAAATGCGATTCTTCATGCGATAGCTCCTTAAACAATAAGCTGAGCGTTGGATTTACATCGTATAGCTTTCACCAGTTAAGATGTTTTCTTGCTTGGAGCGATAGCAGCCGAGGGCTCTATCGCTAACGGAAGCCACGTCCGTAATTTGGCCAATTGATGCGGCTTCCGACGGCGCAATAACGGCTGTTGCGACCGTTAGTTTATTGATCACGGACCTAGCGTTTGTTGCGGGACTTAGCCATAGCCACAGTGCGCCGACCATCGGTCAAAGCGCAAAAAAAGGGCTGTCCCTCAAGCCACTATCGTGGCCTCTTGGGATACCCCGTCTTCCAGCGACTCATCTGAAGCAGCATCTTTTTTTAAGAATAGGGCATACACGCCCATCGCTTCTTAGCCTAGAGATCATAATCTCATTGTAACTTGCCCGGCGGATAATATGAAGCGTATTTGCCGGCAGGGGGGACAACCGTAGTGCCGTTCCGAGCCGAATACCCGTACAATACAACAAGCCGTCGCCGCGGCGGATCGAAACTTTCCAATAAGGAAGCAGGGGTGTAAGGATGGGCACTTCCAATTGGCAAAATATATCTTACTGCGTCGAACTGATTCGCCTGGTTAAGCCGGCTAAGGTACTGGACGTGGGCGTCGGTTACGGCAGATGGGGGATGCTCTGCCGGGAATTCCTGGACGTATGGGGCGGTAAGTTCTTCCGGAGCCAATGGACGACGCAGATAGACGGCATCGAGGTTTTCCCCGCGAACGTCGACCAATACCACCAATACTTCTACAACCAAATCTATGTCGGCAACGCCTATACGGTTATCGATACGCTGGGCCGCTACGATCTGATCATCCTAGGGGACGTGCTGGAGCATTTCGAGAAGACACAAGCGCTTCACTTCTTGGACAAATGCTTGTATCGGAGCAGCCACGTGCTGCTCATCATCCCGATCGGGACGAATTGGCCGCAAGGCGCCGTATACGGCAATGAGCACGAGCGCCACTTAAGCGCTTGGAGCATGGAGGAGCTGCGCCGCTTCCCCATCGCCCACGATCGCATGTTCAAGGATCAGGCAGGCCGAAGCTTCGCGGTATGCCTGTTCAAAGGCTGGGGGTGATGAACGCGCTATGAAGGTACTCGTCACTTACTTCATCGCCAGCGGAGGAGTCGAGACGCTGAACCGGATGCGCTGCAGAGCGCTGGAGATGCAAGGCATCGAATGCCATGTGTTGTACCAATGGCCGGGCTCCGGCCTGAAGAACAATCCCGGTTACCCGGTCTACGTGACGGAGAACAGAGACAACATCCAGAGTATTCTGCGCCAAGAGCGGTTCGACGCCGTCATCGTCTCTTGCAACTATGGGATGCTATGGCGGATTCGCGAGTTCGGCTTCGGCGGCCCCGTGATCTTCGAGGTGCAGGGCTTGGGGACGAAGGTGCAAGCCCGAGAGACGCTGGAGCAAGCGAGAAGCTACATCTACTCGTTCTGCAACGCGGCGCTGTATCCTCAGACGCCGCACCTTCGCGAGTTGTTCCAGACCATGTACCCGGGGCTTAAGCAATATAGCTTCCACAACGGTCTGGATACGGAGCGGTTCGGTTACCGCGAGCTTCCGCCGCACAATCGCCCGATCGCCGCATGGGTAGGACGGCTGGAGCCGAACAAGAATTGGCGGTACTTCCTCGAGATCTGCCGGGAGCTGCGCAAGCTTCGTCCCGATCTGGATATCTGGATCTTCGGGGACTCCTCCTTGAATCAACCGGCCGACTTGCAGGCATACGAAGCCTTCATAAGCCAGCAGCTTCCGGGTTCGCGGCCGGTGTGGCGCGATAATGTCCCGCATAGCAAGATGGCCGAATACTATTCCATAGTCGGCCGTTCCGGCGGGTTCCTCGCCTCGACCTCTCTTAATGAAGGGTTCGGCTACGCGGTCGCTGAAGCGATGCTCTGCCGCTGTCCGGTCATCTCCACCGACTCGGACGGGATCCGCAGCATGATCCTTAACGGGAAGAGCGGAATGATTATTCCACCGCACGCACCCGGGCCAGCGGCTCTAACCGCGTATGAACTTATGAGCAACGCCAAAGCCCGCCAAGCGATCATCGAACAGGCGGAGCAGCTGGTGAGGACCGAGTTCTCCCTCGCCAGATACGGGCAGAATCTGCGCGCTATGCTGCTCGAGCAGTGCGGCAGGCTTGCTTGACACGCAGAGCGGCGGGCTCGCTTGACGCGCAGGGCGGAGATGCTCGGTCAAGCCGATCATCTCCGCTCTCCCTCGCGAAGCCCAACCCCAGGCGAGTTGCACTGCCGAAGCCAGTATCTTCGCTGCACAGAGAAGCAGCCGTCCGCAGCGAGTGCGGACGGCTGTTCTGCGCCTGCAAGGCGAGTTACCCGATATAGCCGCGCGTCTCCAAAAATTCGACGACGCGCGCGGCGCATTGGTCGACTGTCTCCCGGTCGGTGTGCAGCACGAGCTCCGGGGCTTCCGGCGGCTCGAACGGATCAGATACGCCGGTGAACTGCCCGATCTCCCCGCTGAACGCTTTCTTGTACAGCCCTTTCACATCTCTGCGAGCGCATTCTTCCAACGGGCAGCACACATAGACCTCCGCGAATGAGCCGATCGACTCGCGCGCCGACTCCCGAATGGACTTGTACGGCGATACGAACGACGCGAGCACGATAATGCCGTTGCGCGTCAGCAGCCGCGCGATATAAGCGGCCGTCGCCGTATTCTTCCGGCGGTCCTCCTTGGAGAAGCCGAGCCCGGCCGTAAGCTGCCCGCGCATCTCGTCCCCGTCCAGCAGCTCTGCCTTCACGCCCCGAAGAGCGAGCAATCTGGCGACTTCAAGGCATACCGTCGTTTTGCCGGCTCCAGACAACCCTGTGAACCACAGCGTTACGCCTCTCTGCATTCGCTTCTTCCCCTCTCTCCATGAGCTATTGCCATTGATCGTCCTTCTCGTAGCCGTCGACGATGAGCCACGGCCCGGCAACCTGCTTGAAGGCGGCCTTCACTTCGTCGTCGAACTCATGCCTCCACTCGCCGCTGACCCCCTTGCGATACGTCAGCGAAGTCGACGGATCAATCCGCCGCTCCATCTCGTCCAGCGCAGCCTCTAGCTGCGAAGCGGGAGGCAGCCGTCCGTTCAGCGCATACCGCAGCAACCGATCCAACGCCTGGCGCCGGGCGGCCTCAGAGGCCGTCAATCGCTCGAACGTCAACCAGCACACGTCGTCCTGGCCAATCCAGCCGCGGAATTGGCCGTACCACGTCCCGATGTCCGGATAGCGGAACTTGCCCAGTTGAACGCCCCGGATCAGCGCCAGGAACTGCTCTTTGCGGCTGTCAAGCAGGAGCAGGTACTCCCGAAGCGGATGATCCGGATACGGCCCGACAATAAAATAAACATATGAGACAACGATATCTCGCAAATCGCGCGTCAAGAACACCTGCTTGATTCGGTTGCGCTTCAGCATGGCGGCATATTCCGGCGAATAATATACATGCCCCGCCGCGAAGTCACCGTCCTTCAACTGCGTGAAGCCGGCTTCATGCAAGGCAAGATCCTGCGGATACCCCTCATAGAATTCATACGGCTTCAGCTGCATGCCCGGAATCCCGGACATGATCTGTTTGAGCAGATGAGTTCCACTCTTCGGCACAGAATTAAGGAACACCGGCATAGTCAATGGAACCCTCCTTCCCTAACCAGCGCATGTCCGTTCGCCGCGGAGCCTAAGGCTAATTACCAGTTCATCGTCTTCTCGTAGCCCGTATCGATCACCAATTGCCCGGCGTTCTGCTTGAACAGCTGCTTGATTCTGCCGCTGAACTCCGTACGCCACGACCCGATGAGTCCCTTGCGGAAGGTGCGAGAGGTGGTGCTGTTAATGCGCGATTCCATCGAGAAGGCCATCGTCTGCATCGGCATCGGCAGCATACGGCCTTCCCATAGGTAGTGCAGGATGCGAAGAACCGTCTCCCTTCTTCGTTCAGGCGTCACCATCAGCTGCTCGAAGGAGACCTTCAAGCAATTGGGCTCTCGGATCCAGCCGTAGAACAGCGTGATATATTGCCCGAATGTGAGCGAATACTCCGGAATCCCCTGAAGCAGCGCCGCGGCCCTATCCTCAAACGTGAAGTACCTCGTACGGAAGTAGGGATGCAGCGGATGCGCAATCCAGTTGTCGGCGATGTAGTAGATTAACGAGACGAACACGTCACGAGGATCGCGATAGAGGAAAATGTGCTTAAGCTTGTACTGTTCCAGCATTCGAGCATAACGATCCTCGTAATACAGATGCCCGATGGCGAATTGGTTCGGCTGCAGCAGGGCGAGACGCCGGGAATGATCGTCGTAGAATCCGGCCGGAGGATTGTTGGCGAAGAACTTCTTGCTCGCATCGTTAATGTCGTTCGTCACGCCTGGAATACCGTTGAGCATCTGATGCATTAAGTGCGTGCCGCTCTTAGGCACGGAGCTGGAGATGAAGGGCGGCAGCGATATCGGCCCTTGCGGATACATGATCGAATCATAACCTCCCTTATCGATTGAACAGATACTCTCTTAACGCCTGATCGAAGGCATTGACGCTGCGCGCCCAGGTCCACTTCTGCGACTCTTGCTCACCTGCGGCCGCAATGCTCTGCATCAGCTCCGGACGATTCAGCAGCAAGCGGATCTGTTGCCCTAACGAGCCCTCGTGGCGATAGGCTACGAGACACGTGTGCCCATGCCGGCCATAGTCGGTATTGCCTCCGGAATAAGCCGAGACAAGCGCCGCTCCGCACCGCATCGCTTCCAGACCGGGCATGTTGGCCGCTTCATAGATGGAAGAAGTCACGAAGATATGCGATTGATTGTAGTGGTAGCAGAGCTCGACATCATCGCCCGGCGTATAGAACAAGTAAGGCAGCGTCGCTCTCATCCGTTGCAGCGCGGGGGAGCGATACATCTCGCCCGGCGGGGTGATCAACGCGATCTCGACATGCGGGTAATCCCGCTTCACCGCGTACAGCTCTTCCATCAAATAATGCTGATCCCGGTGAAAGGCAAACCCTTCAGGCTCCCGAACGATGGCGCTGATACGGATCGTCCGGCTCTGCTCGCGAATGTGCAGATTCCGGAAGACGGGATCGAGACCGACCGGGACTACCGTCCCTCTGATTCCGTGCAATAATTCGATGAGCTTCTGCTGCCATGAAGAGATGACAATTAACGATTGCGTAGCGAAGTATGTCGGGAAGGATTGGTGATTGTTCGGAAGCACGACCGGCTCGTAGCACATGCTTAGGCGGATGTGTCGGCCTTTGCCCTGCTCGCTTGCCGCTTGCGACAAGGGAACCGTCAAATAATAATTGGAGACGATCGCGTCCGACGAGGGCAAATCATCGGCTCGCAGAACCGTACGGGTAGTCTGTATGACGCGGGCCTGGACTGGATATTCGATCACGCCTTCGGAAGGCATCACGATCGTCACGTCGTGTCCCTTGCGGACAAGACCGTTCACGAGTTCTGCCAGCATTCGTTGGGCGCCGCCCTTGCAGAGGGTCAAGATGGGAAACGTAAGCTTCAACGGGACGCCACCTCCTTAGCCATGAGCGCATCATCTTGTCTGCATACTGTAGCGTATGTCGATTAAACGCCGTTGGCATCGGACAATCATCCGACCATGCCAAATGCCAAGAGGCCGCTAACCTTGTCGATTAGCAGCCTGCTTGACGAACCATGCCAGCTTCTCCCGCATCCCCCTCTCCGTATCTTCGTCCAAGCCCCAACCGGACATATGGATCGCGGGCTTCAGCGCGGCGCGCAAGTCCCAGATAGGAAGAGAAGTATAGTTGAGGCAGGGCATGAGAGCTTGATAGCGTCGGGTAAAATGGTGCATAGCCTCGGTCCCGAATGACCAGGCAATCTCCAGTCTGGCATTCGCGAGATCGGCGAGCGGATCGCCTATTGCGGCATCTTCCCAGTCGATCACGGCGACGAGACGGCCGTTCTTCCACAGCATATTTCCCGGCCAATAATCGCCGTGCAGCAGCGTCTCCTTGTTCCTTGGCGGCGACGGTTCGATGCGCTGCAACGCCTCCCTTATAAGGCTGGATTCTGCCATATCGGCAACATCCGCGGGAATTCTCGCCAGGAATTCGGATAACCGTCTCTCCTGCTTCGGCAAGTAGGAGACGTCGCGAGAGGAGATATCCGCCTGGTGGATCGCCGCGAGAGCGGCCGCCAACTGATTGCACAGGTCAATGGCTTGATTAGGGGTTGGGGCAGAGAGGATCGTCTCTCCCTCTATGAATTCAATGGCAATATAAGGCGAAGGGAGAATCTCGCCGGATTCGTCGGCGCCGTAAGGGGCTGGCGCGGGGACGTCCGTATCGGCCAGCAGCTTCAACAGCTTGTATTCATCCGTTGCGATATGAGGGTTCCGCGCTACGTCCGCTGGACCATGCTGACGCACTACTAACTTCCGCACCTCACCGTTCGACAGGAGAACTTCCAAGGCGGTCACCTGCGCTGAGACGCCGCCCTTCAGCTCCCATGCTCGGAGCAGCTTGCTATGACGATCCATTCGCTGTATCAGCCGTTCGAACATCCGGCACCTCACCTCTAGCTCATTATAACTGCGGCTTTGGCCCCATGCGAGAGTTGCGTTATCCGGATTAACCGGACTGCGAGGTGTCAACCCGCGTACGCGAAATGAGCTGCCCGGACAATCCGGACAGCTCAATCAATACTAACTGTTATAGTACGCGGCGGGCGGTGACGTAATGCGTCGACCAGTAGCCGCTTGTCAGCGTGTTGATCGCCAGCCCGTCCTGGGACGGCGTGTCGTGGATGAACTGGCCGCTGCCGATGTAGATGCCGACGTGGTTGATGACTTTGTTATTGCTGCCGACCGTGTCGAAGAAGACGAGGTCGCCCTTCTTCAAGCTGCTCTTGCTCGCATAGGAGCCGGCCGACTTCTGATACTTCGTGCCCCACTTCAAGTCGACGCCGACTTTGGCGAAGACGAATTCCGTGAACGACGAGCAGTCGAAGATGAGCTTGGAAGGGTTGCGCGTGCCGAAGTCGTAGCTGACGCGGCCCATGTAGCTTTTCGCAATGTCAACGACTTGGTCGCCCTTCGAGCTGCTGCTAGAGGAACTAGAGGAAGAGGAGCTCGAAGAAGAGGAGGAACCGCTATAGTTCGTATACTTGTCGCTCGACGAGATATACCCGGTGTTGCCGTTCTGGTCCTTCACCTTCAGCCAGTAGCTGTTCACTTGGCTGACGACATGGACCTTCTCTCCCGTATGAATCAATCGAATGACGCGGCCGCTCGTGCTCGCGCTGGCTCGAAGGTTCACTCCATATGTAACCTTCGTCTCATAGACGGTTGCAGCAGCTGCCTTCGGCGTCGAGGCTTGTCCAATGTTTAAAGCTCCGAACCCAATGGCGGCGCACAGGCCGACCGCCGCGAGCTGACGCAATATTGGCTTGGATCTAGACATGTGAATCCCTCCATGTGTTGTATTTCGAAATTCACGATAGCATAGTTCGTCCGACCTAAACTTTTCCATGAAGGAAAAATTCGCCGCCATACCGGGGAAAATCACTCTTTATTAGAAAAGATTGAGAATCTTCTAATGTTCCATTCCCCTCCTAATTCCGGGCGGCACACACCGCAAAATCGATTAAATAAAAAGCAACATCTAGGGTCTTGACCTGCCGATAATTATGGTATAATCACGTTTGTTTATCACTGGATAACGGAAGCTTGGCAACGCAATTGACAGAATTAACAGACCATATGGAAAACAGGTGACCCCATGTTCGAGATCAAATGGTTATGGAACAACCTGCAAGGCAACAGGGTGCGGTACCTGCTTGCGCTCTGTCTCTCGGTAGTGGGCTCCGCTCTCACGATCGCGAATCCTTATCTCGGCCAGCTCATCATCGACACGTTCATCTCTAATGAGGATGCGCGCCAGAATCTGATCGACCAGAGGGGACTGCTCATCGCGCTTGCCTTGGGCATGATCGGCTTCTCCCTGCTGCGTACGGGTCTGGCCTACGTGACGACGATGCAGTACGAGCGTTCTTCGCAGAACATGCTGTACAACATCCGGATCTATCTGTACAACAAGATTCAGGGCCAAGACATGGAGTACTACGATCGCAACCGAACCGGGGACCTGATGACGAAGATGACGGGCGACCTCGACATGGTTCGGCACTCGATGGCGTGGATCATCAAGACGATCATTGAATCGCTGACGATCTTCGTGGCGGCGGTCATCTACTTCTTCACCATTGATGCCGTTCTGACGCTCTGGCTGCTCATCCTGGCGCCTCCGATCTTCATCGTTGCCTTCCTGTTCGCGAGACGGGTTCGCCCGATGTACATCAGCCTCCGCGAGAAGCTGTCGCAGCTGAACTCGACGACGCAGGAGAACATTGCCGGCAACCGCGTCATTAAGGCATTCGCCCGCGAGGAATATGAGATCGAGAAGTTCACGGAGAAGAACGTGAATTATTCGAAGGCGAACAAGGCCGCGGCCCTCGTCTGGCTCGATTACTTCCCTTATCTGGAGACGTTCGCGCAGGCGTTCAACGTGATCCTGATGATCGCCGGCGGCTTCTTCGTCATGAACGGCCGCATCACGTTCGGCGAATACGCAGCATTCTCGTCGCTCATCTGGGCCATCTCGAACCCGATGCGCAACATCGGCATCATCATCAACGACATCCAGCGCTTCTTCGCCAGCTTGAGCAAGATCGCGGAGATCTACTACGCCAAGCCGCACATCGTGAATGAACATCGTGCGGCGGACAAGAAGCGTTATGACGGTCATATCCAATTCGATCATGTCAGCTTCAAATACGACAGCCAGACGGTGCTGCACGACGTCAGCTTCACCGTGAAGCCCGGAGAGACGATCGCTATCATGGGCGCCACCGGCTCGGGCAAGACGACGATCATCAGCTTGATTCCGCGCTTCTACGATGTCTCCGAGGGACGCGTGCTGGTGGACGGCGTCGACGTCCGCGAGCTGGAGCTCGACGAGCTGCGCGGCAATATCGGCATTGCGACGCAGGACGTCCTTCTCTTCTCCGACACGATCGACGGCAACGTCGCCTACGGTGATCCGGATCTGCCCGAAGAAGAAGTGGTCCGGTACGCCGAGCTCGCCGCTGCGCATGAATTCATCCGCAAGATGCCGGAAGGATACGACACCATCGTAGGCGAGCGCGGCGTCGGCTTGTCCGGCGGCCAGAAGCAGCGGATCGCGCTGGCGCGCGCGATGTCCGTTCGCAGGCCGATCCTCATTCTCGATGACACGACGTCCGCGGTCGACCTCGAGACAGAGATGCACATCCAGCAGAGCCTGCGCGATCTGGATTTCCCCTGTACGAAGATCATCATTGCCCAGCGCGTCTCCACCACGGCGAAGGCCGACCGCATCATTATTCTCGAGAGCGGACGCATCATCGAGGAGGGCACGCACGCCGAGCTGCTGGCGAAGCGAGGCTATTATTATGAAGTGTTCATGCTTCAGAACGAAGGCATCGGGAGGCAGGTGAGCGCGAATGGCTAGAAATAAATTC
Organism: Cohnella lubricantis; assembly: GCF_014212015.1. GTDB lineage: Bacteria > Bacillota > Bacilli > Paenibacillales > Paenibacillaceae > Cohnella > Cohnella lubricantis. The sequence goes on along the minus strand of NZ_JACJVN010000006.1, from coordinate 65,084 downwards.
GACATCGACGAGAACCTGGAGTCTCCCTTCGATATGAAGCACTTCCGCCGAGCGTTGGTATATATCAAGCGGCAGAAGAAGCCGATGATCATCGCGTTCGTGCTGAGCGCGCTGTCGGCGGCCATCGGGCTGTCGGCGCCGCTCATCATGCAGCACGTCGTCGACGTGATCATTCCGGCGAAGGCGCATGGGGCGCTGATCGGCTGGTCCGGTCTGATGCTGCTGACGATCGTCGTCAGCGTCGTGCTCGCGACGATTCGCTCGCGGATCATGACGAACGTGGGGCAAGAGATTATTTTCGAGATTCGAACCGATCTATTCAAGCACTTGCAGATGCTGCCGTTCAAGTATTACGACGACCGTCCGCAAGGCAAGATTCTGATCCGGATTGTCAACTACGTCAACTCGGTCTCGGACGTGCTGTCCAACGGTATCATTAACTTCATTCTCGAGATCGTGAACTTGATCTTCATCGCCGCGTTCATGTTCGCCGTCGATGTCAAGCTCTCGTTCATCACGCTGGCGGGGCTCCCGGTCTTCCTTGGCGTCATGCTGCTCATCAAGACGAAGCAGCGCCGGTCGTGGCAAGCGGTCTCGAACAAGAGCTCCAACTTGAACGCCTACATGCAGGAGAGCATCAGCGGCATCGGCGTGACGCAGATGTTCTCGCGCGAGAAGCGGAACGAGGGCATCTTCACGCGGCTGGCGACGAACTTCCGGGCCGAATGGATGAAGGCGATGGTCTACAATGCCCTCATACCGTTCACGGTCGACAATCTGGCTACGATCGTGACGGCGCTGATCTATCTGATCGGGCTGCTAGCGCTAAGCCCCGCGGACGTCACGTTCGGCGTCATTCTCGCGATGAGCAGCTATGCAGCCCGCTTCTGGCAGCCGATTCTGAACCTGTCGAACCTGTACAACAGCTTCATCAACGCCGTCGCGTACCTCGAGCGGATCTTCGAGACGCTGGATGAGCCGGTGACGATCCGCGACGTGCCGGATGCTGCGGAGATGCCGCAGATGAAGGGCCGCGTGACGTTCGACAACGTCACGTTCGGCTACGATCCCGGCGTTAACATTCTGGAGAACCTCTCCTTCGACGTGAAGCCGGGCGAGAGCATCGCGCTGGTCGGACCGACGGGGGCCGGCAAGACGACGGTCGTTAACCTCATCTCCCGCTTCTACGATGTGACCGGCGGCAGCATTCGCATCGACGGACACGATATCTCGCAGGTGACGCTGAAGTCGCTGCGCAGCCAGATGGGCATCATGCTGCAGGACAGCTTCATCTTCTCCGGCACGATTCTCGACAACATCCGGTACGGCAAGCTGGATGCTACCGAGGAAGAGATCATCGCCGCCGCGAAGACGGTGTGCGCCGACGAGTTCATCCGCGAGTTCGAGCAGGGCTACCTCACCGAGGTCAACGAACGCGGCTCGAAGCTGTCCCAAGGGCAGCGGCAGCTCATCTCGTTCGCGCGGACGCTGCTGGCGGACCCGCGGATCTTGATCTTGGACGAAGCGACGTCGTCGATCGACGCCAAGACGGAGCGGCTGCTGCAGCAAGGGCTGAACGAGCTGCTCAAGGGACGCACGTCGTTCATTATCGCGCACCGGCTGTCGACGGTGAAGAACTGCGACCGCATCATGTACGTCTCCGACAAGGGCATCGCCGAAGTCGGCTCGCACGACGAGCTCATCGCGCGCAAGGGCTTGTACTACAGGCTGTATACGGCGCAGAAGATGGAAGCTTAGGGGCTGGCACTTGGCTGTTGGAAGCGCACGGCTAGTGATAGCGGAGAAGGAGGTGCAGGGAGCTGTGACTCTCTGCACCTCCTTTTCTTTGGAGATTAGACTGGTGGATAGTGCTATGTGGATTTCGTGTGAAGCAGTTAGTTAGAGGAAGCGCGCGAGTGCGGAGTGTCAAGTGGATTAATCGCAACTTGCAGCCTGACAGTTCAAGCCTCGCGCCTACGCCTCAATTCCCTCTCAAGGCTCTCTCTTCCTCTAGCCATCGCCCAGTAGTGGTTCGAGGTGAAGATCGGCTTGAGAATCGGGGAGAAGTATTTGAGCAGCGGCTTCTGGGCGTTCACATACCAATCGAATTGCACGTTCACATAGTCGCCGTCCTGTTCAAACATCCATGTTCCGTGACCGACCAAGTCTCCCGAAGACTTCAAGGAGATGGAATGCGGCGCTTGTTCGGCCGTCTTGCAAGACTTCCAGCGCAGCTTGTACGGCAGCTTGCCCCTTGAGAGAATGTCGTAGACCTCGCCGCCTGTCTCTTTGTCCTTGTCTCCCTTCTGAATCTGCAAGTACACTTCGGGCCACCACCGTTGGTAGTCCAAGAAGTCCGAGCAAATCTCGTAAATCTCCCAGATATTTCCCTTCACCCGCCAATGGGTAGGCATGTAGTATTCGTTCGCTGCCATGGCTTAGTTCATCCCCTCCAATAGCTGTGCGATTTCAGGACTTAGCAAGATCGCGCGCAAGAGCACGGTCAAAGCTTCTGCCCTGGTAGCGCTCTGTTCCGGGGCAAAAGCATTCTCGCTTCTGCCGTTGATAATTCCGGTATTCGCGGCTAACTGAATCTGCTCCTTAGCCCACGCATGATCGATATCCTGAAGATTCACCGTATTCTCTTGCTTCACCGAAGCCAGATTCACAATCCTTGCGATGATCGCCACCATCTCGGCGCGCGTAATCTCACGGTCGGCGCGGAAGGTACCGTCCTCATAACCGCTGATGATGCCGTTGCCGGCCAGCGTTAGGACCGCCTCTCTCACCCAACCGTTCCCGAGATCGCTAAATTCGGGCGACGCCGCGCTTCCTTGGGCAAGCGGGTACAGCTTCACGATGATCGCCGCGAATTCCCCTCGCGTAACGCTTGCGTCCGGCTTGAATGTCCCGTCTCTGTATCCCTGGACAATACCGAGCCTTGCGAACAATCGGATGCTATCGGCCGCCCAGTGGTTTTCCGCATCTGGAAACACAGGTGCGTTCGCATTCTTAGGATCATTGAATTTTGCCGTAAGTGCCTCTATCATCGTTTGGACCGCTTCCGCGTCATTCACGTCAATCGGCGGTCTGCCGGGAACAACGTGAAGAACCGGAGGCTTCGCAGTCGGTTGCGTTCCCGCGTTATCTATTGGCGGCGTCGGGTCTGTCTCTGTCGGCGTTGTCGGGTCGCCGTCTTGTTGGCGTTCATAGATCGTGATCGCTAGACTTCCGACTACTCCTGAGCCATCCTGAGCCGTCGCCTGAACCGTTACCGTACCGGCCTTCTGGGCCGTTAACAGTCCATTCTCGTCGATGGCGGCCGCACCGGTTCCGTTCTGCACCGACCACGACACCTGCTTGTTGGCGGCATCGTCCGGACTCACGATGACGATCATTTGCAGCCTGTCACCCTCATAAACGGAGGATTGAACGCTCGTTACCGTGACGTTTGCAACAGGGATCGTGACGATCGGAGCCGAGGCCCTCTTGACGGTTACGTCATAAGTTTGAGTTGTACCATCCTCAGCTGTAACGACAATCGTTACGGAATTGGAACCCACATTCAGATCGATCTGTACGGGCTGACCTGACTCGACTACATTCCCATTGACGGTCACCGTTGCTGCCTCATCGGATACTTCAGGTATGATCGCGACGCTGCTCGTCGCATATCCGACGTCGGCCGTATAGCTGGTAACCTCTGCTTGGAGCTCCGGCGTCAAGTCACCGTCGCTCAACGTCAAGCCGGCTAAGCCGGCATCCGAACTTAGAATCGGGCCTAGCAGCGGGTTTACCTGAATGGACACCGTTGCCGGCTCCGTGCTCGATCCATCGAGGCTTGCCGATAGCTCGGCCGTTGCAGCATCGAATACATGCGGAGCCTCCCAAGTCACCTCGAATGTGCCGCGATCATCGGTCGTCACCGTCGCCTCGCTGGCTTCCGATACGCTCCACATGCCTCCGCTCGAGCTGCTCAAGTGAACGGAGACGTTCGCTTGGGGCGTATCGTCTTCATCATAAACGGTGCCTGTAACCGAGATTTCTTGGCCGCCGAACACCGTGTTGCCGCTCGTTACTAAGCTGACCGCGAGCTGCTTGCTCTCCCATTTGGCATATAAGGTCATATCCCCGGCAACCGTATCCTGCTCGAAATTCCATCTCGTCTTATAGTCCGGGTCCAAGTACCAACCGGCAAACCTATATCCCGCCTTGCTCGGCGCCGGCGTCGGCTCGGCAAGAAGAGCGCCGCCATTGACGGTTGTCGCAGGAACGACTGTTCCCCCGTTCGTCTCAAACGAAACGGAATATGGCGCAGGCTCCCATACCGCATAGAGCTTAACAATTCCGCCGATCAGCTTGAAAGCATAACTTTTACCTGCCTCATAGAATTGTCCGCTGCCGTCCTTCTCGGTGCTCCATCCTTGGAAAGTATATCCCTCTCTCTTCAAGCTCCCGCTCGGCTGAATGGGAACCGATGAATAATAATCGTAATGAGTGTAGTCGACCGGCGCTTCCCCTTCGGTTTGACTGTCGCCGTTGCCGTCATATTCAACGTGGACATAACTCGCTACAAATGGGAATCCGTTCGACGTCGCATAATTGACCATATCTCTATCGCCTTCGGCCGGGAACACCAGCGTTAGTCCATTCTGCGTCCCTCCGAACACGTTATCCCCTAGCTGCAAGGTCGCAGGCATGATCACTTTCGTGAGCTTGTTATTGATAAAGGCATTCGTATCCAAGTAGGTAGTCGTCTTTGGAAGGATGACAGAAGACAACTGATTGTCGGAGAATGCGCCGAAACCGATCTCCTGCAATCCGTCTTCAGCGAAATTCGCCTCGGTAAGAAGATTGTTAGAGAACGCATAATCATCTACCAGGGTGACGCTGCTTGGGATCGAGATCGAGGTTAGCTGATTATTTTCGAATGCATGGCTGGGCACTGCCGTTAAGCCATCGGGAAGCGTTATTTCAGCTAATTCATTCCCGTAGAAGGCATAGTCCCCAATGCTCGTTAAAGCCTTCGGCAAAGTCACCGCCGTCAGCAAGTTGTTATTGAATGCGAAGCTAGAAATGGTCGTCACCGTATCCGGTATCGTGACGCTAGTTAGCTCTTCATTCGCGAAAGCATTCATCCCGATCTCCGTCACGACATAGCCGTCTAGCTTCTCGGGTATATCAACGTCCGAATCCGTTCCATTGTACCTCTTAATCGCAATCCCGCTGCCCTCATCCTTCAGGCTGTATGCATAATCCCCGCTGGTCGCCGTATCGTCTCTGCGCACGAGTATCGTATACGCCTGCGTATGGATACCATCTGCCGCAGATACGACGACCGTAATCAGGTTCAAGCCAGTTTGCAAAGGTACGCTAACAGCCGATCCGCTGCCTGCAGGTACGCCGAAGGTTGACCCGCTCGCGGCGGACGAATAGTGAATGGTCAGCGTGGACAGTTGACTGTCTGTCGTTGCCGTCACGTCGATGCTCGTCACGGCATTGCCGACATCCGCCGCGGCATAATGGAGCGTGTCGTCCGAGAATGCCGGACTAAGCGTGATGGAGTCAAGTTCGCCGTAGCCAAGCGACAAGCCGCTTAACCGGACATTGGACTTCTCCGACGGAACGATCGGAATCGTCTGGCTGTCCGCCATGCCGATCGTTCCGTCTACGCTCGCCGTGATCGTCACGGGCTCTGATGCCTCTACCCAAGGCGCCGTCCATTCGGCCGTAATCTCGCCATTCGCATCCGTTGTCGTCGACATATCGCCGTCGTTCGTAAGCTTCCATTGGCCCATGTTGCTGGACAGGTTGACGACGGCGTTCGCAACCGGCAGATCGTGATTGTCCCTCACCGTGACGGTTATCGTGACCGTATCGCCGCCCGTCACATTGTCACCATCAGTCGTCAGCTCTACGGAAGCGATCGTCGCCGGTCCGTTCCACTTCCACTTCGCATACAGCGTCCGATCTTCGGTAACCGTGTCGTTGTCGAAGTCCCATGGGCGAGAATAACCGGTCTCCGAATACCATCCCTCGAAGACGTAGTCCGTCCTCGACGGCGCCGGAGGTTCGACCGCATGCTCTCCGTGAAGGATCTCTTGACGATCGGCGATTGGCGCGCCCCCTCCCGGGTCGAATGATACTTGATAGGAGTTCAACTCCCAGTTGGCATACAGGGTAAAGGACCGATCCTGAATGCCATAAATAATCGGATATATACCGCCGTCATAATTCGTCCCGCTTCCGTCCGGCTTCGTGTTCCAGCCTTTGAAGGTGTAGCCGTCCTTGGTTAGCGAGCCTTGGCCCGGAACCGCGGAGGCCTGCTTATAGCACCTGTAAGCCGTCGACGCGGGCAGGTCTCCTCCTGTGCTGCCATTGCCGTCATACTTGATGGTATAAGTGCAAAGCATCGTATCAAGGCTATACTTCGTGGCGTGGTTATTCACCGATGCGCCGCCGGGATCATATAGCGTCACTTTCGGATTATTACTGAATACGGAGTTCTCATTATCGCTGCCGAGATCGATGTTCGGCGGTAACGCCACGTTGCCCAATCGGTTGTTCTCGAACGCTCTGGCGTAAATGGCGGTTACGGTACTCGGAATCTGGAGCGTCGTTAACTGATTATCGGCGAACGCGGATTCATAAATCTGCCGCAATCCTTCCGGGAGAGATACGCTTGTCAACCGATTGCGTTGGAACGCGCCTACTTCAATCAAGGTCAGACTGTCGGGGATTGTCATGCGTTCCAGCTGGTTGTCTGCGAAAGCGTAGGCATTCATGAAGATGACGTCTCCGAGCTCAACGCTCTGCAGCTGATTGTATTGGAAGGCCCCTCTACCGATGTACGTGACGCTAGGAATCTCGATAGCGGTTAAACGATTGCGCGCGAATGCAAAATCGCCTATATGCGTAATGCTGGGCGGAATCGTTACGCTTGTTAGCTCCAGTTGATCGGATTGAAAAGCATTCGCTCCGATCGCGGTCACCGGCTTGCCTTCGAATTCGCTCGGAATGGCGACCTCCGTGCTCGTTCCCAAGTAATCCGTAACCATGAACGTGTCGTCCAATTGCAGCGCATAAGTAAAATCGTTGTTCTGAACGGCCTCCGCATGAGCCGCCGGCAAGGGCAAGCTGCCGCCAAGCAGCGCGCACAACATCAACAATGACAAGATTCGACGCATGATTCTCCTCCCACTTGTGAGCATTCATCGTCTATTAATGTAAAAGATTCTCCTATAATAAAAAATCCCCCGAATGGGGGGGAAGCGATCGTTTCTACTATACTGGCTGCAGGCTACGGAACGATCTTCAGTTCTTTGGCGCGCTGCAGCGCCTTCACGCGGTTGTTGACGTCAAGCTTGCGGAACACGTTCTTGAGATGGTACTTGACCGTCTCCGCCGTAATGTTCAACGCATCCGCGATCTCCTTGTTGGATAAGCCCTCCGTCATATATTGCACGATTCGGGTCTCTTGTCCGGTCAGCAAGGTGTCCGCGGCCAGCAGCTCCTCGGAAGCCGCTGCCCCCTCATATCTCCCCTTGATCTTCTCCCATGTCTGGGCGAGCCGCTGTTCCGTCACCGGCTTCATCAGGTAATCCAATGCGTTCACTTCGAACGCCTGCACCGCATAATCGTCATAGCCCGTGACGAACACCGCCGATATCGAAGGATCATGCTCCAGCATGAGGCGGGACAGCGACATCCCGTCAACCTCCGGCATGGAGATATCGAGGAACGCTACCTGGATGCGATGAGCACGCACATAATCGTACGCCTCGCGCGGGGTTAGAAACGTATGGCTTACCTCGAGATCTTCGTATGCGGACAGCAGGTACTTCAGCCGCTGCGCCGACAACGGTTCATCGTCCACGATAATGGCTCTTATCATCCGACTCTCCTCTTGTCTAACGAGCAAGGAATCTCGAAGCGCACCTTCGTGCCGACCCCGACTTCGCTCTCGATTTGAAGGCCTGCATCGTAGATCAGCTTGATTCGCCGAGCTATATTTCTTAACCCTATGCCTCTCCGCTCCGGATCGAGTCTTAAGACGCCATGCCGCTTCTCCTCACTCATGCCGCATCCGTTATCCTCGACGGCGAAGCGAAGGCGATCCTCTGTCTCTTGGATCGATATTCTGACAGTCCCGCCTTTGACGCGAGACATTAGCCCATGCTTGATCGCATTCTCCACTAACGGCTGCAAGATTAGCGGAGGTATTCGGCGCTCTGGATCGGCATGAATGTCGTACTCGATGGTTAACCGATCGCCGAAGCGCACCTTTTCAATATTGAGATAGGCCTTGGTCAGTTCCAGCTCGTTCTCCAAGGTGGTGAAGGTGTCCATCTGCTTGAAGTTGAGCCCGCTTCTGAGGTAACGGGAGAGATCGAGCGTCAGCTGTTCCGCCTGCCTGGGGTTGATCATGCAGAGAGCGGCAATCGAATTCAAAGCATTATAGAGAAAATGCGGCTGGATCTGCGATCGCAGAAACGCGATCTCGGCGTCCTTGGCTTCCTCCAGTCTCTGTTGGTTCCGCGCGAGCGTCTCCCTAATCGTCTCGTTCATGGCAACGAAGATCAGCACGACGGCCGCCATCACCGCCGTGTACAGAAGAATGGCACTCCAGAACGTATCGGACATGTCGATGAAGAGAGCCATGGAGACGAAGCTGCACACGCAATAGCTGACCGTTAGCCCTATCGCTGTCAGCAGCCTCCGGTTCTTGTCCGCTCGCAGGAATCGGGACTGGAAGTACATGAAGATGGGAATGCACATGAACACGGCCAAGGTCGTCCCATAGAATCCCCCATCCATCCCTAAGTAAGCGCGATAGAGCAGAATGAGCAAAGATAGGAACAGCGTCGTCTCGAAGCCGCCGTAGAACGTGCCGAGCAGCAGCGGAACGATTCGGATGTCTATCGTCAATTGTTCGGTCACATGAACGGGAAAGGTCATGCATAACACTAGCGCGACTCCGAATAGAAGAGCCTGCGTTAGCCTGAAATACTGTAATCTTCCGAAGCCGATCGAATAAAATAATTGGTAGGCGAAGATCAGCGTAACGACGAACGCCACTTGCAGCAACAAGTCTTCGAGGATGTTCATAAGCCTGCCTCGCGAACTTCATAGTTGCGATCGTTCATGACCCTCCAACTCCCCCCGCCGATCGACATGCCCCGCGAACACAAAGGATACACGGAGTCTTCGTAGATTTCAATATTTGGCTTAATCGCCGTTGCGAACGACACGGAAGCCTTGATCGGGCCCCATGCCGCTCGCTTCGAACTTGCCCCGATAAGTTAACTCGCTGCTGACGACGTCGCCCATCCAGCCCCCGCCCCGCACCGCCCGGAACAAGCCGCTCCCATATTCGGTGTCTTCGAACCAATCCCAGCACCATTCTCTTACGTTGCCTGACATATCGTAAAGCCCTAACTCGTTGGACTTCCTGCTGCCGACCGATTGGGTTCGATCATGGTTATTCTCGATGGCGGGCCAATTCCAATCTCCCGACAAATATTGATCTCCGGCGTTTCTCCAATACCACGCCACTTCATTCGCGTCATTGCTTCCGCTGTAAAGATAATTCGCGCTCATCTGGCCTCCGCTTGCCGCATATTCCCATTCCGCTTCGGTCGGCAATCGGTAACCGTTCGCTTCCTGAATGTGATCGCGACGTTGCTTCCGGTCGCTCTCTTCGACTGTCTGACGCTCCAGAACTGAGTGAAGGTTTGCGTGCCGTCAATGGAAGGCGCATTCACCCGCTGAGACGTATAAATGTCATAAGTGCCGCCATCGCTGCTCACGGTGCCTTTGTACGTTCCCGTAGGCCGATAGTTGCCCCAGCTATCCACCACATAATATTCGATGAGCGAGTTGCGCGTCCATCCATAGAGAGTCAGATACCCGTTGCCGGACGGCGCCCAGACACCGGCATTGTAGTTGATCTGTTCCGGCGAAAAAAATAGTAAGCCCCCGATCCTTCAATAGACCGGGGGCTTCTTCGGTTTAATTGGGCCGTCGGGGCCATTAACACCTAACATGCCTGCGCTTGAAGCCAATCTGCCCTCTGGCGATGGCTTTGTTAATATTTTCGAGCGGATTCAGCAATTTACCTTTGGGCTTGTCCTTCTGGACTTCTATCGGGCTTAGCTCCTTCGCGAGCTCGACCGCCTGATCGTGGAGCGGCACGTAGGAGGTCGCCACGGTGTAGATGAAGTTGCTCATGGCGTATATTGCCCTCTCGGGGGCGGCATGAATCGTATGTCTCACTTGGTCGAGCATTCGGGCAAGCTTGCTCTCCTCGAATTCGCTGTCTGGCCGGCTTCCCAGCAGCCAGCAGTAGCAGCTCCAGCCGCCCGACATTCGCAGCTCCTCGCCGCTGGCGATCCACTTGTCCGCCACCTGCTGGGCAATATCCGCCTCAGCCAAAGTGACGGCGACGACGTAGTCGGACAGCATGTAGAAGTAAGCCGCGTCCATCCAACGGTCATAATCCGCTTCGGTCATCGCCTTCGGATCGGCGATGATGCCGGCGAAGTACATCGCGTCGTAGTTCCCCGTGGCGTAAAGCTGCTCCGCCAGCGGCTGATTGATCTTAATCCGGCGGAATAGCGGCTTCATCTCGCCTGTCGCTACGCCGAACAACGGCTCGCGGGCGCCGTTGGACAGATACATTTTCTTAAGCCGATCCTTGCCTAGCGCTTCGAGTTCCTGCATGAGAGATTCTAAGTTCATCGCGAATCACTTCTTTCAAATAAGGATATTCGCCGCCTCAACTCCCTAATTGGGTTAGAATCCGATCTTAGGCAGCCCTTCGATAAAGCCCGCGCTGTCCTGCAGCAGCTGCTTCAGTACGCGCTCGAACTCCTGCACGACGTGCTCATTGTCCCCGCCCGGGCTTAAGGGAATCAGCCGCAGGCTGTGATCCGGCGAGGAGGTCGGCCGTTCCTCGCGGCCTTCCTTCACCGGATACAACGCCCACACTTCCGCAACCGGACTGAGCCGCTGAAAGGCAGCAGATGAAGGGCGATCCTCGCCATAGAGAAAATTCGAACGGCTGTCGCTGTAGGCGATGAGCTGATTCATCTCTCTCGTGCGGGCGATCGTGTTGATGCGGTCCTTCTCCCAGAAGTTGTGACGAGGGCGATATTTGAAATCCATCATGACGGTCCCGTAATAGACGCCGGCCATGTATACATCCAGACGTCCGTCCGGACGGTTATACTGCTGCCGCACGTATAGCGGATGAACGAATAGCTCGGTCTCCCGGCTAGTCAGCGGAACAATCCCATCATATACGCGCTCTCGCTTGCGCTTCGGCCGCGATGGCCGCCTGTACCCCTGAATCCGCAGCGGTATCGCCATCCTCACTCGCAGCTTCCTCTGTTGCCGGGGAATCGTCTTGTTTAGCGCCGTTATCGCCCGGCGATAGGGCCGTGAACAGCTGATCGGCGACGTCCGCAAGGACCAGTTGCTGCTCCTCGTCTTCTCCCGTCATCAGGACGATCAAGACGTCCAGAAGCGCATGGGAACCGTTGCTGATGAGTTCCTCGAGCTCTTCTTGCGTTCGCTCGCGAAGGCTCGTGATATCGTCTTCGGTTAGCTTCTTCTCCACATATCGGCGAAGTCCATCTCTAAGCCTGACCGCTTTGGTCGGCTTCTGCAATTCAGTTAAGATCTGCGGCTTGGTAAGCTTAAGATTGCTCTTCGTAATCTCCCGGAAGCCCTTAATCTTCGTTGCGGTTGCAGTCGATAGGGTGATTAGCGTTGCGTCGTCTAATTGGGTTAAGATCCACTTCAACATTTGCTTATTCACAAGTCAATACACCTCATTCGTCTAGATGGAGTTCAATCTCAGCACGGGACATCCCGTAATTGCTCTTCCTAGTATATCATTCTCGCAAGTGCATTCAGCTAGAATAACAAGAAGACGCTCAGGAGATTCCTGGCGTCTTCCCTTTAACTTATGCTTTAAACGGCATTGAATAATCTCTTCATCGTGATAAATGCTTGTTGCTTGGTGAAGGGCTCCTCCGGCGCAAACCTGCTGCTCCCCACGCCGCCCATCACGATTGTGTTGCTAGTCTTATCCTCGACAGAACCGATAACGGCAACGGATTCGCCAGCCCAACTCGCTATAGCTTTGGCATCCGTATAAGTGACGGCTTCACCGCTGCCTTTCGTTATGCCAAGCATGCCGGCAACTCGCGTGAGCATGACGGCCGCTTCTTGGCGAGTGATCAATCCGTTAGGATCGAGCTTGTTCGTGCTTCTTCCGCTAATAATTCCAAGCGCATTCGCAGCCAGTACCGTCCGATCGAACGTATCGTCAAACACGCCATCCTTTATTTTTTTGCCGGATTGGGTCAGCAGCTCTTCTACGGTCTTGCCTGTCTTCACCGATACTAAATTCAAGGCCAGCTTGCTGAAGTCCGCGCGGGTGATGTTGGCAGCGTAACCGTAATCGATCTCCAATGGCACTAGATTTAAAGAGGCAGCCGTATTCACTTCAGCCTCCGCCCACGCAGAAGGGACATCCAGCGGATTGCGCATAAAGCCGAATGGATCCCGATCGTTGACCTGAACCCCGATCAATCCCGCGGTAGAGCTTCGTATCTGTGAGTAGGGTTCAACGACTTCTTGGCCTGCTTGGTCAATTAACACAACGCCTCCATCAGGCTTCTCCGCCCAAGCCAAGCCTTCACTGAATCCGTCCACCTCAGCATACTTATTGCCCAAGTCAACGATGAGCGTGCCGTTCCGATCCAGAAGAGCATATCTCGTGTCCGGACTGCCCGCATAATAGGAAGCTACGGCCACTCCTTCTTCGGGCGGATAGACGATCTCGTATTTATTCTTGAAATCCTTAATCACTGTTCCGTTCTTATCAATGAACAGCCAGTTATAGCCGTTCCCAGCGGGATTGGGACGCAAGACGCTCGCTACGCCTTCGCTAAAGTTGATGGCATCGTCGTAAATGACCTTAATGACTTCCGTGCCGAACTTGTTGATATAGCCCCATTTGCCATTGCGCGAGACGACAGCCAGGCCCTCGTTGAAGTTATTCACCCAATCGTACTTCAGAGGAACGACGACTTGGCCGCTCTTATTGATAAATCCCCACTTGCCGCCCTTGCTGACCGCTGACAGGCCCTCATAGAACCCCGCGGTCCCCGCGTTATAACCGTAGCCGTCGTCGTCGCGGATCTCATCATACTGGGGCTTAATGACTTCCTTCCCCTCACGGTTGATATAACCCCACTTGCCATCTCGCTCTACAGCCGCCAAGCCTTCTCTGAAGTTAAACACGGTATCATAAGTCGTTCGGATGACTTCGTTCCCGTTCTTGTCCAGATACACCCAAGCCCCTTGGGAGTCCCGATAACGGGATAACCCCTCGCTGAACATATAACTGGTGAAGGAATAGTGATTCAGAGACAGATTGTCGAGAAGCACTTTGCCGCTCCGGTCAATAACGCCGATCTCATCGCCGGATAATTGAACCCATGCCAGCCCCTCGTTAAAGGTGCTGCGCAAATCGTTATAGCCGTGCAATCCCGAGAATTGCGGTTCAATGGTGAAATGATTGGCTTCCGCTTCTTCAGCATAGCTCACCGCATACGCGTTCATCATCAAGACCAAGCCAATTGCCAGACATACCAACCTTTTCATGACTTTCTCTCCTTAGCTGTTCATATCCCTTTAGTCAGAGATTGATATAAATAGTAGCATAATTTGCCTATTTGTTCGACAATATTCTACCGTGTCATCTGATTCGCATAGGCTTGGCTAATCTCGCAGATCAAAGGTTCCCCGTTTAAGAATCGCTTCATGTCGCCGATCACTTGCTTCGTCACCATGAAGCGGCGGTCAACCGTCGGACCTCCCATATGCGGCATCAGAATCACGTTGTCCAGCTTCGTCAGCGGATGATTCGACGGAAGAGGCTCCGCCTCGAATACGTCCAGCACCGCATAGATAGGACGGTTCGCGAGTACGCGGCACATCGCTTCCTCGTCAATGATCGCGCCGCGTGCCGTGTTAATGAGCAGCGAGCCCTCAGGCATCCGGTTCAGCAGCTCTTCCGTAATCATGTGGTGGGTATCCGGCGTTCTGGCCGCATGAATGGAGACGATATCGCAGGTTGAGAAGATATCCTCCAGATCCGCTCGGGTCATCTGATGGCGATCCAGCTCTTCTTGCGAGATATGCCTCGAATAGACCTTAATCCGAGGCCGGAAGGGCTTCAGCATCTCCACGGTATAGCGCGAGATCATGCCGTAACCGACGATCCCGATCCTCTTGTCCAGCAGCCCCTTGTTGTAATAGCTGCTGGGCCAAATCCCCTGCTTAAGATCCTGCGAATACTTCGGAATATCCCGCAGCGAAGCTAACGCATAGGCGATCACGCCCTCCGCTACCGATTCCGCGAATAGATTATTTCCGCTGACGACGCGGATCCCTCTCTCATATACCGCATCCGTCACGTAAGGATTCACCGATCCGCCGGTATGCGCGACCATGCGCAGCTTGTCGGCATGCCGAAGCACCTCTTCGTCCAGCGGCAGCGTTCCCCAGCCGGTAACGATGATATCGACGTCCCGAATCTTCTCGCACAGCTCTTCCTTCGTGAATTGCTCCGTCGGGCTTGTGTTCCAGGATACATCCGCGAATTGCTCCAGCTCCTGCACAAGCTCCTGGTTAAAGAACGTATGAAATACCGAATGCATGGGCATGGTCACCAATACTTTGATATTGTCCATATTGAGTCCCCCTCGCGAGTTGTGCGTATAGAACCTTCGATCCGCAAGAGACCGAAGGTTCCAACGCTACATGTTTATTCTAATTCTAGTACATTCACGATCGCTTGCGCAGCCTCAGCGCGAGTCAGATGTCCTTGCGGTACAAATTGATTGCCGCCTCTGCCGTTGACCAGCCCAAGCTCGAATGCGGCTGCGAGATCCTCAAGAGCCCAGCTGCTGACCGCATCTGCATCGGCGAAGCTGTGCTGCGAGTCATTCATCTCAATACCTGTCGAAAATTCATAGGCTCTTAGAATGATCACGGCCATCTCTTCGCGAGAGATCGTGCTTGCCGGAGCGAACTGCGTCTCGCTCTTGCCATTAACCAGACCTGCCTCGTAAGCCGCAGCCACTTCTCCCGCGTACCAGCTCGTTGTGGCGACATCCTCGAATGGCAGCGGCTGTCCGCTAGCGGAGATCCCCAGCGCACGTACAATTAGAGCGACGAATTCGGAGCGCGTAATGTCTTGATTCGGCGCAAATTCCGTATCATTAACGCCTTCCGCTACCAATCTCATCGACAATTGGGCAATCGCTTCTTCGGCCCAATGTCCGCTTGACACGTCGGAATAGGTCTTGTTGAATTGGAGTGCCGCATAAGTGCCGGCCCCTTCGATCTCCGCTTCAATCCGACCGTCCTCAATCTTGCCGCCTACATAGGACAGGGTGCCGTCCTCATGTACTTCATAAACGGCAACGCGGCTCGCATCTGCGCCTTCCGCAAGCTCAAAGGCTACGGTTGCCCCGTCCACTTGCTCCGCCTCTACTGTAGTGCCATCTGCCTTCTTAAGCGCCAGATGGATTTGATAGCTGCCGGAGACAACCGTCACGTTGGCCCCATAGGCCGTGCCCAACGCGGCCGTGTCCACTGCCGCCGCCGTCACGCCAACGCTTACTCGGCCTTGCGCGAGCGCCTCAATCGCAGCAACCACCTGCGAGGAGAGCTTCACAGCCGCGCTGCCGGCCGTGATCACAACGGGATGGTCGGCGATCGCTTGGGATGCATCCGCAGGCAATATGACTTCCGTCTTGCCTGCTTGAAGCTCGATCGCGATGTCGCCATCTGCATTAGCCACTAATTCGGAGCCGGATACTTCCTGTGTCGTGGTATTGCCTGCCGACCCGTTGCCCGGGTCCGATCCATTATCCGGGTCTGCGCCATTGTTATCCGGATCCGGATCTGTCTTGTCGGCAGCCGTAATTGTATATGCGAGTGAGGAGACTCCATCAGCTGCGGTCACGCGAACGACTGCACTGCCGTCATCTGCCCGAGAGATGTCAACAGTTGCCCCATCCTGCGTCGCTTCTGCAGCTACAGTCGAAGTATCGGACAGCGCCGCTTGATACTGGAGAATCCCAGGCGAGAAGCCCGCTGCCTCTTGTCCGTCAATCGTTAGAGACGAGAGAGTCGCGTCCGTCTCCGGAACGGCGATGCGGTACAAGTAGGTGTTAGCGTCTGGAGCGTAGTAGATGCTGCCGTCTATGCCCAGCGTCATGATGTTCGTGAACGTCTCATCAATGACTTCGAACTGCAGCGTACCCGGGTCGAGCGCAATTAACTTGCGGCCAAGCGTCGTATAGATCATGCCGTCCGGCGCCCACTCAATCTCATAGCTGAACCACTTGCTGGAGTTGTACAGGCTCGGGAACAGCATCTTGCTCTTCACGATCGTCGGATGCTCGATGTCGTCGACATTCAGAGCGAAGATCGTGCCGTCGACGACACCCCACAGCAAGCCGTCCGGACCGAATTTAACCGATCCGATCATACGGGGCGTCTCGTCGATGTCGAGGCCAAGCTCGCTGAGCTTGATCGTCTTGACCACCTTGTTCCGAGCCGCATCCCAGACGAAGATGACCGCTTCCTCTTCCGACGGCTCAATGCCGAGGCCGCCCCATACGCTCGTACCGCCGAACAGCAGGCCGTCATGATAAGCCAGGCTCATCACGCTTTGGTTAGGAGCGAAATGATCGTGATTGAATTGCTGCCATTGATCGGCCGTCTCATCATAGATCGCAAGCGCGCCGCCAAGATAACCATAGTCGGGGACCGTGCCGACGAACAGCTTGCCGTCTCCAGCTTCAATGGCGAACGGACGGTCTTGATGCTCAATATCAAATACAAGCTTCGGATTCACATTAAGCTCGGTCTCTTCGGAAGGGTCATACCGATACATGACCGCCCCGACGTAAGTGCCGTAATAGACATAGTCATTCAGGAATCCGATGCCTTCCGTCTGAGGGAAGTTCGCGCCATTCACTTCAATCTTACCCGTGAACGGATTGTAGACGCTCATCCCTCGTTGATAACCGCCGACATATAAGCGGCCGTCCGGTCCGCGCTCCAGCGATTGAATGCTAACGCTATTCGCCGCGATATCAAGCTCGACAAATTTGACCCACTGATCCTGCGGATCGACCAGCATCGTCTCGCCGTATTGCGTCACGGCAGCCAGCACCGTCTCATTCGCTTTCTCGCCGCTATCCAGCGTAACCCATGCGAAGTCCTTGTAGCGGGGCGTATCCGGCAAGGCATAGGGCAGCTCAACCTCGGACGACTGCTTAGTCGCCATATTGTATTGATAAAGCTTCCTAGCGAAAACGTAGTAGATAACGTCCGGATGATCTGGATCCGGCTCCGAGATCATTGCTTGCTGATTGAAGAAGGCGTCGATCTCCAGCGTTGCTTTATCCAGCACGACCATCTTCTGCGTGCTGGCCGAGAAGAAGATCTTGTCTCCGATAACATAGACATCGCCGGCGATGCCGGTCGTATCGGAATAGCCTTCTACCTTGATCTCTGTGATCTCGCCTGTCACCCGATCAATTCGATGAAGCGCCACCGTCGCGCCCATGGCGGCGTATATATAATCCTCGTCCACCGCGATGCCGCGCACATAGTTCTGTCCCGCCTCGATGACGCCATAATTGCGGAAGCTGCCCGTCGCAACATCATACTCGAACACTTTGCCGTCCGAAGATGAATTGTACGTGCCTCCATATACTTTGCCGCCGATCGTCGCCAGATCCCATACCCAGTTATCCGCCGTGTTGTAGCCGAGCGACTCCACCCGCTTCTCCGTTGGAATGTAGCGATAGAGGATGCCGTCTGCCGTTCCGGCGAAGTACACGTTCTTATCCTCGCCGATCGTCATAGCCCAAGTAGCTTCCGTATTCGGAATCACTTCAGAGAAGATAGACTCTCCGGTCTCCAGGCTGACAGCGAAGAAGGTCCCGGGATTGCCGTTGGTGATGAAGTAAACCTCATTGTCGCCGTTGTCATTCGTCTGAATAGCAGCCGCCTGGCCCAGGTTCACGCTCACCATATCACCAAGGTTGACCGGCGCCGAATACTCACGGTCGAGAGGCACTTCTTTCGCTAATGCCGTGTTGGAAATATCATCAAAGTAAGCTTCCGTTAAGCTGACATCGCCCGAATTCAACCCGACGCGCGCCGACACGGCGTTCGCCGGCACATCGGTCTGCAGCTTCATCACCGACCATTTGTTAGAGCCCAACGAATTGCTCGAGAACAAGGATAGATTCGAGCCGATCTGCGTCCCTGCCGCATCGTAATAATAGAACTCAATGACGATGTTGTGAGTCTGGCTGATGACATATACATTCGCTTCCGTTACGATCGTCGTACCGCCTTCGATCGCGAATGGATCGCTTAGCACACGCGTGTTCTTAGCGTTGTTCTCGTCTTTGAAATGCAAGCCCATGGAACCGGAATGATAGATACTCGAGCTTAGTTCTACAATGCCTTCGGTGCCTGGGCCAAGGCTCCAGCCAGGTATCGCTCCCCCCGTCGGCGGCTCCTCGAAGCCCGGGTTCGCGATCTTCTCATTCAGCGGCGCTTCGGCCGGCGCGATCGTCACCGACGCATCGTCCAGATATACCTTGGTTAAGCTCGGATCGCCGGAATAGAGCCCCACCTTGATGTAGGCCGTCCCTTCCGGCACTATGCCGCTGACGGACAGCTCAATCCAGGCGCCGACCGGTACCTGCGATGCTCCGTATTGTTTGAAGTCATTTAGCTTGGTCGTTCTGCCATCTTTGTCATAGTAGAAAATAACGGGCTGAATGCCATGGGATTGATCCGTCGCAGCGGCTTTGTAGGCGTAGACGCTGAACGCGACCGACTCATTCCCGGTTACCGCGATCTCATTGGACAGCACTCTAAATCTGCCATTGGGCGAAGCGCTATTGCTCGTATCTTGGAACAATAGACTTTGAGAGCCTGTTCTGGCATATACGGTGCTGACGACTGATGTGCCATTGCCTGCTGTATCGGGGTCAATGCTCCAGCCGGGGATGGCGCCGTCCGCTTCCGCGCTCTCAAAGCCGGGATTCAACAGATAGGCGCTGCTCTCTGTGACTTCAGCCGCCGAAGCGATGGAAGAGGCACTTATTTGCCAGAACAGACTGAGGAACAAGCTGACGACGGCAACGAGACTTACGGTTTGTCGTTTCCATACGGTCATTTTACGTTCACTCCCTAATGGATTAGTTAAACCCGGCGTTCCGAGTATCTCTGCTCAGCCGCTTCCAGGAATGTGATCAGCTCTAACGTCTCGTCAGCCGGAACAGGCGAGATTCTCGTCTGGAAGAAGACCATAACCTTCTCCAGCAAGCTTGCGTAAAAAGGTACTTGGTCATCGAGTCGAATCGGTATCGTCTCTTCAGCCGTCTCAATGATTGCTTCGAATGGCTTAGCAACGTCATAGCAGCACCTGACTTCGCCAAGCGCTCCATCGCTCCACTCTCCGATGAGCAGCTCCGCCTCCTCTGTGACTTTAAGCGCGGTCGCTGTGCAGCCGGTTCCCAATAAGGCGAACAGCATCTCAACGCCATGAATGCCATACCAGAAGTAACGGGATTGGGTCTGCTCGATGATGAGCGGGCACCTGACGCTCACTCGCCGGATGGCGCTGCGATCGATAAGGCCAAGCTGTCGTTGAAGCGCAGCCGCATAGCGCAGGGCAGAGGTGCTCATGACCGGGGTGCCGTAATGCGCGGCAAGCTGGATGATCCGCTTGGCCTCGTCGACATTTAAGGCCAGCGGCTTGTCGATGAACACCGGCTTCTTCCATGCGGCGATGCGGCTGAACAGCTCCAGATGCTCGCGTCCGTCTGCAGCCTCCAGCAGAATCGCATCGCATTGCCGTTCCAATTCATCTAAGGTGGCGAACGGGATCTGATGCTGCTCGGATAACGCCTCGCTGAACCGCTTCTCCCTGGAATAGCTAAGCTCGAAGTCTGTCGAACAATGGCGAACGGCATGTGTGATAGAACCGCCTTCCACATGGAAGGGATGCTGCTTGTCGTTCAGAATTCGGGCGAAGGCTACCGCATGCGAAGTATCCGTGCCGATCATTCCGATCTTAAGCCGCTGCATGACACATCACCTCCTTAATGGCATCTCTAATCGGCTAACCATTCGCCAAGATGGGCTTGAACGAAGACATCGTCATGCAGATGAGGATATTGCGCATAGACGCGGTCGATCTCTTCCGCCTGCCCTTCCGATAGCACCTCCTGCGGATTCAAGCACCAGGTGCCCTTCATCAAGCCTTGGCGGCGAAGCACCTCATGAATACCCGGAATACAGCCGGCGAATTGATGAGCCGGATCGAAGAAGGCCGCGTTGCAGTCTGTGACTTGGATGTTGCGCGTCAGCCATTCCTTGCGGATGTACTCCGATCGGCGTGCCGCCTTAATCTCCTCGAGCAGTTGGACCGCTCTGCGCGTCCAGACCGCCCAGTGGCCAAGCAGGCCGCCCACGACTAGCTTCTCGACGTCTTGACCGTCCACTTCGAAGCGATACGCCGTGAACAGGTCGTTCACGATATTGTCGTCGTTGCCCGTATACAGCGCGATGTCGTCTCTGCGGCTGGAATAACAGACAGCGCGGGCGACGTCTAGGCTCTGATATCGATTGAACGGCGCGATCTTAATGGCGACGACGTTGTCGATCTCGGCGAACTGCCGCCAGAACGCGTAGCTGAAGACCCGTCCGCCAACGGAGGGCTGCAGGTAGAAGCCGATCACCGGCATTCTCGCGGCAATCGCCTTCGCGCGCTCCAACTGCTCCTCCTCCGTAAGAAATTGCAGTCCGCCCATGCTTAGCAGCGCGGCATCATAGCCATACTTCAGGGCAATGTCGGCCTCGGCGAGCGCTTGGTTAATCGGACCGCAGATGCCGGCTACCTTCAGGAATGGACGGTCCAGCCTCGCCCGGCTCACTTCCTCCGCTGCCATCTTGAGCACCGGCTCGAACAGATGGTGCTCGGGATCTCGGATCTCGAATTGGGTGGAGTGTACCCCGACCGCGATGCCGCCGGCACCCGAAGCCATATAGTATCGCGTTAAGGCGCGTTGATGGCGCTCATCTAATGTACGATCCTCGTTCAACGCCAGCGGGTGAGCAGGAATGACCACCCCGTCATGCAGAGCTTCAAGCAGCGATGGCGCAAGCTTCATTAGAATTTCCCTCCGCGTTCTTGGAAGTGCGTCGGCTTGTTCCAAGTGGCGCCGCCGGTGAGCAGCCATTCAGCCGTCCAATCGATCATCTGCAGCAGGCTCACGTTCGGATAGCCGAACGTCCGGTGGGACTTGGAGGCGTTATTGAGCAGCGCAACGTTCCTTTCTTCATTCACGAATGCCGCAGGCTTGCCAAGACGTGCCGCGAATCGCTCCGCCGCCCAGCGGATCGACATCGTCTCCGGCCCCGTAATATTCATCACGGCCGGCGGTGCGCTGCAATGATTGAGACAGCGCAGCGCCATCGAATTCGCATCGCCTTGCCAGATCACATTCGCGAATCCTGTCGTCAGATCAATGGCTCTGCCCTCCTGAACCGCCTTCGCAATCTCTAACAGCACGCCATAGCGCATATCAATCGCATAATTCAGCCGATACATCGTCATCGGCGTGCCGTTCTTATGCGAATGGTATTCGAAGATGCGCTCTCGGCCCAGTGTCGATTGCGCATATTCGCCAACCGGCTGCGGTTCAACAGATTCATCCGCCCCGCCGCTGCTCACCGGCACGAAGGGATAGATATTGCCGGAAGAGAAGGCAACGATGCGGGAATCCTTGTACTTCTCGGCCACCCGGCCCGGCAGATAAGCGTTCATCGCCCAAGTGAAGTGCTCTCGTCCGGTCGTGCCGAATTTGTTACCCGCCATATAGATCACATTGTCGCAGTGAGGTAAAGCTTGCAGGGCGGCATCGTCCAGCAGATCGCAAGAGATAGTCTTGACGCCGACCTGCTCCAGCTCATCTCTCGCTTCTTGGTTCGAGAATCGGGAGACGCCGATCACCTGCTTGTGAAGTCCGCCTTGACGCACCGCATTCGCGGCAAGGGCGGCCAGCGTCGGGCCCATCTTCCCGCCGACGCCGAGGATGATAATATCTCCTTCCACTTTGGCCAGATCCCGCACCAGCGCTTCCGTTGGCGTGGTCAGTTGAGCAATCAGCTGCTCCATCGTGTTCATTCGGCTAGCACCTCTCAATCGTAGATTTCATGTCTTACCTTCATTAAGGATCAGAGACAGCCACTGCTGTTTGATTCGCCGCGCATATGAGGCGTAGTGAACAAGCGTCTGCCCCAGCTGAAGCCGCTGGGAAGCCTTGCCCGCACCCGCTGCCTTGCCCGCCGCCGCTGCCCCTGCCATTGCCTCCGTTGACTCCAGCTTCGCTAGATAGCGCTCGGCCAGCGCAATGATCCGATCCAACTGCGCCAGCACCTGCTCCTTCTCGTCCTCCGTGCACGACACTGCCTTCACAGGGTCAACTGCGCGCGCTGGGAAGAGAGGGACATTCCACTTCGTCAAGACCGCCGTCTCTTCCTCAAGCTGCTCATAGAGCTTCAGGACATGCGGCTGAAGTTCGCCCGCGAAGGCGGCAGCGAATTGCTGCTCGATCTCGTCCAGCGAATCATTCCAGAGCGCTCGTGCAAATACGTAGCTGTTAAAGGTCTGATTCCATTGATACGGATACCCCTCTTCCCGGCATGGGACGACCAGATTCGTCATGCCATAGACCCCTGCCTCCGCATAGCTTCGAATGTCCTCTACTATTCGCTTGGCAAGCATGGGGAACAAGGGGCTCAGCATGAAGTGATCGCTGTAATACTCGAATACCGTCAGCTTGCGCCCTGACGATTCAAGCTGCTGCCGCCACATCTGCAAGGCCGTATAGGCTCGTTGGTCGCTGGCGCTCTCGCCCTTGCCGAGACCGAAGCGATAGTCACGCCCCCAGTAGGCATAGAGCGTATCGATATCTGTGGAAGGCTGCTCTCGAAGCTCCAGCATATCCCAGGCCAGGCCCGCATTGTAGGCGATATGCTCCACTTCGAGCAGCAGTCCGCTCTGCAGCAGTTCTTCCTTCAAGCGTTCATTAAACGCGATATAAGGCGTCAGGAAGTCCTCTGCCTGCTGATGCTTGATATCCTCCGGCCACAAGGAGATCCTCTTCAGATCCCGCACGCTGCGGCAATAGTCCGCGATCTGCCGGATGAAGCCGGGCTGCCAGCTCCCATCCGTATAATCCAGCTGCTTCTTCGCGGTATACGGATGATCTGCGTTCGTCTCTGTCGCTGCCGCCTGACGGTGAAGGAAGAAGGACGCGCTGTGACCGCCTAAGGTCACAGCCAGCCCTCTGTCGGCAATCGGCTCTTGAAGCTCTTGGCCGATCTTGTCCCAGAGCGTGAAGGTGAAGAAGATCTCATTGATCTTATTCTTGGCTAACCAGTCGACCATCGCTTGCATGAACGGTGCATCTTCGATCGTCTCGAACACGAAGCCTCTGCGTTCAAGCACAGGCGCATAGTGCAGCGACGACGCGATCGAGAAGTCTGGGGAGTCCCAAGAATCTGATGAGATGGCAGCGCAGGCTGAAGCCGAGTCCCTCCGCACTGGCGGCTGTCCCGGGAAGATCCAATGCAGCCCTAGCGCAAGCTCCGCGAATTGGTAGACCGCATACAATGCCGCCCGCTCGCTGCTGCCGATCAGATAGACGCCGTCCCCTTGACGGGCAATAACGAATTCATCCTCATAGCGAGCCTCCGCCAGCTTGCCTGCGATGGCCACGGACCGTTCGGGCTCCGCTTGCCGCAGCTGCTCCCACGTACCCAGCACGATCCGATCCAAGGGAAGCGCCTTTCCAGCCGTCTCATATAGCTGCTCCCACTCTCGCATCGCGAATCGCAGCACGCGAGCCTCCCCCAACAGCTCCAACGGAAGATCACTGCTCATCGGATGCGTGCTCCTTCCGCAAGCCAAGCTCCGCGCGCTGCTCGACCAACCGCTTCTGCAAGGCCTCGATCGGAACCTCGCTATTGCTGCATTGATAGCTGACCGCCAGAGCGGCCGCCGTCCCTGCCGCTTGGCCGATCGCCATGCAGCTCGGCGTCAATCGCGTTGTCGCCTGCGCTTCATGCGTAGTGGAGATGCAGCGGCCGGCCAAGAGCAGATTCGTCACCTGCTGAGGAACCAGGCAGCGATACGGAATATCATAAGCGCCGCCTTCGCGTATGAAGTTGGCCGTAATGCCTTTGCCCTCCGGGTTATGAATGTCGATCGGGTACCCGCTTCGCGCGATGACATCGGGGAAGCGGCGGGCATCCAAGACGTCGTGTCCGTTCAGCACATAATGGCCGATGATGCGTCTCGTCTCGCGAACGCCAATCTGTGTGCCTACTCCGGAGATGGATGCCTGCTCGAAGCCGGGAATAGAAGCCTTGAAGAACTGCTCTAACTCCAGCACCTGCCGCCTTCCCTCCAGCTCCGCCTTGGTCAGGTCTGCCGCATCTGTCGGATCCAGGCCCGTCACCCGCGACACATTAATCAGCGCCTCGTCTGCGCCGGGACCCGTGAAGAACAGCACGCCTTCGCGGGGAATCGAGAGCTTGGCTTGCTCCCACAGCTCATAGAATCCGGACACAGACGTGAGAGGCAGATCGTCCAACTGGTCAAATAACGTCTTCTCGTAGAATTGATCGCGATGCTCCTTGATATATGCCTTCACGAGATCGAGCCGAACGCCCTTCATACGGAACTTCATCGTCATGGGCTGAACCTTCTGCTGCGCGTTGCCTTGCTCCCAAGGAGCGCCCGCCCGATGAGCGATGTCCGCATCCCCCGTGGCATCGATATAGAATTTTCCCTCGACGTGATGAATACCGCTCTTGTTGTAGAGGGTCACGCTCTGAATAGCGCCACGCTCGGCCTTCACCTCGATCGCCGAAGTATGCAGCAGCACCTCCGCGCCGCTCTCCTGCAGCATCTCCTGGGCAACAACCTTATAAATCTCAGAATGATAGGGCGTTAAGGAGTAGGTGAAGCCGATCGTGTCTCTCAGATGTCCGGGCGACCCGCCCCGCTCCTGCAGCCGTTCCACGATCTCTTGGGCGATGCCTTGAATGACCTGCTCTCCGGCAGCCGAATGGAAGGTCATCCAAGGATACACCAAGGCTGCGGTGGACATGCCGCCCAGGAATCCGTATCGTTCGACCAGCAGCGTATAGGCTCCGTTACGCGCAGCGCTGATAGCAGCGGCGATCCCCGCCGGTCCGCCTCCTAGCACGACGACATCATAGCTGTTGATCCGTGGATGCTGATCCATGCACTCCGCTCCTTTGTTCATCGGGCACTAAATCTTCTTCTAAATCCAAAACTATTGAGCCGACGTGGCAAATCCTGTATGATGACAAAAAATTCGCTCTTTTTTGATTAATTACGAAGCATCGGAGGTTCTTACATGACAAGCCAGCCGTCGATTACGGTAGCCAATGCCCCTTCTCCTCAGCAGCTAGAGGACATCTTCAACATCCTGGGCGAGGTCTTTCCCGTCGGGAAGGCGTTCTTCCAAGACCGCTTACTGAACGATTCCTCCTACGATCCACAGACAACTTGGTTCGCGACCGTAGAGGGGAAGGTGGCGTCGACGATCCAGATTTTCCCCCTTCACATTCGCGTTGGACAGGCCGTCCTCAAGATCGGAGGAATCGGCAGCGTCGGCACCGATCCGTGCTATCGCGGCATAGGACTTGCACAGAGCCTGCTGCGCGCCCAGACGGAATGGATGAAGCAGAACGATTATGACGCTAGCCTGCTGCTGGCGATTATTCACGCCTTCTACGAGAAGGCTGGATGGAAGCTCATTCCCGAGAAGGGCTGTTCCATGCCTAAGCCCGATCCGATCGAACCGCCTGCGGGCTATGAGATCGTCCCGTTCGAAGCCCAATATCTCGATCAGCTTCGGCACATCTATGAGCAATACAACGACGGACGCACTTACACGCTGATTCGGGACGAAGCGTATTGGAACGATCTGCTGCTCTGGCCGGCCTGGACCCAGGCGGATTGCTTACTCGTGCGTCATAACGGCCGCATCGTCGCCTATGGGCTGATCGAGAAGTCCGACCAAGCGAAGGTGTTCATTCAAGAGCTGGTCTATCTTCCTGAAGCCGCGAGCGCAGTTGTTGCGCTGTTCACCGCTCTAGGTCAGCTTAGGCCTCACGCGAAGCATGTACTAGCTAAGCTGCCGGACGATCATCCGCTCGCCGAGTATTACAAGCAGCAGCCTCAAGCCGAACAACTAGACCTCAACATCTCGATGTGGAAAATGATCCATTGCCGCTCGATGCTGCAGAAGCTGCGGCCGGAGCTGGAGCATCGAATCCGCAGCAGCGAATATGCGGAGCAGAAGCTGCATCTCGAGCTGCGAGCGGGGGAGGATCGGTTCTGGCTGAATTACGCTGACCGCAAGCTTGCCGTCTCGCAGCAAGCCGACCCCTTCGCGGCATATGAATCGCTGCAGCTCGATCCGTGGCAGCTTATCTCCAGCGTCATCTTCGGCTATGAGGAAGCGAGCGGCGGCATAGATCGGCCGAGACAGGCGGATTCGGCCGCTTCAGCAATCCTGCGAACGCTGTTCCCGAAGCAGCAAGCCGTATTTTACCTGACCGACAAATTCTAGCTCTTCACGCGCCCTCGTCCTTGCCGATCGCTTGCCTTCTGTACTCGCTTGGAGAGATGCCGTAATACTTCTTGAACGTTGTCGTGAAGGTAGACGAATTCAAGTAGCCTGTCTTCTCGCCGATCTCGCCGATGGACAGGCTCGTCTCCTTCAGCATCGTTCTGGCATGGGACAGCCGAACCTTGTTCAAATATTCAATATAGTTGATATCGAACGTCTTCTTGAAGTAATTCGAGAAGTATTTCGGCGTCGTGTCCATCACCTTGGCTATATGGTCCAAGTACAGATTCTCCATGTAGTGAAGCTCAATATATTGCGCGATGAACGCGGGATTCAGCTTCGCCTCCACCGTTCGGCCTCCATACTTGGCCAATTGCTCTACGGCCTCCATAATGGCATTCTCGATCTCGTCATATTGGTTGGCGTATTCCAGCTTCAGCACGAATTCATTCTCGATGCGGTACAGCTCGCGCACGGAGTGCGTCATGCTGCCGATCTGGCGGAACAGATAGAAGAAGATGGACGACGCCACGAACTTGAACTGATGATCGTGAATATTGCGCTCGATATTCTCCTTCAGCATCACTTTGATGATCGCTATGCTCTCCTCGACCCTTCCGTTCATCATGTAGTTTGTCATTTTCTCCATCTGCTCATAGGGAAGATAGACGTTCCAGACGAATGGAATCTGATCGGCGTCCATGACCTTGGCCGCGGCATTGACATTGCGATATTTATAAGCGTTCTCTACATCTCTATAGGCATTTCTACCGTTGTCGATCGTTGTTCGATAGGCCTTGCTCACGCATGCCCGCAGCACGAATCCGATTAAGCTCTCCTTCTCCAATCTCGCGAACGCCCGGCCGATTCTGCGCAGAACCGCTTCTCGTTCATTGGCTTGGCGAAGGGAGACCAGAACGAAGAATTGGTCATGCAGATAGTGGAACGCCTGCGCTTCGACGTCCTCTTGGGCCAAGCAGCTCCGGATATGATCGGCAATCGACTCGACGGGCAAGGAATAGCCTTTGAGCACCGATCTCTCGCGAACCTGAACCAATGCCATCACGAAGTAGTTCGCATTGAAGAAGCTAGGGTAATACTTCTGCAGCTGAAGCTCATGCTCGCCGCTATGGGTGTAATCGTCGATCATCTGCAGGAATGTCGAGCGCTTCAGCTCGGAATCCACATAGACCAGCTGATTGGCGTACTGTTGATTCTCCTGCCGCAGCTTCGTGATGCCGCTCTGGATCTTACTGAAGTCGTCTCCCTTGCTGTTCTCGCCGCCAAGTAGCTTCATGATCTTCCTTACCGGACGGTACAGATAGATGCTTAACAAGAGAGACAGCAGGACGGCGCTCGCGATGCTGATCCAGATGATCGTCCGATTGCCGTGCGCAACGGCGTTCAAATTCTTGAATTCATAAGGAACCTTGCTAATATAGACGAAGTTGTTGTAGTCCGAAGTATACACGGTGTACTCGAAGTCGTTGTCCTTCAGCGAGATCTCCGAACGATTGCCCGGCTGATCGGAGACGAACAGATCATTAATCACTTCGACAAGCTCCAGATTATGGTCCGTACTAAATATCGTGTTCTGATTCTGGTCCAATATCTTCAAGGATGAGCCCGGAATCAGCGTCGTCTGCCCGAGATGCGCGATTAATTGATTCGTATCCAGAATGATGATGATATTCTTCTCGCTCTTGGTGTAATGATTATCGCTCACGACGAACATGAGCTCTTCTTTGTAGTTCGATTGATTATCCGTGTAGTGGACTTGATACTCCGAGCTCGGAAATACTTTGAAGTAATGCTCCGTGTTTAGATACTGCTTCCAATAGCTGGCCGAATAGGTCGGATTCATATACTTGTTGTTGAACAGCAAGTCGATGTCAATCGTTCCCTTGGTCGTGATAGCGAGATCCTCATTGTCGAACAGAACGATAATCTCATCGATATAATCGGCCGTCGTCATCAGCGAGGTCATGTTGCTAATGAACTGCCTTGCCTGCACGGAATCTAAATTCCCGTTCTCCATGACCGGATATTCATACGGCGGCATCTGCTCAAGCGAACGAATCAGATGATTGATCGTCTGGAAGGCGTTATCGATATATTGCATCGCCGATTGCGTAGCGATCTCGTTATTCTCCTTGATGTTGCCATAGATGTTGGAGATCGAGGCGCGGTAGATCGAGTAGGTGGACGCCGACATAAGGAGAATAACCAATAGCAACGATAGGAAGATCTGCGTAATTCCCAGGTTCGTAACGAATCGTCTCATCTGAATCATCCTCTGCCTTTCCACTGTTCTCGTACCTGCGCCGACAACGAACGGCTAACAAGCTAGCGTACCGACTGCGCCCGAGTCATCATGTTCCCCTTACCCTTTCTCAGAACCCAGCATGACTCCCTTGGCGAAGTACTTCTGCGCGAATGGATAAATCATCAGCACCGGAATCATCGCGAGCACGATCGTGGCATTCTTCTTCGCTTGAGGCGCCAGCGCAGCGGCTTCAACCAGCCGGGAGCCCGTATCTTCGCTGAACACCAGCATGTCGCGCAGAATGACCTGAAGCGGGTACAGCGAATCGGTATTCAGGTAGATCATCGGGAGGAAGTAGCTGTTCCAATGCCCGATGAAGTAGAACAAGGCGATGGAAGCCAGCGCCGGCTTCGACAGCGGCAGCATGATGTTGAATAGAATCCGGTACTCCGAGGCTCCGTCCACCTTCGCCGCCTCCCGAATGGCAGACGAGCTGCCTTCGAAGAAGCTCTTCAGGATGATCAGCTGGAACGTCCAGATCGCATTCGGAATGACCAGCGCCCACACCGAGTCAAGCATCCCCAGATCCTTCACGATCAGGTAGTTCGGAATGATGCCGGGGTTCAAGAACATCGTGATGACGATGAGGAACATCCAATATTTGCGTCCGACGAACCCGCGCTGCGCTAATGGATAAGCGGCCAGGCAGGTCATCAACAGGTTGATGAAGGTGCCGAGCGCCGTATACATAATCGTGTTCAGATACGCCCTGGGAATACGGGTATCCGCCAGCACCTGAGCATAAGCATGAAGATTAAAGCCTCGTGGAATTAGAAATACTTTGCCCTGCGTTACGCTGGCTGTATCGCTAACCGATACGACTGCGATATACACGAGCGGCAGAATCGTCGAACAAGCTATGGCAAGAAGCACGATCGCATTCAGAGCGTCAAATAGACCGAAGCGGCGTTGTCCTACCATAGCCCGTTACCTCCCATTCGCTTGCTTACGTGGTTCGAGATGAGCAGCAGCGCCATAGCGACGAATGCCTCGAACAAGCCGACCGCAGCGCCATAGCTGTAATCATTGCCCAGCAGACCTTTGCGGTAGACGAAGGTGGAGAACACATCCGCTACATCATAGGTCATCGTGTTGTACAGCAGAAGCACCTTCTCATAGCCGATCGTAATCATCTGTCCCGTCTTGAGGATCAACATGATTAAGATCGTCGGCATGATGCTTGGAATCGTGACGTTGAACATCATGCGGAAGCGGCCGGCCCCGTCCACCTTCGCCGCTTCATATAGAGTCGGACTGATGCCGGCGACCGCCGCCAGATACACGATCGATTCATATCCCGAATTCGTCCAGATCTCGGACATAATGTAGATCGGACGGAACCAATCCGGATCAATCAAGAAGTACTTGCCGCCAATTCCGAACATATTCAAGAGCTTATTGACGACTCCGTTCGTTGGAGACAGGAAGTCGATAATCATGCTGGAGATGATGACGACGGAGAGGAATGTCGGCAGGTAGCTGGCGGTCTGAACGAACTTCTTGAACCAGGTCAGGCGAATCTCATTCAGCAGCACCGCCAGTAGAATGGGGACCGGGAACGAGAACACCAGCGTTAAGAAGCCTAGCAAGAAGGTGTTGCGGAACAGTTGCCAGAATTCCGGCGCATTAAAGAACTTCTCGAAGTTCTCCAGGCCCACCCATGGACTATCGATAATGCCTTTGAACACGCTATAGTCCTTGAACGCAATAATAAGACCATATAATGGCCCGTATCGGAACACCAAGTAGAAGACAATGCATGGGGTAAAAAGGATGAGCAGCTGGCGATCTCTAACGATTCGCTTGCCTAATCTGGCCAGCCGGCTCGCAGACGGCGCATTGGGCATGGCCTCTATGATCCCGGCGTTAGAATCCGGCATTCTCTAGCCTCCTCTGGTCGAGACGGCGGCACTAAACAACGTTAGCGCCGCCGTTCGAGTTAGATGTCCGTTGTTATTGGGCGGCGTCATAACGGGCTTGCGCCGCATTATAGATCTCCACCAGCTCCGTGACACCTAAGGAATCGGCACGAGCAACCCAATCATTCCATTGCGACTCGCCATAAGCAGGGTCGAGAATGTATTTGGTATTGAATTCTTCAGAAGCCGTCTTGATGGAAGCCTTCAAATCCGCGATGCGTTCCACTTCATCCGCCGTGAAGTTCAGCAGCGGATCGAATGCTTCATAGCGCTGACCTTCATTAATCAAATCTTGCGCTTCTTGCTCCTTCTCGGTGTAGTTGAAGTATACGCTGCGATGGTCAGGACGCAGGTAAGCTCCCTCCAGCCACATGCCATACTTCTCGGACAGCACCGTAATATCGACGACGCCTACATCCGCTAGCTCCGGATAGACCGGCTTGCCATTGGCATCCCACTCGAAGTTGACGCCTTCGACGCCAATCGTGATCAACTCCGAACCGGATGGGCTCGTCAGATAGTCCAGCAGCTTAAGCGAGATCTCCTTGTTCTTGTTATTGGATACCGCAATGCCCCAGCTGCCATCAATCTTCGGAAGCGTACGGATATGCCCAGTAGGACCTACCGGCAAACCATAACGCAGGTCATAGTTCGGATTCGCATCCTTCACTTGGTTATAGAACAGATCCAGACGGCCGATCCAATCCCAAGTGACGAAGGATCGATCTGTTGTCATCTTCGATGTCCAAGAATCGGATGTATCCGTGATGAACTCCGGGTCTATGAGACCTTCCGTGTATAGCTTCTTCATGAAGTCAAGCTGATCTTTATGAGCTTGCGTGTGGGATGCCAACTTCCATTGTCCATCGCTCTCATCATAGAACAGCGGATATTCGGAAGACCCGATTCCCCATCCATAGGCCCAGTCTCCAAAGATGGCGGTGGTATTCTTAGAGGCATACGGGTAAGAGTCCGGGTAGATCTCCTTCAGCTTCTTCAGCACTTGATAGAAGCTCTCCGTATCCGTCCATGGCTCAATGTTATTCGCATCTAGGATATCTTTGCGGTACATGAATCCGTGGTTGACGTCGCGGTTCAGCTCATAGATCGGCCACGAGTACATCTTGCCGTTCTCATCGCCATAAGAGGTAGCAACCCAAGGGTTCTCGTCCACATACAGCTTCTTGAAGTTAGGCAATTGATCGGCATAGTCGTTAATGGCCACGACCGCTCCCTCTTGCCCCATCTCCTTCAATTCGTTCATCGGCACGCCGTGGACGATATCCGGAAGATCGCCGGAAGCCAGCGTAACGCTCAGCTTGTCTTGATACTGCGCGCTGGAGACCGTCTGGAAGTTCACTTTAATGCCAGTACGCTTCTCGATCTCCTTCGCTACCAGCAGATCATTCACGTCATGCTCGCCTACGAGCATCCAAGTGATCTCTGTAGGTTCGCTCACGATTGGCAGCGTCAGACCGCCCGTGTCGCCGTAATCGGCTGCGGCCGCCGATGCGGATGCGCTTGGGCTTGCTCCGCTTGAAGGCGAGGTACTGGCCGCTCCATTGTTGCCATTATTGCCGGAGCATGCCGCCAACAAGGCTAGAATCATCGTGCCTGCAAGCAGTGAACTTACCCGTCGATTTGGATTCGTTAACTTTCTTGACATCGAATCTTCCTCCCGTAATTTGAGTGATATCAGGCCGTCGACCTGCTTGAATATAAGTTTAGGGACGCATTTTACGGAAGTAAATTTAGGAATATCTCGCCAATTTTCAGAAATCTTTTGGTAGCGCTTTACACAATGGAAACCGTATGATATAAGGGTTTGTCGTGTGTGGAAAATGCTAAAACGGAAGAAATAAATAATTACGGAGCTCGTTATGCGCTTGCGGCAGGAGGACTGGGAGCGAGCTTCAATTGTTGCGTCATTCTCCTAATTTATGATTTTCCCACGCTTCGCCTAAGGAAGCGATCCACATCGATTCGGCTTGGCAACCGACGATCCAAGATATTTATATGTAATGTAACATGACATTAACCTTATTTAAAGGCTATTGGGAATATAGTCCATTTTATCTTACCTATTATTGTATAGGATATGTTAAGGAAAATTGGACAAGTTAGTAGAAATATTCAGAGAATATTTATTCCATGACAAAGAGACGCGCGGGAGGAACCCCCGTCGCGTCTCTTCTTCTATACGATATGGCCCGTTACTTGCTCGTCGGCAGATTATACAACCTGTACAGGAACACCGCCGCTTCTGCTCGAGTCGTGTTCCCCTTCGGCATGAGCTTGCCGTTGCTGCCGAGAATCAAACCTTCGCTCACGAGGGCTGCAGCGCTGTCCACGGCATACGGCGCGATGTCCGCCTTGTCCGTGAACTTGTCTAGCGCCGAAGCAGTGTCTTCCTGCTTCAACTTGCCTAGCAGGGCGAGCGTTCGTGCGGTCAGCGTCATCATCTCCTGCCTGGAGATACTGTCATCAGGCGCGAATGTGTTGCCGTCGCGGCCTGTCGTGATGCCCAGCGCGCGAGCGATCGCAATCTCGTTGTAGTAGTAGGCTTCTTGGGTGACATCGTCGAAATTGCCGTTCGTCTTCGCGTTCAGATCAAGCGACCTCACCAGTCCATACAGGAAGTCCGCTCGGGTGATCGGGACGGAAGGCTCGAAGGTGTCGCCCCTCGTCATTAGAATCCCTCTCGCGGCGAGCGCTTCAATCGCCGGCTTCGCCCACTCCAGCTTGGCGATGCCGCTGAAGCTCTTGGCGACATACGCTACGGCATACTGGCTGAAGTGAGTCGTCCGGAACGTAACGGCGCCCGACTTCGCGTCATACCGGCCGCTCGGCACCGCAATCGGCTGCCCGCTTCCGTCGATATACCAGACGACGATCTGGTCAGGGTTCGCCAGCTCTTCCGCCGTCGGCTTATAAGGAATGGACACCTCGACCTTCGAGTCCGGGTTGTTCCACTCGGCCGGCTGCCCGTCAATGGTAAGTGTGATCTGAACGATCGGCCTGTCGCCCAGAGCGTCTCTCACCTCAGCCGGCAGAGCGTCCTTGTTCCCCTGCGCAATGGTAATACCCGCTTCCGCTGCACTGTCCGCGGTGCCGGTAATGCCCGCGAGCATATCGCTCGGTATCGTGACGGAGCCAAGCGCCGTCGATACGGTCAACGCTCCGCCATCCTCGCCGCCGGTTAAGCCAGCGGCGGGAAGTCCAAGCGAATATGCGGTCGCGCCAGCCAACTCTGGAACGTTAATCGTCGTCTTCTGCTTCATATACGCCGCTGCCTTCGCATCATCCAGCTTCACGACGCCGGTGCTGCCATCGAGAGCCGGCTGCATCGTCACCGTGTTAGTTGCCGGATCTGGCGTCGTCGGCGCATCCGTGGACGGCGGCGTGTCCGGCGTGCCGGGATTGCCTCCCGGCGTATTCGGGAAAGTCAGCGGCAGATAGATCGGTCCCGGGATCAGGTTCCCTTCGGCGTCCTTCAGACGGAAGATGATGAGATCCGCGCTCGCCCCTCTCGGGAACTCATCATAGTCGACGGACAGCGTCACCTGCTTCTTGTCGGCCGACCACGTCGTGTCCCAATGATCCGCCACGTCCAAGCCGAAGCCGAATTCGCGCGTATCCAACTCCTCATCGAAGCTAATCACCACATTCGTCTTGCCGCCGCTGCGCTCGACCTTCGTGCCGACAATCTCGGTATCGAACGCCGTGGCTGTCGGAGCCGGAGCGTCCGGGCGGGTCACCGTCTCCCCTGCCAGCAGCGCGTCCTTCTCGGCCTTCGTATCCGGAATGACCGGCCACTCCTCCGCCGGACCGTTGTTGAACTTCTCCACGTTCCAACTGATCGGCTGCGTGAAGTTGGCCGCGCCTTCTTTGCCGCTATTGGCCGCCGATGCGTAGATGTTGCCGAACGAGACCTCGAACGTGAACTCCGGTATCGTGACGAACTTCAGGTTCTTAATGTCGAACGTCTTGGACGCATCCCAGCCCTCGTTCGCGATCCGCACGAACAGCGGGTCATGGAACAGAATGCCGTACTCCAGCAGCGTCGTCTCCTCCGTCTTGAACCGCTCCGGCGTGAAGCTCATCGTCGTCCGCTCCCCGTCGATATACACCTCCGGCGGGTTGGCGGCGTCATTCGCGATTCGGCTCGAGAAGCCGATCAGCCGGTTCTCCTCGCCTTCGTCGCCCTTGGACGTCGCATGGCGGAGAGCATCGGCGAGGCTTACCGCCGCGAAGAAGACGCTCCGGTCAAGCTTATCGTCCCCAGCCGTCCGCAGCTCATAGCGCCCGTACACCGCCTGACTTGCGGCTAGGTTAAACGTGAACATCTCGCCTTCATGGCTGGCAGCATCGACCGCCGTCCCGTTCGGCAGGTACAGCTTCACGTCCGGCGCATTGGAGTGCGCCGCGATCGTCACCGGATAGCCGACCAGGAAGTTCTCCTGCGCCGTCCACAGCGTGTACTTGTCCGGACTCGACCAAGGCAGGTAGGAGCTATTAATGTCGAAGGGATACGAGTTGAACTCGCCGACATTGTCATAGTCCTGTTCCGGATAAGTCATACTGCCGAGCGAACCGTCGCCGTCCGGGAACAGATCCTGGACATGCAGCCTCTGGTCGCTATCCTGCTTAAATTCGCGATCCATGATGGCGATGACGAATGCCAGATCGCGGTTGTACAGCGCGTGGTTGCTCTCACGGGCGCGCACAGCTATATTCTTCCGCTCCAATTCATCATTGCCAATATAATCGTATACCTCGGAAGCCGCTTGCACCGCCGCTACAGCTCCCTCATTGCCAAGCCAGTGCGCGTCGATGCCCGTCGTCGCGAAGAACGGACGCGGCGCGACTAGCGAGATAATATCGCTGGAGTCGAACGGCAGCTGATTGTCCTTGTTGACGAATTGCCCGGCCGTCTCCGGGAACCAGCTGCTGCCGCTGCCATAGGAGACCGTCGGAATCTCCGTCTTGCCGTACACCCTGTCCGCCTTCGGATATACGTTAAAGTTGAAGATCTTGCCCTCTACCTTGTAACGGTAGCTCTGAATGCCCGAGCCGCCCGATTCGCTCGGCAGGCAGATATCGAAGCGGTCGTCGAACGCCGCCGCGAACATCGCCGCCTTGCCGTAGCGGGAGTGGCCCGTCACGAGTGTCTTCGCCGGGTCGATGCGCAGCTGCTCGCCCCACGTCTGCGTGCCATCCTCTATCGGCTGCTCTAAGGCGCTGATGATCTGGCTCGCGCCCCAGCCCCATGCCATGAGCGCGCCGGAAGCGTACTCGTATTCATCCTTGTCATATGGATACAGCTGCGTATAGACGCCGTCGCGGTTAATGCCGTCGTCCGTATTGCTGTCATCGGGGTAGATATCCGTTGGCGTGAAGCTGATATACGCGTACCCCTGCTCATTCACCGTATCGAGCTGCGAGATCGCGCCGCCGATGTCGATGATGACGGGCACCTGCGCATTCTCGTCGCCCCAAGCATAGACTACCTGCGTCACCGACGGCATCCGGACGTTAATGTCGAAGTCGGCTGTTACGCCGGTGTTCGGATTCGTGATCTTCACCGTATTGTACGTGACCGGCTTC
This sequence comes from Cohnella lubricantis, assembly GCF_014212015.1. Lineage (GTDB taxonomy): Bacteria > Bacillota > Bacilli > Paenibacillales > Paenibacillaceae > Cohnella > Cohnella lubricantis. The sequence continues at coordinate 28,437 of NZ_JACJVN010000006.1, read as the reverse complement.
ATCGGATCAGGCGGCGCCGTCAGCTCGCCAGTGTAATCCTTCAGGACAGCGTAGTTGGGAGTGCCGAATGAGGTATAAGGAAGATAATAACCGGCGTTCCACGCCTCGATCGCCTTCGCCACGGCATCCGCCTCGTCCGCTGCCGGGCCAATCGTGATTTTCACCTCTCCAACGGTTGGAGCTCCGAAGGGATTGGCTGGAGGAATTAGCTCGTGGATGTCCACGGCACCCGCCAGCAGCTGATCGGCCAGCTTGTCGAACTCCTCCTTCAGATTGAACTCCGTCGCGGTGGAGATCGGCGGCCAGTCGAACCCGACCGAGATCACGTTCGGCTCCTCCGTCTCGTAGGTCACCCCGACAACGCTCTCGGGCTGGGTCGGCCAGCGATATCCGAGCCAGTAGCGCTGGACCAGGTCCTTGATCTCTTCGCGGCGGGCCGTCCACTCCGCGGGGCTGGACACATAACCGTCGCCCGAAGGGTCGTTCTCCTTGCTGAAGAACTTGAACGGATCCGGAATCGTGTTGATCGCGGGAAGCTCGTCCACTCCGGGATATCCCGGCCAGATCTCGGACGAATCGGCTGCGGCTTCAGCTCCGGCGGCGGCTCCGGCCATGGGCATCACCCCCAGCAGCAAGCTTCCGACTAACAGAGCAGAGAGCCATCGATACATGCGTGTCATCGTCATTCCTCCTTTGGCAAATTGGCTGTAACCGTTTGCAAAATAAACTGCTGCGCGCTTGTTTTCGGCTCACCTCTGATTATATTTTTCTGGTAGAATAGGCTCCATAGAGGAAGTACGAACAATCTGCAATTACTCTAGATTCAGGGGTGATTGAGATGACGATTGATTACGATGGCATCGTACCGGAGATGAGATACTTCATCTGCCGTTATTGTACGTCCAACTGGAGCATGCCCGAATCGACGATCGACTTCGTGGATCTGACCTACGTCTTCGAGGGGAGCGTGACGTATATCGTCAATGGCGTTCCCTATCACGCGGAGAAGGGCGACCTCATCTGCATCCCCAGTAGAAGCAAGCGCCAAGCGGAGATCGATCCGGATCGTCCCATGGCGGCTTACGCAGCGAACCTCTGGCTCTACCATCTGACCGGCCGCGACGTCTCCCTCCCCTTCCCCATTCACTCCAAGATCGGCCTACGCGACGACCTGTTAACGCTCTACAAGGAACTCAACCTCGAATGGATGCAGAAGAAGCCCGGGTCCTCCATGAGGGTCCGAGCGATTATGCTGAGCATACTGCACAAGTACTTCCGTCTGATCTGGTACAGGGATACAGCGGATCATGCGGATCTTCATGTCAGCAAGGTGCTGCGGTACATTCACGAGAACTATCACCTGCGCCTGGAGGTCAAGGAACTGGCCCGCCTCGTCGATCTGAATCCTTCCTACTTCGGGACGCTGTTCAAGAAGCACACCGGCTCCGCGGTGAAGGAGTACATCAACAAGGTGCGCGTGAACAACGCCGAGAACATGCTGGTCAGCGGCGAGTTCTCGATCACGGAGACGGCATATCGGTGCGGGTTCGAGGATGTGTTCTACTTCAGCAAGGTGTTCAAGAAGGTGAAGGGGTATTCGCCTTCGCGGGTGAAGATGGTTTGGTGAGGGTGAAGAAAGCGCTTCTATTCGATGACTTGCAAGCTGTCCAGAATCTCCCGCACGCTTAGCTCCGCGCAGGCCATGGACGTATCCGCGGCGCCATAGTACATTCGCACCGTGTCGCCGCCCGCGAGTGCGCCGCAGGAGAACACCACACCGCCGCCGATCCGGCCGCTGTCCCACATGCCTTCGCGTAAACCTGCCAGATGCTTGTGGTTGCCCCAGTACAGCAGATTGTCGGACTCCGCAATCCAGATCTCCGGCTTGCCGGCGCTTCGAACGGTCGGCCGGTGCAGCGCATAGTAATTACCATTTGCCTTCTCGGGGAAGATGATCACGTCCTTGTTGTCCGGCCCGAAGATCATGCCGTGATGCGCGCAGCTTCGGAAGTCCTTCGTCGACACCATCGACTCGCCGATGCCGACCGGCGATACAGCGGAGAAATAGATGTTATAGGTGTCCCCGATCAGCGTTAATCCTCCACGTCAATCCCCATCACCCGTTCCGCCCGATCCACATGCACGTGATCGAGCTTTACCTTCACCTTGCCACGGCGGCGTTTCTCACGCCACTCACGTAGCTGCTCTTCTGTGTCCAGTCGCAATTCTGGCAACTCAATCGCACGGTCGAACATATACTTGGACGTGGCCAGACACGTTTCGATCCAGCTCCCGCCTAGTGCGATTACTGACTCTTTGACTTCCCACTTCTCAATGGTGAAGTAAACGTACAGATCCAACTCAGTTCCAGGACGTGCTGGGCGCTCTTTAATATCCCCGCGTTTCCTGACCTCCCAATTGGAGATGCGGCCGTAATATCGAATTCCGCCGTCCTCTTGGAACTGCCTTCGGGACTGACAGAGGGCAATGAATTCGAGCTGCGTGAGCAGCTTTTGATCCGGCAAGTTCCTGAGCGGCATATGATAATAATGCTGTTCCAAGATGCTATTCAATTGTCCTGTCCGCATTGAGCCGACAAGCACATTTTTCCCGCTGAATTTATTCCGGTAGTACGGCTTCGTACCGCGTGGCCGAGTCGATCGCTCATATGCCCGCTCTGGACTATCGAGAATTAACTCGTCAAGGAATTGCTCGAGTAGCCCGGTCGTTCCCGGCAAGAATGGAAACGCGCCAATATTAATAAGCCCAATACTCCGATAGAACCGATGCTCCTTGAACCGCTCCTCGTCCGCATAGGGGAAGAGTACATAAGCACCGAACATGCTCCGCTCGTATTCAGAAGTTTCCGACTCCTGATACACGATCGCATCCCGATAACGATGCATTGTGTTAATATCATCTTCTTCTGGCCCCGGTCCCTGGTACTGCTTATGGTAGTAGGTTCCTTCATATGCCGGATTCAACCGATACTTCGCGTCGAACACATACTTATAGACCTGAGGCTTCTGATTCGCATCCTGCTTATATAGCGTGAGCACATTGTCAGGCAGCTGTGCCAACGTTGGGGCCGCCCTGTCTTCCTTGTGGAGAGCATTATAGAATAACGTGAACCGTTCCCCATTACGCGAGTTCTCATACTCAACCCGTGCTCGTTGCGACTTATCTAACGTAACGAACAGCCCTGTCCGATTGACCCGGATAATATCCTGGCTTACCAGCCGATATTTGCTCGCGAGCAGCTCATGAATCTTTAGGAAGCACCAATATTCGTAAAGCTGGGCCAAATCCTTCATCGACAGATGGAACAGATCGCTTTGAATCGACAGTCCCTTCATCAGCATGAGGTAGATCCGATACACGTCTCGGTATCCGGGAGCCATCTGCAACACGAGAGACACACTGATATGACGAAGATCGCCGACTTCCCGTAGAAAATCTAATTGAAGAAACCGCCGTAGCCGTGACTTCATTCGAACGATCTGCTCCACTAATTCCGGATCCGTGACTCGATCCCGTCCACGTTCCAGCAGCTTCTCACGTATCTCCGTCAATTTGCGATCGATTCGCTCAAGCATCCAGCGCAGAAATCGATTCTCCGCCGTATCATAATCGAGCTTACGCTTTGTCTCTAGCAGCATCGTAGGGCGATACTTAACCCCTTGGATAGCTAGAATGCCGTTCTCCTCATCTCGCTGCAGAAGATGGGGATTCTTCGACAGATAAGGAACGTTTTCTTTTCCGGCACGCTTTACTTTAGCAGCGTCCATCGCTTTCTTCTCCGAATGGAGTCGATAATGCGGCGCCCGATCAATACGCTCGACCGTATCGGCGAGCTGCTGGAAGACATGCTTCAGAATCGTCCAATACTCCGTTAGACTTTGAGAGTGCGTCTCACGGAGCCCGGTCAAATTGTAGGTCCGTCTTAGAAAGTCAAAAGAAAGATTATAGATCTGCTGATTCACCTCATGGAGAATCGCTTGGTAGTCCTTCTTGTAATCCAACTTCGTCGGATAAATCTCTAACCGAATTCGCAGGGCCGGCCTGCCGTCTATCCGGATCTCCAGATCCGTATAGCCAACCTCGTTCTGGAAGTTCAGCACCCCGGATAGCAAGCGTCCGCTTTTGCCGACCGGCTTGATTGCTTTTCGAAGATGAGGACTCGCATGCCAGAACTCTAATCGACTGCCCGTTTCCCGCGCTTCGATCAGAAGCTCGTAGGTTTGGGTCTCATAGAAGCATGGCTCCGCTTGCTCACCGGCAAGACCATCAACATACTCCCCCCGCGCCACCGAGAACAGCCGGAACTCCTCTAGTTGAACAATATCCGATTGAGGGGATACAACTAATTCGGCCTTCTCCCACTCCTCATCCATGCGGTGAAGCTCCAACGTTTCAACGGTCGGATGATAGGGCTTCCCCTTGATGATCACATCGAAGAGATTCGTCGAGATCGATAACAGCTCGCGCATCTCGTTAGGAGAGCCAGAAAGAAGTGAAGCCATCTTCTTCGATCCTCCGCAGCATGAAAGCTAATTTCCTTGCGCTCTCAGGGTACTTGGCCTTCGGCAGCTCCGCCCCTCGTCTCCAAGGTTTATACAGCTCGGAGGCATCATCGACCAGCGAAGCGATATTCTGCTCCGGCCTGCCTAAGCAGAGCAAATACAGCTCGACGAGCACCTGCTTCACCGAATGGCTGCTTCCTTGAATTCTAGGCAATATCTTCTGCATGAGCTGGTGGTCAAACGCCACATCCTTCGGAAGCAGACCAAACCGTTCGTTGTAGATCATATAGAAAGATACGGCGTCCCTGACTCGAAATCCAATATGTGAGTTGATGCCTTCTAAGATATCGTTAATTTCAGAGAGACGGCCGGTCGTTTCCCTAATAAGCTCGGCGTACTCTCCGTAAGCATCCTGCAGTTTAAGATAATCGCTCCTGAGAATAGAACTCTTGCCAACAACTCGCTCAGCGCTCTCCTCAGCATGAAGAGCTTCGGGAAAGTTACCCAGGTCGATGTAATTAAACTCGATCGTATTAGCTCGGTCCAGTACCTTCTTGCTGAAAGGATGCGTTGTCTCGTCCATATTCACCGTGCCGACAAGGAACACGTTATCCGGAATGCGAAGATCCTCCGTGTCATCCGTAGCGGTGTTGGATCCCACAAGCTGTTCCTTCTTCACGATCGGATTCGTTACAATGTCGTCGCCGTTCCACTCCTGCGTCTCTAGCAAGCTAAGTATGTCGCTAAAATAATGTTCGACCCGAGCAAGGTTCATCTCGTCCAAGCAGATAAAATAAGGCTTGTGATGGTTCTCAGGTTTAGAAGCCTCCAGCAATACCTTCGTCAACGGGCCCAGCCTAAATTGATTGGATAGATCGGTATAGCCGATTAGATCCGAAGGGTCACTCCAGTCCGGCCGAACAGGAATAAGGGCAAACTGGCCATTCGCTTCCGTCGCGTCCAACGCCTCGGCGAACAGCTTCACGAGCTTTGTCTTCCCTGTACCTGATATGCCTGCGAGAATGGCAAACGGCTTTGTCTTGAGGGAGAGGTAGAAGTTTTCGATCAAGTGGTCGGGATATGAGAAGCCTTGGCTCTGGATGTAGGTTTGGACCTGCTTTATGGTTTCGGATACGGTCATTTGATCCTCCGGCTCTACGTCTTCTCTCTCTACCTTTTGCGCATACAAGCGGTAGTTGTCGACCATGTTCTTCAAATCAGCAACTATCTGTTCATCGGTTGGCAAGTTGTGGGATTCATATTTGTAATAAGCAATCGTGCTTTCCTGATAGGCTTCCCCTAATGAATTCGTCGTAAGGAAGATATCCTTATCCTTTCTCGTCCCCTCTAGAGGAAGAATAGATCTAGTCTCTTTTACGACCTGTCCAAGATAAGAGTAAGCCTTCTTCTTCCCCTCCTTCAAAGGCTCCGTTACGCCTTGGGCAAATGATAAATACAGGGCCTTCATATCCTCAGAGAACAAATAGACGAGGTATTGCCCCTTCTGCGTTGTATTCGTTATATTTTCATCCATTATCGCAATCCAAGGAATCGTTGCCCAGTTCCCTTTTCCAACAGAACCCTCAACAATGAAAGGTGAATTGCTTATAAAATCTAGCCTCTTTAACTCCTGCGGGATAGCTTTACGAACCAAGTGATCCATTGGATGCTGCTTGATGGATTCCTTCTTTGCTTGCAAATAGCCATCCATGACTTGTTGGAAATAGATTCTAAGCGAAAAGTTCTTTAAATCATCGCTAGATTGGCTGGTAGAAAGATAATAAGCTCTCAATTCCTGCGCAGCATAGATTCGCAATTCTCGAATAACTTCGCTTGTAAGTAATCTCTGAATGTCGGGCTTAAAGGATAGGGAGTTCTCGGCTGGATTATATTCGACGATGTCGGACAATGCCTGTATGGGGTTTTGAATGATGGTCTTTAATTGACCGCTACCCAGAGAACTCCAACTATCACCTAAGTATGTTGGCGGATTATCAATGGGTAGTCCCTTACTCTCTCGGTCAAGGAAATTTTGTCTAAATCGTTCACATATCCGATCAAGATCGATGGTCTCAATTTTTTCTCCCTCGGTTAAACTTAGGATTAAGACCATCTTGTATGAACGTTGTTTATTTTTGAAGATACCTTGGAGTGTTTGGGGAAGGGTCATACTACGCCTCCAAAAATAGTAATTATTGCAACAATAGAATGGGGCTTAAAACAATCTTCAACAGATTCCCAGAAGTTTCGTTACTTGTTGTCGATTCGACATATCTCTTCAGTTTTCCTGTATAACACAAAAAACGGCATACATTTCGCAAAAAAAACAGGCATTTGATCGCCTGATTCTGAATAGGTAAATGAGGCTCTTAAAATAGCGTTCCGCTCCTGCAAGATTGGAATATTTTATCTTCATGTGCTTATAATCCAATACTATAATTATTAAAGTGTGATATGCATTTTGATAATTTCAACGATTCTTCTTAAACGTGTACAAACTCTTCATCAAAATCTTTCAATCTAGTTAAATTTCTTTTTTGTTGTAATCTTCTCAATATTTCGAATAGTTTAGCGGTTTGTGGCATCGCATTATACTTTTTGCATAAGCCATCCATTTTCATAAGCAGATAATCCAATCTTCTCGATTGGTATCCTAATTTAAGCTTCGTATAAAATTTACTTATATACTCATCAGCTTTATATTCATTTGCAATTTGAATATTGTAAGAATCATCTCTAATAAACACATTTTTAATATTATCAAGATCTGGATTTAAAATATTCACGTACTCTTGTTTAATCAAAAATTTACCTTTTGATCGATTACAGTCGTAACAAGCTAAAACTAAATTCTCCATCTTGCCCGCTATTTCATTCGATTTAAATGACGACTCACATATAAAGTGATCGATTTCAAAAAGCGTAGAACTAATATTGATGATAGAGTTACCACAATAGCTGCACTTAAAGTTGTAGATTTCCATAAACTTTCTTTTGTAAAGATCATTATTATTTTTTACTCGGTTGTAGATTATCCTGACACCTGGATGATTTTTGAGTATTTCATTGTTCAATGCTTTCTTTTTTGATTCCACTTGTTCCAATTCAGGACAATATTCAGTATTTCTATAATCATTCACCATAAACATCCCTCTGCAATTCTTTAAATGCTGATATAATCTCATTTATATCCAAAGTCGTAAGTTCATCGTATTGAGAGATTCCATCTAGCGAGCTCATTATTTTTTCCACAAGAACCTTATCAATACCCTCATTCCGGTTAAGTTTATTAGCTATCTGCCGATAATTACTAATGTTTTGAATTGCCTCATCCAAAACAATTTTCAATTTCGATTCATAATATTCGTGAGGAGTTACTCCCGATCCGCTTCTATATTTTTGAATGGTTCCGTAAATACTGTGGTCAACTTCATTTTGAGTTATAACTATCACTTCTATAAATGGAAGCATCTTCCTTAAAATTATTTTGAATTCTTCCCCAGAAAATTTACCTTTAACAGCACTCTCATTTTCAAACAATTTAGAGTCAATTAATATTATATTTCCTTCTTTGACTACTGAGTTATTTAAAAGGCTCTCATATCCATCTTCACTCTTAAATCTAATTTCATTGTATTCCTTTGAATAAATCGCATGCTGATATTTTTCGGCAAGATATCTAGATATATCCGAATCCGGTTTATCATCAACGTAAACTATCCGTATTTTATTATCCATCGAATTTATCTCCTAGAGTGAAATCAATACTAAATCCACCAATACCATTAATTGCTTTCACTTCTCCGCCGGACATTACAACTGTATTATGAACAATCCACATCCCTAACCCGTGACCTTGTTGTCTTGAAGTTTCATGGACCTCGAGTATTTTCATTGGATTATCAATATATCTTTGAGCTAAGCCTTTTCCGTCATCCAAATATTGGAACTCAAGGACTCCATTGCTTAAGTTAACACGAATACATATTGCTAAATGATTTTTATCCTCATTATTTTGGATACTATTTAATATTAAATTGTCAAAAATAACTTTCAAACTATCCTCTGGTAAATAATATTCAATAGAAGCGGATAAGTCCAACTCTATTTGTATCCAAGCATAGTCTCGTTCCCAAACCTTTTTAATTTCCCTAAGCAATTCAAAAATAACATGATTTTTAGGAATAAAATTACTTTTCTCCACTTCTGCCAACATAGTATCCATAAAACTCACAAGCTTTGAGTTGATTTGTTTATTTTTATAAAGTAATTCTGGAATATTGGAATAAGCATATTTAGTTCGTTCGCTGTCGCTAACATAATCCCAAATTTCATATTTTTTCATAGCATCAATGATGTTATCACAGTTTTGGGCGATACTGTTCCTATCATTATGCATCTCATGAGCAATTGCAGTAGCTTTCAAACCTGATGTTGCGAGAACATTTAAAATTCTTATATCATATTTATAACGCTCCTCAGTATTTTGAATTTCTTTTTTAAATTCCGAGTTTTCCTTCTTATAATCTTTTATTTCTGTAATGAATTTATGAACTTCATCTCTCGATAGTCTCTTTACTATATTTGGATTTTTAAGTACCTTATCTATAATCTTTTTATCTTCTTCAACAATATTATTTTTTTTATTTATTTTTCTAATTATTGCTTGTCGATAACGTTCAAACTCCGCAAGTCCTTTGTTTAAAATCATAACAAAGATTTGATAATGTATATTTTCATCAAGCCCTTGTCTGTTTGATAAGTCCTTTAACATATAGTTTGTTTTTTTATCTATTTCCACTTTACCTGCCAACTGGTTTTCTCGAACTCTCCATGATCCAGTAGAGTGAGTGGCTGCAGCAGGTGATAATCTGGACCTTTTCCCCAGTCCCAACCAATCCTTAATGCCGTCATACGAAGAAATACTAAAAGAATTTCGATAAAGAATTACTCCGCTTTCATATCTTTCAGCAAGAATACTATGTTTATACAAGAATTTTTCTACATCTTTTAAAGCTGGTTCATTAAGACTAAAGTAAAAATCTGCCGAAAAATCGCCAAGCTCGCATAGAGCTTTCTCCAATTCATCATTAGATAGGAATAGCTCCTTTAAGTTTTCTAACTCCCTTAAACAATTTACATTACTTTTGTAATTATATAAATTGGTATCACTGCAAAATTCCTTAGCTTCGATTTGAAATTCATCTGAAATAACATTGCACTCTAAATTGAATTTTTCAGAATCAAATCGTAATTGAATTATACTTGTGCAGTTATATCCCAACTTTGGTTCCGAAAAATATTTCTTAACTATTGTCGTATTCTTTTCAAATGTAATGAAAATTTCCATCAAATTATTGTTATATGTTCTTGATAAATACTTTGACAATTTTTCTATGTTTGACTCATTCCATTTATCTCTTAGTCCGTTAATAACAATCGTTGTACCGCATGCCTCTAAAGGGGCAATCACTTCTAATGAGCTTTGATTCCAATTAGTAGCCCACAAAACAGCGTCGTAATCAGCCTTTTGAGAATATAGATTTATTTCTGATCCTAATCGTGACAAAGCAAACCTTCCAATTCCTTTTGAACCAGCAAGAACTCGTTTCATTCTATTTTTATCAATTATTTCATAGTCTTTTGGGCTTTTCCCAATATGCATCCAATAGAGCCTTATATCATTTGAATTCATACCAATTCCATTATCTTTAACAACAAGTTGATTATTATTAAAGATTATTTCTAATTTCGTAGCTTGAGCATCAAAAGCATTTTTAACTAATTCAAGAATAGCAGATTCTTTATTTGTAAAATTTTGAACACCAAGTAACTCAGCAATTGTACTATCCTCAATAATGTACTTAAGTTGTTCCATGCAGAATCCTCCACTTCTATAAATTAAATTATTCTGTACTTACAAAGTACCTCAAAATTGATAATTATTAACATCATTCACTGTGATTCGTATAGAGTTTCCACTTGCATTAATGCCAATTTCTTGAACATACTTATAAAACAAGTCACTCTCTAGTATTTCTTTGGCCTTCTCTAAAGGCAAATCTTTTTTTGGCACTATATATATCCCTGAATATGGAATAGACTCTTTAGAAACCTCGTACACTTTAACTTTATTTGTAACTACGATCGAAAGAAGTAGTTTTGGTTGATTTAGATGTGCCAACGCCTGAGTGCGACCATATTCAAACCACTTAGTACTTTTATCTGATTTTCGATTACTTAACTGTTTTTCAAAAGATTTTAAATACCTTGTTGCTTCTGGGAATGTATTTTCAAACTCCTCCTTTCCATATCTTACTAGATCATTACCTTCAAACTTATATGGAAACAAAATAAGTTCTGATACTTCTGAGTTTAATGTTCTTGGACTCACACCTTTTCTAACTAATCCACGTTCAATTCTATGGTTGCCAACAATAATATAATCTTCTTTTTCAATATAGTTTTTCAATATATATGCTCTATTAAGCAAAGTTGCAATACTGATAGAGGCAGAAAAAAAGTCACCGAACCTTTTTGGCGTATTCAATTTTTGAAATTCATCGGTGAATTTCCATTTATCCTCTAATTTATTTTTTGGTAAAGTATAATTCACACCTTTTACAACATCTCTATACTCAATATCCTTCGAGATTTCACCTTTGTTACAAATCAGAATGGCTGATGAAGTAAGTGCTTGTTGAAATAACTTTAATCTTGTGTAATCAATAATCTTTGTAACATGTGGCAGAATCAATTTTCTTAATTCTTTTGCAAAAACATTTTTAAAAATGCTGTTTGGTATTAGGTATGCCAACTTACCAGTAGAGTTTAAACACGATAAACTAGCCTCAATAAATGCATAACAGTAATCAAATTTCCCATATTTGCAGGAGGTGTAATTTTCCTTAACATAATTTCTTGTTTGATCATCTAAATCTCGATAAGTAATATATGGAGGATTTCCAATAACGTAATCAAACTTATCTTTCATATTTTGCTTTAAGAAATCCAGATTCATAACATTCCATCTAACATTGTTAATTCCATATAAGGATGATATTTCATTTAAGTTTTTTATGCACGTTTGATGGTGTATTGCATCAATTTCTACACCATATACATCAGATTCAAGTCCATGTTTAATTTCATCAATACTTTTCATTTTATTTAATGAGTCTTCAATATATCTTCTAACTATTTCTTTAAGTATATTGCCATCACCGCAAGCGTTTTCGACCACTTTTTTACCATACAACTCAGTTATGTACCCAACATTATCCAAAAGCTCAATTACATTCTGAGCAGGAGTAAAGACCTGGCATTTTTCTATCATCACAAATTACTCCTACCTTTAGAAAATTTTACTTATAATACAAAATCACACTAACATACCGTTTAGATGAATAGACCCATAAATTTGGTTTCATGTTGGTTTGGTCAGTATTTCATTTCCATGCATAAAGCGGAAGGACTGTGTCCTTCCGCTTGCCTTCTTTCCCAAATATGGTCAGAACAATTGAAGCATTGATATAAAATATTATATGTGAATCACCAAAAAGTGCAATACTATTGAATTTGAATTAATATTTTCTAGGTACGGATGAACATTATTTAAACAACACGCTTTATTTACTTCTTAGCTTATAAATCCCTTTTAATGATTGATCCCTTTTTGCCCTCTTTTCGTAATCGGAGCAGCTCGCTCAACTCCCGACATACTCAAACCAATCAAAATCCGCAACATTATCGCTAGCCCCCCCCGTTGCTGCTCGCATACATCCCGAGGCAGGCGCCAACGAAGCCTCCGGCTACATCCGTGCTAAGGATCCGTCCGTCCACCTTCTCCGCTAACGAACGATACTCATCCGCCCTCGTGCCATAGTAGAAGGAATACTCCTGCTCATGCGCTTCGATTGTGTACGGTAAGATAAAAGTACCCAAAATGATCAAACTGATTTCCCCAAAAAAATCGTGCAAAATTCCCCACTTTAATCGTGTGGAAATAGACCGAATCTAACAACTCCGCTACCCTGTTCGTAGACGATGACGAGGGGTGCGGGGACGGGGAGATGCTGAAGATGAGTCAGATCGAGACGATCAAGAATATGCAGAGCAAGGGGCTGGGGCCGAGCGCGATCGCTGAGCGGCTGCAGATCGACCGAAAGACGGTGAGGAAGGTTATGGCGTCCGAAACGTTTGAGAATCGGAAACCGAAAACGACGGTGGTGCAGCCATCCAAGCTGGATCCTTATAAGCCGCTCATCCAAAGCTGGCTCGAGGAAGACCGCAAGAACCGGTACAAGCCAGCGGCATACCGCCCAGCGCATCCATAACCGGCTTGTGGAAGAATGTCCGGAGTATGACGCCTCCTATCCGCTGGTTCAGCGGTACGTGCGCAGCCTGCGGGAAGCGCGGCACCAAGAAGGAACGCTTGAACTGGAATGGACGCCGGGCGAAGCGCAAGTGGACTTCGGGGAGGCGGACATCTACGATGCTAGCGGCGAGAAGAAAGCTTGCAAGTTCCTGTGCGTCACCTTCCCCTACAGCAACGCCGGCTACACGCAGCTCTTCGGCGGCGAGACAGCGGAGTGTGTGGTTCACGGTCTTCGGGACATTTCCCAACGGATTGGCGGCGTGCCAGGACGTCTCGTCTTTGACAATGCCAGCGGTGTCGGCCGCCGGGTGAACGAGCACGTCCAAATGGCGGATCTGTTCCTTCGCTTCAAGGCACACTACGGCTTCGAGGTGACGTTTTGCAATCCGTACGCCGGACATGAGAAAGGCAATGTCGAGAACAAGGTCGGCTACTTTCGGCGTAACTTCTTCGTACCACTACCGGTCGTAACGGANNCCGTGCGGATCGGCGCCCATTCGGTGGAACCGCTACTGCCAAGCGGCGAGCCGATTACGGTGCACCTGCGTCTATTCGGCAAGCAGCGGACCGACAGCGTCGATGTCCGGACCACGCTCAGCCGCCTGTTGCAGAACCCCGGCGCTTGGCGAAACAGCCAGCTTCGACAAGCGATTCCGGATGCGCTTCGTGAGGAACTGGACAAGCTGGAACGCGTAGAACTCAAGGAAACGCTGTCCACGATGGAGCAGCTCTCTGGTCGCTATGGATTCGATACCGCCTTGCAAGCGATGGAGGAAGCGACGAAGCTCGGACGGCTCACCAGCGCGAACAGCGTCGTGCTTGCTGCTAGGCTGGTCTCGTTTGAGCCGGAGGAAAACCCAAGTGTCGATCTGAGCGTGTATGACCGGATGCTGGAGCCTGTCGGCGGGGTGAGGTCATGAGCGTGGTTCGGGAGCGTGAGGCGTTACGCGCCGATATCTCAGCATTCTGCAAGAAACTTGTGCTCAGCCAGCGCGCCGTCCAGTTATGCGAAACCGAGGCGACGCCACGGCAGGAAGAGTTTCTGCACCGCGTGCTGGCCGAAGAGATGGAGAGCCGGGAGCGCAGCCGCCGTGCCAGGCTGCTCAGCCGTGCCGGATTTCCGGTCTACAAGACGCTGGACGGTTACGAGCGCCATGGCGTCAAGCTGCCAAGTTCCCTGCAGTGGAGCGATCTAACCGAAGGTACATTTATTGAGGGTCGACGAAATCTCGTACTGTACGGGCCGGTTGGCACCGGCAAGACGCATCTGGCCATTGCTGCCGGTCTGCGTGCCTGCGAACTGGGTAAGACGGTGAAGTTCTACACCGTGGCCGAACTGGTGATGCGTCTGGCCGAGGCGAAGCGCGGCGGCACACTGGAACGGCTCATGAGCGAGATCCAGCGCTGCCAACTACTCATCCTTGACGAGTGGGGCTATATTCCCGTCGACAAGGACGGCTCGCAGTTGCTCTTTCGGGTGATTGCGGACAGCTACGAGAGTCGCAGCCTGGTCATTACGACGAATCTGGAGTTCTCCAAGTGGGGGACTGTCTTCACCGATGACCAGATGGCAGCGGCCATGATTGACCGTTTGGCACACCATGGGCACCTGCTCGTTTTTGAGGGCGAGAGCTACCGAATGAAGCACGCGCTCATGAAAGAACGGTGAAAAAATTCCCCACGAAGATGATGGGGAAAAATGCACGATTTTTTTGGGGATTTTTGCTTGACGAAATACAACTTCGATGGTCAAGTACAGCTTGCCGGCGTCGACGGCTTGTTCGGCCAGCACTTCATCTTCGCCTTGTGAGCATCGCGTCAAGCGAAGAACCTTCGTTCCCTTCGACAGCATATATTCGAAGCGGAAGTGGAACTGATTGTTCTGCAGTACGACGAGTCCTGCCGATTCATGCTCCGCTTGCGGAGCGAACTCCATCGCCGCGCGCGCGCTGAAGCGGATGTGCTGCTGTCGTCTGCCGACGAAGCTCGGATGCGCATTGTCCTTCAGTGTCTGCGGACGCAGCTTCAGCCGAAGATGGCCTGGCCTCTCTTCGAGACTCATGAACGCTTCTCGCGGCGTGCGGATGAACATCCATTGCATGCCGAGCTCAGATGTCTCGAAGTTATCGCATGCTGGCGCCGCCACCCACCGCTGCTCCGGCAGGTTGGGCTTCACCTCCGTCATCTCGACGATGGACTTCCCCGGCTTGACGACCGGCCAGCCTTCCTCCCAAGTGAACGGGACCAAGAACGTCTCGCGGCCCAGATTCCGGTAATAGCCCCCGTACGGGCGGGAAGCCAGCAGCACCATCCACCACTCGCCGTTCTGCGTCTCTACAATATCGGAGTGACCGACGTTGACGATCGGGTAATCGTTGCCCAGATGCCGATGCGTCAGTACCGGATTCTTCTTGTAGCCGACATAGGGTCCGAGAAGATGCTCGCTGCGAGCGACCGAGATCGCATGATCCGGTCCCGTTCCGCCTTCCGAGATCAGCAGGTAATAATAGCCGCCAATCTTGTACGTATGCGGACCTTCCGGCCACACCGCGTCGCGCAGAGCGCCTCGCCATAACGAATGCGTCTCGCCGACCAGCTTCATCGTCTTCAGATCCAGCTCTTGCAGCCAGATCTCCCAGTTGCCGTAGTACTGCTCCCCTTCGGGAGCAGGTCTGGTGCCGGTGTAATACGCTCTGCCATCGTCATCGAAGAACAGAGAGGGATCGATGCCCTCCGACTCCAGCCAGTAAGGATCGGACCACGGGCCGGCAGGATCCGTCGCGGTCACGATGAAGTTGCCCTTCTTGCCGACGATCGTATTAATCACGTAGAACGTGCCTTCATGGTAACGAATCGTTGGAGCGAATACGCCCTGGGAAGCTCGAAGGCCGTCCAGATCCAGCTGCGACGGGCGATCCAGCACATGGCCGATCTGCCTCCAGTTCACCAGATCCTTGCTGTGGAAGATCGGGATGCCCGGATAATAAGCGAACGTGGAAGTTACCAAGTAATAATCGTCGCCGACCCTGCATATCGAAGGATCCGGATAGAATCCGGGCAAGATCGGATTGCTGTACGTCGACATCTCCATCACTCTCTCAGCGTATCATTTTCCTTCCAACTCAACCAATCTTTCCAACATAATAACTCTCCGCCGGCCCCAAATAACTCTCCGGCGGCTTCTTGCCTGCTGGATAGATCACCAGCTTCTCGAGCACAAACCCCGGACTAACCGCGTAGACCCTCACCTTATTCAGCCCAACATGACAGACAATCTCGCTGCTCTGACGCCGAACGTTGTTCAGCACGCCGGCAGCCCATGCGAGATTGGAATCCCCCACGCTTTGGCCCATCGGGACGGCATTCCTCACCTCGATCGGTCTATCATTGGCCTGAAGGCCATAGTAGATCGTATTGTCCGTCGTCACCGGATTGGAAGGCTGCATGTACAATTCAACCTCATAGGCTCCCGCTTTCGGAACGACGAACTGGTATTCCAAATAAGGCGCATCCTCACCAGCGGTGAAGTACCGCGTCGTCGGGAACACCTTCACGGCGGACAACGTCTTGCCATAGCCGTCGATCACCTGGAACCCGGCGGCAGCATCAGGCCGCTCAACATCATACTTGGCGCAAAAGTGCTCTGCTTCAATGGCCACATAGCCATCCACATCCACGAACGTCCTCTCCGGCAGGCCGCTCAGATCCGGCAGCTCCGCGTCCACCGCGATCGTAACGACGCCGCCCGGCACCTTCACCGTGATAGTCGCTTCAGTCTCCTCCCCCATCTGGCTGCGGTCAATACGCACCCGAATCTTCTCCGCCGCTTGGCTCACGCCATCCAACACTCCCTTATAGCTGGAGCACGACAACCACGGCGCCTCGCAGTTAATCTCATATGGAGCCTCTAGATCGCTGATACTCCAAATGGTGAAGGAAGCCTCCGTCACGTCCGGCCGCCTGAAATCCCTCATCTGCAGCCGATGTACATGCCAGCGGCTGCCCTCCGAACGTTGGTCCGTGCCATCCACAGACACCATTAACCTTGGCTTGCGGGCTGGCATGACCTGCATCAAGATCGGATTCCGGCATTCATCCTCATTCCAATTGGTGAAGCCGATATGCTCCGACAGCCCCATGCCGTACCACTTGCCGCCGCCCAAGGTATGGTACTCGTCCACCAGCTCCCGATCCCGCTCCAGGCAAGCTCGAATCTGCTCCGACAGCCGGTTCGCTTCCATCAGGTTGAGCCTCGCGGCAACCTGATTCTTGCCCGCCAGCAGCTGCATCTTCTGCAGATTCAGGTTCGCCATTGCCGGATAATATACCAAGGAGAAGAAGCCGGGCATCGCCGCCTCATCTATCTTCCCGTACAGCTCGTCCGCATCCGCCATCAGCGTCTCGATCTCCGCAAGGAGCCGATCGCTCTCCCCATAATGAACCGGATGATACACATCCGCATTCATCGCCTCCGGTCTGCGATTATGGGCGATCTTCGTGTAGCCGTCCAGAATACGATGGATTTTCGACAGATCCGCCTCTTCACAGACGCCCTTGAATTGCCGCTCGACCCACTGATGGGTATATTCCTGCGTCCGATTGATGGCGCTCGTTCCCCACTGCTCGAAGTCATAGGCCAGATCCAGGAAGTACGCCAGAGGGAACTCCTGCGTGCAGATGTCCCCCACATTGACCATCCACAATTCGCGGACGCCGAAGTCATAGGCCATGCTCATCTGTTCCCAGATCTTCGGCAAGTAGGAGCTGTTCACCCACTCATAGGAGATCGGTCCGCCGTGATAGTCGAAGTGATAGTACATCCCGTAGCCGCCCTTGTGCGCGCGCATCTCCTCCGTCGGCAGCGTCCGCAGATTGCCATGGTTGTCGTCGCAGAGCATCAGAATGACGTTCTCCAACTCTTCCGAGCCGATCAAGCCCGGCGTCTTCTCATCCCCGTAGTAAAAAGGTTCTACCTCTTTGTACAGCGCCAACATTCGAGGGACTTCCTTCCGTTCAGGATCCACATGCTCTTGAATCAGACGGCTCTGCGCCCGCAGCACATCGCGAAGTAGGCTGATGTTGTCCGCCAGCGTCGCCTTCTCCCCCATGATCGCCGTGTCCGCCTCGCCGCGCATCCCGACGGTAATCACATTCTCGAACCGGCCGCTTCGCTTCAGTCCATCCGCCCAGAACCGGGTGATCCCCTCCTCATTGGTACGGAAGTTCCACGCGTCGCCGTAGACGGAGTCCCGGCCCCTTAAGTACTTGTACTCCTCGCCCTGTCGCAGGCACGGTTCATGATGGGACGCTCCCATGATGACGCCGTATTCGTCCGCCAGCTTGGCGTTGGCAAGTCCCGGACCGTCGTCGTAGAACCGGGCAGACCACATTGCCGGCCATAGATAATTGCCCTTCAACCGCAGCAGCAGTTCGAACACATGCTCATAAGCCTCCGCGTTGAAGCCGCCGAAGCGATGGTGGCACCAAGCGCCGAACGCCGGCCATTCATCGTTAATGAAGAACCCTCTGTACCGGACCGACGGCTCCTTCGACACGTACTTATGCTCGTCTTCCAACGCGAACTCGTCCCGGCGCCGGGGCAGCACGTCGTTCCAGTCGACGAACGGCGAGACCCCCAGCGTCTCCGACAGATGGAACAGGCCGTAGATCGTTCCTCTCTTGTCGCTTCCGGCGATCACGAGCGCCTTGTCGACGCCATCCCAAGGAGCATCTATGATCTGGAAAAGGTAGACTTCATTCTTGCCCCTAATCTCGGCTAGATCAATCAATCCAAGCGCCGACAGGCCGTCCAAGACAGGGCTATGCCCGATCGTCCCATAGATAACCGCACAGGAGGATAATTGATCGATCTCCTCCGTAGACGTCGGCCTCACGCCAAAGACGAACTCGATATCGCGCATCACCTTCTCGGCGATCTTGCGAACTCCGCTATAGCCGCTCTTCTCTTCCAGCATGAGAGCGCCTTCATTTAAGATGGTTGGATTGATGACGAAGCCCATGTCATGTTCCTCCTCAGCCTGATCGATTCGCGCGATTCCAATTCACATGATCATAATAGCTTATGGCATTGGTTCGCAACAACAGCTCAGATCCTATCGGTCCTGGGCAGTCACGGCTGCCGCGTGGACCGGCACCAGACGACGTGAAGCATGCCGGACATGTAGTGCTCGGCCCGCGTTACTTCTAACGGCGAAGCCTCGATGAGCTTCATGATATCCCGATTCTGATGGCAGCCGGCCCACTTATATACGAGCGGATCCAGCGCCTTCTGAGCGATCGCGATCGCTTTGTTCGAACTGACCCCATGCTCCATTAAGAGGACCTGACCCTCGGGCTTGCACCAACGGTTCATGTTGGCGAGCGCCTTCATCGGATCCCGATAGGCGCACAGCGATAAGGTAGAGACGATGGTATCGAAAGTCGATTCTTCTAGCGTCAGAGAGTCGACATCCCCTTGCCTAAATTCCGCCTTCAAACGATAACGCCGCTCATTGGCGGCCTTTGCCCTCTCAAGCATAGAAGGGCTGAAGTCCACCGCGAGCAGTTCTACATCCGGTCCGTAGAAAGGCAAATTATTGCCCGCTCCTGCGCCCAGCTCCAGCACTCTGCCTCTGGCGGAGCTTAGCAGCCGGCTGCGGTGACTGGCAAGCTCGCGCATTTCTCTTTTCTTATCATAACGGCCCGCTTGCTTATTGAATTTGTGAATGCTCTTCTCACTTTTCTCTTCTCCCATGACTGCCTCCTCTTTTCCGCTGCTTTATGTCTTTATCATATGTCGGCAAAGGGATTCTATCAAATATTGGATCTTGGAGGGTGAATCGGAATAACCTCTTCCGCGCGAACACTTTTTCGGTAAAATAAAGGAAAGTAGCGAAATCCACAAATAAGGGAGGATCGGCCGTGCGGATCTTACACAATCCTTCTAGATCGATCCGACGCAAGCTTGCTGGAGCCGCAGCAGTCGCGCTATGTGCCGCTGCGCTCCTAACGACGGTTCCGAATACGGCAGCGGCAGCGGCATCCTATGCCCCAAGCGCATGGGCTCTTGACGATGTCAATGAAGCGCAGAAGGTCGGACTCATCCCGGACACGCTGCGTGGCGATTACCAGAGCAAGATTACTCGTGCCGAGCTCAGCGGCGTTATCGTTCGCCTGTATGAGAGATTAACGAGTGCCGAGGCGGCCGTAGCAACCGCGAATCCGTTCAAGGACACCCAAGACCCCGATGTGCTGCGAGCTTATTCGCTTGGCCTTATCGGAGGGGTTGGTGCGGGCCAGTTCTCGCCGGACGCAGCGGTGACGCGAGAGCAGGCAGCGGTCATGCTGTACAATACGCTCGTCAAGGCAGGGCTTCAAGATGAGATCGGCGCAGGCAAGACCGTCGCGTTCGGGGACGCCGGGCAAGTGGCTAGCTGGGCCTCCGCGGCCGTGGAGAAGCTCGCAGGAGCCGGCATTATGCAGGGAGTAGACGCGAAGAACGGACTGCGGTTCCAGCCGCAAGCGAACGTGACGCGGGAGCAGAGCTTCGTGCTGGCCAACCGAATCGCCGCTGATCTGGGGCCATTATATGTCGATAGCGAGTACGAACTGCTCTTAGCCGTCGAACAGCGCGGCAGATCGATCATCATTGAAGATGACCGCACGAAGAGAATTTATGATGAAGCTGTGAGAATCTACAATGAGATCATCAAGCCGGACATGACCGAGTTCGACCGTGAGCTTGCGATTCACGACTATATTGTGCTGCATACCGCCTACGACTACGACAACTATCTCGCGGATACGATTCCCGACGATTCCTATAGCGCCTACGGCGTCTTTGTCGAAGGGACCGCGGTATGCCAAGGTTATGCCTATGCGGCGCATCTCCTGCTCGAGCTAGCAGGCATCGATTCGCTGCTTGCCACGGGGGTTGCGGGCGGCGACGACCATATGTGGAACAAAGTCAACATCGGCGGCGACTATTACAATCTGGACGTCACGTGGGACGATCCGGCTCCGGATGAGGAAGGACGGACGAGATACTCCTATTTCAACATAACCGATGAGCAACTGGCCGAGGACCATACGTGGGAGATGGAGCAGTTCCCTTCTGCTACGGCAACCGCGGCTAATTACTATGAAGCTAAGGGGCTCGTCGTACGAAGCGCGGAAGAGATGAAGTCGCGCCTGAACGACGCGATTGCCTCTCGATCAGAGACGATGACCTTCCGCGCGGATTATGAAGGCGACGTGGAAGCCGATATGAGGGATGTCGTCATGAGCGACTGGAGCGTTAGCAAATGCAGCTACACCCGTAATGGTTCAGTGTATGTGGTGATGCTGGAGTATAGGGGTTGAAGTAGACGAAAATAACCCGCCCAGGTTATGGCCAGGGAAACGGGTTATTTTCTCTAATTCTTTGGAGGTTTCCCATCCAAATAACTATTTCTTCTCTTGTCCGGCGTACTCCTTGTTCGCGGCGGCAAGCATCGATTCCCAATTCGGATAATCCGTCTCCCTAGCGATATAGCGATCGAACAGCTCGTCAGGTATGTTGCGGACATCTTCGTAGGTCTTGACCTGGAAGTTCCCCTTCTCTAAGAAGGCCGCAAAGCTCGCAGAGCGGGTGTGCTTCGACATGAACGCATCCGTAAACAGCAGATCAAGCGCAACAAAATTCGGGTCTTCCTCGACCTTGTTCTGGCCTTGCAAATCCTTCAGCAATTCGTCGAACGACATCGGTTTATGCTTTCTCAATCGACCACTCCTAAACAACTTGTTTATATCGCTGGTCTCGCTTCCGGTTGACGCAGCAACGCGACAAATACGTTTGTCATAACGGAAGCGTCCAACGGTTCACGGTACAAATTCGCATGCAGCAGACTTCCATCCAAATAGGCATAGAACATCTTGGCAATCCCTAATGCATTCAATTCAGCCGGAAGTCTCTCTCTCTCCTGCAATAGCTGGATGAAATATTGCATGACGCCAACCCAATCGTCGTAGTAGTTCCTGAATACCTCCATTGCCTTCTCATTATGCTTGGCTTGGTTGCAGAAATCAACATAAACAGTGATCCATTCCGGGCTGTTGCCCACATGCTCGACGACCTTGCTCATCAGAATATGGATCATCTTCTCTAATGGCATGTCTTGTTTGGCCAATTCATAAATGCCTGAAGTCAAATCGGTACGGCTAGGTTTACGGTATTTAAGCAGATCGTAAATAAATTGTTCCTTCGTCTGAAAATGAACATAGAAGGCGCCCTTCGTAAGCCCAGCAGCCGATACGATGTTGTCGACCGATGCTCCCGAATACCCTTTCTGGCAGAAGACCTCGAAGCCTGCTTGAATCAGTTTGGCATGGGTAGCTTCTCTTTTGAGTTCGAATTTATTCTTTTGCAGCGCGGTCACGCCCTGTCTTCTTTAGGAATGTGTATAGTCCAAGTGTATCAATTGGAATCGACGGCTGCAATCAATCAAGCATGGGACAGCGCATCGTTGGATATTTTTTTGTTGAAAATTAAATACTGTACAGTTAGTATTTAATTGTCGGAAGATGCTGTATCACTGGCTGGAGCACCCGGAGATTATGGAAGCGATCCGGCAGGAGACGGACGGCGCCTGAATATGTGATGTTTGCCGTCAGCGCGAGTCGCGTATGGCTGCGTATCGCCCGCCTGCATACGCGCGCGGTCATTCCGATGTTGCTGAAGCAAGTCGAATTCACCAAGTCTCCCCGTCACCCGGACATGATGTGGACGGCCGATCCGGTTCCCGGTCCTAGCGAGAAGTGGACGGTACGGGCAGCGCGGCGAACCTAATATGAACATTAAGTTGAAAGGTTGTGAGAGGATTGCAAAGGATAGTTGCGGGATTGTTGTCATTGACATTAGTTCTGTCTTTATTTATGGGCAGCGGGACCATGCTAAATGTCGCCAGTGCGGCAACTTTTGGGGATTATCAGTACATAGACAATGGTGATGGAACAGCAACGATTACAGGGTATACGGGGACGTCTACAGAACTGGATCTACCTGATGAAATAGGCGGATTAACGGTGACTGCAATAGGGGATGATGCATTCTCTTTCAGTATATGGGGAAAAAAGATCATTAATCCATTGGAGAGAGTTTCATTACCCGAAAGTGTAATAAGTATTGGAGATAACGCATTTTTAAATAATCAATTATCGAGTATTATCATACCGGATAGTGTTGCAATTATTGGAAAACATGCATTTGACAGTAATCAATTAACCCATGTCACAATACCGAACAGTGTAACGAGTATTGGTGCAGGCGCATTCATTAGCAATCAATTAACCGACGTTACGATACCTGATGGTATCACAACAATTGAGGAAAGCACATTTAACGGCAATCAATTAACCGATGTTACGATTCCTGATAGTGCAGTAAGTATCGGTACGAATGCATTTAGTAGTAATCAATTGACCCATGTCACGATACCGAATAGTGTAACGAGTATTGGAGCCCTTGCATTTTCAAACAATCTTTTAAAGGAAATGGTCATACCTGAAAGTGTAACGAGTATTGAGACATTAGCATTTACGAATAATAGTCTTACTAGAGTGAAAATATCAAGCAGCTCCACAGATATAGAATTTGACGCGTTTGAGCACAACCAAACAGATCCCTCTGATTTAACAATTATAGGATACGATCCGTCAAAAGCTAAGACTTTAGCGGATGCGATGGGCTACACATTCGAGATGACACCGGAGATGACGCTTGAATGGGAAGACAATGGTGATGGAACAGCAACAATAATAGGGTATAAAGATACTTTTACGGAAAACTATACGCATCTTGATATTCCAGGTGAGCTAGAAGGCTTAAGAGTAACTGAAATTGGGGACTTAGCATTTTATAATAAAGAATTAACTCATCTTACCCTGCCTGACAGTGTTACGAATATCGGGCCTGGGGCGTTTGGTGATAACAACTTAGAGACACTTATCCTGCATGACAGCGTTACAAGCCTAGGAAGAGCTTCATTTTACAGCAATCAATTAACGCATGTAACGTTGCCAGACAGTTTAACGAGTATTGAAGCATATACGTTCTTTATAAATGAATTTACAAGCATTACAATACCTAAGAGTGTATCGGAAATTGAAAGTACGGCATTCGGTAGTTTAACTGAGATTAAGATATTAAACGATTCCATGATAATTGGGGACGATGCATTCAGTGGCGATACCACAGTAATAGGACACGACGGATCAACAGCGCAGCAATATGCCAGTGAGAATGGTCTCACCTTTGTGAATGGCGATGGAAGGGTAGCGTTTAGTCCCACTGGAAATTCCGAGTGGAAAAAGGAACAATCCGTTACT
Source organism: Cohnella lubricantis (assembly GCF_014212015.1). GTDB lineage: Bacteria > Bacillota > Bacilli > Paenibacillales > Paenibacillaceae > Cohnella > Cohnella lubricantis. The sequence goes on along the minus strand of NZ_JACJVN010000006.1, from coordinate 4,173 downwards.
GTCGCTGTGTATGGCTTTGATGACACTCTGCCATTAGAATATGGATGGTCCGAAACATCAGCCGTCTCCCCTGATAGCTGGGTTCCATTAGTACTAGAATCGGGCGAGAGTAAAGAAATTACCTGCGATTTCGGTGCATCCGGGGAAGCGTATGTATGGGTAAAGGGAACGAGTCTCCTTGAAGAAGAAGTTATGCAAGTTTCTAGTGTGTTCAAAGTGGATCTCGATCAACCTGCTCTTACCATCACGCCAAGTACAACATCGAACACGAATCAGGCTGTCGTGTTAACCGTACAAGCATCCGATGAACATAGCGGGGTGAAACGGATTCAGAATCCGGATGGTAGTTGGGTAACCGGAGACCACATCGAATATCATGCCAAGCAAAACGGAACGTATGCGTTTGTGGTTGAGGACCAAGCTGGGAATACCAGCACGGCCTTCTTCACGGTCAATAACATCCAAACGTTCAAACCTGTGATCACGCTGATAGGACCGCAACCGTTCATCGTTCCCTACGGTGAAACGTTCGAAGATCCGGGGTATACGGCTACGGATTACGCAGGAGCGGACCTGCACGATCAAGTCATAGTAACAGGTACAGTAGATGTATCCACAACCGGGTCGTATCAACTGACGTATACGGTGGAAGATAGTGCTGGCAATCGAACGAGCGTCATCCGGACGGTCGTCATCTATGATCCGGAAGCACCCGTCATCACACTGAAGGGCGACAACCCGTTGACGATCGAAGTCAGCACGCCATACGAGGAGCCCGGCTATATCGCCACGGACAATGCAGCCGGGGATCTAACCGATCAGGTCGTAATCACCAGCAGCGATGTGGATCCTGCGATACTTGGTGATTATGAGATCCACTATAGCGTTACCGATAGTGTGTACAGCTTTGATATTGTTCGGTACGTGCATGTCGTCGATACGACGGCGCCGATCATCACGATGAACCCGTATGGCGAGAGCACAAACATGAAGTTGGTAGTCGGGGATGTTCTTCATGATCCTGGCGCTGCGGCCACGGACAACTACGATCAGGACGTTACCGTGACAACCGTCAGCACCGTCAACACCGATGAACCCGGCACATACACCGTGACCTATACGGCCAAGGACAGCTCAGGCAATATGGCCACGGCAACCCGCACAGTAACGGTCGCCGACATCGATACGATCACCGTTGAAGGACTTCCATTTGCCATCAAAGCGGGAGAGAGTATCCCACTTACGGTTACCGTGAAGGATGTAGACGGCACGACGAAAGACATCACGGATCAGGCCGTATATGTGTTAAGTGATTCCGGATCCGCACACCTCGTAAGCGGCACACTCACTGGAGATCAAAGTCGATCGGAACCCGTGGTGCTGACCGTCAGTTACGGCGGCAAGCCCCAACCGTTCTCGTTTTACGTCGTAGATCAGACCGGAGCTGCTGGTGAATCGACACCAGTGGCTGGGGGCGATCTGTTCTGGTTGGAAGACAGCAGCACCCTCCTCTCCATGGCGGATGATCTGCCGAGTGGCACAACAGTTGAAGCTCGCAAGCTTGCGATCGCTGTACCTGGACTGACGTCTGGTGGAGAGTCGGTCCAAGTCTTGATGACTTACCCGGGCGCAGCGCAGCCTTCTGAAGATTTCCGTTTGATCTTGGGCGTTCGGGATGGGGTAGATGCAACGAAAACCGGCATCTATACGTTGAATGAAAAGTCGGGGCACTGGGAATATGCAGGTGGCTGGGGAACATCGGACAACGGCCGTATATCGGTATCGGTGCCTCATTTCTCGACCTACGGCGTCTTCACCGACACGGAGGGTCCGTCGGATGTCGAATTGATGGCAACGAAGAAGACGGAAACCGGGATTACCTTGAGCTTTGCCGCACTGGACCCCTCTGGTGTGGAGGAATACAGGCTCCAACGCGACGGGAACGTTGTCGCCACCTTGGCAGCAGGCCAATCGACGTACACGGATGAAGGACTGAACGCAGGCACGCGATATGCGTACACCCTTGTTGCCATAGACTACCTGGGCAACACAACCGCGGCAATGTTGAATGCCGCCACAGATTCATCCTCTTCCTCCCCAAATCCGGGAGGCGGCGGTGTACCAGACACCGATGAGCCAGAGACTGTTGAACCAGATACTGATGAACCAAATACAGAAGCTCCAGAAACAGAAGCGCCAGAAATAGAAGTACCAGACATCGATGAGTCGGAACATGATCCCGTACCTGCATTCAGCGATATCGAAGCACATTGGGCAGAAGCGGCTATTCAACGGGGAATAGAATTGGGCATTACTTCAGGGTATCCGGATGGCTCCTTCGGCCCTGACCACTCGATTACACGCGTAGAATTCATCGCGATGCTGCTTCGAATGCTGGACTGGAGCATATCCGACATAACGGAGGACGCTTCGATCGAACCTTCCGACCGCCAGTCCATTCCTGTATGGGGCTGGCCGTATGTTCGAGCCGCACTACGATCGGATGTCGTTAACGGCTACAGCGATGGTACATTCCGTCCGGAACAATCGATTACGCGGGCGGAGATGATGGTCCTGCTCACAAGAGCGTTAGATCTTCCGAGTGCGGACACATCCGAATTGAAGGAATTCAGCGACTATCCGGATATACCTGCATGGGCGCAGGAAGCCATGGCCTCCGTTGTTGAAGCAGGTTACATTCAGGGCCGCGTTGCAAGACAATTGGCGCCGACAGAGACTGCGACTCGCGCGGAAGTGGTCACGATCCTTGTACGCGTGTATGACGCTTTGCATCAGTCCAATCAATAGGAAGAGCTATATCCCTTCGCCACATACGGCAGATTCATCATTATTGTAAGAAGACCTTTACCCCCGATAATTGCGCCAATAAGCAATTCGGGGGTTTTGTCTGTTAATAGTTCACGCCAAGATAATCTCGGAACGACTTGGGCACGGAAATATTACCACAACGATGAACATCTATGGGCATGCTTTAAGATCTGCCGATCAATCCGCAGCTGATAAATTTGAATCTATTTTGACAAGTAAACGGAGACGTGAACAGCTCACGTCCCCGGCCTTTTTGAAACGGCTGTATTGTCGAAGATCTTAGATCAAATTCGATTATTACTCCGAGAATTTCACCGAGTCAGGCGGGTCTGCGACATTTCTACTGGGAGTCTAACCAATCAAACCTGAAATTACCGCACCAATTATTCCACCAATAATCATCGCGGCTGAGCGAATGCGCAATATTCGTGTCCAAGAGATACCCTTTACTCATGCATCCCATTCCTCACGCGATTTGTTGACTGCTTCAAGAAGCTCTTTCCCTCGTTCAGACGTTAAAGTACCAGCCGCTTCCAAAAGATCATCAATCGAGTAACGGGTTTTTAGATCACTTGTACATCAACAACATTGACCATTATCACAACTCATGGAACGCTGTACTAATCCAGAAAACTCAATCAGGACAAGGATCTCATCCTGTTCAGTCCCTCACCATCAGAGCCGCACACTCCACATGTGTGGAGATGACAGGGAGCACAGTTTAACATTGGAATGGCATTTGCTCAAATTATTAAATCAATAAATTCTTGATAAAGTATATTTTACGTATATCGTCTAATGATAAATGGAGTCTGTAAAATAGATTGTGTAAACTCTCAAACCTACTAAAATGGAAGTAGCAGAAAGGTTGGGAGCACACATGGGATTGTTGTCGAAGGAGCAGCTTCGAGCGTTTATCAAGGAGAACGGCCTGGTCACCGCTCAGGACGCACAGAACGCTTTGAAAGACTTGTTTGCTGAAACGTTGCAGGAGATGCTCGAGGCCGAGATGGACACGCATCTGGGCTACGGGAAGCACGATGTGCAGAACAAGCAGACGAGCAACAGCCGCAACGGGAAAAGCAAAAAGACGATCACGAGCGAGTACGGCGAGCAAGAGATTTCGGTCCCGCGGGATCGGCAAGGCGAGTTCGAGCCGCTCGTTGTCCGGAAGCATCAGTCAAATGTAACCGGCATCGAGGATCAGATCATCGCGCTCTACGCCAAGGGTGTCAGCACCCGTGAGATCCATGATCACCTGCATCAGCTGTACGGCATCGACGTCTCGCCGACGATGATCTCGAACGTGACGAACAAGATCGTGCCGCTGATCAAGGAGTGGCA